>JAVBKZ010000083.1:0-9074 GCA_031553755.1 Bacteroidales bacterium | reverse complement strand
CTGCTATTTACAATGAATGGAATATCTATTTTATTTTTTCAATACTTTTTGTGAACTTACAGAACCGTCTGTATAGATTGTTTTTTCGATTACAATTCCTGTCGCGGAAGCATCAACTTTAGCACCTAAAAGGTTGTAATAGCTTTTGTCAATTATTGTTTTGTCACTATCAACTGATATATTTTCAATACTTGTAGAACTTTTTCCGTCTATGGCATAAACTCTGGCTTTATTAGGAAGTGATATTGAAATTGCACCTGTTGCCGTCAATTCAACTTTTTCTTGTTTACCAACTGCAACACTCACAGTTGTTTTATCTGCACCGGTAATAGTGTAAGAGATTGGATTACTGGTATCACTAGTACCTAATGTTACGGTAATTTTATCTCCACTTACAGTTGGGATAACCGCCGCAGGAGTTCCTGAACCTGTATTACAAGCAACATAATTAGGATAAATTTTCCAAGAAATTCTTGCACTACCTGATGATGGTCCTTGTGCCTGAAATGACACATCAGAAATTTGGAAATTAACACTAACCGAAGCTATTGCTCCAACCTGAAGTGATAGTTCAGCACAGGAAGACGTCTTATTGACTACAATTCCCGAATTCAAGTTTGTGACATTTGAAGAAAGCGTATAATTTGAACCACTCAATGTTGCTGCAGGATAAGTCTCCGAATCTAAAACAAAGCCTGTAACTTTTGCATTGACACTAAATGCAGTTAAAACAACTGCCAAAGAAAGTAATACTTTTCTCATGATAATAAAATTTTATATGAATTAATAAATTAAATTCTGTATGCATAAATTTGTTGTTGCAAATCTATGTAAACAATAATAAGAAAAGGGTATCTTTTTTCTCTTTAAAGATTGACAAAAGTAACAAGGGATATAAAACGATGGATTTTAGTTGTTTTTTGTGTAGTATTTAGTTATTTTTAATACAAATTCTGAATTTCTATCTAAAAATGAAAATCCGAAATTATTTTATAAAGACCTGATCCATGATAATTTATTTGTGGAGTAAATTCGTTGGAAAATATACCTAAATCTTTTCCTTTCCAAATGTCGATGATTTTACAAGATTCGGATATTCCCAATTTTTTGAGATTGATTGAGATTTTTTGTGGCGATTTTTCGCCGGATAAATTAAATATCGCGATGTATTTCACAGAAGAACGAGAATCTTCGGCTGTCCAAAGAGCGTATCCGGTAGTTAACTCAACTTGTTTATTATTGCGTGAATATTCCAATAATTCGCGGGTATAATCACTACTGAATATATTGAATTCTTTTTTATCCAACTTTGAAAAATCTTGTTCGCATAACCAAGGTAGTTTAGAAATATAATGAAAAGAAACAAGGGAGGATATTTCATCTTCTGAAAATCCGGAAAAATCGGAGTCTGACACAAAAGGGTATGTTCCTGTTGAAACAAAAGGCATCCATTGCGCTAACACCGAAAACAAATTTCCGGATTCATACTCTTTGTTATAAGTATTTATACTCCAAACGTTTACATTGTTTTTGAGATATTGAACATTCTTAATCGAAGCGTTTCCTGATGAAAGGCAAAGAACAATCTGACGTCCGCAACTATCAATCGCGCCGCGGATAATTTCAATTTCTTTCTCTTTATATGGTTGCAATAAACCGTCTATTTGTATAAAATCAACTCCCCAACTCGCATATAAGCGAAATATCGAATTGTAATAGGCTTTTACCGCCGGATGATTAACCGATAAAGCATACGTATCATCAGAAGTTTTATGCTTTGTGTATATTTGATTCGCTTTGTATCTTGTATTTTCTATCGGTAATTTTCGCTTGACAGCCTCAACCGGAATTCCGGATGTAATTTTTAATCCGAATTTTAAACCTCTTTCATGCAAATAATAACTTAATGCCTTAAAATTTACACTATCCGTTGCGGTTGGAAATTGTATCTGGTCGGGTAAAAGTCGGCCGAACTTGTCAATCGAATATTTTACAAGTGCCGGTTTGGAAGTTTCGTTTCCTACATACCAACGATTCGCTATGATTATATACTTCCATCCGGATTTTTGCAGATTATTGTCAACGATAAAATCAACACTTTTTTTGATTTCAAATTCGGCGTCCGGGATGATTTCTTTCTTCGAATAAGACCATGCCATCGGAGGAGTTGAAATCCACTGATGAAAATTATTTTGCGCCTGAACAACAAAAATTGAATATAAGAAAATGACAATGAATTTTATTTTAATCATGGTTGTTTGCGGATTATTTAATTAGCAGATTGGTTAATTAGCTAATTAATATATTTGCTAATTCGCTAATAACCCTCTTGTTTTAATTTCCAGATACTTATTAACGACATTGACCGTCAAATTGTTTGGATAAGAAAGTAAAGACAAAATATTAGCTTGTCTTAATTTATTTATAATCAAGGTTTTTTCATGAGCTAATTTTTCGGCGATAACTGTTTCATAGGCCTCTTTCTTGGTTTGAGGTTCTTCTTCCGAAAGTTTACGCAATTCGGTATTTTCAAAAAAAATAACGATTATCGTATGTTTTTTCGCTAACATTGTCAGAAATCCAAACTGCCTTTGCATGGCAGGTAAGGAATCGAAATCGGTGAAAATAAGTAATAAACTCCTGTTTTTTATGTATTTATTTACATGGCTGTATAAAGAAGAAAAGTCACTTTCTAAAAAGGATGTTGTCTGCGCATACAAAGACTCTTGTATCTTGTGCATTTGTTCCGGATTTTTCGAGGCTGCGACCATTGTTTCAAATTTCCGTTCAAAAGTTACAAGTCCCGCTTTATCTCCTTTCAACATAGCGACATAAGACAATGCAAGGCTTGCATTGATAGAATAATCAAGCAATGTCATTCCTTCGAAAGCCGATTGCATTATTCTTCCTTTATCAACCAAACAATAAACGTTTTGCGCCCGCTCGTCCTGAAAAACATTCGCCATCAGTTTATTCCGACGTGCGGTCGCTTTCCAATTAATTACACGATAATCATCTCCTTTAACATAATCTTTGATATGATCGGGCTCAAGTTGTTGCCCTATTTTCCGGATACGTTTATGCCCATGTTCAACTAATTTGTTGGATGTCGCCTGAATTTCATATTGTTTAAGAAAAGCGAATGAAGGATAAACTTTGACTTCGCATGGTTTCGCGGTTTTAAAACGGCGGCTAATCAATCCGATTCCCGTAGAAACAAATACATTGGTATTACCAAATTTATAAATACCTCTTTTAACCGGACGAAGATTGTACTTCAATACCCGATTGTCTTTAGCATTCATTTTGAATTGAAAAAACAGATCGCGATACTGAAAAATTTCAGGAACTTCATCAATTACCTCAACATATATTTCAAAAGGATAAGCATTGGAAATATGTAATTTGATTTCATTTTCATCTCCGTTAGAAAATCGTTCCGCGCATTCCCGCGTACAAACGATGGCCTTTTTTCGAGAAAAGAACAAAATTGAAAAATCGTATATACACAATCCTAATAAGAAGAATAATAATATTTGCGCCAATGTAAACACAAACGTACTCTTATAACCTGCAATAAAACAGATTATAACAACGAAAACAGAGATATATAAACGCTTATTTATAAACATAAACCGAATGAGATATCCATTCTTTGGCCTTGTAAAATCAAGTCATTATCTGGTTTTACAAGTTTCAGTTTCCCGGAAACTTCGGCAAGAGGGACAGAAACTATTTTATCGCCTTCCAAACACACCATACGTCCGAATTTCTCCTCCGCAATCAATTCTGTAGCATGTCCACCTAAACGGGTTGCCAGATTACGGTCGAAAGGCGAAGGATTTCCTCCCCGTTGAATGTAGCCTAATACGGTTTCCCTGGATTCTATGCCAGTCAGTTTTTCTATTTTTTCAGCGATGTATGTAGCCGGATGCTTGTATTTCTTTTTATCTTTTCCGGGAATTTCAATTCCTTCGGCAATAGCGACAATTGAATATGGTTTTCCTTTTTTCGCGCGTTCAAGAATGGCGTTTTTTACAACTTCGATATCAAATCCTAATTCCGGGAGCAATATTACATCGGCGCCACCTGCCATTCCCGCGTGGAGAGTGATCCATCCGGCATGGTGTCCCATCAATTCAATAACCATGACACGATTATGCGAACTCGCGGTAGAATGTAGCCTGTCAATCGCGTCGGTCGCGATATTTACCGCGGTATCAAAACCAAACGTAAGGTCGGTTCCCCAGACATCGTTATCAATTGTTTTGGGAATCCCAATTATATTTAATCCTGATTCGGATAGCTTGTAAGCTGTTTTTTGCGTACCATTCCCTCCGATACAAACCAGGCAATCCAAACCTAATTGTTTGTAGCTTTCTCTTATAATTTGAGGTTTTTCGTTTTCTTCCGCCGATAATGTTTTTTTAAAAGGTTTTTCACGGGATGTTCCCAATATCGTTCCTCCTAAATTAAGGATACCCGATAATGAATGTTGGTTAAGTGGAATAAAATCTTTATTGATAAGTCCTGTAAAACCACTATGGAGGCCAATGACCTCCATTTTGTAGTGCGTAATCGCAGTTTTCCCTACACCCCTGATAGCCGCGTTGATTCCGGGGCAATCACCTCCCGCCGAAAGAATTCCGATCTTCATTTCAAGCTTCGAAATTTTCGTCAATCACTTCGACTTTCTTTTCTATCAGTTTCAATTCGTCTTTCAAGCTTTCTATTTTACGGTTCATTTCTTTTACTAAACCGCCGCCTCCTTTGGAAGAAACAGATAAAAATCCTATATTATTTTCATAAGTTTGAATATCATTTTTGAGGCGTTCGTAGGTTTTCATCAATTTTTCACGTTCTCCAAGCAATTTATTTTTAGATTTTTCTTTAGATTTCAAATCACTCATGCTTGTTTTGAACGATTGCAACCTTCTTTCCGATTCGTCAATCTTCAAACGGTCGAAATGTTTGTCTACGACATCACGATATTCTTTGTATATTTTATCTTTGTCTTTAAATGGAACAAAACCAATACTATTCCATTCATTCATCATTTCACGTATAATCAGGATAGCTTCTGAAGCCAACAAAGATTCATCAATTGTCCGAATTTTTTCGATCAGTTCTTTCTTTAATTTCAGGTTATTTACTTCTTCTGTTTTCTGTGAAGAAAAATGGATATTCTTTTGTTCAAAGAAATAGTCGCAAGCGCCAATAAACCGTTTCCATACAGTTTCTGAATGTTTCCGGGAAACTGTTCCAATCGCTTTCCATTCTTTTTGAAGAGCAATCAGTTTATCCGATGTTTCTTTCCATTCCTGACTATCTTTCAAAGCTTCCGCTTTAATACATAAAGCCTCTTTTTTCTTCAGGTTATCGTCCATTGAATCTTTAATTTCCATATAAAATTCGCTTTTTTTCTGAAAAAAAAGATCACAAGCGGTTCTGAAACGTTCGAAAATTTTTACATTATATTTTTTAGGAGCAAACCCTATTGTCTTCCATTTATCCTGAAGTTCAAGAACCCGTTTGCTTTTATCGGCCCATTCTTTGAAACCTTTCATTTCATCGTAATTGATGGATTCCATTTCTTTGCAGATGAGCGTTTTTTCGTCTAAATTTCGTTGTTCGAGTTCTTTCAGGGCTTCAAAATGGTCTTGATGTTTTTTATTAATAACAGCTGACGCCTTTTTAAACCGATCCCAAGTCGCGTCTCTAAATTCTTTCGCTACCGGTCCGATTTCTCTCCAATCGTGGTGAAATTTTTGCAATTGATGAAACGCGGATATAACATCCGGCTCTTTTTCCAATTTTTCTACAGATTCACACAACGTTTCTTTTAATTCCAAATTTTTCTTGAAATCATAATCACGCATTTCGTTATTGATTTTCAACAAATCGTAGAATTTTTCGCTATATAGTTGGTATTCTTTCCAAATTTCATTTACATTCGATTGCGGAACGGACTTAATTTCTTTCCATTCTTGTTGCAATTTTTTAAACTCATTGTATATTTTATAGAAATCGTCTTGGCTTTCAATTAAAGATTTCAATTGTTCGATAATTGCCTTTTTAGCTCCAAGGTTAGTTTCTTTTTTCTTTTCTTCTTCAGCAACAATGGAAGCTCTTTTTTCTTTTATGGATTGTAGTAGACTTTTCAGTTTTTCTTCAGTTTCATCTACTTCCACCTGAAAATCTTTTTCATCTCCTCCTGACGCGATAAAAGTTTGTTTCGCGGCTTCAACTTCCTGTCTTTTTTGTTTATAGAAAGATTGTTTCAATGAATCGATTTCATTCTTATTCGTTTCGTTGACAGGTAATTCTACGATTTCGGTCAAACGGTCGATGATTTGTTGTATAGATAATTTTTCTGTAGAAATTTCCGATTCTTTTTCAATAATTTCAGTTTTTTGAATAGAAATATTTTCTTCAGGCGATTCTGGTTGTACAGAATCAACACTATCCTGAAAAACTTCCCGTTGTATTTCAACGACAGGTTCTAAATCGTTTTTCTCTTCGTGATTTACTTCTACAACATCTTTTTCTTGTGTAAAAGATGAATTCGGTTTGTTTTCTACAAGGGCATTTTCAGATGCTACTTGTTTGGGATCGAGAGCGTCATTCATAGCAATTTCAATTTATCTAACGAAATTTTTTTATTATTTCAATTTACAAATTAAAGTAAAAAAATCCAATTTTTGTTTTTTTTCTGTATTTTTTTGACTTTTCAAAGTCATTTTTATTCTGATTTTTAATTGAAGTCATCTTGACTTTTTACGAAAGATATAAAATGAACTCATATAAACATTTAAGATTATTAGAAAAAAAACTTACAGACGAGTCTTTTAATCTTAAAATCTATTGAATTCGTCTCGACTTTTTTATTTAAACACGGAGTAAAAGGAGTTTATTTCACAGAGTACCCCATTAATTAATCTAAGAATCTACTCTGTGAATAATTTCTCCGTGTAACTCTGTGTTAAAAATCTATCATTTGATACATGTTGTAAAAGTCAAGATGACTTCATTGTCTTTTTTCTTTATGTCTTTCATCTGAAATAAACTTTTTTCGCTCCGTGTTTAAATAAAAAAGTCGAGACGAATTCTTTATAAACCGAATAACATTAACAAATTTATTTTTAACTTTTTTTGGGAAAACGAACTTATAATTGTAATTTTGCCCAAAATTATTTTATTATTTTTTATTAATCTTTATTTTAGTAATGAAAACGAAATTATTCAGCATTCTGTTTACTTTACCTCTGATTTTAAGTTTTATCTCCTGTGGAGATGATTTACCCGAAGGCTTAGACCCCCTACCGCCCAACAATGGAGGTTCCGGAAAAACCGACACTGAACTCGCGACTTCTGTTGTAGGTGATTATTCCGGCCAATGTACAATTAACTTCGGTAACGGTATCAAAAATGAAACTTCATACCCTGTATCCTTTTTTAAAGACAGTCAGGCGCCATCTTCAGCGGTTTTATATATGACATTGGGAGACGGTATGTCTTTGAAACAAGATGGACTTGGTAGAGTTGGAAACATTAAAGCAACCGGTTTTTCAAATACAACAGGAAGTGAAATATCTTTCAATGTTACAAATATCGAATTAAGTTATGGTTCAAACGATGCTCCGGAATTTATTACAAAAGATTGTAATCCCGGATTTGACATTGCCAAAGTAGAAATGAAATTATCTTGTACTTCAAATGGAATTAAATATGACCCAACTAAAAACAGTATGACTTTTATCTATTCAGGTGAATTACAAATTACAGGAAAAAAGGCTATTGAAAGTAAAAGTTTGGGAATTTCATATACGTTCAATTTATCGAAAAAACAACTGTAAAAATTAAATCAGAGTTTCATTTTTCGATTTTCTATTTCTTCGTTTGATTTTTAAGAATTTATCAATGAAAATCATAAACGCGCTGAATCTATATTATTTTCGTTTGATATTTCTTTTATTATAACAATTATAAAGTCCGGACAATAATCTTGTCCGGCGTTTTTATGTTTAATTTTTAAGTATTTATAAAATGCGAATGAAATTCTTTCATACATTGATTTTTTCCATATTGGCTTTCAGTTTTATTTCTTGTGGAGATGATGAAGTTTTAGTTGAAATCCCCAATTACAACAAAGAAAATCTAATAGGAGATTATTCAGGAAATTGTACTGTGAAATTGGGTGATAATAAATCAGAAACAATAACCGCATTCCCAGGTAAGTTCAAACAAAAAGATGATAATTTATTATACTTAGATTTAGGAGACCAAAGTACTTACCAATCCATAGGAATTTCACCTATCGTGGTAGCAAGTAACTTTAAAAGTTATAATAAATATGCCCAATTTCAGGTAGACAATTTACCGTTACGCCTTTTCAATCCGATTCCTAACTTTTTCAAATCATTAAATTTGGCTTTTGAGATAGAATCTGTAGAGATGAATCTAAGTTGTAGCGGAGATGGGATTCCTCAATATTATGAAAATATTGAAAATCTCACATTCACTTATTCAGGACAGGTTATCATTAAAGGGGCTAAAGATGGCGGAGAGTTGAAAGCGCCGATTTCATATAAATTTAATCTGAATAAAGTTCAACCTAAATAAAATCAGAACATCTGAAAAATCTATTATCCCGCGGTTTTTGCGGGATTTTTTTATTCAATCGTTTTGCAAAAACAAATTAAGGATTGTTATTTAATGATTCTATTTGTTCTGAGGTTAAGCCGGTTAGTTTCGATACCATTTCTACAGAAAGCCCTTCTTTCAAACAGTTTTTAGCGATTAGTTCCTTTTGTTCCTCTTTCCCCTCTTCTTTTCCTTCCTCTTTCGCATAGTCAACAGCATCACGGACGTCCTGATATTCTAATATACTTTTTCTGTAAGTTTCCATTTCTGCTTTTGTTAATTGTTTGATTTCTGCCGCCTTAAAAAGCTTTTCAAATATTCGACCCTGAACTTCCAACGGACGATTATTCAATTGATATAGGTTCTTTATTGAAAACAACCAGCGGTCAACGTTTGTTCCCAATTCGTAAACCGTTTTTTGAAATTTAGGG
>JAVBKZ010000021.1:0-198192 GCA_031553755.1 Bacteroidales bacterium | reverse complement strand
TGATGGCTTCGACTTTTTTATTTGAACAAGAGCTGATTATCAGCGATAAAATAAAGTATGTGACAATAATAATTGGTTTTGTTTGCATGATGTGAGTGTTAATAACGCAAAGGTAGGAAAAATATTATAAATTCCCCTAATCCATATATTACTCAACTATCTTCGACAAAACCTTATATGCTATAGGACAAGTGTAACTATTTTTTACAGTAAGATTGTAGATTTGTACGAATTTTTTCCGGTCGGTATGCGGATATTCGCGACATGCCTTAGGACGATATTCATAAATCGAACAATAATTATCGAGCATCAGGAAAGGGCAAGGCATCGACTTAAAAACATAATCCTTGTCTTCATCTATTTTCAGATATTGTTCGACAACATCCGAAGGTTTCATTTTTAAAGCTTTGGCTATTCGCTCAATATCTTTATCATAGATAGCGGGGCCTAAACTTTTGCAACAATTGGCGCATCCCAAACAATCTGTTTCTTTGGAATAAACTTCATGAAGATAATGAATTTCATTGTCCATTTTCTCCAATTTTTTCTTGTTCTTTTTGTAAAATTGCTTGAAAGCAGGTTCGGCTTTGGACGCTAATATTTTTAACTCTTCTGAATTAAACATCAACACTTGATATTTAATTCATCCAAAATACGTTTGATTTTTTCGTAAGTAGTAATACGTGTAGGAACAAGCGGTAACCGTAATTTATTTTCGATATATCCCATCATATTCAACATGCTTTTCACTCCTGCCGGATTTCCGTCTACAAAAAGCAATTCGAACAGCTCGGTAAAGCTATGATGAATGGCCAGCGCGTTTGTAAAATCTCCGGCTAACGCCAAACGTACCATGCGACTAAATTCTTTAGGGAACGCGTTACCAATTACCGATATAACTCCAACAGCTCCTAATGTTATCAAAGGAAAAGTAATGCCGTCATCTCCGGATATAACTTCAAAATTACGAGGTTTATTTTTGATTATATCATCCATCTGGGTAATATTTCCCGACGCTTCTTTGATAGCCACAACGTTTTCACATTCACGGGCCAAACGCAAAGTCGTTTCAGCCGTCATGTTCACACCCGTACGACCGGGAACATTATACAGTATGACAGGTAGTTTTGTCGCGGAAACGACTGTTTTATAATGTTGGTAAATTCCTTCTTGAGATGGTTTATTGTAATATGGGACTACAGAAAGGATAGCGTCGATACCGGTATAATCTCCTTTTTTCAGTTTTTCGGCAACCGCCCTGGTGTTATTTCCTCCTACTCCGAGAACGATCGGAATTTGACCTTTTACACGGCTTACGACTAATCTTACAATTTCAGTCTGCTCTTCTTCGCTTAAAGTTGGTGTTTCCGCCGTCGTTCCCAACACGACCAAATAATCGGTACCGTTCCGCAACTGATAATCTACCACTCGCGTCAAGGCATTATAATCGACACTCTCATCTTCTTTGAATGGAGTAATGAGAGCAACACCCATTCCTCTTAAATTAATTTGTCCCATAAAATTTTAGAATGATGTGCAAATGTACAAGAAAAATGAAAATAAAGTAATAATTTTGTTATGTTATTTACATATTAATATCTCAAATATGATGAATAAATTCAATTTTATATTTTTGATAATAATCTTTTCCTCTGCATTTTCTTTTGCGGAAGACAAAGATTTCTTGTTCAGGATAGCGCTTAAAGACAAAGGAAATCCTCCTTATACGATAGAACACCCGGAGGCGTATTTGTCGGAAAAATCAATACTCAGGCGTCAGAAACAAGGCATAGCGATAGACAGCATGGATTTACCGATCGATCCCGTTTATTTAGCACAAATAGAAAGTACCGGAGCCACAATCAGGGCTAAAAGCAAGTGGGTAAAAACGGTTACCGTACTTCTCAATGATTCATCCCGAATATCTGATATCAAAGCATTAGGATTTGTCGATTCCGTTTGTTGTGTATGGAAAGGTGTATTGCCTCAACCAGACATGCTAAAGTCTAATAAAACTTCAAAATTGGAAGAAGAATATTCAGCCGTAAATATAACCGAGAAATCTTTAAATATATATGGAAACGGATATACCCAAATCAATATGCTGAAAGGCGATTTTTTACATGATTTGGGTTTCAAAGGAAAAGGAATGTCTATCGCCGTTATTGACGGAGGTTTCAGGAATAGCGACCAAATCAGCGCCTTCGATCCAAATAGGATTAAGGAAGTGAAAAGTTTTTCCCACAGAACGGAAAATCCATACAGGGTAAACGAATCCCACGGAACGTCTGTTCTTTCGTGTATGCTTGCCAATGAACCGGGTTCTTTGGTAGGAACTGCTCCCGAAGCTGATTATTATTTGTTTGTTTCGGAAGTTCCGGGTGAAGAATTTCCGGTTGAAGAAGATTATTGGATAGCGACCATCGAATATGCCGACAGCATCGGAATTGATGTAACCAATACATCATTAGGATATACAAATTTCTATAATTATCCGCAACTCAACCATACGCACGAACAATTAGACGGAAAATCTACCCTAATCAGCCAAGCTGCCCAGATGGCTGGCCGCAAAGGAATATTGGTTTTTAATTCGGCCGGAAACGAAAGGCTTAAGTCATGGGTAAACATTTCATTCCCAGCCGACGCGGAAAACATTATCACAGTGGGCGCTGTCGATGCGAATTCGGTTATTTCCTTTTTTTCATCTATCGGCCCTACCGCCGATGGAAGAATTAAACCCGACATGTTGGCGATGGGTACACAAACCGCATTGTTCAGCGAAAACGGAGAACTTAAAACGGGCAATGGCACTTCTTTCTCTTCTCCGGTTTTAGCAGGATGCGGAGCTTGTTTGTGGCAGGCTTTGCCCGAAAAAACGAATTTGGAGATTGTCGAAATAATGAGAAAATCATCAGACAGGCATTTATCTCCGGATAATACTTATGGATATGGAATTCCAGATATGCGGAAAGCTTTTTCGGATAATAGCTCGACTAAAATATCCGATTTACAAATTAATAAAGAAATTTTCTTTGACCCAAGCAGTAATAGGCTATATTTGAATTTCGAAAACAAAAGTAAAAATCTCAACATACAAATATACAACGGCTTAGGACAATTTATATCCGGTTATAACAACCCTTTAAATCCATTGGATTTGAATTTTTTATCTTCGGGAATGTATATTGCCCGGATATATTCGGGACAAAAATTAATCGTTCAAAAATTTATCAAACTGTAAATTCATGAATCCTCTTTCTTTGTCGGAACTAAACCGACTTGTAGCCGGAGTTATCAAAGAAACTTTTTTTGATACTTATTGGTTAACCGCGGAAACAAGCGATGTAAGGGAAAACGCGAACGGGCATTGTTATCTCGAATTTATCGAAAAAAACGAAAAAATAGGTTCTATTACCGCCAAAGCAAGGGCATATATATGGAATAATACGTTCAGGATATTGAAACCTTATTTCGAACAAGCCACAAAACAGGCATTTGGTTCGGGTTTGAAAATAATGGTTCGTGTCGGCATTGATTTTCATGAATTATACGGCTATGGCTTAGTCGTTTACGACATCGACCCTACTTACACGTTGGGAGATTTACAACGCAGGAAACAAGCTATTATCCGTCAGTTAGGGGAAGAAGGAACCTTAACGATGAATAAAGAACTGGATTTTCCCGAAATACCTCAACGTATAGCTGTTATTTCTTCAGCTACAGCAGCCGGATATGAAGATTTCCTCGAGCATCTTCATTCCAATCCAACTAATTTTGTTTTTTATCCCAAACTATTTCCGGCCGTTATGCAGGGAGAACAAACCGAATCATCGGTCATCAACGCTTTAAATAAAATATTTCATTATAAAGACGATTTTGATGTAGTAATAATTATCAGAGGCGGAGGTGCTGCTTCCGATTTATCGTCGTTCGATTCGTATGAACTCGCCAATAACTGTGCGCAATTTCCGTTACCAATCATTACCGGCATCGGACACGAAAGGGATGATACCATTTTAGATGTAGTATCTTATAAAAGGGTCAAAACACCTACTGCCGTAGCAGACTTCCTTATCGAAAAAATATCGGAAACATACAACAATTTGCTTGATATACGACATGAAATTATAACCCAAACTATCCGGATGTTAAACATAAAGCACCTCAAACTTCAAAACATGGTTACAAAAATTCCTAATTCCGTTAATTTATTGACAGAAAAGCAATCTACAAATTTGAAACTATATAAAATCAGGTTAGAAAACGAAACAAAAAAACGCCTGAACCAGAAAAAAAATAAACTGAATGAAATCGAATCTTTCCTGAAATTATCTTCTCCCGAATTTATTTTGGAGAAAGGTTATTCCATTACCACAAAAAACGGAAAAGTCGTAAAAAATATTGCGGAATTAGAATTGGGAGATGTAGTTATTACAAAACTTTATTCGGGTGAATTTTCGAGCGTAGTAACTTTTTAAGGAGCGGCTATTTAAAACTCAAAAAAAATAATTACTAAACGGAGACATGAACAGTTAGAGAATCAGACATCAAGTAATTTGAAAAAATTCAAATAAAAAACCGGAAAATAAAAAACAAAATTATAATAGACAGTAGTATTATGTTGTATTTCTTTTCTGACAAAGTAAAATAACGCGCGAAAATATAGGAAAAAGGGACAAAACCAATAAGTTTCAGATTTTTGGTCATCGAACTAAAAAAAAACGACAATATCAGGGTCACTCCCGCAAAAAGAAGTAATACGCGTAAAAACATCGCTGTTTGTATTTTTTCGGAAATTCCGACCATAAGAATATTTATTCCCGAAATAATCAATAAAATAAAAAATACGGAGAATACAATCCAATCCATTATCGAAAGGTTTATAAACCGAATGTCCGAAAGTTGTTTTATTTGGGGTAATTTTTCTATGAATAAATTCCAATTTTCCTGATATAAGCACCATGCCGAAAAGAAAAAATAGATAGTTAATATGCCGATCAAAGACGCGGCAAAAGATTTTATTGAAAATGAACGTAAAATATAAAATCCAAGCCAAAATAATGGAATAAAGAACACAAGCGGATTCCAACACAAAACACTTCCAAGTGTAAGAAGTAAAGCGACATTAAAAGAAGACATCTGAGATTCGGTATTCCGGTAACTTTTAAACGCGAAAATCAGACATAACGCGATCACTAAAACAGAAATAATCCCCATCAGGTTTTCATCATTTCGGGTATCGGTTTGCGTAAACAGCAAAAAGAAAAAAGCGGGAAGGATTGTTCTTTTATTGATTATGTTGAATGTATTGTTTACTTGTTGTAACAATAAAGAAATTCCAATCTGAAAAGCAGCTACAGATACATATATTCCCCAATTTTCAATCTCGGAAATATTCAACATCCGGGCAAAGGAAAACAACAAAACGCTTATCAGAATTGTCCATCTTCCTGAAATAAAATCCCGATGTATAAGTTTCAAATCCATGATTATATGGCAATTTAATTAAATCCCGAATTTTTTCTCCGCGAAAAAACGAATATGTGAAGCGGTTTCTTCTATTCCAAGTATCGATGAATTAATACATAAATGATACGAAGTAGCCATTCCCCATATTCTGTTTGTATAATAATTGTAATATTCAGCTCTTCGTTTATCTATTTTTTCGGAAACTTCCTTCGCTTTTTCCAAAGAAATCCGTTGTTGTTCGGCAACTCTTTGAATGCGGTCCTCGAGGTTGGCGCAAATAAATACATTCAAACATTGTTGATGATCTCGCAAAATGTAATCCGAACATCTACCGACAAAAACACAAGATTTTTTTTCCGCCAACTGACGAATTACATCGCTTTGAATTTGGAACAAAGATTCATTGCGTAAATAATTATTGAGATATCCTCCTTCGGAAGAACTCGAAAACCATCCTAAAAAATCACTGAACAAATTGAATTGTGTCTGTTCATCCGCTTTCTGAAAAAATTCCTTACTCAATCCGCTTTCTTTCGAAGCAATACCGATTAATTCTTTATCATAATACGAAAAATCTAATTGACGAGCTAATGTTTCTCCAATTTCACGGCCTCCACTCCCTAATTGACGACCGATATTTATAATATAATTCTGTTTCATATATTAATGATTAGTTAACAAGTAGACAAGTTGACAAGTAGACGAGTAATATTTTCGCTAACGGCAAAACATATATTAAACTATTTATTATTAACATTAAATATAATTTAAGCATATATTTCATTAAGTTACTATTAACTTGTCTACTCGTTTACTCGTCTACTCGTCTACTCGTCTACTCGTCTACTCGTCTACTCGTCTACTCGTCTACTCGTCTACTCGTTTACTTGTCTACTCATTTACTCGTTTACTTGTCAACTCGTCTCTTAAACCGTTTGACCTGGTAAATCAGCATAACGGCCGATATAATTGCCGATATAGAATCGGAAATAGGCATGCTCAACCAAACTCCGGTTATTCCTATAAATTGGGGAAGAACAAGAAGTAAAGGAATCAATAAAAAAACCTGCCTGCTTTGTGATAGGAATATTGATTTTTTAGCCATACCAATACTTTGAAAAAAAGCGGAAGTAACCATTTGAAACCCAACAAACGGATAAAGCATAAACACATAACGCAAACCGACAACGGCCGATTCGATTAATTGCTCATCGGCGGTAAAAATCGAAGCCACGGCATGGGGAAAAATTTCTACGAGTAAAAAACCGAGTGTTGTAATTATTGTCGCCAACACTACCGATTTTTTCAAAACATCCATAACGCGGGAATAATGTTTAGCGCCATAGTTGTAGCCGGCGATGGGTTGCATTCCCTGGTTAATTCCCATCACTATCATAACAAAAAGGAATGATATCCTGTTTACTATACCAAAAGCGCCGACAGCCGAATCTCCACCATATTTAATCAATCCCTGATTAATTAAAACTACGATTACACAAGCGGCCGCGTTCATCAGAAAAGGAGACATTCCGATTCCGAATGTATCTTTTACTATTTTTTTATTTAAACGATAGGCATCTCTTCTCAAATGTATCGTGTTATTTTTGTCGCTGAATAAATTTATCTGCCATACCAATACGATTACCTGAGAAATAATGGTAGCTAAAGCGCTTCCTCTTATTCCCCATCCGAAGCCAAAGATAAATAGCGGGTTCAGTACCAAATTGATAAGTACGGTTAAAATTGTGGCGTACATGGATTTTTGAGGATTTCCCGACGAACGGAGCAGCGCGTTCATACTGAAATACATCTGTGTAAACACATTGCCTAACAATAGGACAAACATGAAATCGTGCGCGTAAGGCAAAGTTTCATGACTTGCTCCGAAAAAAAGCAATACGGGATCTAGAAACAACAACATCATTACCGAATAAACAATTCCGATAATTAAGTTCAATGTCATTGAATTTCCTAAAATCCGGTTGGCAGAATCATAATCTTTTTGTCCTAACCTGACAGAAAGAAGAGTAGCCGCTCCGATACCGACCATGGAACCGAAAGCCGCGGCAAGATTCATCAGAGGAAAAGTAATCGCTAATCCCGACAATGCCATAGGGCCAACTCCATGTCCGATAAAAATGCTATCAGTAATGTTATATAATGAAGATGCCGTCATAGCAATAATAGACGGGATAGCGTATTGGGTCAATAACTTACCAACATTCCCCGTCCCTAATGCCATAGGGGATAATTCTTTCATTTTTTACAAATCAAATCCGATATCCGAACGGAAATATTTTCCTTCAAAATCAATTATACGCGCATTTTTAAACGACAAAGACAAGGCTTCCGCTTTATTTTTTCCGTAAGAACTCACAGCAATAACTCTTCCGCCGTTGGTAACTACAGATTGACCATTAAAAGTAGTTCCGGCATGAAAAACGATACTTCCTTCTGTTTTATTTAATCCTTGTATGGGTTTTCCCTTTTCATAATCTCCCGGATAGCCACCGGAAACCAACATCACGGCAACGGCGCTCCTTTCATCAATAACAAGTTCTTTATCCCGGATATTTCCATCGGCTACCCCTTGCAACAATTCTACAAAGTCTGATTTAATACGCAGCATCACAACTTCGGTTTCAGGATCACCCATCCGGCAATTGTATTCAATCACCATTGGTTCGCCTTCCACATTGATCAATCCTAAGAAAACAAAACCTTTATAATCTATATCTTCTTTTTTCAAACCTTCGATAGTAGGGATAACAATCCGTTCTTCTACCTTTTTCATAAAAACAGCATCGGCAAAAGGAACCGGAGAAACAGCTCCCATACCTCCTGTATTCAATCCTGTATCACCCTCTCCTATCCGCTTATAATCTTTGGCTTCGGGAAGAATTTTATACGAATTGCCATCTGTCATTACAAAAACGGAACATTCTATTCCGGATAAGAATTCTTCAATAACAACCGTCCGGCTCGCTTCTCCAAACATTCCTCCAAGCATGGCTTCCAATTCACGTTCCGCCTCCGGCAAATTATCAATAATCAATACACCTTTTCCTAAAGCAAGTCCATCCGCTTTCAACACATAAGGAGCCTTCAAAGATTGTAGAAAAGAAAAGCCTTCCGGCATATTTTCTTTTGTAACACTCAGGTAACGAGCAGTCGGAATATTATGACGCGTCATAAACGCTTTGGCAAAATCCTTACTTCCTTCCAATTGAGCTCCGATTTTAGAAGGACCAATTACAGGAATTTTCTTTAATAATTCATCCGCCTTAAAAAAATCATACACACCTTTTACTAAAGGGTCTTCTGGTCCGACAACCACCATATTTATCTGATTTTCAACAACAAACGATTTGATTTTTTCAAAATCGGTAACTCTAATATCTACGTTTGTTCCGACTTGTGATGTTCCAGCGTTTCCGGGCGCGATGAATAGTTTTTTTGTTTGGGAACTTTGCGCCATTTTCCAAGCCAAAGCATGTTCTCTACCTCCTGAACCTAAAAGAAGAATATTCATATAATTATTATAGTTTTAATGCTGCTAAAATTGTTACCAAAAGTACGGCTTTCGCTCGAAAATTCCAAAATGGAAATTCATTCGATAAAAAAATTCAGTTCGTGAAATAACAATTTAACTATTTTATATCATTAAAACTAAAAAAAATAAAGTTGAAAACTTACTACTTACAACTCATAATTCACTACTTAGTATTCACCATTCACCACCTGGCATTTTCATTAAACCATTTTTACACTTACCTTGTTCTAAAATAAATAGCCATTTATCACATTGAATTACAATACAATAATATTTTAAAAGGTGGAAAAGTAGGGTACTCGTTCTAAAAAAAATTATTGTTGTGGTATTGTTGTGGTAGTCATTTTTATCCGTTGAAAAAAAACTGATTTTACCTTTGCTTTACAATTTTTTCAATTCGGAATTAATACACAAAGATTTTAAAATTGTAATTAAAACAAATGTAAAGTTTTTTTTAATAGAATCACATTATCATTAAAAACACAGTAATTTTATGAAGAAATTAATTCTTTTCTTATTTTCCTGTTTTTGCCTGACTTGGCAAGTACAAGCTCAACAATCCATTACTGTAACCGGAACAGTTACTGACAAGACATCGGGAGAAGCCTTGATTGGCGTTTCGGTTCAAGTTAAAGGAGCTAACAAAGGAACCGTAACCGATATAGATGGCCATTATTCTATTTCTATTACCGAAAATGGAAAATTGGCCTTTTCATACTTAGGTATGACAGAACACGAAGTTCAAGTAAATGGTAAAACTTTAATCGATGTACAGATGACACCTGATTCTCAAATGCTCGATGAAGTAGTTGCCATCGGTTTCGGAACTGCAAAAAAAAGAGACCTGACGGGTTCTATTGTTTCTGTACGTGGAGACGATATCAAAAGTACCCCTTCTCAATCAGCTCTTTCCGGATTACAGGGAAAAGTTCCCGGATTGAGTGTTACTAATGCGGGACCGGCCGGCTCTGCTCCTCAAATCAGACTACGTGGAGTTGGTTCCATGAAAGACGCCAATCCAAAGTATTTGGTTGACGGTATTCTGATTGACAATATAGATTTTTTGAATCCGACCGACATCGCTTCAGTGGAAGTGCTGAAAGATGCTTCTTCATTAGCCATGTTCGGGATTCAAGGAGCCAACGGGATTATCATTATTACAACCAAAAAAGCCGAGCAAGGTAAAACAAAAGTTAATTTCGATGCTTACACCGGATTTCAAAAAATCATGAATTCGGATAAAGTTAGCCTGACAAACGGAGATGGATTTACCATGTTGCTCAACGAACGGTTAATGAACGAAGCGTTAGACAGAGCAGACCCTGAAAAACCGTATATACAATGGTATCCTCAAATAGAAGGACCCGGAACCAACTGGGTGGATGAAGTAACACGAACCGCTCCTATTTCGAGCGTTTCCATGAACGTATCAAGCGCAAGCGATAAAAACAATGCCTTTTTCAGTTTGAGTTATTTTACGCAAGACGGCGTTGTGAAAGACGATAATTATCAACGGATAACCGCCCGTTTCAATGACGATTTCAAAATTTTTAAATGGTGGAAACTCGGCGGAAGCGCCGCTTTGAGTTACGCTTATCAAAACATAACCAACAATTCTTACGATGGGATTCTGCAAAATGCCGTTTGGTCAATGCCTACTTATAAACCTTATAATGATGATGGTACTTATATGATGCCGGATAGAAACATACAAAGCAATATCGGAAACCCGGTAGCTAAAATGAATATCGGAGCGCACGATAATCATTTGAAATATTATCGCATGGTAGGAAATTTATATACGGAATTTACCATTTTAGACAAACTGACTTTCCGGTCGGCCGGTTATGTGGATGCCCGAATCAACCAGGGAAAAAAATATCAGGAACAATATGAACTCGATGGTTCTCAACGCAGTCTCAGCAGCAGTCTCAACAGGAATATGAGCGAAGCGATTATTGCCCAAACAGAAAATTACCTGACTTACGAAAACACCTTTAATAAAGACCATCATTTGAAGGTAATGGGTGGATTTACAACCGCTTACAGAGGGAATGAAAATTTCAACGCTTCGAGAGATACTATCGGCACTGAGCCCAGAGTAGATGAAAGATATCAGATGTTATTGTGGGGTTCCCGTTCTACGATGGATAATAACGACGGTAAATCGGAAATTGCACAGGTTTCTGCCATTGCTCGTTTGAATTATGAATTTCAACGCAAATACATCCTTAGCGCTACATTCCGTGCAGATGCTTCTTCCAAATTTTCCACCACAAATCAGTGGGGATATTTTCCTTCCGTTGGTTTAGCTTGGAACATCAGCGAAGAAAACTTTATGGAATCAACTAAAACATGGCTTGATTTCCTTAAACTAAAAGGCAGTTGGGGAATACAAGGAAACGATAATCCTATCGGAGCGTATGAACAATACGATTATGCAGGAAGAAACAATTATGCCGTTTTCGGTACAGGCCTCACACAATATTATGTACTCCCTGCAACTTATGTCGCATCCGATTTGAGATGGGAAAAAATGATAGGTACAGATATCGGAGTAGAAGCCGTTATGTTGAATCACAGATTAAATACTGAAATCGGAGTATTTAAAAGAACTGCTTCGGATTTTTTGATTTATCCACAAAAAGTACCGGGTGTAAAGACATATTCTCCCATTAATGGAGGTTCCATGGTCAATAAAGGAATAGAATTCAGTATTAATTGGCAGGATAAAATAGGAGAAGTGAAATACAGTATCGGCGGTAATTTTTCGTATATAAACAACGAAGTAACCGATATTCCCGAAAATGCTCCGAGTCTGACAGTCAGCGACAGCCGGGATATCCTTTGTCGAACAGTAGAAGGAGAAACCATCGCCCATTACTTCGGATATAAAGTAAATGGTATCTTCCAAAATCAAGAGGAAATTGACGCGCATGTTTTCACGGATGAAAACGGAGTCACCAAATTGATTCAACCTGATGCCAAACCCGGAGATTTCCGGATTGAAGATGTTCATGGAGACGGTACCATTGATGATTTAGACCGAATAAACCTGGGTTCGTATTTTGCACCGTTTTCTTACGGTTTTAATATGGGAGCCGAATACAAAGGATTTGATTTAACCTTTGATTTTGCCGGAGTTGCCGGAAATAAAATCTACAACGCGACTAAATATCCGGGAGGCGATACTGCCCGCAATTTTCAGGAAGGATGGATGGGCCGTTGGCATGGAGAAGGAACTTCCGATACTTATCCGATTTTGTCATTGCAAGGAAAACGTTCGGAGAACTACAGAACTTCTGATTTTTTCTTGGAAAACGGTTCCTATTTGAGATTACGGAACATTCAATTGGGATATAAGTTACCCCAAAATGCGATTTCAAAAATCAAACTTACCGGTTGCCGTTTCTATGTGAATGCTCAGAATCTTTTTACGATTACTTCATACAGTGGATGGACACCCGAACTCAAAGTTAACGACCCTCTCAAACAAGGTGTGGATGATGGAACTGTTTATCCTTTACCTTCAACGGTTACATTCGGAGTTAATTTATCTTTCTGATTTACAATATATTAAAAAACAAAAGTCACATGAAAACAAAAAATAAAGCAACATATATCATCTTTCTGTTTATGGTTTTGTGCATGGTTTCTTGCAGCGATTTCCTTGACAGATTGCCTTATGATAAAAAAAGATTGGAAGACTTGAATGATGAGGAAAAAGCGGAATTGGCATCGGGATTACTTTTCGATACGTATGCGGGAATGAGAGCTTTCGGATATTCGTCAACTCCATACCTCGGAATATTCAGTATCAGGTCAGACGATGCCGAAAAAGGAAGCACGCCTACCGATTCTCCCAATATCTCGGAATTGGATAATTTTACCTTTACTCCCTCAAACGGAGCGATTAATAACTTTTACCAAACCGCTGTCGGACTTACGGAAAGAGCCACTAAATCAATTGAATTTGCAGATTCTCTTTTTGTAAACCCGGAAGACCAATCAGCCAAAGAATTGGTTGTGGCCGAATCTCGTTTCTTACGCGGACTGCTTTACTTCGATTTGGTGCGTTGTTACGGAGGAATGCCTATCGTAGATAAAATAACAGCCGATACAGCTGTTTTATTTAACCGCAAATCTGTTGATGAAACATACAATTTCATCGAACAGGATTTCCAATATGCCATCGGTATTCTTCCCCTGAAAAGCGGATGGAGCAGCTCTTGGGCAGGAAGAGCCACTCAAGGCGCGGCGCAAGCTTATCTGGCAAAAGTGTATTTGTATCGTGGAAAATGGCAGGAAGCCTACAACATGGCCAAAGCCGTAATAGAATCAAATCAATACAATTTATCCACACCTTATAATCAAATATGGACTGAGTCGAAAGAAAACGGGCCCGAATCCATTTTCGAAATCCAATGTTCAAGTATACAAAACTATTCGGATATTTCTTCCGAATGGGCGCAATCGCAAGGAATCCGGGGAAATCCGGAACTGGATTTGGGACTTGGATTGAATGTCCCCGGCGCGACTTTATTGGCTGCGTACGAACCCAATGACCCGCGCAAAAAAGCGACAATCATCACGGCCGGAGAAACATTGGAAGACGGGCAAGTAGTTCCCAAAATAACAGGACGTCCCAATTACTACAATAAAAAAGCGTATTCATGGAAAGACGAAAGAACTGCACATCCTACAAGACCTTATGGCGGATGGATTAACATTCGTTTGATGAGATATTCGGATGTGGTTTTGATTGCTGCCGAAGCCGCTGTTAAAATCGGTACTCCCGATAAAATAGATGAAGCGTTAACTTATCTGGAAATGGTTCGCGCTCGTGCCAGAGGTACTGACTCTTCGATTCTTCCCAAAGTAACGACAACCGACCCGAACGAATTGATGAGTAAAATTCAACAGGAACGGAGAATTGAATTCGCGCTCGAATCTGAACGTTATTTCGACTTGGTTCGTTGGGGATTGGCAGAAACTGTTTTGGCTCCGAAATGGAAAAAAGGGAAACACGAATATCTTCCGATTCCGAGCCTGCAAATCATCAAATCGAATTATCATTTAACGCAAAATCCGGGATATTGAGTTTAGACTTTTGATCAAATTAGAGAACAATGAAAATGGAAGTTAAACGGAGTTACAGGGAGTTATAAGAAGTTATAAGAATGCGAACACCTGCTTTAATAGGTCATATCCATTCGTATAACTCCATAAGACTTCGTTTAACTTCCTGTAACTCCCATTCATTTAAGACAATTTACAATGAAAAAGAAATTTTATTACATAAACGCTATCGTTTTCCTTTCATGTTTTTGTCTGTCTTCATGCGGGGACGACAGTCCGGCCAATACCGGTGGTGATGATGATGATGACGACAATGGAGAAGAATACGTTCAGGATACTGATTATCTGAATGACCGAAATTTATTGAATACTCTTCAAAAAGACGCGTTTCAATATATCTGGACAAGTAATGAACCAAACTCAGGTTTGGCTCCTGAACGCCTTCCTTCAACAGGAAATATCACTATCGGAGGTTCTGGATTCGGAATCGCAGCAATACCAGTAGGTGTAGAACGTGGATTTATCACCCGCGAACAAGGCGTGGAACGCATGACCAGAATGGTTGATTTCCTCTTGAAAGCCGATAAGTATAAAGGCGCTTTTTCTCATTGGTACAAAGGTGCAACAGGAAAAACCGTTCCATTCAGTTCGGATGATGACGGCGGAGATATCGTAGAAACTTCTTTCCTAATTGAGGGCTTATTAATTGCCCGTGAATATTTCAACGGTACAGGCGCGGAAGAAATACTTCGCAACAAAATCAATCAAATATGGGAAGGTGTTAATTGGGATTGGTACAGAAATAATAACAATTACTTGCTTTGGCATTGGAGTCCGAACTACGGATTTTCGAAAAACCTGAAAATCACCGGATTCAACGAATGTTTTGTTACTTACATCCTCGCATTGGCTTCTCCTACTCATTCTATCAATAGGATTGCTTACGATGGATGGACCTCAACAACAGGTTATCAACCAAAATCGGGCGCAGGATACACCATGGAAGCAGCCAGCAAAAACTACGGCGGACCATTATTCTTCTCTCACTATTCCTTTGTCGGTTTGGACGGAAGAAAAATGGGCGACAATTTTGTCAAAAAAGGATATTTTGTAAGAAACATAAATCATACGATGTCAAACCGTGGTTATTGTGTTTATGAAGCGCCGGCAGAAAATAAATATTCGGCAACCGACTGGGGATTAACCGCTTCTTATGGAAAAGATGGTTATGCCGCTCACGACCCATTGAATGACAAAGGAATACTTGCTCCTACAGCAGCTTTGTCATCCATGCCGTATACTCCATATTACTCATTTCAGGTATTAAGAAATTTATATGCTAAAAAATCAACCTTATGGGGAAATTGCGGACCTTTCGATGCTTACAGCTTGAAATATGATTGGGTTTCTTCGCAGGGAATGAGCGATGGAAAACCGAAAGATTATCTGTCAATCGACCAGTTGACAATCGTATGTATGGTTGAAAACTATCGCACCGGATTGTTGTGGAAATTATTTATGCAAGCTCCAGAAATACAAAGCGCTCTGACAAAAGCCGGAATTTCGATGCCGAATTACGAAACCGGTTTTTATCTATCGGTTCCGCAAGTGGTTAAATCGGGCTCCGATTACGTCATTGATGCGTTGGATATTGTTCGTCATCCCGATACAGGGAAATATGAAATTCCTTTCTTCATGAAAAATGCGGGAGAAGTAACATTCACTTTCCGCAATTCAGGAGGAAAAACCGTAAAAACATTGACACTGCAAGCCAAGGCAGGTGAAAATATCCTTCAATTCGAAAAAGAAAAAGATATGAACAGCGGAAAATTCACCGTTTCCATGGCTGCCGAAGGAAAAATTGCCAATATGAATGTCAGATTAAATTAGTAAACAAGTAAACGAGTTGACAAGTTAACAAGCTTGTCTACTTGTCAACTATAATTATTATTAACTCAAAAAAATGTAAATCGTATGAAAAAGAATTTTTTACTTTTATTAGTATGCGTGGCAAGTATAACTGTTGCCAATGCCAAAGACCCTATCACGTTTAATTTTGAAAACGGACTTCCCGCCACCATTACAAAATACTGTAACGATGGTTGGCAAACAAGATTTGACGATGCGGTAGTAGTTGACAATCCTTCCAAAACCGGAAGAAATACCAGCAACAAGGTGTTGAAATTTAATGATGTAAACGGACAATTACAATGGCAGGGATTCAAATTTAAATTAGATACTCCGATTCCTCTCGCCGGTTTGGAAAATGACTCCATTACAAAAGTTACCGTAAAATATTACGAAACAACTCCTTATGAAAGATCAAGCAATCCTTCTGTAAAATTGCTACTTACATGGAATGGACAATATTACGACAATAACGGTGAGTTGCAAGGTACTTATGCTCAATACGGAACCGACAATGCCGGAGGTGCGGCTACCGACATAAATCCGTGGGCTGTTAACGGTGTTTTGTTACCTTCGGATAATAGAAATATCGACCATCAACAACAATGGGACGAAGTAGAATATGCTTTCAATGCGGAAAATTATGGCGCTGCCAAATTAGACAATTATTATAAACCAACCACATACAAAGAAATCGTGGGTATCGCCATCAGTCCTGTAAGAGGTTACGGAACCCCGGAAACCTATCCTTATACTGTATTGATTGACGATATTACCATTCATTTCAAAAGTGGTGAAACAACAAGCATTAAAAACGCGACTATCGCTTCAGGAAGTCTGAATGTAAATGTTAATGGAGATTTAGCCGAAGTATCTTTCATCTCTCAAGTAGCTTCTGCCACCGAAATTTCCGTTTACAACGTTTCAGGACAATTACTTAGCCAACAGACTGTTGCTTGTTCTGAAGGAGCCAACAAAGTGAATGCCAATGTATCCGGAAAAGGCGTTTATGTTGTAAAAGTGAAATCAAACAATCAAATCGAAACTGCCAAGTTTGTAAAATAACATAATAAACCCCTAAATCCCCTAAAGGGGACTTTTTGAATGATAATTTATACAATGAGTAATTTAAGTCCCCTTTAGGGGATTTAGGGGTTAAACAACAAAATTATGAATCGTAAATCTGTTTTATTATTACAATTAGCTGCCGTAAGTGCAGGAAGCATTTTTGCCCAGAAAGCGCAACGACCGAACATCATCTATATCATGTCGGACGACCACGCTTATCAGGCCATCAGCGCTTATGGTTCTCCTTATATAAAAACACCCAATATCGACAGGATTGCCAATGAAGGTGTTATTTTCCAAAATAGCTTTTGTGCCAATTCCATCAGCGCTCCAAGCCGGGCATGCGTCCTGACCGGAAAACACAGCAACAAAAACGGACAGATTCATAACGGAATTGTTTTTGACAGTACACAAGTCACATTTCCTAAATTATTGCAATCCGCCGGATATCAAACTGCTATGGTTGGCAAATGGCATTTAAGAAGCCAACCCACCGGATTCAACTATTGGATTACGATGCACGACCAAGGCCAATACTATAATCCGACATTTATCCGCATGGACGGAACTACCAAAGACGAACCCGGATATGCCACCGACTTGATTACCGATTTCGCCATTAATTGGATGGATTCTGTAAAAGACGGACAAGAACCTTTCTGCCTCTTACTTTATCACAAAGCTCCACACCGCAATTGGATGCCCGACATTCAGGACTTCGACAAATTTCGTGGAGTTAAATTTCCGATACCTGAAACATTTTTCGATGACTATGAAGGACGGGAAGCCGCAGAAAAACAGAAAATGAATATCGAAAAAGATATGCTTCCTGTTTATGATTTGAAACTATACGACCCCAACAATATCCTGGATACCGAGTGGTCTTTCAAAAATTTCCACGGAGAATATGACCGCCTTACTCCTGAACAGAAAAAGGCATGGGACAAAGAATATAAACCGGTACTGGCAGAATTCAAGAAAAAGAATCTGACAGGAAAAGAATTAGCAGAATGGAAATATCAACGCTACATGGAAGATTATCTGCGTTGTATTGCTTCTGTCGACCGCAATGTCGGACGAGTTCTCGAATACCTGGATAAAAACGGATTGGCTGAAAACACCATCATCGCGTATGCTTCCGACCAAGGCTTTTATTTGGGAGAGCACGGTTGGTTCGACAAACGGTTCATGTATGAAGAATCATTGCGAATGCCACTTGTGATGCGTTATCCAAAAGGTATCAAAAATCCCGGAAGAGGAATTCCTCAAATGGTTCAAAATATTGATTATGCTCCAACTTTTCTTGATTTTGCAGGTGTGAAAGTTCCTGAAGAAATGCAAGGAATGTCGTTCAAACCATTATTGCAGGAAAAGAAAGTAAAATGGAGAAATTCCATCTATTACCATTATTACGAATTTCCCGGGTTTCACTCTGTGAGAAAACATTATGGTATGAGAGACGACAGATATAAAATCATCCATTTTTATGGAAACGATATTGATGCCTGGGAATTTTACGATTTGCAGGAAGACCCTCATGAGATGCACAACTTAATTAATGTGCCTAAAGAGCAGCAACATATTGCCGATTATAAACAAAAACTAACTGAAATAAGAGCCCAATACGGAGATAACTTGCAGTAATTTAATCCATTAACAAAATTAGAAACCCTAAAGGCGGAACAAGCTAAAATTTGCTCCGGAAGACATCATATACTTAAAATCATGAGAAATAAAGCTAAAATACTAATCATTTTTTCCTTCTTTTCAACTATTCTTTTGGCTCAAAAACCAGCTACGGATGAGGAAAAAATGAATCGGTTCATCGACGATCTGATGAAAAAAATGACTATCGAAGAAAAAGTCGGACAACTCAACCTGGCCGCTGTTGGTTTTGATGTGACAGGCCCGATTTTGAGTAAAGGTGTGGATGAAAAGATAGAAAAAGGATTGGTTGGAGCTGTGTTCAACACTTTTACTCCTAATGCAGTAAGAAAATTACAGGAATTGGCAGTTACCAAATCCCGCTTAAAAATTCCGTTGATTTTCGGATATGATGTTATACACGGACACAAAACCATTTTTCCTATTCCTTTGGGATTATCTGCTTCGTGGAATCTGGATTTAATTGAACGTACTGCCCGTGCCGCAGGAGAAGAAGCAAGCGCCGATGGGCTAAACTGGGTATTTTCCCCAATGTTAGATATTTCGCGCGACCCGCGTTGGGGACGTGTAAGCGAAGGTTCGGGCGAAGACCCATATCTGGGAGCTGAAATTGCCAAAGTGATGATTAATGGATTTCAACAAAACGATGTTTACAAAACCAATTCGGTAATGGCTTGTGTTAAACACTTCGCCTTGTATGGCGCTTCCGAAGCCGGTCGGGATTATAACACCACTGATATGAGCAAAATACGCATGTATAATGAATATTTGCCTCCATATAAAGCGGCTATCGAAGCCGGAGCTGAAACTGTAATGACTTCTTTTAATGAAGTTGACGGAATTCCTGCGACCGGAAATAAATGGCTTTTGGACAATGTTTTAAGAAAAGAATGGGGTTTCAAAGGTTTTGTGGTAACAGATTATACCGCCATCATGGAAATGGTGCATCATGGAGTCGGAGATACGGCAATGGTTTGCAAATTGGCGCTCGAAGCCGGAACCGATATGGATATGGTAAGCGAATATTTTATTGATTACCTGCCCGGATTAATCAGAGAAGGAAAAATAGATATCCGATTGGTAGACAAAGCCTGTCGCCGTGTATTGGAAGCCAAATACAAAATCGGATTATTTGAAAATCCTTACCGCTATATTAATGAACAACGTGCCCAAAAAGAAATTTTTAATGAAAATAAACTGGCTCTTAGCAAAGAGGCTGCCATCAAATCGATGGTTTTATTGAAAAATGAAGAAAACCTGCTTCCACTAAGCTCAGATAAAAAAATCGCTTTTGTAGGACCATTGGTTGCCGACCAACGCAACATGCTCGGCAATTGGAGTGGCGCGGGCGACTGGAGAAAATCAGTCAGCGTTAAAATGGCTTTGGAAAAACAATTCGGTGCAAATAAATTCATTTATGCTAAAGGTTGTAACCTGATTGACGACAAACATGTATTGAAAAAAATAAATAATGGAAATGTAGTCAGTGTTGATAAAAAAACACCACAGGAATTGATTGATGAGGCGCTTGATATGGTTAAAGATGCTGATGTGATTGTAGCTGTATTGGGGGAAGCTTTCAATATGAGCGGAGAAGCTGCCAGCCGAAGCAACATCGAACTTCCTGAAAACCAAAAAGATTTGTTGAAAGAATTGAAGAGAACCGGAAAACCTGTGGTGTTGGTTTTGATTAACGGACGTCCGTTAGCGCTACAATGGGAGAATGAAAACATTGACGCGATTCTTGAAGCTTGGTTCCCGGGAACCAAAGCCGGAGAAGCCATTGTAGACGTATTATTCGGAAATACCAATCCTTCGGGAAAAATTACCATGACTTTTCCACGCAATGTAGGACAAATTCCGGTTTATTACAATCACAAGAATACCGGAAGACCTTATTCGGAAACTCAAAAGTATACGACAAAATATTTAGATGTTCCCAACGAACCTTTATATCCTTTCGGTTACGGATTAAGTTATACAACATTCTCTTACGGAGATATTATGTTGGATAATTCAACTTTGAAAGAAAAAGGAAAAATTACCGCGAAAATCAGCATTTCAAATACCGGAGAAAAAGAAGGAACAGAAACCGTGCAACTTTACATTCGTGATTTGGTAGGAACAGTAACCCGTCCGGTAAAAGAACTGAAAGCTTTTCGTCAAATAACGTTGAAAGCAGGAGAATCGCAAACCGTATCGTTCGAAATTACCGAAGAAATGCTGAAATTTTATAATGCCGATTTACAATATATTGCCGAACCCGGAGATTTCAAACTCTTCATCGGCGGCAACAGTCGGGATGTGAAAGAAGCGATGTTTACATTAAGTAGACAAGTTGACAAGTAAACGAGTTGACGATAAATTTTAGACACAGAGTTACACGGAGTAATTATTCACTGAGTATATTCTGATATCAAGTGAAATGAACTCCTTTCACTCCGTGTTTGAAAAAAGTCGAGATAAATTCCATATTAAAAAACTAAATAGGATGAAAACAAACAATTTACCATACAACCCAAAGAAACTATACTTATCAGCTTGTAAACTCGTTTACTCGTCAACTCGTCAACTCGTCAACTTGTCAACTTGCTTACTGATTTGTTGTCTTTTTGCTGTAAACGGAATATTCGCGCAAACTGATTTCAGTGTACAATTGACTGACGATGAATTGCTGACTAAAGTACAGCGACATACTTTCAAATACTTTTGGGATTATGCTCCTACCAATTCCGGGATGATGACCGAACGCCTTTCCGTTACAAAAAATCCTACAGAAAGAGTAACAACCGGAGGAAGCGGATTCGGAGTGATGGCAATCTTAGTCGGAATCGAACGCGGATTTATCACCCGCGAGCAAGGATTGGAACGCCTCAACCGGATATGTGATTTTCTCCTCTATACGGCAACCAACTATAAAGGAGCTTTTGCCCACTGGATAAACGGCAATACAGGCGAAACCTTACGATTCAGTCCGGAAGACAATGGAGGAGATTTGGTCGAAACATCATTTATGATACAGGGATTGCTTGCTGCCCGCCAATATTTTGCGGGAAATGATATACAAGAAAAATCCTTGCGGGAAAAAATCAATCAAATCTGGCATCGTGTCGATTGGCAATATTTCACTTTTGGAGAAAATTCATTGCACTGGCATTGCAATGATGAATTGCAAAACGTAAAAGACTTGGAAATCAAAGGATTCAACGAGTGTATGATAACTTATATCCTAGCCATTGCTTCCCCAACATATCCGGTTAATGTTTCACTTTGGCAAACCGGATGGTCGCCTTACAAAAACCGAAATAAAGTTTTCTACGGCATTACGTTGCCGACAACCAATAATGTAGCAGCAAAAGGTGGCCCTTTGTTTCTCTCCCACTATTCATTTGTAGGATTCAACCCGAAAAATTTAAGGGATACTCATAACGACATTAATTATTTCGAACAATGCCGAGCGCATACATTAATCAACCGCGCGTATTGCGAGGAAAATCCTTTAGGTTATGTAGGATATGGCGCTGATAAAGCCTGGGGATTAACAGCTTGCGATGGCTATAAAGGCGCGGATGCCGTTAACGGAGGCGGATATTCTGCCCATTCTCCCAATAACGACCGGGGAAATATTGCTCCTACAGCAGCCATATCGTCTATGCCGTTTACACCGGAAGAATCAATGGCAGCGTTAAGGCATTTCTATTATACATTGGGACCCAAAATCTGGAACGACAAATGCGGATTTGTTGATTCTTTCAATGAAACCAAGGACTGGGTTAACGGAGATTACTTATCGATCGACCAAGGCCCTATTATCTGTATGATAGAAAATTATCGTACCGGTTTGTTATGGAATCTATTCATGTCGGCGCCCGAAATACAAGACGCGTTACAAAAAATCGGTTTTGTAAATGAAGCGCCTATTCCGTCCGACATAAAAACAATAAAAACTGATATTGCCGACCTTTCAGTTATACAGGAGGCCGGGAAAAATACAGTGAATCTTGACTTGAAAAAAAACGCGGATGTCCATTTAATCCTTCGGGATATCAATGGACGTCAGATTGACAGCCTCTACAGAGGTAACCTATCAATGGGAGAGCATCATTTCAATTGCAAAACGATTACCAAAGGATTTTACATCATCGATGCAATGATTAATAATGCTCGTTTCGGAACTAAAATTATTTTATAGAAATTATGAGGAAGAGGAAGTTAAAAGAAGTTAGACGAAGTTAAAGGAATAATTTTGTTGAAAATTAGAATGAAAATGAATCTTAAAACATTCGTCTAACTCCCTATAACTTCGTTTAACTCCCTTTACTCAGCAAAACAAATTCAAACCTTTTATTAAACTTAATTGACCTATGTTTACAATGAAGTACTATTGCATTTTTTGCTTGTTGTTAATCGTTTCTTTTGCTGCCAAAGCACAAAAAGAAACAATCACTCTAGATGATTTTGAGAGCGGAGCCATTACTTTCACTTCTAAAATCAACATTAACCCCGCTACTGACATGAGAGTTGAGGTTGTCGATAATCCTTCCAAAACCGGAATTGACAAGAGTGATAAAGTATTGGGATTCGAACGAATCGGAACTGTTCAGAAATGGGCGGGGTTCTGGGCCGACCTCAACGAAGCCAAAAAGGATTACAAATACTTGCATCTAAAGTATTATCGCACCAATTCGACATCAATTGTCCGTATCAATGCCAAACCAAAAGGAGGAAAATCCAATAATGAATTTTTTCCGATGTTTGCTCCTTCCAAAACCAATGAATGGGAAAGTTTGGTTTTTGATTTGGCAACAAACAAAGTGACCGATTTAGGAACATTGGGAATCCAACCCGATTTTTCCGATACCCGTGAATTGGGGACTAAAGTATACATCGACGACATCATTCTCAGCGATGATTTAGTCATATCTACCGAATTTACGACCCAACGTCCCATCGGATTATTTATTGAAACAGAAACACCTACTGCGCTTACGCTTAAATGGAGCAAATTGGCCGGAGCTGTTTCTTATGATGTGTATAAAGAAGGACAACTGTATCGTAGCGGTGTAACCGAAAATACAATTGAAATTCCGGGATTGAAAACTTTCGACATTTTCTATTTTTCTGTTATCGCTAAAAATGCGGAAGGCGATTTTTCCAAAGAAAGTGAATTTCTTTATGCCGTAACACCTGAAACAAAAGAACAAAAAGACGCACGCATGGCGTGGTGGCGTGAAGCGCGTTTCGGAATGTTCATTCACTGGGGAGTTTATGCTTCGTTTGCAGGAAATTACGACGGCCCTACCACATTGTCTCCCGATAAAATGCCTTATTATTCCTGTTTTGCTCCAAGCATGATTAATCCTGACGGAACATTGAAAATTGACCCGGCAACAGGTAAGGAATATACCCGCGGACAATATGCCGAATGGATTATGTTTGCCGCCCAGATTCCGAGAGCAAATTATTTGGAAAAAGCATACAGCAGTTTCAAAGCCGAAAATTACAATGCCAAAGAATGGGTGCGTATGGCTAAAGATGCCGGAATGAAATACATCGTTATCACATCCAAACACCATGACGGATATACATTGATGAAAGGTGTTCCCGGCTATGGTATCAACGATCCCGAATCGCAAATAAAAAAAGACGTATTGGGCGAATTGGTTACCGAAGCCCGCGCGGCCGGATTGAAAATCGGATTTTATTATTCCCAAACATTGGACTGGTTGAATCCGGGCGGAATGGGATGGATTCCTCAAAATACAACTCCCGACAAAAAAGCGTCTTACGAGGACCGTTCCAAATATGTGGACAATATTGTGGTTCCTCATCTTGAAAAAATGGTGAAAGACTATGGAGTAGACGTGATTTGGTGGGATATGGGAGGCGACAGTTCGCCCGAATTCAGATACCGTACGCTCAAAGCCGTTAAAAACATTGCAGGCGCCGAACGCTTGTTGTTCAATCCGCGTTTGGAAGACCATATGTCAGCCGACTTCAAAACACCCGAACAAAACATTCCTAATATGCCTGCTACCGGCGACGGAACCGACTGGGAAACTTGTATGACCATGAACGACAACTGGGGTTATTGCGCTCACGACTTCCGTTGGAAAACAACTCAAGACTTGTTGACTAAATTAATTGACATCGTTAGTAAAGGTGGTAATTTCTTATTGAACATCGGACCAAAAGCTGATGGTACATTCCCACAAGAAAGCGTTGACCGTTTGAGTCAAATCGGACAATGGACGAAAGTCAACGGAGAAGCGATTTGGGGCACGACAGCCAACCCGTTCCCAACTCCTCCGGCATGGGGAAAAGTAACACAAAAAGTAGGAACTGACGGGAAAACAACATTGTATTTCCATGTTCTTAATTGGCCTGCAAATGGGAAACTCGAAATTCCATGTCTTCATAGAATGCCTAACAGTGTTGAAATTCTCGGAAATGACGCAACCATTACACCGGCTATCGAAAACAGAAATCTGGTATTGAACGGATTGCCAACCACAGCGCCTCACGCCATCAGCACAACAATCAAAATGGTATTGGATGAGTTAACAGAAACTGATTTCGCTTTGCTATGTGATAATTCCGGAAAATTCAAACTTACTCCTGACAATGCTTCTTCTGTAAAAGACTTGATTGTACAAAATATGCCCTCAAATTTTGGAGGATGGTCTTCTTCCGTTAAAGAGTATATCAGTGGTAAAGGCGCGGAATGGATAATTTATGTACCTAACAACACTGAATATAGTATTTCGGGCGAATTAATGGCTGTTGAAAACGGAACTCTCAACATCGACGTAAATTCATTAAGAACAGATTGCGGATATACAGCTTCAACTTTGTATGATATACAGAATTTTTCAACAAAAATATCTTTACCTGCCGGAACTCACAGGTTACAAATCACACGGACAAGCACAGTGGATAAATGGAATTACATCAACCTGAGAAGCCTCATCCTTACTCCGGAAAATGCTTCCGGCATAAACAACCAACAAGTATCAACGATTTCTATCGAAACAACAAAAGGGATGTTAACTGTTAATGGTGTAAATCAAGGAGATATGTTGCATTTATATGATGTAATGGGACGTTTGATAATCTCTCGTACGGCAACCGGTTCTACGGAACAAATTGCATTGTCGACCGGAAGTTCTATCCTTATTTTGAAAGTATTTTCTGAAAACAGGCCTACGGAAGTGAAGAAATTCCAGACAGAATAAAATCGTAAACGAGTTATATAAAGTATAATAAGTTTTTACAAAAGCTCTAACAGAGTTTTAAACTCTGTTAGAGTTTAGCCACTCATCTACTTGTTAACTCGTCAACTATATATATACTTACTAATTCACTTAAAACTAAAAAAAAAGCATGAAATCAATTAGACTTATTCTCATGGCATTTGTAGCCATATTGTGTACAACAAATCTTAATGCTACCGACTTGGTGTTTGACTTCGAAGGCGCATCCCCCGTTTACGGAGTACTAGACGGAGCAAGTCCTCCCACCACAACTGCGGTTATTGAAGCAAACCCGCTGCAAGTCGCACCTAACGTAAGCAACAATGCATTGAAATTTACCAATCCTAATTTGAATTGGAAAGGGGCAAAAGTACAAATCCCCCAAGACCAAAGAATGACCATTGAAGCTTTCAAAGACAAATATCAAAAAATTGCGGTAAAAATCTATCAGGCAACCAAACCGACCAATGCCAATGCCAAAATTAAATTGAAAGTACTTACGGCAGATTGGGGCGCAAGCACTACCGCTAATGAAGCCGGCCCGTCCGAATTGGAAGCGCTGAGCAATCCGAATCTTGAAGGACAATGGTATGAGGTTGAATTTGATGTCTCGAAATTGAATATTACATCGGGACTTACCGGAAAAACGGTATACGGAATTGCTGTTGAACCAACCAACGGAGGTGGAGGAGCTGCTCAAAACTATGTTTGTTATTTAGATGACATCACATTAAAAGAATATCCGGTACCGACTGTTATTTCCGAAGTTGACGGAAAATTTACATTAACACCCGATAACGGTATATTGCGTGCGGGTGCGACAAAATCGGGTACGGATGTAACAAAATTATTATCGGGAAGCATGCGATATATGTTGGAAGTTACAACTCCCGGATATTATTCGGTAACAGCGGAATACAAGGATGCTGCTATCGGAAAACTGAAATTGAAAATCGGAGGAAATGCCATATCGAAAAATATACAAGAAATGGTATCTTATCCGGCAGCAGCAGACTATGCAACTAATCTTTTAACCTACAGTGTATATCTTCCTGTCGGCACGTATGAGGTAAATTTACAAAGTTCTTCCGATAACATGTTATTAAAAAATATAGTATTGGAACCGGTTCCTGTTTCGGCAGCGTTAAACCCGGGAAGCAATGGTGTATTTACGCTTACTCCGACTAACATACAAATGTTGATTGGAGGTCTATCCATAGAAAATTCTCCGGCAAACTTCGGAAGTTGGGCATCTTCAGTTACCGGATTAATTGAAGATAAAGGAGCCGGATGGTTTATTACCATTCCCGCAACTGAAACATACGAGCTTTCTTCCGAATTAATGGCTGTTCAAAATGGTATTATGCATATCAAAATCGGAGAAACTCAACTGAGTTGTAATTACACAGCGTCCGGAGCATACGGAGTGCAAAATTTCGGAGAAACGATATCATTAACTGCCGGAACCTATCCGGTTGAAGTGAAAAGAGAAGCAACATTTAACGGTTGGAACTATCTGAATTTAAGAAGTATCATATTAACACCTTCTATATCTACAGCAATAGATTCTCCCGAAGCAACTGAATTAAATGTAAGCATGCAAGATAATTTAATGACAATCAAAAATTTGAATGCCGGAGATATGATTTCGGTATATGATATGACCGGTCGTTCATTGGCTAATTTGCAAGCTTCTCATGAACAAGAAACTATTTCTTTGAATACATCTTCTGTTTATATCGTTAAAGTTGTTGACGGAAAAGGAAATGTATCTGTTTTGAAGGTAAGATAGTAGACGAGTTGACGAGTTAACAAGTTGACGAGTTTTATTTTGTTCAGAATCAGGCGTAAGCAACTTGTTAACTTGTCTACTCGTTAACTTGTCAACTAATTCAATTATTGCCCAATTATAAATTATTTAAGTATGAAACAAGCAAAAAATACATTGATGTGTTTGGTATTTTCAGTTTGTGCTTATTCAGCACAGGCAGTCGAGCCTTCACATTGGTATAAATTGGACAACCTGAGCGGAGCCGTTATCGATGAAATCAATGATTCCAAAAATGGAACCATTTCCGGAACAGTCGCTTCTGTTAGCGGAATTGACGGAAATGCTGCCGGATTCTCAGGAAATTCAGGCTATATAAATCTGGGTAATAACACAATTATCCAACAAAAAAACTATACAATCGAAGCCTGGATTAAACCCGAAAACTTAGATAAAGGTATTATTTTCAGCAGGGAAAATCCTGCGTCAAAAAATGACCGATGGTCGCTTGCTTACGAAAAAAACCAGTTGATATTCAACTTTCAGGCCTCTTCATCATTTTCCTTAACAACTAAAACCGACATTCCGTTAAACCAATGGACACATATTGCTTTAACTCGTGAAAACGGCATTTATAAAGTGTATGTCAACGGAACAACGATGATTGCTACCAAAGATAAAAACGAAAATCAAAACAATACATTCAATCTGTTGATTGGCTCGACATTAGACGCAAGCAATAATGTATCGACCCGATTCAAAGGAGCAATCGACGATATCAAAATTTACAACCGCTCCCTGACCGATGATGAACTGGGATTGCAATCGAGTTTGTTATCTCCCGCGCGAGTAAATTTAATGGCAAGCAACGGAAAATTAACCGTTCAATTTGCTCAAACACAATCGAAAACACCTGAAATGAAAGATTTCAAGGCTTATGTAAAAATAAACGACCAAATACGGGTCGGTCTATTTCCCAAAACGCTTTCTCTTACCGGAGCAAATACGGCGGAGTTAACATTCGACCCGATTCCGCAAGCGGCTGTAGAACAAAACGTTCAGATTCGGTTGTATTACAATCATGTGCCGGCATATACTTCTTTTACCGTTCCGGCAACATCCATCGCCGCTCCTTCCGTTTCTAATTTAAATATTAAAGGAAATCTTAAAACCCGCGAAGTACTTTCTCCCGAATATACCTATACAGACGCAAACAATTATCCGGAAGAAGGAAGCATCTATGAATGGTCTTATGCCGATTCTCCAAACGGAGCTTACAAACCGGTTAACGGTTTAGGAAAATATTGTAAAACCATGATGTTACTTCCCGAACACAACGGAAAATACATCAAAGTCGCAGTAACCCCTCAAAACAACAGATTGGCAAAAGGTACAAAATCGGAAAGTCAGCCTGTCGGCCCTATTCTGGTTGAAGAAAACAATCCGCGCGTAGATTGGTTCAAGGATGCGAAATACGGTATTTCATGTCACTTTTTGCCGAATTATTTGAATTTGTCATCTGCCATTCCGGCTAACGAAAAATGGCAGGAAGGCGAATCTTGGGATGATTTTCTGGCTACTTTCGATGTTGCTGAATTTGCAAAATCGGTAAAAGATTTGGGCGCTAAATTCCTGATATTGACAGTCGACCAACATTCGGGATATAACATGGCTCCCAATGCAGCTTACGAAAAAATACTGGGAATTCCCCGCGGGCTGAAAACATCTCATCGCGACTTACCGATGGAAATTGCCGACGAATTGGCCAAATATGATATCAAACTGATTCTTTATTACATGGGTTCCTTGCAAACCAAAGCAAGCCTCGATTATTACGACGGAATCAACGACCATTCACCCGACCGTTGGGGCGATTATCTGGTAACAAGTTTGTTGGATATTTATCCTTTCACGGATATTCCATCGGATGACAGCCGCGTGAAATTCCATCAAATCATCAGCGAATATGCCGAGCGTTATAAAGAAAAAGTTGCTGGATTTTGGTTCGACGGCATGTACAGCAGTTATCACAAAGACATGTCAGCACCTTATAACATCAATTACGTGGTTGATGCCGCCCGAAGGGGTAATCCAAACTGCATTGTTTCCGGAGGAGGAATTGCCGGATTGGCTCAAACAGATTATACGGCAGGAGAAACGCAAAACATCGACGATATTCCTTTATCAAGATGGGAAAGCGGCAAACATCAGGCTTTCCGTTGGACATCGTTGGGCGACCGAAGCATCAATGTCGGTTGGGGATTAATCGGAAATCCGCAGAAATGTTACGATACACAATCGTTGTGCGACTGGGCCCGAAGAACAATCAGTAAAGGAGGAACCATTTGTATGGATATCCGGGTAAATCGTTTCGGCGAATTAGACAATTTTGTTTCTTCCCAAATCATGGAAGTAAAACAAGCCGTGGAAGATGATGCCGTTGCCGAAGATATTTGCCACAACATTATTTTATATCCGTTGGATGCGAAAATATCCGGAAACGTACAAGTTACGAAAGACGTGAATAATATTTACGCCTTAACCAACTGGCTCGACGAACCGATTTCTTTCCGCATCAAATTATCGGAAGCAAATACCAAACTGAATCTGAAAATGAAAGCGATTGTTACGAGCGGAGTGGCTCCCGAACTTCAGGTCAATATTTCCGGAAATGGTTTCTCGGAAACAAAAACGGTTTATACCCAGGAACCTGACAACGATTTGTCTTTCGGAGAAGTACAATTCGGAAATCCCGGAATTTATACCGTGACTTTGACGAAATCAAAAGGATTGGCAGATATCAGACAAGTACGATTTGTTAAAAGCGAAATAACGGGAGAATTTCCCGTTGATGATTTCGAAACCACCAAGCCGTGGGAAAAGATATCGGATAAAAACAGCTCAACCTTGTATTTCGAATACGACAATCCCTCCGGAGCAAGCGAATGTTTGAATACTTCTGGAAAAGTATTGAAATACGAAAGAACAAATCAAAACGATGTCGCTTATGCCGGATTAATTCTCAGAGGACAAAATCTACCGATGGGCAATGCTTCAGGATGCTATTTCCGTTATGTACACATCCTAATGAAAAAAACAACCCGCAACCAAGTTGGTGTAAAATTGGAAGGAAACGGAAGCCTTGAAAAAAGCATTGCCTATCCGAATACCAACGATTGGGTCGATATTGTTGTGGATATGGGAGCTGCCGGGAATAAATCATATCCGAATTTGTTTATCCAACCCGACAAAGCAAAAAATACGGCAACTACTGTTTATATCGACAATATCATACTTTCCAACGATCCGGAACCCAGAACTTGTGCTGCAACAGGTATCAATCATGTTGCAAATGACAAATGTAAAATTTCTGTTTATCCCAATCCTTCGAAAGGAAAAGCAATCGTTTCTGTCAATGGAATCAATGAGAAAATAGATATTCAGATTCACAATATCACCGGACATCTGACTAAAAGTTTCAAAAATATTTCGGTAGATACTTCGGCGGAAATCCCTGTTTATCTTGAAAATGCAGGACTGTACACCGTTAATGTGATAGGAAATGGTTGGAGTCAAACCCAAAAACTTATAATTACAAAATAACAATTTCACCTCCCCCCCCGCCCTCTCCACAAGAGAGGGAGCCGCTTGCGCCTAATTTCGAGCGTAAGCTAAGCCTCTCCCTTGTGGGGAGAGGTTTGGAGAGAGTTTTATAACACAATTTACCAATGAAAAAAACAATATTAACTATAATCTGTTTGATGCTTTTATCAGGATTACTGATAAATATTTCAGCAGCCGGATTAGATGGAGATTTTTACGTTTCCCCGGCGGGGAATGATGCGAACAACGGTTCATTGAATGCTCCGTTTAAGACCTTGGAAAAAGCACGCGATGCCGTGCGCACAAAAAAAGCCGGCGGCATGAGTAAAGACATCATTGTCTACATACAAGACGGCGTTTATTATCAAAATAAAACCCTGACTTTTGGAAATCAGGATTCGGGAGAAGGAAACTTCAGGATTATCTACAAAGCATTTCCCGGAGAAAAACCTGTTATCAGCGGAGGAAAAGTAATCTCGGGATTTACCATGCACGATGCTTCGAAAAATATATACAAAGCAACGGTAGAAAACGGACTTCGTTTCCGTCAACTTTATGTTGATGGAGAAAAAGCCGTGCGTTCGCGTTTCCCGAACAAAAACAAAGACGAATACGCGCAATTCATGAATCCGATTGACGTTACGAATACCACAACCGAACTTTCCGCGACTTTACCGTTAGACGGGATTTCGGATTACCAAAACCTGAAAGATGAAGGCAATTTCGTAGAATTATTCTTATATCAGGAATTTGTCGCTTCCGTTTTTCGTTTCAAGACCTTGAATATTTCAAACTCTTCCGCTAAAGTTACTTTTCAGGATACGGAAACCTATCCTTCGATGGGTTACATGAAATATCCGCGCATCGGGCAAGGTAAAAATGAATTTTATTGGATTGAAAATGCTTACGAATTAATCGACAGCGATAATGAATGGTTTCTGGACGTTAAAAACAATACGTTATATTACAAAGCGCTCGAAGGAATGGATATGAACTCCGTGCAAGTTGTTGCTCCCGTATTGGAAAAAGTAGTCGAAGTACGCGGAAACGGATTGAATGATTTTGTGAAAAACATCACGTTCGAAGGATTGACTTTCAGTCATTCTACTTTTATGTATCCGACGGACAACGGATTTATCGACCATCAGGGCACTCAATATATCGTTCCGAAAACATTGCCGGCGAAACACGACCGTATGAGGAACAATTATCCCAACGGAGAAATTCGCATGACTGAAGGATTCCGCACCTTTGACCGTCCTCCGGGCGGAGTTCATGTTGAAAACGCCTCGTACATCACCTTCGAAAAAAACATGTTCCGACATCTCGGAGCAACCGGACTTGATATTTATAACGGAACCCGTCACATCAAAATAAACGGGAATATCGTGAAAAACGTTTCCGGAAACGGAATTTCCGTTGCCAAATTCTGGGAAGATTACATGTCTGACGGAACCGCTTATAATCCCGACCTTTCTACCGGAGAAGGTTGTATCGATACCGAAATTTCCAACAACTACATCACCCGCATCGGGGAAGATTATATGGGAGCGCTCGGCATCATCACCGGATACGGAACCGAATTGAACATACACAACAACGAAGTGTATTATATGCCGTATACGGGTATTTCGGAAGGATATGGTTGGACAAACCAAATCAACGCGATGAACGACAATAAAATCAACTATAATTTTGTTCACTTCACCGGACAAACGATGAATGACGGCGCGGCAATTTATACCCTTTCCGAGCAACGGAAAGCCGAAATTACCGGAAACTTATTGACCGACACGTATCGTGTATGGAAACATGTGCGCTTCAACGCGATTTATCTGGATGAACAAAGTAACGGTTTTACATTGAAAGACAATACTTTCGTGAACGCGAACACCGGAGTTACTTACAACGGAACTGCTCCGCTCGGACATCCGTCGAACAAACGCGCGGATATTAAAAACGTGGTTATCAATGCGGATGGAAAAACGACTAATATTTCCGGAACCATATGTCCCGACCCGAACAACCCGACCAAAGAATCGACTATTTACGGAGCCGGAATCACTGCCGATTATTTCGACATTGAAAATCCTCGCTCTATTCTTCCTTTAAGCATAAATGTTGCTGCCGGAAGCGATGTGAAAATACAACCGATTAACAGATCCGGATACAAAGTTTTCCTGGCGCCGATTGGCACAACCAACTTTGCAACGGGAGATTTCATCACGGTTTTAAGCAATACAACCGGAACGGATTTATACAAAACCATCAAGGCCCCTTCAAAATCGGGAAGCTATAAAATATTTGTCATGGACGAAACCGGAAAAGTATCGGCTCCTTCGGTCAATACCGTAACTGTCGGAGATACCAATGATGCATCCAAATTTGTATCGCCCGATAATAACGGCGTATTTTCACTTGGCGTGAAAGATGCTTTGGTAAAAGGTTATCATATTTTACCCGGAGTAGAAGACCGTATTTTCTGTTGGAAAGACGCCGTAACTCCACATATATCATGGAATATTGATTTGAAGAAAGCGGGAGCATACAAAGTATTGATAGATAAACAATCGTACGGCCCGATGACCGGTAAATTGGATATTCTTCAAAACGGTGTGGTAAAAAAGAGTTTGCCGTTATCGTTAGATGCTTCTAACCATTTCGAACCCATTTCGGGAGGAATATTTATTTTGTACGGTATGCCCGTCGGAAAATATGAAGTGCGATTAAGCGGCTTGAATATGTATCTTCCTTCGGGAGCCGCCGGAAATTGCGCTTCACACATCAAAAAAGTAATGTTGGAACCGACCGAACCTGTTTTCCAAAAAGTGAGTGAACCGATGTTGGCAATCGATGCCACTCCAACCGCTGCCGATGGAAAAACGCCTCCGAATATCGTAAAACCGACAGACGGAAATCCCGCATATATCACCAATATCACATCCGGTGCGGGTGCAGGCGCGGGTGCTTTCTGGTATGCCAATCTCGACCGTCAGAAAGTGTACGATATTACGGTTAATTTTTCCCGTCCGACCATTGCCGGTTCCGGAGATACCAAACTGATTTTGAGAGTTTACAATATGAGCGGTGATTTGGTAACAAATACATCGACCGACGTAACAAACAAACCCGAAAACGGATTGTGGTTCGGACCTACCACGACAAGCACGGCCGATAAAGATGCTCCGTGGGTTGACCAATATTGTGGAACAATCGATTTGTCTTCGCTTCCGATTGGCAACTATCGTTTCGATTTAGTCAGATTGGAATCAAGCAACGGAAGAATACACATTCGTTCCATGCAACTTACACCCCAAATGCCTCCGTTGGAAAGCATCGAAGCCGTGACAACCAAAACTCAATACGTAGTCGGACAAAAACTCGACCATTCAACAATTACGCTAACGGCCAAATATACTGGCGAATCTTATGTCCTATCGGAATCGGAATATCAAACAACCTATGATTTTTCTACTCCGGGAAACAAAAGTGTCACTTTCATCTACGGAGAAAAAACAACGTCCTTGGAATTTAATGTCATCCCAAAAGCAGTAGAAAAAATTGAAATTACGTCTCCTGCCATCATCAACAATTATCAAGTGGGAGATACTCAAATTGACCTTTCGGAAATTGTAGTGATGGCTACTTACAACGACGGAGATATACAATTGGTTCCGATTGAAGAGTTGCAAGCAAGCTTCGATTTCAGTAAAGAAGGACAAGCTGAAGTAACTATTTCTTTCGGCGGAAAATCGACATCTTATTTTGTCAATGTTGTCAAAAGCACAGGAATTAAAGACATAAACGGAGCTGTTGCAATTAAAATATATCCCAATCCTTCAAAAGGAAAAATATTTATTTCGGTCAATGGAATCAACGAAAAAATAGATATTCAAATCCATGACATTACCGGAAGTTTGATTAAAAATCTCAAGGACATTCCAACAGAAGCTTTGCCGGAAATACCTGTTTCTTTTGAAAATCCTGGAATATATACCCTGAATATAAAAGGCAAGGATTGGTCTAAATCTGCAAAAGTCATTATTACAAAATAAAACAATTCGAATGTTTTTACCACGGAGGCATAGAGGACATAGAAGAATTAAGAATGGAGAATGAAGAACTTGTTAACTCGTCTACTCGTAACTAAAAACTCTATATACTCGATGCCTCCATGGTAAATAAAAACTATGTGTCCTATGTGCCTATGTGGTTTAAGAATAAATTTAATATCGAAACACATGCGAAAACTCATTACTCTTTTAGGATGTTACCTTTTCTGCGTAACACTCTATGCTCAGGAAACCTCAATACCTGACTCCACTTTATTTATTAATAAAAAGCCTAAAAATCTGGCAGTAGAAAATTTATCGGTAAATGCGCTCAATCTCAAATGGGATGCGTTGAATGACGCAATTTCTTACGATGTATATAAAGAAGGAACGCTTTATAAATCGGAAGTAAAAAACAATACCGTAACCATCGACGGACTGAAATCATTCGATATTTATTATTTCACCGTAAAAGCGAAAAATGCGAAAGGCGATTATTCACAAGTAAGTGATTCGCTTTATGTAGCCACTCCCGAAACTAAAGAACAAAAAGATGCCCGCATGGCGTGGTGGCGCGAAGCACGCTTCGGAATGTTCATCCATTGGGGAGTGTATGCTTCTTACGCGGGATATTATGACGGTCCCTCCGGTTTACCCAAAGACAAATTACCGTATTATTCGGCCTATGCTCCCTATATGGTCGACAGTGTAGGAAATACAAAAATCGACCCGGCAACGGGAAAGCCGTACAAACGCGGACAATATTCCGAATGGATTATGTTTGCCGCACAGATTCCGAGAGATGTTTATTTACAGGAAGCTTACGACCGGTTCAAAGCTGAAAAATATGACGCGAAAGAATGGGTGCGCATGGCCAAAGACGCGGGAATGAAATACATTGTCATTACATCCAAACATCACGATGGGTTTACATTGATGCGAGGCGTTCCGGGATATGGTATCGAAAGAAATTCCCAAATAAAACAAGATTTACTGAAAGAATTGGTAACCGAAGCTCGTGCTGCCGGATTGAAAATAGGTTTTTATTATTCCCAGGCATTGGATTGGCTCAATCCGGGCGGCATGGGATGGGTTCCTCAAAATCCGGGAACAAATAAAAAAGCAAGCAACGAAGAACGCTCCAAATATGTCGACAACATTGTGATTCCGCATTTACATAAATTGGTGGAAGATTACGGCGTTGATTTGGTTTGGTGGGATATGGGAGGCGACAGCAATGCCGAATTTCGCTATCGCATGATGAAAGCGATTAAGAATATGCCCGGTAACGAACGCCTGATATTCAATGCCCGAATGGCCGATAAACTAACCGCCGATTTCAAAACTCCCGAACAAAGCATTCCCGATATACCTTCCACCGGTGACGGAACCGATTGGGAAACTTGTATGACCATGAACGATAACTGGGGATATTGCGAATTTGACCACCGCTGGAAATCGGCCGAAGATTTATTAACCAAATTGATTGATATTAGCAGCAAAGGAGGAAACTTTTTGTTGAACATCGGCCCTAAATCCGACGGAACATTTCCGCAAGAAAGCATCGACCGCCTGAAAACAGTCGGAGATTGGATGAAAATCAACGGCGAATCGGTTTGGAACACAACCGCCAATCCGTTTGAAAATCTTCCTGCCGGAATAAAAGTAACCAAAAGAATTGAAAACGGAACAACCACTTATTATTTCCACATTTCGGAATGGCCTTCAAACGGACAAATCAAATTAGATTGTTTATCGAAATTACCGGTTTCTGTATCTGTACTTGGAAGCAACAATAGAATCAAGGCAACATTAGAAAATAATGTTCTTGTGCTGAAAGGATTGCCGAAGAAAGCGGTTCATCCGGTGAGTAGTACGATTAAGTTGAGAACGGAAAATATTTAATTGCTTCCATTGCATTTTCGTAGTTGGCATGAAATTTATCGCCTTCGGTGATTTGTTCAACTGTTAACTGTTGATAATCATATTTGTCAAGGGTATCCAACGCATAAGTGTAGTCGGTAATTACTTGTAATAACCCGGTAGCTTCATCAGCAGATAATTCTTTTTTGCCGATAACATTAGCCAACAGTTTCACCGTTTGCTTCAATTCCTCGTATTGTTTGGCCTTTATTTTTTCGTTGACTGCGTAACCTTTCACAAGATATTCTTTTAAAACTTTATTTGCCCATATTCTGAATTGAGTACCTCTTTGAGATTTGACACGATAACCTACAGAAATGATGACATCAAGATTGTAATAAGAAACTGTTCTTTTGACGATCCGCTTACCTTCAGTTTGAACTATCAAGTAATCCTTGACAGTTGAGCCTTTAGGCAATTCACCTTCCTTAAATACATTTTGAATGTGCAAACTCACATTTTGTTTTGTTGTTTCAAACAATTCAACCATTTGAGCTTGTGTAAGCCAAACGGTTTCGTCTTCTAATTGAACATCCAAATCAGTTGAGCCATCCAATGTTTGATAAATTACTATTTGGCTATTACCGATTTCTTTAGGGCTAACGTCAGATATTTTCTCTGTTTTCATAGTTTTGTATTTTTAGAATGTTTCGTTTTAACATCTATTCTCCACTCACTTAAACCCAATCATAAAATCGATGAGGTTGGTTTCCGGCGCAAGATCTAATTTCTTTCTCAACCGGTTGCGGCCTCTTTCAACCCCTTTTACCGTAATGTTCATTAAATTGGCGATTTCTTTGGTTGTCATGTTAAGACGTAGTAAAGCGCAGAATTTCAAATCGGTTGGAGTTAAGTCTGGATATTTTAATTTCAAGTTGCGGAAGAAATTTTCATGAATTCTGTCGAAATTGGTTTGAAAAATAGACCAATCATCTTCCGAATCCAAATGGTTATCAATCATTTTAACTAACTTCTCGTAGTATTTATTGGGGTATTGTGTCCCTAATTGCCCCTTTTGTTCGCTTAGTTCATTTTTAATATCAATCAATATTTCATTTTTCTTGATAGTTGACATAGTCGAACTTGCCAATTCTTTGCTTTTGAAAGTTAAGTCCGTTTCCAATTTTTCGTTTTTTAGTTGGAGAATCTCTTTTTCCTGAGCTTCTAATTCCGCCTGACGGAGTTTACGTTGTTCTATCTCAATTTTTAGTTTACTTTTTCTAATCTGATTTTTTATAAAAGAACGGAGAACAATAATTAAACCTATGGTAAACAAAAAATAACAAATATAAGCCATGTTTGAAGCATATAAAGGATCTTCAATTTCAAATTTATAGGTTGTGGTAGCAAGTATATTTCCTAAATTATCAGTAGCCACCGCGTGAAAGACATATTCTCCTGATGACAAATTATAATATTCTTTTTTTCCTTGAAAAGAAAAAGACGTATTTCTTTCTAAAAGAGAAAAAGCCGTAAATTCATTGTCTTTACCTTCAAGCTTAAACAAAAATTTCACTTCTTTTTCCGGACTTGCCGGACAAGCTACCCAAAAGGACAAGGAATTGAATCTGAAAGGGATTGATATTTTTTCATTTGATTGTATTGGTAAACGCTTAACAACTTCTTTGTTATCAAACATAAAAATTTTTTCAATCAACAAATTATATTTTTTTTCAACTTTATATGGAGAAATGTCAGAATTCCAAACAGCAACTCCGTTTTTTACACAGAAAACAAAACACGAATCTGAAAAATAAACCATATTCTCCTCATTGTCAGCAAGTGCGTAATTAAACAAGGAAAATGGCATCCGTTGTAAAATATCTATATTCTGATTTTCAAACCGCATTAAAATAAATTCTCCGTTTCTTACTAACCAGTAAGTATCCTTTCCTGCGGGAATTGATTTTCTAATATCTTTGAAATTCATCAGTTTCTCATTCAACAAATCATAGGGCTTAATACTATCTGTCAGGTCGTCAAATGTATAAAAACCAAAATCATCATTACAAACAATTCTTCCTTTGAACTTAAATAAATGAATTTGTTCACTCTTTGAATTTTTATGGAGAGATGAAAAAATACGCACGCTATCGGTACTTTTCAAATCCTGACTTAAAACAATTTTATATAAATCATTGGTATAAAAATGCGATGCCCAAATATTATTCTGTGAGTCTATTTCGATAGAACGGAGCGGTTGTGTAAAATTTTTAACGACATGACTGAACATCCATTCTCCCGACGCGTTTTTCCGGTAAATTACTAAATGAGTATAAGTTGATTGAATCAGAACCTCTTCCTGATAAAAAGATACTTTTTTCATAGAAGTTCCTCCTCCGATATTATTCAGTTTTTTCGCGGTGTTTCCGGTTATCTTATAAGTACCTTCATTATTTCCGCAAAACAATTGATTATCAAAAACAGACAAACTCCATGATTGCTCTTTAACCCCTTGAATTTGTTCGAAAACCGGATTATTATCCCTATTATTGTAAGAGAAAACACCTTGATTAGTAGCGATATACAATATATTGTCTTTCAATGCAACGTCATAGACATATCCTATGTCTTGTGTCGAATTTTTAATAAATCTCAATTGAGAATTATATCCCACATAAGCAATTCCATCATCCAATGCCGCCCAAATATTGTTGTCATTATCACAACAAAGTCCCAGTATGGTATTGTTGTTCAATCCGGTTTGTGTATTGATATGCCAAAGAATTTTTCCTTCTTTCGAGATCGCGAAAATACCATCCGAAATCGTACCTATTATATAAGTAGAATCTTTAGTGATGATAGCTCTATTAACTATTTTATTTCTCAACTGCAGATCAACTTCATTTTTCCAGGGTTGACAAGCATTTCCATCAAAATGAAAAATGCCATTTTTAGAAGTAACTAACAAAAGACCATTCGAAACAGGAAAAACGGCCACAACTTTATCGTTAAACAGTTCTTTGTCAGAAATAAGAACCTCTTGATGTTTATTTTTAAGTAAACAAAAACCAATATCTTTAATATACGCGTAGAGTTTATTATTGGCAGATCCTAAATAAAGTAAAGAATGAGTGAGTTTCTTGGCTGTAACATGACTACCATCATAAACAAAATAAGAAGTAAACGAACGAAAATATATCTTATTTTCATGTTTGACAATATCCCAGATTTCCTGATTACGAAAAACAAAATTTGTAAGAGAATCTGAGAGAGAAGTATAAATATAAGTTCCATATTCGTCTTTTTTGAAATATCCAAACTCACAATACGAACCGACATAAATTCGATCTCCTATTGATTTTACCGATCGTATGATTTTATTTCCCGGAATAGGATAAAGTTTCCATCCGGAACCGTTAAACCGAAGTAAACCGTTTGAGTTTCCGAAATAAATACACCCTGTTGAATCCGTACATGCAGACCAATTCCTTCCGGCTTCTCCATATATGTTTTTTGTATAATTGAGTACATTTGGAAGCCCTGTCTGTGCTTTTGATAAGGAAGAGAGACAGATTACACAAACAAAGACAAAATAAAACCTTGAAACGTGTTTTCGTAAAACAAAATGACAACCCATATTTTTTCATTGTTTGATTCTTATGCAAATATAGTTTTTTTCTACTTCCTAAAAAAGAAATGAATATTTTTAACCACATAAGGCAACATAAGTTTTATTTCACCATACAGACATAGAGGATATGGAGAATAAATTAAATTCAGCGTATTCCACGGTAATAATAAAACAGACATTCGTAGGAAAAAGTTAGATAATCATAAAAAAATAAATATTTTTGCAAGGGAAGTGTAACTTTTTAAATAGATAACCGTCATTAATATAATGAGGCATGACAGATTTATAAAAACCGTATTGCCGCTTAAAGATAAATTGTTTCGGTTAGCCCTCCGAATAACAGGAAATCGGGAAGATGCAGAAGATGTCGTGCAAGATGCTATGTTGAATGTTTGGCATAAGCAAGACATTGAGGAAAATATTGATAATTTGGAAGCATATTGCATGCGTTCGACCCGAAATATAGCGTTAGATAAAATCGTTCTCAAAGATAATCAACACAATGAATTGAAGGAAGAAATAGAACTTCCTGAAAATATTTTTTCGATTGAGGATGAATTTGAAAGAAAAGAAGAAATTAATTGGCTGCATGTTTTTATCGAAAAATTACCGGAAAAACAAAAGACAATTATTCAACTAAGAGATATAGAAGGATTAAGTTATAAAGAAATCGCAACGATTTTGGATTTATCGGAAGAACAAATTAAAATAACCCTTTTCAGGGCAAGGCAAAAAATAAAAGTATATTTCGGAAAAATTAACGATTTATGAATACAGAATACATCAAAAATTTACTGGAAAATTACTGGAATTGCGAAACTTCAGACAATGAAGAACAAATCCTGAAAGATTTTTTCGCGCGGCAAGATATTCCCGCGGAATTATTGCCTTATAAATCATTGTTTAAATGGCAGGCCGGACAAGCTCAGATTGCTACGGATATTGATTTTGAAAAACGAATATTAAGCCGCATTCAACCTCAAAAAAAAGGAATCCGTTTTTCAGAACATTTTTATTCGTTTATGAAAATCGCGGCATCCATACTGCTTTTTATCACATTTGGAACAGGAATTTATACACAATACAAACAAAACAAAGAGGTTATTCAATCTTATTCCGAAACATTTTCAGAGCCGGAAGAAGCGTTAAGGGAAACTCAAGCCGTTTTGGATAAAATTTCAGCATCGTTTTCCAAAGCCCCAATAATAGATTCTATTGATTTTGAAGTCGAAATTGTTTCGGCAATTCTCACTAAAGAATAAAATATGAAGAAAATAACGTGCGTTTTTTTGTTTGCGTGTTTATCTCTAACAATTTCGGCGCAAGACATTGTGAGTTTATTTTTACATGTTTATGATAATGATAACGATTTGGAATTAGTTACTATTGGCAAAAAGATGCTTGACATAGTTAAAACAATGAGCGGAAATGAAGAAATTTCGCAATCGTTACAAGGAATCGAAAATATCCGTGTAATATCGTCTGAAAGTTCAAATAAAAATCAATACCACGAAACCGCGTTCAATTTATTGACAAAGAAAGATTCGGGATATGAAGAATTATTATCAATATCAAATGAAAACGAAACGGTTTTAATTATGATAAAAGGTTCCAAGAAAACGGTTAAAGAGTTAGTCGTTTTATCTTCAGGAACAATGGATAAACAAAAATTCAATTTAATAAGTCTCTCGGGACAAATTAATTTAAAAGAACTAATAAAAAGAGCGAAATCATTCAATATAAAAGGATTGGAAAAGCTCGATTCAGTTAAAAATATAGAAAAAGAATAATTGAATTTCAATTTTCTTACAATATAAAAATATTTTCTTTTTAAAACTAACTTTTTTTGATTAAAACGAAGAAAACGGCAGGACGTGAGGTTCAGCCGTTTTTTGTTTAATAACACATTGCAATATCATCATAAAAACACTACTTTTGTGGCTTAAATTATCATTTAATCTTATGGAAAATCAATTATTTATATACAATACTCTCAACAGGAAAAAAGAATTATTCCAACCTCTTCACGCGCCACTTGCGGGAATGTATGTTTGCGGACCTACGGTATATGGTGACCCACATTTAGGACATGCCCGTCCGGCAATTACATTCGACATCTTGTTCCGCTATCTTAAACATTTAGGATATAAAGTCCGATACGTGAGAAATATAACTGATGTCGGTCATTTGGAAAATGACGCGGATGAAGGCGATGATAAAGTCGCGAAAAAAGCGCGTTTGGAACAAGTCGAACCTATGGAAGTTGTTCAGTATTACCTCAATCGTTATCATCAGGCGATGGATGCCTTGAACGTACTTCCTCCAAGCATAGAACCGCATGCCAGCGGACATATCATTGAGCAAATCCAATTGGTAAAAGACATTTTGGATAAAGGATATGCGTATGAAAGCGAAGGATCGGTTTATTTTGACGTGGAAAAATACAACAAAGATTATCAATATGGTAAACTTTCGGGAAGAAACATCGAAGAATTGCTCAATACAACCCGGAAATTAGACGGTCAACAAGAAAAACGCCACAGCGCCGATTTTGCTTTATGGAAAAAAGCTTCACCCGAACACATCATGCGTTGGCCTTCTCCCTGGAGCAATGGTTTCCCCGGTTGGCATTTGGAATGTACGGCAATGAGTAAAAAATATTTAGGAGAAGTTTTCGACATTCACGGAGGAGGAATGGATTTGGTATTTCCTCACCACGAATGCGAAATCGCTCAATCCGTCGCGTCTACGGGAAAAGACGGTGTACGTTATTGGATGCACAATAACATGATTACCATCAACGGACAAAAAATGGGGAAATCATTGGGAAATTTCATCACTTTGGAAGAATTTTTCACAGGGAAACACCCGATGCTTACGCAAGCGTACAGTCCGATGACTATTCGTTTTTTTATTTTACAAGCACAATACAGAAGTACGGTTGATTTCAGTAACGAAGCCTTGTTAGCTTCTGAAAAAGGTCTAAGCCGGTTATTGGAAGCTTTTGACAATATTGAAAACCTGAAACCATCAGGCCAATCTTCCGTCAATATTCAAGATTTGAAAGCCAAATGCTACGAAGCGATGAACGATGATTTGAATACTCCAATCGTCATTTCTCAACTTTTTGAAGCTACAAAAATCATCAATTCCACTTTGGCCGGACAAATGAATCTTTCTCAGGAAAATATTTCTGAATTGAAAAATTTATTCGATTTATTTTTATTCGATTTACTTGGAGTAAAAAATGAACAGAAAGACGGAAATACTTCATTTGATTCATTCTCTAAAGCCGTAAATCTATTATTGGAAATGAGGATGCAGGCCAAAATAAATAAAGACTGGGCTGCATCCGACAAAATAAGAAACGAATTAACCGCTGCCGGATTTGAAATAAAAGATACAAAAGACGGTTTCGAATGGAAATTAAACAAATAAATGGAAATCAAAGAATTTTTCAAAGAAGACAGATACGCGGCTTTTTCCGGAGTCGAATTGATTGACGTAGAACCGGGTTGGGCAAAAGCCAAAATGAAAATCAAAGAAATGCACCTTAACGCGGGAAACGTAGTTCAGGGTGGCGCTATTTTCACTTTGGCCGATTTGGCTTTTGCCGCGGCCGTCAATGCTTACGGAAATTTGGCCGTCTCTATTCAAACCAGTATTTCTTATTATAAAGGAGTATCGCAAGGAACCCTTTTCGCTGAAGCTAAATTAGTGAATTTACATAAAAAATTAGCCTCATTTCAGGTTGACATCACAAATGAAAAAGACGAATTAATCGCGTCTTTTTACGCGACAGCCTTTAGAAAAGACATCAAACTTCCTTTTGCTTAATCAGGAATAAATATGCCTGAAATTCAACTGACTGCCGATGGTTCCCAAACGCTATATGTTCCGGAAATAGACGAACATTATCATTCTGTAAACGGAGCCATTCAGGAGTCGCAACATGTATACATCGAAACGGGACTTCTTCATTGTAACAAGAAAGAATTAAACATATTGGAGTTTGGATTCGGCACAGGTTTGAACGCTTTTTTGACGGCAATTGAATCGGAAAAACGAGGATTGAAAATCAATTACACTTCCATAGAAAAATATCCGTTACCTGCTTCAATAACCAATCAATTAAATTACACTTCGAAATTTCCTGAAAAAGACCATTTTTTGTTTAAAAATATCCATGATTGCGATTGGGAAATTCCCGCTCGGATTACAGACTATTTTTCCATTCAAAAAATCAAATCCGATTTTTCGGCGTTCAATCCCTCCCTACAATACGATTTGATTTATTATGACGCTTTTGCTCCCGATAAACAACCCGAAGTGTGGTCGCAGGAAATTTTCAATACTATTTATGCCAATACCAAGCCGGAAGGAATACTCACAACTTACTGCGCCAAAGGAAATATCAGAAGAATGTTGCAATCTTCGGGATTTACGGTGGAAAGACTTCCCGGGCCTCCAGGAAAAAGAGAAATGTTGAGAGCTGTCAAAATCACACCTTAAAAACCTAATTATCAACATCAATCATATTTTGAACGATAATTAATACATAAAAAATTAAAGTTTTTTTTGTATTAATTTTCTGATCTTATTCATATAAGGATTTAGACCTCATCTCTGAATATAAAAGCCTTTCAATTTTATTTATGTTATATAACATACTTAATTATTGTTAATAATTCAAAATTAATCTATATTTTTGTGTTGCTATGACATTAACGCTGACACATTATAATAATTCTAATGAAACCGTTATGAACAGAAAGGAGGTATTACTTTAGCGGATTAAGTTATTTATCTTACGTATCTAAAAATATTAAAATCATGAAACCTTTGAAACTCATAGAAATCACATTTATGTGCCTGTTTTTTTTATACTCTTGTGATAATATTAAAGAAAATGAAGAATTCACAGAATTACCACAAAAATCAGAATCAGGAATTAATACTCTTGGCTGTTATATCGATGGAAAATTATTTGTAAATTCAAAAAAAACAGTGTTTTGGAAAAATAATCCGATCGGAGCAACTTATTCTAAAGACCTGAGATTATTAAGTTTAGGCGCTGATTCTAAAAGCGGTGCATCCATATCGTTACTCGTATTAAACCCTAAAGAAAATGTAAGAAAGAAAATAAATGAAGTCATTTATTATCCAACTAAAAAGAATGAATCATCTTATATTTTTGGAGGAAAAGAAATCGGGGAAATAATATTAACTAAATTCGACACCATAAACATGGTTGTAAGTGGACAGTTTCAATTTCCCGGACATTCCCGTTTTTCAAACGAATCGTTCAAACATTTAGGTGATTCTGTTATTAATGTAACTTCCGGGCGGTTTGATATTCAATTGGCTGTCCATTAATATTTAGGAAAGATTCATTTTTAACAGAAACAATTAACCAAACTTTCAGTATTCATAAAATTTATTATCAAATCAATATAGGGTTTCTTTTATGAATAAAAACAAGGGCATCGGGAGTTTTCGGATGCCCTTGCTGTTTGTTATTCTATCAACATTTTTCCGGTTCCTTGTTGTATTACGCTTCCCGAACTAATAGCGGAAACAGTATAAAAATACATTCCTGATAAATTAACCGAATTGTTCCAAACTATTTGATTTTCCCCTCCTGCTACCTGATATATTTGAGAGGATACTAAGTTACCTGTCAGGTCATATATATTAAGGCGAGCTTTGTTTGTTCCTAACGGAAGCGTGCAGGAAATAATGGTACTTTTAGCAAATGGATTGGGATAATTTTGCAGTTTAATTGTTTCTTCCAACTTGGCATCTGTAATATTTGTATTGTCTGCTTCAGAGCCATAAACATCGAACGAATAAATGCGAGCGGCTTTTACTCCATCTTGTTCTTCTTTAGTTATGTAAAGCCGTATTTGATTTGTTATAAAAGGCCCTATTAAACGCGCTGTTTTGTTTTGAGTGTTATTTGTGACAATATCAATATCATTCCAACTTTGGTTTGCGGTATTGTATGCTTGTAGCTTGAAACCGGATGTTATCTTGCTGTCTCCTTCCAAACCTGCATGTAACACATTCCATTGACAAATTTTAACGTCTTTTTCAAAAGTATACGTCAATGTTTTGACTGTAGAAGTATTGTCACACCACTTTGTATATGAATCGTTGTCTATCGCCATTTCAGGAGCTTCAGCAGCTTTAGTATATCCTGAAGCAGTTACAGTTTTTGGAATCAACCGCATACCACACACGCCAACTCCAACTTCGGGAACAATGTCTTCGTATTCAGGCAAGTTATAAATTTTCGTTATGGGTGTCGCATCATCATTTTCATTGTCCGACACTGATGCCGCGAATACAATTACATCTGATTTTTCAGGTAATGTCAATTTTTTAGCATTTCCATCAATAGGAATCATGTATTTGTAAATGTACAAATAAGAATATGCATCATTTTTATTTTGCGAATAGTTATGACGATGAGTGGCAGTAAACGCGACATTTTCTTTTCTGTAACTTTGTTCTGCAAATGCAGTTCCCCATGTTCCGACATATTCGGCAAAATAAGATACACTTACCGAATGAGCTATGCCGTCCACTAAAAACTCAACAGAAGACCCATTTATATTTTGACTCGCTGCCAAGATATAAAGTTTCTTGTTTGAAGTAGCTTGTGGTAAATTTATCTCTTGTCCTTCACACTGAATCGCGTTTTTCAAGCCATCTTGGCGAGGGCCTACTTTAAATTTGACTCCGTCTGACATTATTTCATTGGAAAACAATTCTGACGGATAAACAAAGTTAGAAGAACCAAAACGTCCATCAGTTTTTTTAGAATCCGAACTCATAACATCAATATTGTACTCCAAATCCACATTAGTTGACGAAGGTTCTGAGAATTTTTCATCTACATAATCCGCTAATTTGACAGCAAACGTTTTAGGTTGATATTTAGTAATATTGAAAGATATTTTATTTCCAAAAAAAACCAGATTTCCCATCTCTTCTTCCAAACCATTTACTTCTTTGGCCGACATAATATTGGCAGGGAAAGTAATCTCTACATTATCATGATTTTCACCTGTCAATTCATAAACACGTATAATCATATTGTTCGAAGCTTCTGCCTTTTTCAATGCTTTTATCGCAACTTTTTCCGTATTTAATTTTACAAATTCAAATGACTTACCTAAAGTTCCTTCATGTTTTGGAGCTTCATAAGCCATCAAAGGTTGATTTAATTTAGATGCTTGCCATTGAGTAGTTTCATTCCATTCATTCATGTGACGGTAAAATGAATAAGTAAATTTATTCAAACCCAAATCCTGAAGCCGTTGATATTCTCGTAAAGCAGTAGCTGTACCCGGAGTATGTATCAGTGTAAGTCGAATAGTATTATTGTCGACCTTGTCCCATCCATATTTACAGTCATTTAAAATAGAAATTCCATACGATTTGTCGTTGTGTGTCATATCAGCCCACTGATGTCCGGCTACTTCATGCAATGTAGAAATACGGTTTCCACGTTCAATTGTTCCAATAGAAATATCGTAAGTAGCTTTTTCGTTATTGACAGTCAGAGGAAATTCCACTTTCAACAAAGTTTCTTTACTTTGCCAATCCACCTCGTTTACAAAGTCTATTCGATCTTCATTTACTCCTGAAGTCATACGGACATATTGAACAAACTGCGATCCATTTTTTGTACGGCTTATTTTTAATGCCGATCTTAGAGGTCCTTTTTCCGAAATACTTATTTCAGTTTTATCATTTACATATCCGTAAGGAGTACGCTGATTATCAGTCCAACTTATCTCCCACGACCAATATTTTTCCGGTTTATCAAGTTGCATAGAAAGTCGGATCGGAGATTTCAGCAATTCTTTATTTCCCTGTTTTTTATCTATGATAGATTGAATATCTCCCGATTGATTTAGTGCAATTACATACTCATTGTTTTCAATTGTGTTTTGAGTTGTTTGTAAGGTGCTCGTTATTTTTGAAGAAGCGTCATCATTCAATCGTAAATCATAAGTTGTATATCCTAATGAGGGCACATCAGCTTTGAATATAAAAGAAAGTACACCATTTTTATAATTTATTATCTGTGCAGGCACAACATCACCCGAAGAGTTATAAATGCTAATGTCAGAAGGTTGAGATGTCAATGTTATCGCCGCCTCTACAATATCTTCGCGTTGTATTGAAAGAGGATTGTATACAACAATTGGAATACCTACTACCTGCGTGTTCATTTTACGGGAAATTGCGCCTGCCGCGTTATTTAATGTACGAGACAAATCCAATTGTCCTAAAATTAAATCGTTGCGAGTGTACACATAAGCCTTCGGAATAGATGTTCCGGTAAGATCATCATGAAACTGGTGCCACAACAATCTGATCCACGAATCTCGTATAATATCCGATTGATACGGAAGCCCCCCTATCCAATCAGCAAGTACTGATGATTTCTCAGTAGCATCCGCCAATAATTCACCTTTTCTATTCCAGTATTTTAAAATAGTTTGTGATGTATAACATCCCACACCATGTTCTTTCATTGGTAATTCGTTGTTCCATACAAGTAATTTGGAATGTTCTGTTGGTGTAATACTTTCAAAGAATTGATCGGGTGTAACCACTTTCACATTAACGAAACCGGTTGAAGCCTTACTTTTTTCCAACCAATCAACAGTTTCCTCCGTAACACTTCCTCCCCTGTCTCCGGTTCCAAAATAGCGCAAAGCCTTTGACACTCCAAACTTGGCCTTATTACCTGAAATCTCATTTAACATGCCATAGTTATAGGCTAAATTTTCCTTATACTCTGTCATATAAGATCCTCCTTTAAGCGCCGCATATATTTGCGAACCATCAACACCCTGCCATAAACCGAAATGAGGTAAATCATCGTAATTGTAGGCCGACCCCCAAGATAATTTTTGTGTATGAAAACCGACAATTCCACAATGTTTTCCTAATGTCGGCAAAGAATAAGGGAAGCCAAAGCAATCAGGCAACATCATATCATCACCTCCTTTTCTGCCAAATTCTTTCTTATAAAATTCCTGTCCGAGCAAAAAATTACGAATAATTGATTCTGCCGAAGGAACCATCACATCATTTGCATCAATCGAACCTCCACTGATATGCCAGTTACCTGATGATACATAGCCCTTCAATTCTTCATATAGTTGAGGATAATATTCTTTTGCAAACATGTATTTTATTGCTCCTTCAAAATTAAACTGATAGGCTGGATATTTTTTAAATAAGTTAAAATTTCCCTCCAATGTTTTTTTTATATTTTCGTCAATACTTGTTTGAACATCCCAATCGTATTGCGTGTCAAAATGCGCATTGGCTACCATATACAGTTCATTATTATCACGTTCTCCACTAATCAGCGCGGAAACTGCAATAACAACCGCCGAACCATCAGTTCCCGTATATTGCACATTGATAGATTTTACCGTCTTTTCTGAGTTCACAGGCACAATTCGCTCATACAAACTAAATTGCAGACGTTCATCGTATACTCCCGATGTTTTAATACGACCTAAACCATAATAAGAAACGTTGTCAGAAGTAGCTTGGAACCAATCGGGAAAAGATATTTTAAATTTTTCGGACAATGTATTGTCTGTATATCCTACCGTTATCTCAATATCGCGTTGCTTGTCGGCCGATAAACCTAAAAACCAAAGTTCCCTCATTTGAGTTGGTGTACTTAAAGTTAATACAGCTTGTTTTACACCACCGCTTCCTTTTAGCAAAAGAGAATTTTCTGTTCCAAAAGGCGCCAGATTGTAAGTGACTCCCATTTTGGAAACCAATGTTTGCGGAATTGCTCCGGCGGCTTTTTTTGCTGCCGAATAAAAATAATGTTCTTTATCTATGGTAGGCATTCCACTACAATCGCTCTCACATACCAAATCGGCATTATAACCCGAAAGTACAAGAGGAACATAATTACCTTCAGAAAATAATGGTAAGGCAAAGGATAAAGATAAAAGAAGAACTCCAATCTTTTTAGAAGGAGTGAACATTGTTTTCATAATATTGAATATTGTTCGTATATTTTATTTATTTACCAATAAACGCCCGGAAAGTTGCCCAATAGAAGTATTTGCCCTGACAATGTATATTCCATCATTAATGTCTCTGATACTATAGCTTTCCTGAGGAGAAAAATTTTTCACTATTTTCCCAGAGATATCAAACAAGGAAATACCTGAAATATGTTCTTTTTCTCCTATATTTAGAGAAAATTCTGATTTTGTCGGATTGGGAATTATCTGTAAAGTCACATTTTTTTTATCAATTATGGGAGTTTTGAAAGAAGTAGGTTTCATAACCTGTTTACGTTCTATATCATAAAGACAAAATCCAATATCAACAAACTGCCCGCCTGTTGTTTGCTTACAACAAACTGCCAAAACATTGGGTTGTCCTAATTTTATAGCCGCCTTCACTTGACTCATATTCAATAACTTACATTGATATCGAGTTTCAAATCCAGTCCACTGACCAATTAGGATACCATTAAGATACACCAAACAATCTTCATCATGAAATACATAAGCTCTAAGATTATCTATGTTTTCAGAAGTCAGTAAATCATTAAATTCCACAGTACGGCGCATATAAATGTAAGAAGTAGTCCAATTCGCGATTTTATAACTGATATTGAAATTCTCTGTCAAGGAAATGTCATTGCCGAATGGAGCTTGCCCTAACTCCCAATCCGAATCATTATAGCTAATTTCTTTCCAATTTGCACCCGAAAGAGGAGTTGTCGTTTTGAGAAATTTCCAATTTGCTTTACTGTGATTTTCCCGGGAAAAAGGCAGCACTTCTACAACCCCATGCGTATAATTATGTTTGATTTTATTGGCTATGACGTTCATTTCGGCTTCATTTACTTTTATTACTTTCCGGTCGTAAGTCATCAATCCGTTTTCTTCGTCTTCCACATCTGTTATTTGCGTATATACCGCCGCGCAAATTCCTTCCGCTCCCAATGTAAGGACTCGATCTGTATGTTCGTTAAACGTATTTTTCAGCGCATCGGATGTTTTTACTTCCGTATAAGTCATATTGCTACCACCAAGCCATTGATGTCCGTCAATACGAAGTGTGATTCCTCCATATTCTCCACAAACAACAGCTCGCTTATTTTCATGATTGGGAAATAAATTTGGTTTAGGATACCAATGGGTATCTTTGATATCTCCATATTCTATATCTCTCCATCCGCTGGTTCCATTAACCAAACGAGTGCTATCCGCGGCACGAACAATATCCACTCCTTGTTTTACAATAGCATTGTCGGCCGGTTGATCCCAACCTTCATTATAAACTACCCACATAATAATACTCGGATGATTCTTCAAATTTTCAATCATGAGTTTCATTTCCCGATGAAAATTATCGCGTTTGGTTCCCATCCCTGCATACTTAGGATCTCCTGAAGAAGTAGGCATATCCTGCCAAACCAACAATCCTAACTTGTCGCAATGATAATACCAACGTGCCGGTTCTATTTTAATATGCTTGCGGGTCATATTCATGCCAAGTCTTTTGGTAACTTCAAGGTCATATTTCAACGCTTCATCCGAAGGAGCCGTATATATACCATCCGGCCAATATCCCTGATCCAAAACACCATGTTGGAAAATATATTCATTATTCAGCAAAATACAAGGTCGTCCGGCAAAGGTTCCCATATTAACTTTACGCATACCAAAATAACTTCTGACAGTATCTACAAGATTTCCATTCTCATAAAGATTTATTTTCAGATCATAAAGAAATGGGTTGTCCGGGCTCCAAAGTTTCATATCCGGTATTTGAATCGCCTTATTTTTATCCGTTTTAACATCACTTGTTTTAGAAATCAGTTTTTCTCCATCATATATTTCAAGCTCAACATTATATGAATCGGATACAGAAGAAGCGAAGGTGGTTATATTTATTTCTTTTTTGTCTATATCAGGAGTTATGTCTAGTTTGCGAATGTAAACATCATTTACGGCTTCGAGCCATACGGTTTGCCAAATACCAGTACTTGGAGTATACCAAATTCCTTTTTCATTGGTTTTTTGTTTTCCGGTAGGAGTTCCCCCATGATTTTGATAATCTTGTACGACTACAGAAATTTCATGTTGTTCCCTATCTGTTTTCAAAGATGAAGTAATATCAAAATAAAATGGGTCATATTCCCCTAAATGATTACCGACCTTGGCTTCATCAATCCAAATCTCACTGAAACAACCTACCCCTCCAAAATGCAGTAGAATCTTCTTCCCTTTCATGTTTTCCGGAATAGTAAAAAAGCGACGATAGATGTATCCTTTTCCTCCGTATTGATTCGCTAAATCAGTCCATTTCAATCCGGAAATGGCAGATTCCATCGGAAAAGGCACAAGGATCTTATAGTCGTATGGTCGTTTGGAATGATATGAATTGGCTTGTGTAAAATCCCAAATACCATTCAAATTCAACCAATTACCACGTACCATCTGTGGACGGGGATATTCGGGCAATACATTTTCCGGATCTATTTTTTCAGACCATGAAGTCATAATACGCGCCTGTTTCATCTGCCATTCTTGCGCATAAGACATCATTCCTGACAAGAAAAAAGTAGCGACAAGACTTATTATTAATGATATTTTTCTCATAATATTTTGTATATAGTAATCAATGAAAATCTGTTTATATTTTTATTTTAGGTTATTTTACTAAAATTTTACCTGTTTGAGTCTTTCCATCAATAGAAACTACAACAATATAAAGTCCGGTTGGAAGTGTAATTCTTGTATTCACATCTTTGATTGCGCTGTTATAAACCGTATATCCTGATAAAGAGATAATTCTGACGTTTGCAGAAGAAAAAGGTTTTCCCATAATGATTTGACAACTTTCTTTTTCTCCAATTATTTTGAATAAATTTTCTTCAATCATATTTATGCTTGTTTCTCCACGCAATTCTTTCAATTCCAAACGAAAATAATCGACTTTAAACCATCCGGTATTTCCTGAATTATCGCTTGTTCCATCAAGCTTTTTATTGGATGTGCGGATTCCCAGTTTCAAATCTTCTCCATTTTTGATTACAGTATTTACTTCCATTTCTTGCAAATAAAAAGTGGAAGTTCCATCCAAACAGGCAAAAGTACGATTTTCATTATCTGTAAAATTGTATGAAAAATTTGATTCATACCCATAATATTGAACATCGTTATTAGCAAAAAGTCGCTGTGTTCCGACTACGTTATTACTCGAAACTCCCATCCGGCAACGAACAGTGTATTCTCCCGCAGGAAGGCCTTTAATAACTTGATACAATTCAAAATTATTTGGCAAAGGAGAAGAACTATACCAGCATACATTATTACCCTCTTTGTTTGTCGCATCGCTATTGATTCCCCATGATTCACCCTTCAAAGTACCGGTACGTGACCAACCATAAGGATCGCCCCTGAATGTTGTTCCATCATTCAATACTCCGGCCGATTTATATTCGAAACTTGGATTAACAATATAGGCGGTATAAGGTATAACACTTTTCTTAAATGTTTTAACTCCTGATTCTAATTTTTTGAAAGCATCAATCAATTGAGTCAAAGTTGAAGAAGAATTTTGATGTGTTGCCTGAGATGATTGTATTATTGAATTAAAAGCGGAACAAGCTGTCGAAGGATATTCTCCTCCCCCAGTTCCTTCCCTTCTTGAACCGTAGAGATGTTGAGCTTCTTCGAGCAATTCTCCCAATTGAGTTTTAAGATTGTCTACGGTATACTCTCTGACACATTCTAACCGGAAATAATCAACCTTAAACCAACCTGTATTTTCATCTGTTACTGATGTTCCATCTCCTTTTTTATTGCTTGTACGAAGACCTACTTTCAAGTCTTCTCCTGTAGAAATAACGACTTTAACTGCCATTTCTTTAAGTGTGATATTACTTCCATTGCTGTTATCTTCAGTATAACCGGCAAAAGTATTAACTTCCCCAGAGGTCAGATTTGAAACATAATCAGATTCTTTTCCGTAATATTCTACGTTTTTATTGGCAAAAAGACGTTGATTAGTTAAAGCTTCTTTCGGAACTCCCAACAAGCAACGAACAACATATTCTCCCGCCGGTAGACCTTTAATAACCTGAGATAGTTCAAATGATGCCGGCATTGGAGTTGAACCGTACCAACAAACATTCATTCCATGATAGTTTGCAGCATCTTTGTTAATACCCCATGAATTTCCCTTCAAAGTGCCTGTACGTGACCATCCATAAGGATCGCCCCTGAATGTTGTTCCATCATTTAACACTCCGGCTGATTGATATTCGAAATCAGGATTGACCATTTTACCGCTTAAAAGATCCGATTCTTCTGTCGTTATTTCTATCGAAGATAAGGTTAAACCCGGATCAGCAAAATAAATTTTCAGGGAAGCTTCTCTATCCGTATTACTCTGAATAGCAATATTATCAATAGCATAACCTCTCAATACGTTTCCATTCCAATCTCCTGTCTCTGCGGAAGTTTTTATACTAATAAATTGAGGGATATTTCCATCCACCGAAACTGCATAACGCAAATCGTATCCTTCGTAAAGCGGAAAAGTGGGCAAACATTTGAGTCCAATCTTATTCGCGCCTTTTTTTAGTGATATTTTATATTCGACATTGGGAGCCGATGTTATATTGGCACTTGTATATTGAGTCATATTAAGCGGCCAAACAGTTACAGAAGCTCCACCAACGCCTAATCCTTCCAGTAAAGTTACTCCGGCTCCTGTTTTAGCAGAAAAATTTTTAACAGGAATAACAGTTGTTTTGTCAGATGTTTTCAATGGTATAACATCTCCATTAATAATCTCTTCTGTCGCCACATTTGGTTCGAAAAAAACACCGAGATCTTTTGGAGAATAATCCATCATACCATTCCATTTGCCATTTGCCATGACCTTATTGTATTGATTGGTCAATTCGCGTATTACTTTATATCCGACTTTTGCCCTATCAGTAATTTGCAGCGCTTCTGTTACTTTTCCCTGACTGGCATACTCAAAACTAAGTCTTGCTCCAAGAATTTTTTCATTCATGGCGGCTGCACATCGCACAGGATAAGTTATAAGTTGAAAATAAGCATCTTTGAGTCGATTAGGAATACGTGATTCCAATGCTTTGGCTTTGTTATCCAACTCCGCGTAAGCTATCAGACGTTTTTCTGTTTCTTCAACGCTGAAAGCAACCCTGTGTATTTGATCCGGTCTTCCTGAGGCAGTTAAGTGATAATATTGATTTTTTATTTCCGCGATTTCTTGAGCTAAATCATTTCCAAAGTGTTCTTTCGCCCAAGCCAAAGTATAAGTATGAGCCTTTTCAGGAGTCCAGGCATCTACATCCCATGCTAAATCCATTGCGAATTGATATTCAAATTCAGCAGGTTTAATATCTCCCACGTTGAATACCCAAATATCTTTCGCATTTAATTGATAAGCTTTCGACATTTCATAACTGATCCATGCAGGCGAAGATGAAGCAAGCCACAGGTAATCCTGAGGATTTCCCCAGTAAGAGAAGTGGTAATACACACCTGAACCTCCACTACGCGCTTGTTCCGTAGGCGTTGACAACTGGCGAATATATCCATGATTATCATCCGGCCACAACAAAGTTACATCTACAGGTAAATCTATTCCTTTATTATAATGGCTTAAAGCTTCTTTATAAGGACAAAATAATTGGGGAACTGTTGCCTTAGGTTTTTCCAAATATGTTTCTAACAGATTTCGTTGTGTAGCGATAATACCCTTTAAGGCAACCGCGCGTTCATCATCGTTGTTATACCCTAACATTTGGCTATCGTGTACCCCACGCATACCTAAAGTATAAATAGCTGGATTGTTTTTGGATTCCTTTACCCTGTCCTCCCAATATTTTGTAATGACAGCACTATTCGTTTTCCAGTTCCATTCTCCTTGGGTAACTCCCGGATATTCGGTTTTGAAATTTTGTCTCCATTCGTCCTCATTATCACGTAACATTGGTTCACAATGGCTCGATCCTAATACAATTTGGTATTTACGGGCTACTTCGGGATTATTTGCTTGTGCATTATTGTAGTACCAAAAAGCTTTGGTGCAAGCATGCATAGCAGGCCAAAAAAAGTTGGATTTGGTACGAAGCATCAATTCAAAAATTTTCTCATGTGCGCGAGGACCAATATCTCCACTACCGTTTCTGATAGTTGGATCCATATTTTTTGCAGCCCAAGGTTTCATTCCAAAGTCTTCATCGTTGATGAACATTCCTCTGTATTTTACCGATGGAGGTCCGAACGCTTCATCTCCCGAAACATAAATCGCATCATGGGTTTCAGGAATCACATCCGCCCACCAAACCCAGGGAGAAACTCCCATTTTGCGGGAAAGTTCAAATATTCCGAACGCTGTTCCGCGTGGATCACTACCTGCAATTACTAATGCTTTGTCAACTCCACTTACAGGATTGTCAACCACAGCAATACAAAATGTTTCCCATTTTCCCTCTATGCGAGATTTGTTTATTTTTCCACTTGAAGCTAATTGGTCGATCAATGTGGATTTTCCAAGCGTACCCACAATCACAACCGGAGCGTTATCTACAGCAGTTTTGATTACAGGTTTAATTCCGGTAAGCAATTTAACATCGTTACAGAATGCTTCGGCCACAATTTTCACAACTTCCATGTCGTTGTTATCTACAACAACAGAGGCTGAAACATTATTTGAAACTAACGGGAAACTTCCGCTTGTATTTGTATTGCTAATTACAATACCAGCCGACATTGCCAACGAAAAAAAGGTAAAAATACCTATTAACGTTGATGTTAATAAAATTTTCTTCATGGTTTAATTTATATTATTATATTATTTTTTCTGCAAAATAGTACCTCTTTTGACTCATTTTTACTACACTTGTTTTCTCATTCATAAATTCTCCACACTATATCTTAAATCTGTTTTTTAATAAAAATTAATTGTCAATTGTCCTTTTTTATTGGTTGTAGGAAGTGTTATTTCCATACAACCGGGATGAAGCATTTTTGAATCAAGTACCTGATTATTAAAAAACACCTTATACTTAAAATCGGGGTTAAGACAAACCAACATTGTTCTTCTTTTTGGGGTTTCCGAGTCATCAAAATTTAATATTGCCTGATAGTTTGAATAATTTTCACCAAACTTATCTTCTTCAATCCAAATTTCAAATCCGGTAGTAACTTTTCCTATTTTGTAGTAAGAACTAAACCAATTGATTACAGGTGAAGAAAGTCCGGAGAACTGATGCCATCCGGCTCCTCTTCCGGAGGAAATAATGAAATGTTCGAAAGTATAATTACTCTCTTCGCATTCTTTTTCCCAAAGTCGTAAAGCTGTTTCCGCTATTTTACGAGCTTCTTCTCCCCTACCGCAATCCAAAAGAGATTTCCACATGTTCCATTGGTGAGGCATCCAAACTGCTCCGTTCCAATATCCGTCTTTTTTATAATAAGAAGCTGACTGATCGACTGTAGAAATTCCACAAGCTGTCCACATTTCTTTTTCCGAAAAGAGATGACCTACTAATTTGTCTTCCTGATTTTTTGTACAAATTCCGGCAAGCAAAGGCGAAGTACCATCTAAACCTTTATTAAAATTGGAGTTATCTTTGGGATAACGATAAATTCCGGTAGCATTACCTTCTTTATCGTGAGTAACATAACTGAAATATCCGGCGTCATCATCCCAAGAATATTTTTGCAGCGCATCAGAAAAAGTCTTTATCTCTTTTTCATAATATTTTATATCATTTTTATAACCCAATTCTTTGGCTGCCAAACGAAGTATTTTAGCCGCCCGGATATAAAATGCCGTTGAAACAACGGGAGTCACATTCGTTTTTGACTTATCCGAATCATGATAATAATGCTGAGGGGGATAATCGTCCCAGCCTCCCGAATTATAAAAATAGTCCCATGTTTTCAACAGATTACTTCCTTTCATTCGTGTTGTAGAACCCTGACTATTTCCCGACATGAAATCATAGTATTGTTTCAAGCGAGGATATAAAAATTTCAGGACTTCTTTATTTTGTGTCATATTCCAAAAGTCAAAAAAAGCAAACATCTGTATCGGAAGTGGAGTTCCATGATGTATAAAAGCAGATTGTGATCCTACCGGTGTAGTATAAGCCTTGATTGATTCAAAAGATTTTTCTTTATCAATATCCAATAAACCCAAAGAAATATATCCTAAATCCCACGTATACAAGCTATTCCAGTTTTTCCCGGGAGTAAAATGGCGAATATATTCACGTTGTGTATAAATCGGATAAGATATATTTGAAAGAATGGCTGATTCTAACAATTTATATCCGAAATGATATTGCTCGTTTCCAGGGAGCAATAAAGGTTTTTGCCGGGACGCTTCTATTTGAGATGCCTGCGTTATATAATAGTCGGGGGTTTCGTGAAAACGAGCAATATCATTTTCAACTACATTTTTTTCTCCTGCGATAAGGAGCATATACAGTTTGCTTTCAGATTGTGGAGCTACGACTATCGGACGCAAAAACGCGTTGGTGTAATGCCAGTTTTTATCGCCTGACAAAGTTCCACTGACATGATCGTGTACTTTCCTCCTAAAAAATGACTCTAATTCACTATTAAGTATCTGCCGAATCTGAGATTCAGAATAATTCCACGCAACCGCATAATATTGATCAATATCCTGATATTTGAGGATGAAATCTTCGTTGGTCTTACCTTTTTTTATTTCAGGAGTAAATGGGAGCTTGGTTTCTTTTATCGTTAATTCTTTAAAAGCATTTTTTTCTCCGATGAAAAATCCATCTAATTCTATAGCATTTCCTCCTAAAGAACGAATACTTAAAACTTGTACGCCTGTCTTATTTGTTTCATAAGGGATAGACAATAAGTCAAAATTATCTGTCCCTTTGAAATGAATGGTATCAGAAATAAGTCCTTCCAAAACAAAAGAACAAGTTTTTCCGTTTCCTGCCTTATACCGGAATAATAATTCTCCTGTCGTTTGCTTTACGTCTAAAAGATAACTTACCTTATCATCTTTGTCTCTTCCGAATCCTCTTCCCAAAATGCTTCTTGACAACGCATAGTCATTGAGACCTTCATTTCTCATCCAACCATCGTAAACCAAGTTGTATTGAGGTTTCTTCTCTGCCAGATCCAAATCTTCGTAGTCTATTGCATTTTGCCATTGGAGCTTTTCCGCTCCAAAAGCCCTGACCTTAGGAGTCGACTCCGGATAATCGATATACGCAATGTTGTTGTATACCAAATTTTGGGTAAAATCTGTATTATTAATGGTTTTTATCTCAACTAAAACTTTCGATTGATCTAATACATAATATGTTACATCTGAGTAAACACGATTTTTCCATTCTAACTGGTAACGGTAAGATATCTTGTGCATATCCGGAGAAAAATTCCAAGGATAATATGAGGATTCAAAAAGTACGTGAGGAACCAACTGCTTGTTCCTGTAATATCCCGGCATGACGGAAAAATCAAAACGCAGGCCTTTTTCCATTTCCGGAATGTGAGATATTCCCGCATATTTTTTAGAATATGGCCCCCAATCCAATAAAGAACTAATATCATGACTATTCAAATCATATTCCGATAAAGGCTTGATACTTTGCGCATTAATCCCTATGCAAACAAATAAAAAAAGAGAAAGATATAGTTTAGCTTTTTTCATTCGTATTAAGTTCTATTTCAGAATTTTTCCACTTATTTCACCTACTCTGTAAAGGTATATTCCACAAGGTAGATGACTGATGTTTATATTTTCATTAGAGTTTTGTATTTTTACAATTTTTAGTTGTTTTCCATACACGTCATACAACCTTAAATCCAAACCTGCCGCATTTTTAACCGATATCTCATTATTTATTTTTGAAACTCTAACTTGTTTGATTTCCGATGTAGATATTGATGAAGATATTCCATCCGAAATAACCAATTTGACACCTGCATCTAATACTTCATAATCTTTAGAAACAATTACGTCATCGGTAGTCGAATTTAATTTTACCGCAACCTTATAAATTCCCGGCTGAGTTACCGTATAGTTTGACGCTGAAGCTCCGGATATGAGAACCCCATCTTTATACCAACGATATTGCGCATAAGTGATAGATGAAGGATTTCCGTTGATAGTAATAAGCGGCTTCGTAGTTTTTAAAACAGAAGCTACTTTTTCCGCTATCATCTTTAGACCCTCATCATTGGGATGAATACCATCAGGAACAAGATCTCCTATATTTTCTGTTACTACATAACCATCTATTACCGCAATTCCATAATCTCTTGAGATATCTCTTAGAATGGGACGAATTTCATCTTTTATGACTTGATTTCTTATTGTGGAAGTGGTAGAATAAGATTTAATCGGAACAAGAATAAATATTTCCGGTTTGGATTCATAGCCTTGAAATTCCTTAATCAGATTAATATAATCACTTTTAAAACGGTTCGAATTCCAATTGTAAGATTTGGAATCGTTTGTTCCCAAAGCGATGATTGAAATATTGGAATTTATACCTTTATGGACAGTATATTGCGCATCAGCAGTCCAAGGCAAGTCAGCAGCGTTTTGAAGCGTTGTCCCTGATTTTCCACAGTTTTTTACCTGATAATCAAGTCCCATAAGCATTCCTAATTGAACCGGCCAGGAATACAAACTTTTAAAAGATGCTCCCGCTCCTTCCGTATTACTATCGCCTACACATCCTACCATTATCTTTTGGGGTTCGGATAAAGTCTTGGTATAAAGTTCTATTTCATGAATACTAACATAACTTGAGGAAGCGCTACATCTGGCATAAAATCTCACTTTTCTGGCCTTTTTATCAAATGTTTTACTTTGCCAACCTGAAGCTGTAGTATTTAAATAAGGAAAAACATCTTCCCATTTATCGCCTGTCCAATACATTACTTTCCAACTCGTCACCCTGTTTCCTCCATGATCCTGAAAAAGTTTGGCTTCCTCTATTTCATACTCTCTCCCAAAATCAAATTCAACCCAAGCCTCAACATTTCCTGTTGCTTTGCTATCGTTGACACCTACAGAAGTGATACCATCCCACAATCTGGAAACCGGACTCACAGCATCAAAACCACTATCAGCAATATAAACGGGAAGTTCTAGTAAATTATATCTATATGAAAGTGCCGTAACCTCTGCTTTGGAAGAAGATTTTGCCAATATTACATTAGAAATAAAGATTAAAAAAAATACAAGGATAAATGTAAATTTTGTTTTCACGATTATTATTACTTTTTAGTTTATTCTCATTATTTTTTGTATAACCGATTTCGGATTATAATTTCGATCAAACAATAATGGATAATCCGTTCTTCCTTTTATCGGAAAATTATTTTTCCAAGAATCAGCGTCACTGATTCCCCACAAAGTTACTCTACTGATCCTGTCATGATATTTAAAAAATAACTTAAAGAAATCCAAATAACGTTCTTCCCATTTCAATTCTACATCTCGAGGAATCGCATTCGGATATGGATTCATTTTTTCTTGATATTCAGCTGTTTCTGAAATATTAGCTCCCATATTCGACCAAAGGTTGGGTAATACGCTTAAATCCAATTCCGTAATCATTACTTTTATTCCTAAATTAGAAAACGCGAGTATACTTTTTTCAAAATCGCTTATACTTGGAGTATCCATGCCAATATGCCCCTGCATGCCAATACCATCAATCCGAACACCTTGTTTTTGCAATGATTTGACCATTTTGAGAACACTGTCGCGCTTTCCATCAATCGCCATCGAATAATCATTATAGTATAGTTCAGCATCGGGGTCAGCTTCATGAGCGAATTGAAATGCCAGTTTAATAAAATCTTCTCCGATAATCTGATAAAACTGGCTATCGCGCCATTTTCCATTATCTAAAATAGCCTCGTTTACAACATCCCATCCTTTTATTTTTCCTTTATAACGCCCTACAACCGTATAAATGTATTTCTTCATTCTTTCAATCAAAATTTCGCGGGAAACTTTATTTCCTTTATCATCTACGAAGAACCAACGAGGTGTTTGAGAATGCCATATCAATGTATGTCCTGTCATATACATGTGATTTTTTTCTCCGAACGCTACAAATTTATCAGCATCATCAAAGAAAAATTTATCTTTTTCGGGTTGCAAATACATGCTTTTCATGCAATTTTCTGCGACAATAGCATTGAACTGAGTTTTTATTATTTCTTCAGCTTTTGTATTATTCCCTGAAAATTGACCTCTATTTAAAGCAACACCAATATAAAATTTATTATTGAAAGCATCTTTCAATGTTATTTTTTGTTCTGAAATAGCAGTCAACACTTCTAACCTGGTTGTTTTTCCGGGAACGGCTTTTAGCTCGAATCCACATAAAGCACTCCACCGTTGCAATGTTTCCTTATCGATTGTATCCTGTAGATTTACTTCCCATTCAGGCAGATAACCGCGTAATCCCATATATTGTACCAATGGAAAATGCGGATTTTCCGGTTGAACATCGCGATAGTAGATAAGTGTAGCTTTCTGTTTGATTAATATTTCTTGTAGTTTATCTATACTGATATCACGGACGTTTGTTTCATAATCAATGGCAAGTGAGGCCGTTATACCTGCGGCTTGTCCCAATGCCATCCAACAAGGTTCCATACGCAAAGTAGAAAAACCGATATGCGAGCCGGATACAGGCACTGGCATTAACAGATTATTTATTTCTTTAGGGAGAATAACTCCTAACGGTACTGTATAAACGGCTGTAGGATAACTGATAAATCCATCTAAATGCGCTCTTCCTGTTTCACGTTTCCGGGCCGCGTGAGAATCGAGCGCATAATGGCTCGCCGTTATGCTATTGGTATGTAAAGGCGGTCTTTTTCCAGGTTCGGTGGGTAAAGCATCTTTTGCTGTAAAAAAGTAAGCTCCTTCAAAACGTCTACCTTCACGTACATATACCTGCCGTGGAAAATGTTCATTGTCCTGATATTCGTCTTTCGCGAATCCCCACTTCGATATTTCTTCGCGGAAATGTTTCGGAAGCGATTGATCATGTTGCGCAAACCAGAAAAGGCCTAATGTATATTCTTTCAGTCGTATGGCAAATTTATCCCTCCATTCCCAAGAAGAAGTAGGCCACGGCCAATTTTCTTCAGGTAAGTCGGTCGAAATAAAAACCCCATGCTGATTGTTTCCGTCTGTCTTTTGATTGGGTAGTTTTACTAAACTACTCAGTTTATTGATACCCCAACTGTCGCCCGGTAATTTAGTCGGGTTTCCCTGAGCAATATGGCTACGATTGTTTTCCAGCATTTCGTTTGTTACCTTTTTCATCGTTGCCCACGTGTTTCTTCCGGTCCATACATCTTCGATGAGCGAGACGTATTCCTCTCTGTTATATCGTTCGGGTTTGGTAAAAGGAACCCGAATTTTCGGATCATTTGTCAGACATAAACGATAATTGTACGCTTGCACCGCGTTATCAGGTTCTCCTGTGCTACCTTCCGCGGGTTGGCTCTTCCAATATTCATAAGCTCTTCCGGCTCCGGGTTCGCCAAACTCATTTTTGCTTTCCCTGCCTACACGGAAAGGAACACCGGCAGCAGCAGCCAAATCTCCTTCGTAAGTAGCATCTATAAAGATATTTCCTTGATAGCACTCCCTTTTTTGATTTTCACGGTTCAAGACATAAATATATTCAATTTTCCCATTTTTTAAGGAAATATTTTGGCTTTCGGCATCGAACTGCCGCATAAGGAGTATAGTAATTTTATCTTTATACTCATTTAACATGTCTTGATAAATAGATGCCGCGACAGAAGGCTCAAAATGAAATCCATCGCTACAATCTTTTACCTGTTGAGAATTTTCTCCGTAACGATGAATATAATATTGTTTGATTTTTGTAGTAAATTCAGAAAAAAGTCCGGTGGTCGCGTTTCGGGTAGCAATATCAGTCGCTCCCAATCCATTGGCGGGAAGTCCTCCTATATAGTTGGTTCGTTCCAGAATAACAGAAGTTTTTCCTTGCCGGGCAGCGGCGATAGCAGCCATGATTCCCCCGGGATTCCCTCCTACAATCACAAGGTCAAATTGATTTTGGGCAAATGTCCCCCAAGTAATCAATAAAAAAATGCTAAGAATGCGGAGCTGTTTCATGGTAATTATTCTTAGATTCTAAGTATAAATCGAAAATTAAATTAAAGAATTATTTTCCCATTGATTACACTGAATTGTGCAAATATTAATATTTCCGCGTATTCTGCGGGAATAATAAAATCCTTTGGTATTCGGTACTTAATTTGATTAAAAAGAAAGAGGATGCCTAAAAAGTATTGTTGCAACTTTTCAAACAACCTCTTTCTATAATTATTCAAACTAAACTATTCCCATTGAATTTGTTGATCCTGATCTGGTATCAACGTATTCATTGAACGTCGCAACCCTATTGGTCCATCTACGGAATATTTCAAACCAAAACCAGGAACAGTAGTATAATCTTCAAAACTATAAGATAAATTAAGGACAATATCAATTAATTTCAGATAAGTTTTTACAGCATCCATTTTTTCTGTTTTCGAATATGTCGGTGTTGTAACATTGAGTTTAATATCCGAATTATCTGACCATACCTCTAATTTCTTCGTTCCGGCTAAGGGATCCACAACTTCATCAGTAAACCTAATATTGATTTTGTACTTTTTGCGGTCCTTATTATCAATATTTCGACTTCCTGCATACATAAAAATAGTATTATTATCTACCACATAAGCCCAATTTTCTCCCACTGTCAGAGGGTTTGCATTATCTCCAGCCAAAACTACCTTAGTACTAGCATACTTACCCGAATAATCATTATATGGAGTAATGCGCAATAACGCTTTCCTATAATGCTTGCGGGGATTAGCCTGATAATCGTATGATGGATCATCCACAATTGTCAAGGGCAATACCCATTTATCAGACTGGTCTAAATCTCCTAGTGTAAATTTAATGGGTAGCGTGGCAAGAGACTGACCGGCCGGAATCTCAACTGTTTCGGGAAAGCTGTAATATTTAGGATCTAATTCCTTGAAATATAAATCTGTCTGGTGTCCATAACGCGCTTCGTTTAACGCAGTCAAAGTATCATGATCCAATGCGATACGTACAGTGCGCTTTTGAGCATTCGGAGTTGAACCACTGACGATTATTGGGAGTTGATAAGTGACTTCCCCTTCAGGCAAGTAATGTAAATACGCAACTGTTACGCCATTGGCATCCGGCGTGGCTTTGAAAGAGACCAATTGTTGAAATTGTTCATCTTCCCACTCATTGTTACACGATACGCAGCATACCACTGATATCACGACTAAAATAAGAAAATATATATTCTTCTTCATTGTTGCAAATTCTTTTAAAATTATTCGGGATCTGTCCAACCCGGATTTTGAGTCAATTCTTTATTGCGTTTTAATTCATCATGATGAATGGGCCAAAACCACATTTTAGGGGAAAATATAGGTGCCAACGATGGACAAATCACTGGCGTATGGAAAATTTCCCTCTGATTTTTACTACTATATATATTACATCCATAAATAGGTAATGATTCCTCATTAGGAGCATCTCCCCAACGACGTAAATCAAAATAACGTTGTCCTTCGGCAAACAATTCAATCTGGCGTTCACGTTTCAATTTTGTACGGAACATATCCGCATTACCATATACTTCGGTTGTATAATCAGGAACTCCGGCACGGATACGCACAGGCTGAATACCTTTCTTCATTTCGGCTTCGTTACGGCTGATTGCATGTGTAACGTTACCATCCCAAGAAGGTATGCTGTAAGAAGTCGTCAATTCATTCAATGCTTCAGCATAGATTAACAATATTTCCGCATAACGGATAGCAGGATCTACTTTCTTTTGTATACGACCGGTTTCGTACTGATTTGCGATCAAACTTATATCATCAGGATGTACATATTTCTTGATACCGATACCAGTAATTGATGAATAGTTACCTGTTGAACCAGAAGTTCCCCCTTTATATCCATTGGCTTCGCCAAGATAATAAAATACTTGTATATTTTTTACTTCATCTACTTGACCTCCGGTATTAGCATTCAGTAGATTCCAGGTACTGCCATTGTAGGCAACTGATGCATAAAAACGAGGTTCACGTTTTGCATATTGTTTGGAAACATTAGTCCCTTGTGGCCCTAATTCAGGATAATCGACAATTTCTGCTGTAGCTACATATCCGGCTGCACGAGGGAGAGTATTGTACCTGCCTACATAAGCCGACTTATCTGCATAAATGTCGTTCATACCCGGACAATCCGTTCCATCGTTCATATAGTAAGCGTCACATTGCTTCTGTGTCATACAATGTGAATTGTAACCTTTTCCATACGAACGTGGCAATTGATGTTCCACCATAACAGCTAAATTTTCAACAGATCCATTTTGCCCGCGAGTAAAAATCAACTCCTTATTTTCATAAGCAGGAACTGTTCCGTTAAACATGGAACGATACGATTCAAATGGATCTATATCATTCCAACCTTCCGGCCAATTTTTACCTGAAAAATTAGCATCGTAAGGAGGTATAATGGTTACAGGATACGCTAAAGGCTCTACCGTTTCTGTTCTTTTATAAACAATATTCAATTTATAAACATTTAAATCCATCACATCCTTAGCCGCCGCCGCCGCTTTCGCCCATTTAGATTCATCGTAAGTATCCGGAAGTAAATGTCTTCCTTTTTTATCTACCATGGCAGACGATACATCAACCGGAGCTTTTCCATTATATAATGGACTGGCCGCATACAGAAGTACTTTTGCCCGGAGCGCCAAAGCAGCACCCTGAGTAGGACGGGTAACATCTTCCGCACCTCGTTCAAACGGAAGCATTCTTGCCGCCTGAACTAATTCGTCAGTAATATAGTTCACACATTCGTCATACGTATTACGAGGCTGTGCTATCTCATCGTATTCTTTTGTATAATCAATACCATGTTCGGGTACAATGGGTACAGGGCCATAAGTACGAATCAATATCCAGTAAAAATAAGCTCTCAAGAAATGAGCTTGCGCTTTCATGTCATCACGTTCCCTCTTATTAAATACTGTACTATTATCAATGTTGTCCACAAAAACGGAAACCTGACGAATACCATTGTAGGCATTTTCCCATATTCCCTTAGATTCGCCATTTAATCCAGTTTCAGAATATCGACCGGCCTTCCAGTTGCGGTAACGATTGTTTTCTCCATCAAAATACATATCGTCGGCAAAATTAAAAGGAACGTTTTTTTTACTGGCTACGTCTTGCAGATAATTACTTCCTAAAAAAGAATAACCACGCGCCAACCAACTATTCGTATAATCTTTATTATTGAACACGGCTTCAATGTTCAAACGTTCAGTGGCCAGATAATCTGAGTCTAAATAATCGGAACATCCGACCATCGCAAAACCCAATCCCACCACAATAGATAAAATTATAATTACTTTTTTCATATTTTCATATTTTGTTTTATAAATTAACCGAGATTCCCAATGAATAGGTTTTAGAAAGTGGATATTTCTTTCCGTCAGAACTTCCCATTTCGGGATCCCAACCCTTGAATTTAGCAAAGGTAAGCAGGTTTGTACCTATGAAAAAGATACGGACATCATTTAAATAGGCTTTATTAACCCAAGTTTTAGGAAGTGAATATCCAACATCCACCGTTTTCAGACGCAAGTAAGAACCGTCTCTCAACCAAAAAGTAGAAGCCCTGTTGTTATTGACATTGTTGCCATAAGTTAAACGAGGATAGTCGGCATTAGGATCTTCGTTTACACCAAGAATCCAACGGTTCGAATGAGCCATGTCGTCCAGTATATTTCCCCAACCGTCACCTGTACTAAACATATAAACAGTGGAACCATTGATGAAATAAGTCGATTTACCTACACCTTGGAAGTGTACGCTTACATTAAATCCTTTCCATCTGGCAGACGCTCCAAATCCATAAGTAAGATTCGGCTTGGTAGTCGCTCCGATAGCCGCTCTATCATTATCATCAATAACCCCATCTCCATTGATATCCTTGTATTTGATATCACCCGGCATTACATCTCCGAATGTTTGAGTCGGACTATTCCTGATTTCTTCATAATCTTTGAACAGCCCTAAAGCAATTAGTCCCATAGCTTGATCTACCCTATGGCCTTCCATCAATTTATAAGTATAGATTGTATTTTCTTCATCCCTTTCAAGAATTTCATTTTTACTGTAGGTAATATTACCACGCAAGGTTAAATCTACGTTTCCTAATTTTTCTTTATAAGCAACATTTCCATCAAATCCACGTACTTTTACCGAACCTACATTTGCTTTCGGAAATTTTACACCAGTATCACTATTCTCTAAACCTGCCATGAACGGGAGATATTTACGCTCCATGTAAATTCCCTCGCGAAGCTCAGTAAAGTAATCTATAGCTCCCGATAATTTGTCTCTGAACATGGAATAATCAATACCCAAATCTTGTTTGATAGAGGTTTCCCATGTAATGTATGGAGATGCAAAATCAGAATAACGTATACCTCCGTAATATCTGGCAAAATTGTAGTCTGCAAACTGGTAACCTCCAGAGGTGGCTTGAAGAAATCCATAAGAATCCAAGGCTTCCGTCATTCTTTCGAGAGTAGCTAAGTATGGGAATCGAACCTCTACATTATTAAATTTTATAACATCCATACCGGTTTTACCCCAGGAATAGCGAACCTTGAACATATTCATCCATGGTAAATTATTCACGATGAAAGATTCTTCCGCAATATTCCAAGCGCCTGAAACAGCAGGGAAAAACCCAAACCTGTTACCTGCACTAAAATTCTCCGAACCTGTGTATCCGAAATTGAAATCAACAAAATAACGCGATGACCAATTGTAGTTGACACGCCCCGCTAATCCTTGATTACGGCGAGCGATACCATTCCTAAGATCGGATCCTATGTTTTGAGTTTGTATCTTCGATGCCTGATTGTACCTCAAAACGCCTCCTACATGATGTTTACTGAATCTGCGACCATAGTGCACTTCCGCTTCAAAGTATTCTCTTCTATCTCCTGAATTTGAAGTAAATTGTTCCATTTTCATCTCCGGAACAAATCGCTTGTAAATTATTTCTCCATTTTCATCACGAACACGTTCGGCCTGATATAACGCCGGATATTTCAAACGTTGAATTGCATTTTCATTATTGGTGTCATATCCTAGTTTTCCTATAAAAGAAAGTCCCTTGGTAATAAAATCGAAATTTTGCTCCACGGTAACATTCGTCTGGATGTTATTTTTCCATGCCTCTTTGAATCCAGTCTGGGTAGCTTGTACCCATGGATTGAACCGGTCGATATTGTTGTCTGCATTAGTATCATTATCGTTTACAGCCGGCACATATCCGTTTGAATACATCTTAGGTACCAAAATGGGATTATATCCCATCAATGCTGTCCATATCGCGGTATGTCCAACTCCCGGTTGATTTTCTTTTTGTAGCGTTCCTGCAACTCCGACTTTCAACAGGGTTGTTTTAGTAATGTCTATATCCACGTTAGTACGGTATGTTATTTTCTTATAGTTAGCGCTGGTGTCGTAATCTTTCATCGCCTTATCTACCTTGTACATACCTTCCTGATCCTGATATCCTGCCGATACATAATAACGGGCAGTCGTTCCTCCCCCGCTCATGTTTACAGAGAAACGATCACTCCATGCTCCATCCTTCAACATTTCATCCATCCAATTTACATTGGGATATAAATCAGGGTCTAATTTCAAACGATATATTTCTAATTCTTCCGGTTGAAATAAAGCAGGTTGATTACGTGTGATCTTCGCTTCGTTAGCCAAAGAAGCGTAGGTATACCCATCGGCAAATTTAGGGAGTTGCGTCAGCATGTTATAAAAGCCTTCCGCTTTCACACTGATGTTGATTTTCCCTTCTTTCCCTCGTCTCGTATTTACCAAAATAACTCCATTAGCGCCTTTACTTCCGTAAATAGCTGTAGTAGAAGCATCTTTCAGTACAGTAAATGATTCCACATCCTCCACATTCACTTCATTCAAGTCGCGTTCAAATCCGTCAACCAAAACCAAAGCCGAATTATTGGCTCCAAAAGTAGAAATACTGCGTATCCAAAATTCTGCAACACTACCAGGCTGACCGGAAGTTTGCATCGCCATGATGCCGGGAACCACTCCTGCCAATGAATTGGCAATAGAAGCTGTCGGATTAGCCTTTAATTCTTCTATTTCCACAGTAGTAATAGCACCGGTTACCGCTATTTTTCGTTGTGTACCTGTAGCTGTAACCACTACTTCATTAATCACTTGAGCATCAGCTTCCTTCATTTTGATGCTAATCAACCTTTGTTCTTTAACCAATACTTCTACCTTATCATAACCTAAATAAGAAAAAATTAAGGTATTGTAAGGTTCCATTTTTATTGAATATTTTCCATCTAGATCGGTAGTCGTACCTAATCCCGCGACATTGCGTACGGATACGGAGACTCCAATCAGAGGCTCATTATTCATATCAGTTACAGTTCCTGTTACCGTAACTTTTTCCTGTGCCGAGGAACTTGCAGAAAGTCCGAGCAACAACAAGCATGTTAATATAAAATTCTTCATCATATAAATGTATGTTTTTTCATTAATCATTCACCAATCTTGCGGATAACATAGTTATTTGAATCTCCTACATAAAAGCATTTTCTTACTTCATCATATACAATCGACTCCGGATTATTGAAACGCGCTTGCAAACGGAGATCTCCATCAGCGTATCCACTTGTGCCGTTATTACCGCGGCCTGCATAAGTTTCAACCAACCCTTGAGGTGTCAATATACGTATGGCATGATTTGATTTGTCACAAAAATAAAAATCATATTCATCTTCCAAACCCGCTTTTACATAATCTGGATTTTTCACAAAAACACCTTGCCACGGCCAATTCAGACGCGCATTACCCGCCATACCGTCAACATACCCTGAAGAACCGGCAGCTCCGCAAACATGACGAAGAGCTATGAGGTTTTTTGTATCCCAATCATAGTCTGCACGCATGATATAATGTCTTTCAGATTCAACAATATACGCATATTTTCCTGTAGGATGCATTATGATAAGGAACGCTACACCAGCGTATGTGTTTTGGAACACTGTTGTCACCTCTCTTGTATCATAATCATACCGCTGAAAATCACCGGCTCTGAATCTTCCGAAATATAATTCCCCGTTTATAGGGTGAGTAGTCGTGTTTTTAAGTCCCCTACCAACGCACAAGTCGTTTTTTTGAGCAAAATTGGAGGAACGGGAAAACAAATAATTACCGGTAACTCCATCAGTAGCTTGGTCACGAGAAACAATCATATCACCGCCTAATGTCCAATTGATACAAGGAACATTGTCAATACCAGTAGTAAAGTTGGATACATATTTTTTCTCAAAATCAATCAAGCGACAACCTTGTGTTGCACAAGCAATATACAAATGATTGGGATTTTGCGGATCGAATGTTAACCATTTTGTAGCCCGAAATGAACCACAATCACCAAACGCACCCTCTTTTTTTACGACTTCAGATTCTACTGATTTATAATCCCCTAAAAAAGTAGAAACACGTACTTTCCTAACATAGTGGAATGCGGAATCTGGTTTTGCTGAAGCCATCACATCTTCATTGGCATCGAGAATACTCACCTGTATGTCCATTTTTCCATCATTGGCCTGAATCGGGACAAGACAATACAAACTTTGCCCTCTAACACTTATTACTTTGGCAACTTCTTCCCCTATAGTCACTTTGATTTTGGAAATATCGTTTCCGAAATTATCTCCGTACAAAACCAAGCGGGTATTTTTCCCTCCTTCTGCGGGAATAAAAGATGAAACAACTACCGATTTGCCCGGATCGAAGGCGCTTATCGCATCCTCTTCCTTGTCGTCTTTACAACCGACAATACCAATAACGACTAGCATCAGCCACATCCATCGGATGTGCTGAACGCAACTTTTTGTTTTAATTTTCATGATAAATTGTAAATAATAAGTAATATTAAATGGTGTAACAATTAATTTAATCATATTTTAATCTTGAGTTCTTTATTTCAACCTTGATGGTACAAATTTAAGAGCAATACACGCAAGCGTTTTTGTGCTAAAAACGAATTCTTTTGTACTATTGTCCAAATTTATTTACTGTTATTTTTAAAGAATAAATCAGTTTTTCCACTTTTTATAAAAACACGCCAATCACACACATATTTAATCAAATTTATTTTTTCATGGGTTAAATAATGGGTTAATGGCGGGTTAATACCCGTTAAAAATCAATTAATTCATGCATTTTTACCGTTTTTTTTTAATACTATCCAAGATTTCAACTCATTGAATTTCTAATTCCTAATTAAATACAGGAATCTCTTTCAATATGTATGAAGGCGTCCCATTACCGACCATCGGCCAATTATCCGCGCTCCATGTCACTTTATCCAAAGCCAAATTACGTTCGGTAGATCCATTGTTAACATAAGCATGATAAAGCATCCAATCAACTCCATTATCATCGGTTATAATCCGGGCATTGTGTCCGGGACCTCCAAAAGTAACGCCATCGCCTTTCAGTACGATTGGTTGATAATTAGTCGGCCAACTATATTTAGTGTTGAAAGTTTTCATATCTGCTCCTGATTTACTTACATAAGGACCTTCAAGCTTTGTAGATCTCCCAACAACAACCTTGTAAGTTGAAGCTGTCAAACCCTCACAACAAGTACCCACAGAGGCAAACAAATAATAATAATTTCCTCTTTTATGAATATATGTAGCTTCGAATGAATTTCCCGCTACTTGTGTTTTTTTAGTAACGTCTTTTACGGTCATACCATCGGCTGACAGTTCCGTCATAAACAAACCGGTAAAACTGCCCCAAAACAAATACCGTTTACCATTGTCTTCTACAAAACAAGGATCGATCGAGTTATTTACTCCTATTTCCGAACTAACAAATAATCTTCCACTGGAATTACCTGTGGCAGGAGCAACAAATGGGCCTCCCGGTTTAGTTGATACCGCGACTCCGATTCCGCATGTAGCTCCCCCACCCCATTTAGAGATGGAATAATACATCACATATTGTCCATCGAAGTAATTGATGTCTGGAGCCCACATGCCAAGTCCTGTATCATTCGGATCATCTTCTGTAATATGTGGCCTTACAGTAAATACTTCACTTGCACTTGAGTTTCCGCTTGAAAGTTTAGAAGAATTGATACTGCTCCAATTGATTAAATTTGTAGATTTATATCCTCTTACCCGGCCTGATGTTACATACATATAGAAAGTTTTGTCCACGCGAATAACCGTTGGATCGGCATAACTTCCTTTCATAATCGGATTGACAACATTGGCTTCATTATTTTTCTCCAAGGTAACAGTAAAAGTTTTCGTACTTCCATCTTCTCCATGTATAGTATATACAACAGGTTTAGAGAAGTTTTGAATACTTTTTCCGCTGGTTTGTGTCATTCCATCAACTTTTACAACCGCGCTTTTTTCTTCTGTTGAGAACATCGGCTTTAATTCAGTTATATCCAGTATTAAAGGTATTTTTTCTATAGAAGTAATTTCTCCTGTTTCAACATTTAATTCCGGTTGATATAAACTCATCTGAGGTTCCGCAAACCAAAAGTCCTTGAAATTATTTGTTAATACTGCCTTTGTCAATCTAACCTTATACGTTTTTTGTTTTGTTTCAGAATAATATAATTCATAAACGCGTTCTGAAGAGAAATCCGCTTTGGAAATTCCGCTTTTTTGAACTTCACCATTTATTTTAAGAACTACATTTTTATGGTTTGTAGTAAACTCTGGTAGTAACTGGGAAAGATCAACATAAGCAGGCAGCGGTGTTTTATTGCTGATGACATTATTCCCTTTATTAATAGATAATGTATAAGTCACATTTTTTTGGTCTGTAACTGAAAATGAGGTAATCTCACCTTCAACAGGTTTTTCTTCGTTTTTTTCACAATTGAAAAAACACAACACGGGAATAAATAAAAATAAAAAAATCTTCAATCCTTTTTTCATATATTTTGAATATTATAATGCTACCTTCCACTCTAACAGGGTTTAAAACCCTGTTAGAGTTAATTGAACTTACTTCACTATCAACTTAAATGTTTCCGCTTCTTTTGTTTTTACAATATATACTCCCGGATTCAATTCAACTGATGTATTTATGTTTGATTTAACATCTGCAATTTTCATACCACTGATAGCATAAACCGCGTAAGAGTCAACACCTTCGACTGTTAATCTCCGTTCAACTATTGAATAGGTGACTTTCTTTGCCCTGATTTCATTCATTTTAGTGTGAGGTTCTTCTTCATAATAAATTGTGTATGTCTTTTTTGTGATTCCATCCAAAGCGGTAACTACTATTGTAGCAACACCTGAACCTGAACTCACATCAACAGCACCTGCACCTACAACAGTTGCTCCCTGCACATTCGCAATAACAGTAGGGGTTACACTTTCAGTTCCTTTCGGCAATACAACATTATATATGGCAGTTTCCGGAACGAAATTTAAATTTCCTATATTTAAAGAAAGATTTGCAAGACTCGCGTCAGTAGCTGTAGCCGGATCAATTTTTATCAAACGAAAGTAATCAACTCTGAACATGGGTGATTGTTGTACCTTAGTAGTTCCATCAGATTGTTTATTACTTGTCTTAATACCTAACTTCAACGATTCATTTCCATTGAGAGTTACATAAACCGCCATTTCCCTCAGATTGGTTTCTCCAAACGCTGTTTCTCCCGCAAAAGTGTAATTTTCACTTTCCAACAAATTATTCAGATAATCCGAAGGATTGCCAAAGTATTGTGACTTATTATTTGCAAACAAACGCTGATTAAATTTCTTCGTGCTGCCCACCGCCAACAGACATTGCACTTTATATGTACCAGCAGTTAATAGTGTTTTATCAATAGTTTGATAAAACTCAATCGGAGTTTCCACTGTTGTACTTCCTCCATCTCCTCCTATCCAACATGCCCAGTTTCCATGTTTATTTGTGCCGTCTGTATTTATACCTTGAGAAACGCTGGCTCCTAAAATAGATTGGTCATGCGTCCAACCATAAAATTGTTTTAAAGCACATCCGGTAGCTGTCGGTCTCCACGCGCCACTACTCCATCCATTCATGTTTGCAGTTATGGTTACCGGATTACAATTGGCATCCGGAGCCAATTCAAAGTCATTATTGACAATCAAATTTGTTAAATCTTCGTCATTTCCATTTACAAAATTCACGGTATATACCTTAGTTGTAACCCCATCGCCCGCAGTTACGGTAAAAGTACGAGGCTCTGCATTTGTAGTTAGATCAATACTATTCTCACAAGTCAATTTAGCCAAATCAGAAGAAACTGCGGCACTTGGAATAAGTTTGGTTACTCCTTGAGGAAGATAACAAGTATATTCAGTTACCTGCGGATTAAAAGCGGGTTTTAAAATTCCTTTATCAAACTGAAGTTTAGCTAAATCAGCGCTGGCAATTCTTATACATTCATCAGAAGTAGGATCTAATTTAGTAAGGCGAAAATTATCTGCTCTAAACCATCCTCGCATAGGATTGTCTAATGGAGCAGTAGTACCATTACTCAATTTACTTCCGGTACGAATTCCTATTTTCAGGTCTTCGTTTTCTCCGATAGTTACATAAACGACCATATCTTTGAGCGTTTTATCTCCCGAACTATGTCCGGCAAAAGTATTGAGTTCTCCGGCAACAAGATTCGACACATATTGAGTTTCAGTGCCATGATATTGCACTTTATTATTGGCAAATAAACGTTGATTAGTCATTTTTGTGTGTTGTACCGCCATGCCGCACTGCAACTTGTAAGTTCCGGCAGGTAAATCATCTTTATCTATAACCTGATAAAATTCATAAAATTCAGGCAGGATACAATTACCTGTAAATAAACATGCCCAATTTCCGCTTTTACTTGTCGCGGAAGCATCAATTCCCAGCGAATCATTTCCAAAAACATGATCCGGATGATTATTTGTCCATCCGTAAAATTGCCTACAAATTGATTTAGACAATCTCCAGGCTCCTTTATCCCATCCATTTATATCAGCTGCTACTGTTATGGATTTAGAACAATCGGCAGGATCGGGAGCTAAATCAAAATCGTTATTTTTTATCAGGTATGTATAATCTACATTGTTTACCGGCTTAATTTTTTTACTGACAACGGCATTATAAATTTCTGTTAATGTAGGACATCCAAAAGTACTATTGGTAGAAAATTTCACTGTCTTCAAATAATCCAAATCATATACCGGTGCCGCTATTCCTTCGGGGAACGGTTTTTTATGAAGTGATTGAAAATACAACAGACACGCGTTTTTCCACCATATAGCTTCTTCGGCTTGCGATTCGAGCTTGGCAAAAACATTACTGTAACGTTCGTTATCAACATAATTTTTCAAGTTCTTCCAAGTAGTTTTGAAAGTCGCGGCCTGATTCACTCCATCTTCATACTTGTAGCATAAATTTTCCCACAAAGTTTTTCCATCTTTCATTGTACGATCCCATGAAACCGGATGAAACCACAATAGAAATTCTTCGGGACAAGTATCTATATTTCCAAAAGAAGATGATAATGGAGTGTTATACTGACTTGCTGTTCGCGACAATCCAAGCGTTGTAGCGCTTGCTCCATGAAAAGCAGTACGCGACCAGGGAAGCGGCCCATAATGATGATCGGTTGAAGCCAAAAAAGTTAAACCCAAGGGTGTCATATAATTAACAGCTGTACTCCAACTGTTAAGCATCATATTACTTACAGAATTAACAAATGTGGTGTTTGTGCTGAAAGTTTGTCCAATCCATTCTTTTGAGATTTCTTCGCTACTCAGGTGAGGATTCCACGCCAAACGTCCGAACGCGTACCAGTTTGCCTGAGCAAAATCGTGTCCGCACCAGTTCGCGTCTTCTCCGATATTTGAAACTCCCGCGATCAGAGAGGATTCGTATGTTTTACTTAATACAGTGCTACCTGCTCCATCCTGATAGGTATTGGCATTCAGACATTCTTTCCACATCGGAGCCAGAAAAACCATTTGGTTAGCCGCACCTAAATATTCTTGCGTAATTTGAAATTCAACTGCCAACGGAGTATTTTCCATTGCTCCGAATAAGGCGCTGAATGGTTCGCGAGGTTGAAAATCCAATGGACCGTTCTTGATTTGGAGAATCACATTATCATCGAATTGTCCATCTAAAGGCTTGAATTCCAAATAAGCTTGGGCCGAACGTTCGGCGCTTTGATTTCCATAGACAAATGCTCGCCATATCACGATTCCGTTGTGCGGTTTTATCGCTTTAGCCAACATATTGGCTCCATCGGCATGTGTACGTCCATAATCTTGCGGGCCAGGCTGTCCTTCCGAATTGGCTTTTACCAAGAATCCTCCGAAATCGGGAATTATAGCGTATATTTCATCTGTCTTATTTTTCCACCAATTAATAACTGATTGATCTAATGGATCGGCTGTAGACAAACCTCCTATCGCTTTGGGAGCAGCAAAATTCAAAGATAAATACACTTTGATTCCATACGGACGGAATTCATCAGCCAATACTTTTATTTTATTCAGATATTCGGTTTTAAGAATATCGGATGAAGCATTCACATTGTTCAGCACCGCCGCGTTTATACCTACAGAGGCATTCGCCCGGGCATACATCTTATACCTGTCGGATATTTTGCCCGGAAGATCAGACCATTTCCATATTGAACGTCCTGCATAACCACGTTCAATTGTTCCGCTTAAATTATCCCAATGATTGAGCATCCTGAAATTATAGAATGGGATTTCTTCAATATTCAAATTACTGATATTCGCGTTGGTTTGCTGTAAACGCAATAAGTGATAAGCGCCATAAAGCAAGCCGATTTCCTTACCCGCTGTAATTGTTATTAATGAACTTGAATTATTGATTTTGTAACCATCTTTCAACATGGAAAGACTTTCATTCAACTCTAAATGAACAGGTAAACCCATCCAATTTTCTTGTAATTCTTGTACTGAAATAATTGCTGTTTGACCTGTAGCATTGGCAGATTTTGTAATTGAAGATTGTCCCACGCCACTAAAACGCAACCACAGTTGACTTCCGTTTTCTGCAAATATCGAAAAAACAGGAAGTAACGATAATATTATAAAAAGAATAAAATATTTTTTCATTGTAAATAATTTTATTAAAACATTCGTGATTATCCGTATTCAATGATAATTTTTAAAATGATTATCCGTTATACTGCCTAATCGTTCTGTCATCCCGCACTTGATGCGGGATCTTTTATCAATCATTGCTGATTATCAACAGATTGCGGGTCAAGCCCGCAATGACAAATTAGGGTTTCAATTTATTTAGGTAAAATAACGGATACTCATAATTTTTAATATTGAAGTCATCTTGACTTTTTAGAAAAAATATAAAATGATAGATTTTAAACACGGAGTTGCACGGAGTAATAATTCACAGAGTCGAGTCTAATATATAATGAAGAGATACTCCGTGAAATAAACTCCTTTCACTCCGTGTTTAATAAAAAGTCGAGACGAATTCATTTATTTCACTATCAACTTAAATGTTTCCGCTTCTCTTGTTTTTACAATAAATATCCCGGGATTCAGTTCAATTGCTGTATTGATATTTGATTTGACATCGGCAATTTTCATTCCACTGATAGCATAAACCGTATAAGAGTCAACACCTTCAACTGTTAATCTCCGGTTGGTTATCGAGTATGTAGCTTTCTTAATTTTTGCTTCACTGATGCTATTAGGTAATTTGTCCATATAATTAATTGTGTAAGTCTTTTTTGTAACCCCATCCATAGCGGTTACTACAATCGTAGAAATGCCGGAACCCGAACTTACATCAACAGGACCTGTACCAGTGATCGTCGCGCCTTGCATATTCACAGTAGCGTTGGCGGTTACAGTTTCAGTTCCTTTCGGTAGTACAACATCATAGATGGTAGTTTCCGGTGAGAAATTCAAACTTCCAACGCTTAAAGTAATAGCGGCAAGAGTCGCATCAGTAGCAATAACAGGATCTATTTTAGTCAAGCGGAAATAGTCTGTTTTAAACCAACCCCAAAAACCGCTTGCTACTCCGGCAGTTGTTCCATCACTCTTTTTATTGCCTGTACGGATTCCGATTTTCAACGAATCGTTCTCTCCAATGGTGGTGTAAACGACCATTTCTCTTAAGTTGTTTTCTCCAGAAGGGTATCCGGCAAAAGTGTTAAGCTCACCAACTGTTAGATTTGAAACATATTGATTTTCGCTGCCATGATATTGAACATTATTGTTGGCAAAGATACGTTGAGTAGTTATTTTCGTGTGTTGTACTCCAAGCATACATTGTAATTTATATGTACCAGCAGGCAATGCAGCTTTGTCTATTATTTGATAAAACTCGTGGAGCTCTTTAGGTAATTGATAATTTCCAGCAATCCAGCAAGCCCAATCTCCATGTTTAGTTCCTCCAGTATTTACATTGATGCCTTGCGAGTTATTTCCCAAATTACCTAAATCCAAATCACATGTCCAACCGTAAATTTGTTTGCAAACTGCTTCTTTTGGTCTCCATGCATCACTTACCCAGCCATCTATACCAGAAGCTACAGGCACAGATTTTGAGCAGTCTGTGGGGTCTGGAGCTAAGTCAAAATCATTATTCACTATCAAATTGGTATAATCCACATCATTGCTTTGCCTGAAATTAATTGTATAAATTTTAGTTGTGGTTTTATCAAACGCTGTTACCGTAATTGTAGAAACTCCGGTACCTGAACTCACATCGACTGTTTCCGCTCCGGATGCTTTTGCTCCAAGATAAGTGATGCTTGGAGTTACACTATTGACACCCGCAGGAATATAACAAGTATAGTTGGTAATCTCAGGATTGAAGACAGGGGTTAATGTACCTGCATTGAGAACAAGTGAAGTAATTGATGCAAATGAATTGTTATATATGGAATAGAAAACATCCGCGTATCGTTTCCCTAATGTAATTTGCGAATTGGCGGTAAAGTGAACATTGTCGGAATTAGGTGTCAATCCCAAAGAACTAGCGACTCCATAATTGGGCAAACTATTTGTCAATTCGTTGATAACCGTATTTATTTCATTCAAATAGGTATAAGAGGCATATCTTCCTAATTCTCCCGCGACAATAGGCATGTCGGGAATATTTAAATCGGTTCTTACTTTGACAAAAAAGTTTTTCAATTTAGTTTGATACCCTGTATAGTCTGCCGAACCCGCGTTGGCTTCTCCCTGATGCCAGATCATACCGATAATATCTCCGCTTTGCTTGGCCTTATTTGCTCTTGTTATGAGGTTTGAGTATAAATTTACATTTAGGGTATAAGCAAAAAAGTCATTATTGATCCAAGCATCCAAATTAGTTCCTCCCGCGGCACATGGCACTAAACCAATGGCCACATCTCCTCCCATTTGATCTGCTAATTTCTTGGCAAAGGCGATTCCCATACCGACAGCAGCTTCGCTTTTGTCCCAATGTAACGGATGTTTGGCTCTAACCCAAACAGAATCTTTATTCAACGATAAAATATTGCTATATGTTACCGTATCTGCTGGCGCCAACTCTGAATAAATACCCCGGCCTGCCATATTGGACTGTCCTGCTAATAAAACGATAAGCAATTTCTGCGTTTTCGCTGTAATAACATTGGAGTATTCACTTAAACTTCCATTGAAAGTCCTGACTCTGCAATAATAAGTGTTATTGGGGTTTAAGCCTGTAATATTTATTGAAGTACCTGTAACGTTGTAATTATTATATTGAGGTAATATTTTCGTAAACAATGGATCTGTAGCCACATCTAATAGATAAGAATGAGCACCGGGTACTGCGTTCCAATTCATAGTAAATCCCTGTAAATCAATATTTTTAACATCATTTACAGATGGAGCATTGGGTGTAGCTGCCGCAACGGTAGTTACGGAAATTATAGCGGAATTTTCACTTGCAACTGACTCTTTTACAGATCTTACCCTGTAGAAATAGATTGTTCCCGGTGTTAATCCTGTGATTGTTTCTGAAGTTCCGGTTATGCTTTTGCTGTTATATCCCGAAACAAAATTTGTGAATGTATTATCTGTCGCCACATCCAATTGATACGCGCCCGCGCCCGCGATAGCCGACCAATTAGCGGTAAATTCGTTTTGAGTAACATTAGTCGCGGATTGTATTGTTGGAATAGTTGCTACATGCAGGTCTATGTCGGTCAGATAAATTAATTTTACCGACCCTGAAACAAATTTAAATATCAAATAATATCCTCCTGAAGTAGGGCAAGTGAAGTCAAAATTAAGGAACTTAATATCTTTAGTCGCGCTTTCTTCGTTAATATCCATTGTCGCGATCACTTTAGATGGATCTGTTCCTGTCGGATCTGATGTCACATCCATTTTTACATATATGCTTCCTTCAGCATATTTCCGGAATGAAAAATTGTACTGAGTATTCTCCGTTAGTTGTATCGCAGTAGGAATTGCAGCTGTAGTCGCTGTTCCATCGCCATACCCTAATACTGTATAAGCCGACGCATTACCGCTGCCTTTACTGTCGTCCCAACGCAATTGAGCAAAACGGCCGGTATAATTTACGCCATTTTTTGTCGCTTTCAGAACGGTTTGCGCGTCACAAAACCGGATGTTGCCGGCGCCGATATTCGCAGTACCCAAGTTGTAACCATTATTGGTACAGTACCATCCCCAACGCCACATTTCTGTATTAGCTATACTTGTTTGGTTTAAGCCTAAACCATTTGCATCCCAGTGAGGTAGAAGATTTTGGGATTGTATATTTCCTGTTAAAATGAATGCTAAAATGAGAAGAAAAAAAGAGTATTTTTTTGTCATGTGTTTTTCGTTTTTATTGAGATTAAAAACTCTAACAGGGTTTGAAACCCTGTTAGAGTTAGATTAGATTTACTTCACAATTACTTTGAATACTTCACCGTTTGTTGTTTTTACAACATAAATTCCGGTTGCCAGATTCACTGACTCTGAAGATTTAGCGTCTGCCACTTTCACACCATTGATACTGTAAACCTGATAAGCATCTGCTCCTTCTACTGTTAATTTACCATTAACTACAGAGAAAGTCGCTTTCATTGTTTTCGCGTTATTTAAAGCGGTAGAGCTTTCTAAAAATGTTAAACGGAAATCATCTAATTTCATTAAACCGGCATTTGTATCTGCTGTTTTTCCTGCAGCTACAAGATTACCGGATTTAACTCCAATTCTTAAAGTTTCACTCGCTCCAATTGTAACATCAACCGATAGCGGCAGTAATATTCTCCCTGTTGTAGAGTTGTTTGTTGTTCCTACATACCCTGCAAAAGTGTTACTTTCTCCGGATGTCAAGGTAGTCTCATCCTGATCGGTTTCACTGCTAAAATATTGAACATTTTTATTGGCAAATAAACGCTGAGTAGTTACCCGGGTTTTTCCCGCACCCGCATCTTGTACCCACATCCGACAAGTTAATTTATAATCACCTGCAGGAAGACCTGTAATATCCTGATAAAGTTCATAAGTAGGGAAAGGATTACTTTGCACCCACATACAAAAACCACCATCAATATCATTCCCATCCGGATTCACACCATAAGAATTACCTTTAAAGCCTGTGAATGAAGCCGACCAACCATAGGGCGCCCAGTTATCCGACGCATCACCCGTTGTTGCAGACCTATGCGCATTGGAATTATTATGGGTTGTATTCTTCACTCCTTCAGAAAGCAATTCGAAACTCGGATTGGTAATCTTGTAAGTATAGTCATTGGGGGCTGGGGTTTCTGAATATGTATTAAGGTGGAAATCATCTACTTTAAACCATCCTGTATTATTAGCAGCATCAGTAGCAACGGCACCTGTATTAGCTAAAGTATTGTTGGTTTTTATTCCAAATCTCAAAGTTTCACCGGCTTTTACTTCGATAACGATAGACATCGGTTTCAAAACTCCATCCGCATCTCCATCTGCTGTGGGCAGGTCCCATCCTGCAAATGTATTGGTTTCTCCTGATGTCAAGGCATCAACATGATAATCCGCTTCTTTCCCAAAATATTGTACAATATTGGCAGAAGCCGTTGTTGCAAAAAAACGTTGCGTAGTCAACTTAGGAGTAGTCCCATTATGAAACGCGACCAATTTGCATTTGACCAAATATTTTCCGGGAGCAAGACCCGGTATTTCCTGATACAGCTCAAATGAAGTAGCTGCTACAGGCGCAGGGGAAGGAGCCGCAGCCATAAAACAAGAATAAAGTCCATCCTTAGCTTTCTGAACACTTTGATTAACTCCATAAGATTGACCCAAAGAAATTCCTCCTAAAGTTTCAGATCCTGCTGCATTATTTTCATTCACATTCCAAGGAATTTCATTGCCATTGTAAGTCACTTTATGACTCCACCCATAAGGGAGAAATCTAACAGTAGTCGCTGCTACCGGGAGATTCGTACCTTCTGATTCAAGCTCAAAACTTGGATTTACAATGAGACTCGTTAAATCATCAGCTTTTGAATTAAAAGAAACTAACAAAAAGCCAATAACTACACAGAATAGCTTTCGAGTAACCATTTTTTTCATAAAATAAATTTGTATTAAAAAGTTAATAAATGAATATAATTTGAACTCTAACAGGGTTTTGAACCCTGTTAGAGTTGGTATAGATATAGATTTACTTCACAATTACTTTGAATACTTCACCGTTTGTTGTTTTTACAACATAAATGCCGGTTGCCAGATTCACTGATTCTGAAGATTTAGCATCCGCTACTTTCACTCCATTGATACCGTAAACTTGATAAGCGTCTGCACCTTCTACTGTTAATTTACCATTAACTACAGAATAAGTTGCTTTCGCTGTATTTACATAATTTAAAGCAGTAGGAGTATCTACATAATTGATTGTATAAGTTGTTTTAGTTCCGTCTAAAGCGGTCACTACAATTTCGGAGGTAGCTTTACCTGATACTAAAGTAACTTCACCATCACCTGTAACTGTTGCATCCGGAGAACTTTTCACTACTGTTGGAGTTACTGAAGTAGTTCCTAAAGGCAACAGAACATTATTATAAGTAGTAATTTCCGGATCGAAACTCAAAGATCCGACACTTAAAGTTATACTGCTAAGTTTTGAATTAGTTACATTAGCCGCTGTAGCCGCATCAAGTTTGGAAAGACGGAAATAATCCATTTTAAATGAGCCAAATGAAGCACCTGTTGTCAAAATTGCAGCTTGGTAGCTTCCATCACTTTTTTTACCACCTGTACGCACTCCTAATTTCAAGTTTCCATCTACCGCAACATTAGCGTATACTGACATTTCTTTTAATTCATTTGCAGCCTGAGCCGTATAACCCGCAAAAGTGTTAATTTCTCCGGCGGTCAAATTACTAACATATTTACTTGCTTCGCCATAATATTGTACTTTATCGTTAGCAAACAAACGTTGAGTTGTAAGATGGCTTGTAAGATCTACCGCTAACCGAGCTTGCAACTTATATGTACCTACAGGTAAACCGGATATTGTTTGAGAAAATTCGCAAAATTCAGGGAATATAGCCCATCCATATATCCAGGCTATATAAGTTCCATTTTTATTGCCCGCATCTGTATTAATGCCTTGAGAAGTATTACCTAAAGTAGCTGTCGCATTCGTATTTCCTCCAAAACCGGAAGTGCCGCCTGCTGTAAATGTCCAACCATAAAATTGTTTACCGGTAGATAATGTTGGTCTCCATGATCCATTATAACCATCAGATACTCCGTTTACCAAAAATGACATCCCTACCGGATTACCATTTACATCAGGAGCCAAATTAAAATCATTGTTGATAATTTTGTAAGAATAATCATTTTCACCACTACGATTATAGGTAATGGTGTAAGTGTTTGTTGTAGTTCCATCCAAAGCCGCAACAACTATTGAGGAAGTTGCCAAACCTGTTGATGGATTTAGAAAAGTAGTGCCAGCGCCAGTCGTCCTTGCGCCTATGAAATTACAAACAGCAGTAGGAGTTACAGAAGTCATTCCTTCTGGAAGAGTTACACTGTAATTAGTAGTAGCTGGTGAAAAAGCAGGAGACAAGGTTCCCGCGTCTATTGTAAGACTTGAAAGTGTGGCATCAGCAGCATCAGCAGGGTCAACAGAAGCATATTTATAGTTGATTGTATAGGTTTCTGTTGTAGTTCCATCAAGTGCGGTAACAACGATAACAGAAGTTCCCACCACTCCTAAACCTAAAGTTAAATCAACTTTTTCTGCTCCGGAAGTTATACTTCCTAATTCAGGAACAGCTGTAGGAGTTACAGATGTAGTTCCTACAGGTACAATAGCCTCGTAAGTAGTGGTAGCAGGTGCAAAAACAGGAGACAAAGTGCCAGCACTTACTGTAAGACTTGAAAGTGTAGCGTTTGAAAGTATTGCAGGATCAACAACTTTGGTAAGAGTAAAGTTATCTGCATGGAAACAACCATACATACTCGGATCTACATTATTTCCTTTAGTTCCATCCTTTCTCATATTTCCCGAACGAATTCCCAAATCTAAAGGCTCTCCATTTTTGACAACAATATACACCTCCATCGGTTTAAGACCCGCATCAGTAGTACCATCATGACCCGCATAAGCGCGTATTTCGTTATCTATATTCGTAGTAAAAGCAGCTGTATAATCAGCTGATTTTCCATAGAATTGAACTTTGTGCTGAGTGGGTGTTTGAGCAAAAAGACGTTGTGACGTATATCGGCTTCCTCCGGCTCCCATTAAACAGGTTACCTTGTACACTCCCGCATCGAGACCGCTAATTGTTTGATGAAATCTAAAATCTTCTGGAACAACACATTTACCAAGACCAGTGATATATATTGATGATTCACCATTCACACCAGTTGTCCCTTTTTGTATTCGTGGTGAATTTGCCACTACAGTGATAGCTGTTCCAGTATTATCATTAAATAAGAAATCCCAATCTGTTAGTTCCCATCCGTGGAAATCTAAATGTTGTATAGCCCCGGTTCCTCTGTTAAAACCATTTTTAATTGTACGAAATGTCGTTCCGTCAAGTGAAGTCGTTCCATCCGGAAGATTAGGATAATTAACCCCTGTTGATGAGTAAGGTACTGTAGAGGTAACCCAATCAAAATCACTATTAGTAATTTTGTAAGAATAATCATTCGCCGCATGAGTATAATTAATGGTATAAGTTTCCGTTGTAGTTCCATCAACCGCGGTAACCTCAATTGTAGAAGTAGCTGTACCCGTCACCGAGTTTAAACTAACCATACCAGTACCAGTTACAGTTGCTCCTTCGAAATTAGTAACAACAGTAGGTTTTACAGTTGTAGTTCCCATAGGCAATGTAACACTGTATGTTTTTGTAGCTGGAGAGAAATCTGTTATTGTTCCTGCGCTCAACGTAATGCTTGAAAGTGTCGCATCTGAAACCATTACCGGATCTATGTCCATCTTAGTAAGAGTAAATTTGTCCATTTTAAACCAACCTCGTATATTGGAGGTTCCTGTAGCAATACCATCCTTTCCTGAACGAATTCCTAATTTTAATGGTTCTCCATCCAAAATGGTAATATACAATTTCAATGCCTTTAGGTTATCTGCACCAGCAGCGGCATTACCAGCATAAGAATATATTTCTCCAACAGTTTTGTTGTCTCCATAATATTCTTCTTTCCCATAAAATTGAACATTATTATTGGCAAAAAGACGTTGAGTGGTTAGGTATCCATCTTGAACTCCCATAAGACAAGTGACCTTGTAAGTTCCAGCACCAAGACCGTCTATTACTTGGTAAAATGCAAAATCATTAGGCATTTTACTATTGTAATTTCCTGAAATCCAAGCACATGAACCATCAGTAGAAGTTGTCCCTCCATTGATTCCTATTGAGTTACTTTGAGTTGTACTTCCTGTTCCACTAAACAGCCAAGTCCAATCAGAGAGTGACCATCCATAAAAATCCAACTTCTTATCTATTGTGTAACCATTATCATATGGGCGCCATGCATTACTTATGTGAGAAGATACATTTGCTGTATTAGGATATTTTGGAAAAGTGGTTGTGCGCGTAGCGGCATCACTACTCCAAGAAATATCAGCAGCAACATAGTCGAAATTGTTATTCACGATTAGTGACGTCAAATCAACATCTTGTGCGGAAACACTTCGTCCTGTAAAAAACAAAACAGTTAAAAACAAAAACAATTTTTGTAAATTCTTTTTTTTCATAAAAATAAATTTGCATTAAAAAGTTAATAAAAAAATTATTTATACACCCTAACAGGGTTTAGCCCCCTGTTAGGGTTAGATTAGATTAAATTTATTTCACCAATACTTTTGTAGCTTTTCCATCGACCTGAACTACATAAAGGCCTTGAGGAAGAGAAATAAATGCTCCGTCTTTTGCCAAACCGTTGTAAACAACTTGTCCCGACAATGATACTACACGTACATTAGCAGAACCCGCGCCATTTAAATGCAAAAAGCATCCGCCTTTTTGTCCGATAACTGAAGAAGAAGATATTTGTGTGTTATTTATGCTATTGCCAGCGCCTAAATATTTCAAACGGAATTCATCTACACGTATAATACCTGTATTATTAGTTGCAGTAACCCCAAACGCGTCAACTCCACTTGATTTAACACCTAAGCGCAATGTTTCTCCCGCCGCTAAATCAACATCAACAGTCAACAATTTGAAATCTCCATTAGCAGGAGTATGTCCGGCAAAAGATACTTTTAATTTTCCTTCGGCTAATTTTTCTTTTTCGGGAATAGTCAACTGATTTTCAAGGTTATAGTCAAATTCAGTAGCAAAAAGCGTCACATTGTTATTCGCGAACAAACGTTGCGTTCCATTTCGAGCTTCCAATACAAGCATGTAGCAACTTAACTGATATTTACCTGCAGGAAGCCCTGTTACCTCTTGATACAATGTATATTCCGGCATACTGTTCGCGCCTGCCCAATAAGAATAATACCCTCTATCCATTAAGGATGCATATTGAGCGTCTCCAAGGTTTGTTCCTGTAGATTGTCCGAAAGCAGCTCCACCTTCAGTTATTGTTTCTGTTGTATTATTTTGAGTAGCGGTCCAAGGCAATATAATCGGAGTACTTCCTGTATATTCCCTAACCATACTGTGATGCCAACCATAAGCAATCCACCTGTGCGTTACATCGCTTGCACCAGCTATCCGAACCTCTTCCTTCAATTGTGTACCTTCATTCAAAACCTCTTTCAATTCGAAACTTGGGTTTTTGAGATAAGAAGTCCTGTCGTCTGCCATTTTCTTCATAATGCGGAAACCATCCGCTTTGAACCAACCCACGTCAGTACCCGTAGCCGCGGTTCCGTCTTTGAGTTTATCACTTGTTTTTACTCCAAGCCTAAGCACTTCTCCATCCTTAACTGTAATTGTTACAGCCATCGGTCTCAACCAAATTTTAGCAGCTTCACCGCTATTGTCAGAAATCCAGTCTGCATACGTAGCTATTTCGCCATCTGTATAAGGGTCATTGTTTATTATTCCTCCATTTTCGGAATAATCTGTAGCGCGACCAAAATACTGTACTTTGTTTTCACTGTCTGTTTTCGCGAAAAGGCGTTGGGTTGTAAATCTCTTATCTGTATTAGTAACTCCCATTACAGCTAAACGGCAACTGACAACATATTCTCCGGCAGGTAATTGCCCTTCGCCATTTCCAACAGTAACTTCCTGGTAAAATTCATAGAAATCAAGTGGTTTGTCAGGTTTAGACCAAAAAGCATAAAGGCCTTCTCTTGTTTTAACTTGAACATCTTGGTTTACTCCAATAGAATTCTTTAAATTTACACCAATAGGATCGATGGTAGTAGTCGCCTCATCTCTGTTATTGTTAGCATCCCAAACTATTTCAGTACCTTGGTAAACTACTTTGTGATGCCAACCATAAGGAACAAAGCGAAACCAATCGTTTACTGCATAATGAGTATTGTTATTTTCTTTGCTCGCAGCCATTTCATTTCCTTGCGGATCTAAGGCTAATTCAAAACCCGGATTTTTCAACACATCCGTGTAATTGACTTTGTCTTCCGCTTTCATCTGCGGAACAACCATTAAAACTCCTAAAGCTAAACAGCTTAGTTTTTTTGTAAATTTCCTTTTCATAAAATTAATTGCATTAAAAAAGTTAATAAAAAAATAATCTATCCTAAATTCCCTAAAGGGAACTTTAAGAAATTCAGGGGTAAATGTTATAGTTATAAAATCTGTTTCATTAAAAGCGCTAAAGCCAAACGGCTTAGTTTTTGCGTAGACATGTTTTTCATATAAATTTAAAATTTGGACGTCAATTTTCACATAACTCCACTTAAAAAAGATACAACTTTGGGTTACATCTCTCCCATACACTACCAAATATACCTTTTAAAAGATTACTAAATGGGTTAAATCCGCCATTAAAAGCTGTAATTATGCTTGTAACCCTACCTTTTTTGTTAAATTTTTAGGAAATTTTCAATTTTAGTTACTCTATTGTTTGGTTTGGAGTTCGGAAGGGATTTATCAGGAATTATTTTCGTTGTTAGCTGTCTTATTTGAAATCACGTACTTTAATTATAAGGCAATTCTTATAGCATAATAATAATTAACGTAAGTTCGATATAAAATCATTGATTAATAATCCCAAAGGGATTATATGTTTATAACAATCTATTGAGTACAACTTATACAACCCCAATAGGGGTCGAAGATTCTACTATTTCTAATTTATCTATAAACATTTGAATCCTTCGGATTCTATTTTATTAAAAACCAGAACATTACAATTCTTTTTTATATCGAACTCACGTTGATCAATAGGTGGTGGTTAAATAAAATTTATCGCTTTCTTAATTTTGCTATTTAAAAGAAAATAATTATCCGTTATACTACCTAATCGCTCTGTCATCCCGCACTTGATGCGGGATCTTTTATCGATCATTGCTGATTATCAATAGATTGCGGGTCAAGCCCGCAATGACAAATTAAGCTTTCAATTTATTTAGGTAAAATAACGGATATTCATTAAAAGAAAGATTTTGTACAAGTTCTTGATTTACCGTTTCACATCATAAAAAACGGGACCATTGCCTTTTGTTTCCGGAACGTTTGTTGTTGTTATGTAAGGCCAATTATCGCTACTCCATTTTATTCTACTTAACATCAAATTTCGTTCGGTGGATCCATTGTTAACATAAGAATGATAAAACATCCAATCCACTCCGTTGTCATCTGTTACAATCCGGGCATTGTGTCCGGGACCTCCATACATAACACCATCACCTTTTACTATTATTGGTTGATAACTACTTGGCCAAGTATATCCGGTATTGTAATTTTTCATATCTTTTCCACTCTTATCCTTATAAGGCCCTGCAAGAGCTGTAGCCCTTCCTACAACTACCTTATAAGTAGAATTTTCCAAACCTTCGCAACACTTCCCTACCGAAGCAAATAAATAGTAATAGTTTCCTCTTTTGTGAATATAAGTACCTTCAAATGAATTTCCAGCCACTTGTGTTTTTTTAGTAATGTCTTTTACAGTCATTCCATCGGCTGACAGTTCCGTCATAAACAAACCGGTAAAACTGCCCCAAAACAAATACCGTTTACCATTGTCTTCTACAAAACAGGGGTCGATCGAGTTATTCACTCCAATTTCAGAACTGACAAATAATTTGCCATTGCTATTGCCTGTCGCAGGCGAGACAAATGGTCCTCCCGGTTTAGCAGACACCGCGACTCCGATTCCGCATGTAGCTCCCCCACCCCATTTAGAGATGGAATAATACATCACATATTGTCCATCGAAATAATTGATATCGGGCGCCCACATACCAAGTCCATCATTCGGATCATCTGCCGTAAAATGAGGTCTTACCGTAAATACTTCACTTGCACTTGAATTTCCACTTGATAGTTTGGAAGAATTGATACTGCTCCAATTGATTAAATTTGTAGATTTATATCCTCTCACACGACTTGATGTCACATACAGGTAAAAAGTATTTCCAACCCGGACAATAGTCGGATCGGCATAACTTCCTTTCATAATCGGATTTGTATATTCCTTTCCCTGAAAAAGGGGCAATCCTTCCGTAAAAGTAATGCTATCAATTTTCGACAAGGAAATATTCGTCAAAGCACTTTGATATACTGTTAAATTTGTACCTCCTATGTATTTTACATAATCTATCGTGTTCATAGTAAAAGAGGTAAGCAACGAATCTTTCTTGTACACATTCATCATATCCTGAGAAAATGCCAAAGACAAATTCGTCAGTATTAAGCAGAACACTATTATTTTTTTCATCATTTAGTAAATTTTAAAACCTGATTATTTAATTTCAAAATATAGATTCCCTTATAAAGGCTACTCACATCAATCACTTGTGTCGATTGATTGGCTTGAATTGTTTTGACACGATTGCCTGTTATGGAATAAATTTCTATGCACGCGCCTTTTTCAGGCATATTTTCTAACATAATTTGATTCGTTTCCGAATCAAAATACAAACCTACTTTAGGAAAAACATTTAAATTGTTAATTCCGGAAGAGGTGGCAAACGTAAACCGACTCACATTTTTTATGGGAACATTTTCGGTACTTCCTCCTGATAAATTCAAAACCATATCACTTTCGGAGAAAGTTATCTTAGATAGGGTTTTCAATGGAACAACTTTGCTTCCTTCCGAAAGCAGAATATTCATTACCTTATCCTGCGCATTTAGCTGAAAGCTAAAACTCATTGCCATACAAACGATAAACAATGTAAACCAATATTTTTTTGTCATATTATATAGTATTTTTATTTTTATTCTTTGCGACACAAATTAGTTGACTCTGTTGTTGGCCCATAAATTTTCAATATATCGGGAGAGCTATTTCCCGATGGGATAAATTCATAAAAATCAATCGCCAGTTTACGGGGCTGAACCGTTGTTGTATTATTGTGAGAATGATAAACAATGTATTGACAGCCATCTATAACATTCACAAAAGAATGGTGTCCGACTCCTTTTATCTTATCATTACCAATCAAAATAGGATTTTTACTGTATTTTGTCCAAGGGCCTAACGGACTTGTAGAAGTAGCATATCCTACTCCATAATTCGGATTTTGGTAATGATTCGCGGAATAAGTCAGGTAATAAGTTCCGTTATGTTTCAAAATAAAAGGACCTTCGTTCACTTTCGATTTGGCATAAGGTTCAAGCGTACTTTGTTCCCATGTCTGTGACGTTCCGATACATTTTTTCAACGTACTTTCTTTGATTGAACGTAAATCGTCATTCAATTCGGCCACCCATATTTCATTTCCATTGGTAAAACGGACAAAGTATAAATATTTTTTGCCATTATCATCAATAAACAAATGGGTATCTATTTCTTTTATATCGGCATGAAACGGTTTTTTCTCTACTTCCGTTTGAGTGAAAGGACCAAGAGGGGAATCGCTTGTGGCTACAGCAATGTGTTCTTCCGCAGAATAAAACATATAGAATTTACCATTGAGATAGTAAACTTCAGGAGCCCAAAACCACTTTTCACCCCATACATTGTTTTTATGCAAGGCATACCCGCTTGTCGCACCCACAGCCGCAGACCATTGCACCATGTTTGTCGAACGGTAAACTTTTATTCCATCATTGCCTCCGGTTCCATACAAATAATATATTCCATTGTATTTCAACACATAAGGATCAGCGCAATCTTTAACAAGTCCGGTTAGATTGTTATAGGTAAATGCTGAAAATCCTTGTATCCATTTCGCATATAATGTTGTATTTGAAACAACTTGTCTTGATGTAAAATCCCATTCATTTTTAAATGTTTCATCATCCGTAAACCAACCGCTAAACATAAAACCATACTTTGTGGGATCTGCCGGTTTATTGATTTTCGACCCATACGCAATGTTCTTGATTGGAGAAACCGCATTACCTCCTTTGCTGTCGAATGTTACTGTCGAAGTTATCTCTTTATCCGTAAAAGTGATACTGTCGATCTGCGACAAAGCAATATTTGTTGGCGTATTTTGACATATAGTCAGGTATGTACCTTCGGTATATTTTACAGAATCTATCGCATTTAAAGAAAAAGAAGTAAGTGATGAACCTTTTTTATACACATTCATCATTTCCTGAGAAAATGCCAAAGACAAATTAATAAGTATTAAACAAAACGCGATTGTTTTTTTCATCATTTAGTAAATTTTAAAACCTGATTGTTCAATTTTACTACATATACTCCTTTTTGAAAATTACTAACGTCAATCACGGATATTGAATGATCTGCTTGAATCGTTTTGACCAAGTTTCCTGTTACGGAATAAATCTGAATCGGTACATTTTCATTTTTCGGCAAAGTAAGGTATAAGATACCTTGTTGGTAATAAATACTCAGTTTATTACTTACTACAGAAGAAAGATTCGTGTTTCCACTGCCTGTAAACGTAGCTTCCGACAATGCCGACCAAACATCATCCTTTTTAACCCGGGCTTTAACGATACATGCACTTGTAATCTGCAAAGGAGATTTATATTCACTTGCTCCGACCGCGATATTGCCGGTTCCATGTTCACGCGGATCTTTTCCATCTGTTGTGTAATAGATTTTACCTTGAATTGTAGTCATTGAAAGATTGACCGGTTCAATTATTTTTTTTCCATACGAACTAAAAGAAGGAGGTGCGATATCCGGAATAAGCCCTGCCGATTCCAATTGATAATGAACGACATAAGTCCGAAGCGGAAAATAATCATCATACAATAATTGTTTTCTTTTCAACCAATGTTCATTGCGAGTATAAGTACTTGGCAAAGAACCCTTCGGAGGCAATATACTTTTCCGGTAATTTCCCCAACGAGCAGATTCAAGAATAATTGGTAAATCTATTTCTTTCGATACTTCTTCGAAAAATTGGGCAGCTTTTTCAGGGCTCAGACATCCTCCGTTGAAAAAATGTTTTTGTACACGGTCGGCGAATAGTAATTTAAAATCTTCATTGTTATAAAGTCCTCCTCCGCTGGCGGAGTATGAAGTAGAACTTCCAAACAAAATCCTGCGAAAATCACCTTGAAAACCAGAAACCCTATTCGTATAAACATCTTGAAAACTCGTTTCGGCATCCCAACTAATAAACGCGAATCCGTTACTTTTATCCGGTTTAGTGTGATTAACAGAAGCATACCAATTGTTGTGAGGCCAATCTGTATTTCCCAGATAAAAATTCAACAACATATAATCAATAAAATTTTCAGCATTGAATATCTTTTCAGATAACAGTTGGTCGTAGTTTCCACTTTTCCCTAAATCAACCATTCTCTGATAGGCGAGCAAATCTCCGGCAGCAAGTCCATCGTGGTTAATCACATCATAATCGGTTTCTTCTCCGCCAAAATAAGAAACCATGAATTTTTCGGTAATTCTTTCCGAAACATTATAAAGCCCCCAATACAATCCATTGATAAAGAGATGTACAAAACGATCATGAGTGGATAACTGTCCCATATTCTGTTGTATCCTTTTTGCAAAGGAATCAATGGTATATTGAGAATTTTTCCTTTGAGTACCATCAGGGTGAACCCAACTCAAGTTGTATCCGGCCCGGAAAACAAGGTGATCAAATTCTTTAACGGCTGTTTCTTTTTCAAACAAATCAAAATTCAATTTACCATTTCCATACAGTTTACGGAAATATGCCTTGAATGAATGTTTTGGAGTTTTTTCCGGTTGACGGCTGGCGGCTCCATGAAGTTTTAATCCGCAATTTATCTGGAATTGTTTTTTTGTCGATGGATCGTAATATTCGATAGAAACCGGCCGTTCCCATTCTTCTCCTAATGTTACTCCTGTATGAATATATATTCCACCTTCATTTTCATCTGTAGAATTGGAAAAAAGATAACCGGGATTTGTTACGATGCTTACACTTGGAATTGATAAAAACGCGCTTTCTATGGAATTTTTATACAATGGATCGTTACAAATGTTCTGATCCATCGCGTAATAGGCCGGAGCCTGATCGCCTTTTTTATAATTATCGTATGACACATCACCTCCCAAATAACCCCATAAATTGGGATATCCTTCCGGATTATTCGGTTGATTAACTATATCTTTAATAAAGAAATAAGAATTGGTAACAATTTGGCTGGGTATTCCATTTTTTATACTTACAGCGCTTACGGGAGTAGTTGTAGTGATATGTATTTGTTCGGTGTAGGGCCTACTTTCAGCGGTAGGACGCGTTCCATCTGTTGTGTAATAAATTTTCGTATCAGCATCAGAAACGCTCAACGAAAGAAAAAATGGTTCATTGTAAAAACCACGAGTTATGCTAAACACTGGTTTTGGGGCTTGCTTTTCGAGCGTATTTTCTTCTCCCGGAGTCGGCGTTTCAAAAAAATGAATTTCTCCTTCATAATATCCGTAAGATATATCCGCTTGTTGTGGCGGGAAAACGGGAGAATATTCATCCGAAACAGTTCCATTGGGTTCAACTACGCCAAGATATTCTCCGTCTTTAGATAAACTGAAATTCGTATGTAAGTTATTGGCCGGATTATTCCGGTCTTTTCCTGAAGCAAAAACAACCAAATATTTCCCGGCATCAATCGAAATGGAAGGAAATATCCATTTATCCAATTTATTTTTTGAATCGGTCAACCGCCAACCTTGTAAATTAATTGTCGTATTTCCCGGATTATACAGTTCAATCCAATCGGAAAACTCTCCATCTTCATCTTGCAATCCGGTTGCATTCGTAGCCAAAAATTCATTGATGATGATTTTTTTTGAGCCACCTGCATAAACCATTATCGTTGTTACAAGAAATAACACGATTAATGATATTTTTTTTGTATTTTTCATTTCCAATTTTATTATATTTTATTCTTTGCTACACAAATTCATCACCTCAGTCGTTGGCCCGTATACTTTCAAAATATCTGGATTAGTATTACCTGACGGTATGAATTCATAAAAATCAATCGCCAATTTCCGGGGTTGAACCGTTGTTATATTATTATGAGAATGATAAACAATGTATTGACAGCCATCCGTAACATTCACAAAAGAATGATGTCCTACACCTTTTATCTTATCATTACCTATCAAAACAGGATTTCCACTGTATTTTACCCATGGCCCTAACGGAGTAGCAGATGTGGCATATCCTACTCCATAATTAGGATTCTGATAATGATTAGCGGAATAAGTCAGGTAATAAGTCCCTTTGTGTTTCAAAATAAAAGGACCTTCGTTTACTTTGGAATTCGGATAAGGCTCAAGTTTGCTTTGTTCCCAAGATTGTGATGTTCCGATACATTTTTTCAATGTACTTTCTTTGATTGAACGAAAATCGTCATTCAATTCGGCCACCCATATTTCATTACCATTTGTGAAACGGACAAAATAGAGGTATTTTTTACCATTGTCATCAATAAACAAATGTGTATCTATTTCCTTTATATCAGCATGAAACGGTTTTTGTTCAGCTTCTGTCTGAGTAAATGGGCCAAGAGGAGAATCGCTTGTAGCTACAGCAATGTGTTCCTCTGCCGAATAAAACATATAGAACTTGCCATTGAGATAGTAAACTTCAGGAGCCCAAAACCACTTTTCACCCCATACATTGTTTTTATGCAAAGCATACCCGCTTGTCGCGCCCACAGCAGAAGACCATTTCGCCATATCGTCAGAGCGGTAAACCTTTATTCCATCATTGCCTCCGGTTCCATACAAATAATATTTTCCTTCGTGTTTCAATATGTACGGATCAGCGCAATCTTTAACAAGTCCGGTAAGATTATTATAAGTTACATTGGGAAAACCTTGTATCCATTTAGCATATAATGTTGTGTCTGAAACGATTTGTTTTGTCGAAAAATCCCATTCGTTCGTAAATATTTCATCGTCTGTAAACCAACCATTGAATATAAATCCGGATTTTGAAGGATTGACAGGCCTACTAATTTTCGCTCCGGTTTCCACGTCCTGTATCGGAGAAATAGCAGTTCCTCCTTTACTATCGAACATTACAGTCCACGTTGGAGGGCCCGGTAACCATTTCGCGTATAAAATCATATTTGAAACAACCAAATCAGTCGCAAAATTCCATTCTTTTTCAAATGTCGCGTCATCGACAAACCATCCTCCAAATACAAATTTATTTTTTTTAGGATTGGTTGGCTTTTGGATTGTTGTCTGATCTTTAATATTGACAAACGAAGGAAGCACATCACCTCCATTGCTATTAAACTCTACCTTCCAAGTTATCAATTCGTCTGTTCCTGAAGTCTCTTCGTTTCCGGAACATGCATATAATGAAATCAATAAACAAATAACATAGTAGAATTTTTTCATTATTTTTTTCTTTAAATTTATTATTTCTTATTATACCACTCTATTAATTTTTCAGTCAATTCTTTCGTCAACTTCGGATATTTTCCCGAAAGATTTTCCGTTTCGTTTTTATCTTGTATTAAATTATACAATTCAACTTTCTTGCCATCACTATTGCATAACAATTTCCAATCTCCTTTGCGAATCGCTAAATGAGGACTTTTATATTTTTCATTCCTTGGAAAATTGAAATATTGATTTCTTCCGAAATCCCAAAAAAGATAACCTTTCCTGTTAATTGTTTTTTTACCGGTCAGAGCTTTAGCCATGTCTTTTCCATGCAAAGAAACATTTTTTTCCGTATCAATACCTGCCATCCGGCACAATGACGGATAAAAATCGATGGAGCACAATACCGTTTTTTCATCCAATGTACCTGCTTTTATTTTATTGCCCCAACGAACAATCAGAGGCATTTTGATACCTCCTTCATACAAACTGTTTTTTGTCCCGCGCATCCCTAAAGTACGAGTTTGTTCAAAACTTGGCGCAGGTCCGTTATCACTTGTTAAAAGAATAATCGTATTGTCCAAAATACCCATCACAGAAAGAGAATCGGTCAGACGGCCTATCTGTTTATCAAGTTCGGAAAGAACAGATACTAAATTTTCCCTTTTTTCATGACTATTTTTATCTGCAACAGATTGTTTGTCAGGAACCCAAGGTGTATGGACATCATCCGGCCAGAGGTTAATGAAGAATGGCCTTTTGTTGTTCTTTTTTATAAAATCAAGACTTTTATCTATAAAATAGGCTGTTCTCTCCCAACGTTTAACACTATCAGTCATAGCCCATATCCAATTGGAAGAAGTAATAACCGGATCAGGATCCGGACTTTCCCATGTAGACGCATATTCATCAAAACCATAAGAAGTTATGGAAGGCGCATTATCGACATCACGTCCGCCCCCCATGTGCCACTTTCCAAAATGTCCTGTAGCATATCCGGCTTGTTGAAATGCTCGCGCCATAGAAGGAGCGTTTGCTTCAAGATAATCTTTTTGTTCGCAGTTTTTATTGGCTTTTTTCGTATCTAAAAAAGTATTGATCTGCCACGAAAGCGGATGCATTCCGGTAGTAATTCCCACACGGGAAGGAGAACTAACCGGAGAAGCTGTATAATATTGTGTAAAACGGATTCCCTCATTGGCAAGTTTGTCAATATTGGGAGTTTGTTTTATTTCTCCTCCATAGCAAGATAAATCGCCATATCCCATATCATCGACATAGATAACTATGACATTCGGTTTTTCCTGAGAATAAACCAAAGCAGGCATCGAAGATAAAAATACTATAGGGACTGATAATTTCACGTTATTTTTTATTTTTTATCTTTTATCTTTTATCTTTTATCTTTTATCTTTTACTTATTTCTTTATCAACAAAATGGTTTTAGCCATTCCTCTTGATTCCATTTTTACGACATAAACACCTTGCGGATAATGTCTCAAATCAACAACCTGTTTTCCTTGCGGCATTTTCACGCTATAAATAACATCTCCATTCACGCTGTAAATACCTACAACACATTCTTCGGAAATATCAATTGTAACAAAATCGACAACCGGATTAGGATAGACTTTGAATGAATTCTCCAAATTTGACTCACGTATACCGGATGTTGTAGTTCCAAACAACTCCCATTCCGCTAATTGGAATCCGGTTATCGTACTTGCGCGAGCTGTTATAAAAAGACGGAAATATTTATATGTAGCTACTGTGCTGACATTAAATTCTTTGCGTTCACAACGACTGTTAAATATTATGTCTGTTTGTGTATTCAAATCCGTCCAGTTAGTATCATCGTTCGATCCTTGTAAAATCCACGATTTCGGATCATTATTCGGATTATCATTGCTTGAAGTAAGACTATAAGTTGATAATTTTACCGCGGAAGGAGATTCGTATTTAAACCAGATTCCACTACCAAATTGAGCGCTTGTCAAGGTTGAATTGTAATACTTCAATGTTTCATTATTATCAATCAACGCGTTTAAAGTGGTTCCGTTAGTAGGTTCATGAGAAGAAGTCAATATTCCTCCGTTTTCGGTAATATCTTTCTCATATTCATTGAAATCTCCGAATAACTGCCATTCGGCCAATTGTACGGATTTATCACCCAAGTTTTCTTCCACATCCAATTTAAAGTGTGTGTAACGATTGTTAGTCGACACTTTGTAATATTGAGTTGTCTGGCGGAAAATGAACGCCTGATTTTCCTGATGGTCAATCTTAGTCCAAGTCGTACCGTTATTCGAACCGTATAATGTCCATGCTTTCGGGTCACGATTTACAGCATCATTAGCCGACATCATGCTATATCCGGTTAATTTTACCGGACGCGCGGACTGATAAACCGCCCAGAAAGTTTTACGGCTTTCATCATAAAATTTACCATCTTTATTTTTATCTATCAATTTCGGATTTTCATTATTAACCTTACCCGGCCACTGAGCGGTAAGAGTTCCTCCCGGATTATAAGTTACATCATATCTACTTATATATCTTCCATGAATTTGTAATTCGGCAATTCTGACTTCCGCGCTATTAGACGCTGTTACTTGTAAACGGAAAGAGTTATAAGCCGGAGCATCCGTAATGGAGTAAAGTTTTTGAGCATAACGCATATCGAAAGTTTGATTCGATTGAGTTGTAATGTCCTTCCATGTTGTTCCATCCGTAGAACCTTGTATTTTCCATGATTTCGGGTCATAAATACTGTTTCCGCTTGAAGTAATGGAATATCCCAATATTTGTACAGACATGTTCGATTGATATTGAATCCAAACCGGAAGACTTGCCGAGTTAATTGAATAATAAGTTTCTGGATTGTTATCTGTCAATGCCTTTAAAGCAGTTTCGTCTGTTTCTCCGGCAGAAGAACTTAATTTTCCATCGCTTTTAGTTAAATCCTGATAATAAAAATCGTAATAAAAATCACCAAACAATTGCCATTCCGCAATCTGAATTCCGGCAGCTCCGTTATTTTCGGTTATTTTCAATCTGTAATAACGAAAAGCAGCTTCCGGATTACAATAATAAGTTTGCGTAGCATTGAGTGAAACAAACACTTGATTTTCCCTGGAATCAATTAGCATCCATTCCGACCCGTTAGAAGAACCGTAAAGTTCCCAACTTTTAGGATTTAGTTGAGCATCTTCATTTCCGGAACTAATGCTGTATGAATTTAATTTATACCGCGCCTGAGCTTTATATTGAATCCATAAACCAATTTTATCAGATACATAATATGTTGTTCCAATAGACTTATCTATTAACGCAGTATTGGCACCTGTTCCCGAATATTGCACCGTCAATGTTCCTCCATCACTTGTTATATCATTGCCGGATAATGAAGATCCGTAGAGTTGCCATTCGGACAAACGAAAAGCAGAAGTACTACCATTACGTTCGGAAACATTCAATCTGAAATATTTATATTCTTGTGATGTACTTAATGTGTATTTTCTTAATAAACAACGGCTTGCAAAACTCTGACCGGATTGCGAATCAATATCAATCCAATCTGTACCGTTGTTTGAAGCCTGCAATTTCCAGGATTTCGGATCTGTGTCAGCGCTGCCATAACCGGAAGCCACCGCATAGCCCGAAAGTTTAACCGGATTTGGCGACTCATACTGTATCCAAACATTATCAGATGACCCACAAGAAAATACAACTTCATCACTCAACCGATCATTGATTATATTTTTCGGAATTGCAACTGTATGTGAAGCCGTAATTTTTCCTTGTATCGTATCGGTTACATCGGGATAAATTATAGCCTCTCCAGTACTTGTAAATTTGAAAGTTTTGAGTTTCAAACCATTTTTATTTCCTTTGAAAACAAGATAAATATGTTCATTGCCGTCAATCGGCCTGCTTAAAGAGCCTTGTACAGTTGTATAACTTCCATCAGAAGCGGGTATTGTAACCGTTCCGGCCAATGTGCCTTTAGAGTTCCAATTCCCTATACGTATTTCCACGCTTCTTGCCTGCGCGTCATTCGCTACTTGTAATTCAATACCTGTTGCCAAACGATTTTTAAATTCTACAAAATTATATCCCAAATAACCACCATCCTGCATGTTGATCATTTCCATTTCTACTCCCGCGACATTATTTGTAGAATATACTTTACTTATGTAATTAAAACTTCCAGCCTGAATGGTAGAATAAGCATCCTTGATATAAACAGCGTTTATATCCAACGGCGCATTCATCGCCGCGGAAACCGCAGTCATTGAACCTGTGTAGGCATAATCTTTGTCTTGCGTTTTTTTCCACCAAGCTGTCCAGGAAATACCATCCGAATTACGGTTGTTATAAGCTTGAAGAGCATTTTTTTGCATCCATTCAACATATTCTGTTTTTCCCAAATCAACAATCAGACGGCGAACATACCGCATCAAAATTCCTTTAAAAATAGGAAGGTCTGATCCTTCATCTCCACAAACGTTGATAATACCATTGCTGTTACACAGATTTTTGCGCGTATAATTCATAATCAGTTCCGCGTCTTTTTTATACATTTCATCGCCAAACCGATTATACAGCATAATTGCCGCCCCCAAATAACCTCCCTGATTGTATGTTGAAACCCAATTGTTGCTGAAAGTATCATAAACACGTCCGTCTGTAGCCGAATATTGATGGATACGCATATTGGCATATAATTCTTTTGCCCTGTTATAATATGCTTCAATTCCTGTAGCCTGAGCCAAATAACAAGCCGCTACGATTGCCGGGCCATTCACACATGAATTCGTACTCGTACCGCTTTGTTTCCACCGCAACAAATAAAACATGTCATCCACTTTAATCATAGCGCGACTCATCATCGCGTCATAATTTGTTTTGGCGATACTCAGGTAATCCAAATTGAGTGAAGTATTGTTTCCAAACATGAAATAAGCTCTTATACTCGCCAAAGTAGCCCAAACAATATCATCATTAAATTCATTCCACATCCAGTTTTTGCCATTTGTAGTAGTCCATCCTCCCGAACCACTAACAAAATGCGCGTAAACTTCTTCGAACATGGTTTTATATTCTTCTTTTCCGGTTGTTTCGTAAGCGTCCAAAAGAATTTCCATACATTCAGCTTCTCCCCAAAATCCGGTGGAAGTTTTTAAGGCATTGTATTTTTTATTTTTCCAATCCTGCATCATTTGGGTGCGAATAGCAGGAGTCAATTGATTGGGAATTTCTGTAACTTGTTCTATTTTCCAAATCTGACGAGCTTCTTTCGTTGTTCCTTTTGAACTAAACTGAACAGATAAATCGTTGGCATCCGCGCTACCTGACGGGAGTTCCAGTACGGTTGACGAAACTCCCGCATTAGCTATATAGAAACAATTTTCATAACCGGTTTCATTTACCGGAGACAAAATCCATTGATAGGTCGAAGATGTGCCGGAAGATGATTGAACAACCGAAGTTGAACTCGCAGCATAAAGTCTCTTTCCCGAATATACATTATCCATGTAGTAATTACCATTACCGGCGCTTGTTATGCGCCAACGTTGTGCATTTACCCCCGTTTCTGTCCATAAAGAAACTCCCGCGCTATTGTCAAGCGAAGAATTACTTACCATCAATGTTCTTTTTCCGGTATATGTAGTAGATATTTTATATACCGAACCGGAAGATATTTCAGCAGCCTTTACAGAAACTGTAAGAAAGACTAATAGACAAAGTAATGTACATATTCGTTTTTTCATGGTATAAACTTATGTTTTTTTATTTATCTCCTGACGATAAAGAATTACATATTTCCTGATTGATTTTACGTAGACGATCTTCTTCTATCTTAATTTCTTTTCTATCATAGGTAATTAATCCGTTGACTTCGCCTTCGACATCGGTAGTTTGAGTATATACCGCTCCCGAATAAACAGTTGAGATCATTTTCTTCAATTGATTCGCATATTCAATATACTTATCGGTAACTTCTTTCGGAGTTTTAAACTCAACATATCCCCAGTTTTTGTCGCTTTGCCACAAATGGTCTTTCATTGGGAGTCCGATTCCGCCGTATTCGCCCAATACGTTTACGCGTTCGGGATCTACTACAAAAATTCTTGGTCCGGGATAACTGTGCATGTCGATCATGTCTCCTGAACGATAATGATTTCCTCCACTCGCGGGATTTACCAAACGAGAAGGGTCATATGCTTTTGTCCATTCTACAATTTCCGGAGATTTGAATTGTCCCCAAGCTTCATTGAATGGAACCCAAACTGTCACACAAGGATAACTGTACAAATAATCCATAATACCTTTCCATTCATTCCGGAAATTAGTTTCCGATTCAGCCGAACGAATCACCTCTGTTCCTTTGAAATAATTATGCATTTCCCAATGAGGCGTTTTGTCTCCATTCGGCATATCTTGCCAAACCAATATTCCTAAACGGTCACAATGTGTGTACCAACGGGCGGGTTCCACTTTTACGTGTTTACGAATCATATTGTAGCCAAAATCTTTCGTTTTTTGAATGTCGTAAAGCAATGCTTCATCGGTTGGAGCTGTATATAAACCGTCAGGCCACCAACCTTGATCAAGCGGACCGAAATGGAAACAATCTTTGTTATTCAACTGAATTCGCATTATGCCGTTTGCATCTCTCTTCATGGAGACTTTACGCATCGCGCAGTAACTCTTTACTTGGTCTATAACTTTTCCTTTTGAATATAAATTCACTTCCATATCGTATAAAAATGGAGAATCTGTCGACCACAATTTCGCGTTAGGAATACCCATTTCCAACGATTGTCCGGCAGCCATTTTCGCCGAACTGACCAATGCTTTTCCATCAAATATTTTGACTTCAACAACATCAGCAACATTGGTATTGCGTGTGCATACATCTACTTTCACTCTGTTTTTATCAATATCCGATACATTTTTTATGTTAACAATATGTTTTTCGTTAACCGGCTCTAACCAAACGGTTTGCCAAATTCCGGTTACCGGAGTATACCATATTCCATTGGGATTACTTACTTGTTTTCCACGAGGTTGATAGCCTTTGTCGGTTGGGTCAAATACTTTTACTGTGAGTTCTTGTTCTCCTGATTTAAGATAAGGAGTTATATCGAAATAAAAAGGAGTAAAACCTCCTGTATGAGTGCCGATTTTAATATCATTCAGATAAACTTCGGTTTTCCAATCTACCGCTCCAAAATGTAACAACACATTTTTTCCGTTCCATTTAGATGGCATTTTGAATGTCCTCTTATACCAAAGCTCTTTATTTTCTCCAACTGTTTTTTGTACGCCGGATAAAGAAGATTCTATCGCGAAGGGTACTAATATTTTACCATCGAATTTTTCCGGTTTACTTTCTCCGATTGATTTGATTGCATAATCCCACAATCCATTTAAATTTATCCAATCCTGACGTTCCATTATCGGACGAGGATATTCAGGTAATACGTTATCCGGATTTAACGTTTCCGCCCATTTTGTTTTGATTTTATCTCCTGCAGGAGACCATTGGGCATTAATTACATTCGCGCAAGTAAAAAAGGTCACTAAAACTAAAAAAATCTTTTTCATGTAAATTATATCTAATTATTTCGTTTTATTACTTTTCTTTTCCTTTAACAATTCATTCGTAAACGAATACGGAAAATCTTCTTCATTGATGCCTCGCCGCATATTCGGCGTTTCGGACATGATAAACTTTATTTTTGCTCCCTGCTTCAAATCTTCGTGTTTCAGGTAATTTTTATTATACGAAGTATTATTGAAATTCATCGACTGAATATATCTTCTATTTTTATCATTATTTGGGGCTTCAATCGTAACTTGGTTCCCATTCTCCAAATTCAATGTCGTTTTCTTAAATAAAGGGGTTCCTAAAATGTATTGATTAGCTCCGGGGCATACAGGATAAAATCCTAAAGCAGAGAAAACATACCAGGCCGAAGTTTGTCCGTTGTCTTCATCTCCGCAATATCCATCGGGAGTTGCCAAATACAACTTATCCAACACCTCGCGTATCCAATACTGAGCTTTCCAAGGTTCACCCGAATAGTTATACAAGTAAATCATGTGTTGGATGGGTTGATTGCCATGCGCATAATTTCCCATATTTACAACCTGCATTTCTCGGATTTCGTGTATTACACTTCCATAATAACTTTCATCAAACAATGGCGGAACATTGAATACAGAATCCATCATTTGGTTAAATTCCTTTTTTCCTCCCATCAGATTAATCAATCCCTGAGGGTCGTGAAAAACCGACCATGTGTAATGCCAACTGTTTCCTTCGGTAAAGGCATCTCCCCATTTCAATGGATTGAATGGAGATTGAAATGTTCCATCCTGATTTTTCCCACGCATTAATTTGTATTCGGAATCATATAAATTTTTATAATTCATGGCTCGTTTGGCATAAATGTCTATTTCCTTTTTAGGCTTTCCCAAAGCTTGTCCCAATTGATAAATACACCAATCATCATAAGCGTATTCCAATGTACGCGCGGCATTTTCATTGATTCCGGCATCATAAGGAACATAACCTAATTTATTGTAATATTCGTATCCGTATCTTCCTGTCGAACTGATTTTCGGATGAACAGCATTCGCTCCATGATTAACAGCTTTCCAAAGAGTTTCTATATCATAATTTTTCAATCCTTTTAAATAAGCGTCAGCTACAATTGAAGCGGAATTATTTCCAACCATACAACCCCTATGGCCCGGGCTTGCCCACTCCGGAAGGAATCCGCTTTCTTTATATACATTGACTAATCCTTCCTGCATTTTTTCGTTCATTGAAGGATATAGTAAATTGAGGAAAGGAAAAAGACAACGGAACGTATCCCAAAATCCAGTATCGGTAAACATATAACCGGGTAATACTTCTCCGTTATATGGACTATAATGGACTATTTTTCCTGTCGCGTCATATTCATAGAACGCACGCGGAAACAAAACCGAACGATAAAGACAAGAATAGAAAGTACGCAAATTGTCTATATTATCGTCTTCTACCTGAATTTTTCCCAATACCTCATTCCATCTTTTTTTTCCTTTTTCGACAACTTGTTCAAAACTGTCTTTTCCTAATTCTTTCAGGTTTATTTCAGCTTGTTCAAAACTAATGAAAGAAGACGCGATTTTAGCATGTACTTTTTCTCCTTTTTTTGTAGAAAAACCTATAATAGCGCCCGCGTGATTCGAATTACTTTCTGTGAGGTCTTTGCTTATCTTACCGTCACTTACCGAAGCGATATAACTAAATGGTTTATCAAACTTGATTACAAAATAGTTCTTGAAATTATCAGGAACTCCTCCATTGTTTTTCGTTGTGTAACCTATTATTTTATTTTCTTCAGGAAATATTTTCATATATGAGCCTTTGTCAAACGCATCTATAACAATATATGAATTTTCATTTTCCGGAAAAGTAAAACGAAACATAACAGCGCGTTCTGTAGGAGTTAATTCGGTTACGACATCATGATCTGCCAAATATACCTTATAGTAATGAGGTTTAGCAATTTCAGCTTTGTGCGAAAACCAACTGGCTCTCGCATTTTGGTCAAAAACCGCTTTCCCAGTTACCGGCATAATGGAAAATTGTCCGTAATCATTTATCCACGGACTTGGCTGGTGAGTTTGCTTGAATCCTTTTATCTTATCCGAAGTATAAGTATACGACCATCCATCTCCCATATCACCGGTTTGAGGTACCCAAAAATTCATTCCCCAAGGTAAAGCTATTACCGGATAAGTGTTTCCATTTGAAAACGAATGCTTCGACAAGGTTCCCATCAATGGATTCACATAATTAACCGGATTATTCGCTTTTGTATTCAGAGCAAAAAATACAGTTAAAATTAAGATGATCGAATTAAACTTTTTCTTTTTCATGCCGTACTATAAGGATATTTTAAAAGCACACGGAATATACTGTGATTATGCGGAAAATTATCAATTAACTTGTTTCATTGGGATTCAATCTATTAAAAACACAAAGTATCCTTATGTATATTCCGTGGCTAATATTTTATTTCATTAATTTTTCTTCAAGCATTTTTATGTAGTATCCGCCTACAACCGAACGCGCACGAAAACCGCGATGATAGGGTTTATCCGTGAATACCCAATCAGACATAGGAATGCGATCTTTTGTTTCATTCATAAATAAATAAAGCGGATCTATAAATTTCTCAAAAGTAGCATTGTCATTCGCCATGGTAGCAGTCCATATAATCCAGTCGGCTTTTGTATAGCTTTCTCTATTGTCGAGCGGCAAACCATATTGATTTTGTTTCGTGAGATAATATTTTATTTCTTTTTCAGCTATTTCTTTCGGGAAAATGTCGTATTTAAGCAATTTATCCCAAACAAGATTATATTTTTGGCTCCATGTTCCGGGCTTATCAAAAGTCAGTCTGTAATGATCTCCATCATCCGACATTTTAGCCCATTCCTGCGCCATTTCACGAGCTTTTGAAATATATTTCTCAGCAACTGATTTATCTCCGAGCATATCTGCCAGATGACCATAAGAAGCTACTCCTAAAATGGCTTTAATAGAAAGGTTGGTATTGTGCGCGAAGTGTCCGGCAAAGTCATCCGTACAAAGTTGATTTTCCGGATCTAATCCTTTTTCCGCCAAATAATCAGCCCAAACCGACAATACATTCCAATGTTTTTTCGCGTAATCGGCATTTCCTTCCAACTTGGCAATAACGCCGGCCAATATCAACATATTTCCGGATTCTTCCACTGGCATATCTCCTCCATAAGTTTGTCCGTTTGCACGAGGGTAAGTACCTACATCATGAGAAGGAAAAGGCTTGGCCCATTTTCCACTTTCACTGTAATAAAAAATATGATTCATCAATCCTTTAGCTAACTCAATATTGTAACACAGGAATAAAGGAGCAGATGGATATGTGATATCTACTGTTCCGATAGAACCATTGCTATTATTTTCTTTCGATAAGAATAATAAATCGCCATTAGGAGCTTGCACTAATTTGTGAGCCGAAATTGCCTGACGGTATGCTAAAACACAAAGTTCGGCATATTTCTTTCCTCCGGACGCTGTGGCTTTTTTCATTAAATCATTGTCGAACTCACAACATTCTTTCATCAATTTTTCATATTCCTTATTTGCTTTCTTGAATTGAGAAAGAATCGTTTCGTTGTTATTGCGGTTCCAATAAGGACGTAAATTTTCTCCGAAGTATTGAATGGAATAAATATCGTCATAACCAATCATTATTTTTCCGGAAGATTGTTTCGTTTTTCCGAGTTTTTTTACCAATGCTAATTTCGCATTTTCATTTTCTCCTTTGGTATTGTTGTTATAATTTCCACTTATGAAAGCATTTCTTAAAGATTCGCCATTGCCAATGTCGGTTTTTGTATTTTCTTTTTCGGAAGCCATATAAAAATATCCCCAATCTATACGGACATCATCGCCAAATTTAACCAAGACATTTTGGTCGACACTTCCTGTTTTCATAAATACCAAACCATCTTCTTCAAAACGCTCACTGACTGCTTGTTGATATGGTTGATCTAACGCCCATTGAGGAGACGCTTCAAAATAAATTTCTACTTCATGCGCTTGTTTATCATTCGAAATTACTTCATAAGTAATATAGTTTACCGGACGAGTCATTAAATCTAAATTGTTCATAAACAGCGGAGCAGTGAAAGTCAAATTCAAATCTACAGTTCCACAAGTGAATTTGTAACGGGTTTGCATCGCCTGAACATCTACTGATTTCTGAACCGCGGTTTGTTTCATGGCGTTTTGTTTTTCTTTTTCGACCAATAATCCAAAATCAATTAATCCGTTAGCTACCGGATTATGACAATGCGCCGTGATAAGGTTTTCTCCCACAACAAGCGAGTTCACAACTTCGGGAGAAAGTTTCGCCATTTTATTTTTGTTACAAGTATTTCCGGTTTCAAAAGCCAAAATTCCATTGATATAAAATTCAGCGCCATCATCGTTTGAATATTCAAGATATATGTTTTTTCCTTTCAAATCCTGGTCAATAGTAACTGCACGTCTTATCCATATATGTTCTGATTCCCAATGTGTTTTCGATGTAGGTTCATTGTGCGTAGTACCAAAAGCGCCTTTCGCGCTTTTCCATTTCGAATCATCAAAATTATTTTTGATCCAGTCGTTAGCCGGTTTAGATTCTGTATATTTTCCACTCCAGTCACCTTGTTCCGAAGTCGGCACGAGCGGATTCAATTCCAATTCTTCAATTCCCATGAAACGATAAGTTTCTCCATCTACCTTTATTTGTCCGATTAAAGGAAAGTCCTTCCCTGTCCAGTGTTTCACTGATCCATCATACAAATTATCCGTAAATGACCATCCACTTGTGTAAGGGTCAATCGTAATAAGCGGATAAGCCGGAGCTCGCAAATCATTTTTAACAAATTCACATTTGTTGTTTCCGCATGAGATAAGCAAAATGATGCTTAATAATAAAATTGGAAGATTTTTTTTCATGTGTAAATTTAGCTCTAAAGTCAATAATATAAAAATTTATTTAAATTATTACCAAATATATAATATACAGTATTACTATTTGGGTTAAATAATGGGTTAATAAACTCTTAAAAAACATTAATCCGGCTATTTTATGATATTTTTCACAAAAATAGCAAGCGTGTTGATATATAAATATTTTTTTACATTGGTTGAGATAAAATCGGGTCTTCTCCCATTAATTTTTTATAATTCGCAACAAATTTATTATACAGTGTAATAGCTTGCTCTTTTTTGCCTATTTTTTGCATGGCATGTATACATAGTCTAAGAACATCTTCATTCAAGGAATCTATGATGAAATATAATTCAGAATACTCAATTACTTTCACATATTTTTTGCTTTCATTTAATTTGACTATATAATTCCAAAGTATATTTTCTATTTCACTCTCATATTCATGTTTGTAACTATCAATCCAATCTTCCTGTATATTTTGGAAAAAGGGTCCTCTGTTTATTATATCCGACAAATTAGACATACACTCATCTTCATCGATCATTTCTTTTTTAATATTTTTGATACTTTTCCGGTATTCTAAATAATCACAATAGAAATCAGAATCAAATGAGAAATACCATTTAGAGTTTTGATGAAACAGCGTTATCCCTGAAATATCAGCAAGAATATTTCTCAGTCTGTTAATTGTGACTCCTCTTGTATTTTTTGCGCCGTTAAGGTCTTTGTCCGGCCACAATGAAAAAGACATCATATCCGTTGAAACTCCATCATCTTCAATACTGTAAAAAAGTATCAACGCGAAAAGCGATTTTAATTTCGAGCTAAACCGATAACTTATTTCTCTGTTATTTTTATCATACACAGCAAAATTTCCAAAAATAAAAATCGCATTTTTCTTATCTACTTCTTTTTTTGATTGAGACTTTTTTTCCTCCTGATAATTTTTTTCTAACAAGGCCAATAATTCCGTTCTACGTCTTTTTTTCCGTAACAATAACACGATGGCTGATATAGCGATTATAAGAAATAAAGATGAAAATAGAACCCAATAAAATATTGACTGATTTTCTTCTGATTTTAATTCTGAAAAATTTACGGGAGGAGACAAGAGTGAATATATCAATATTTTTGCTTTTCTATCCACATTATTTTCTCTGATAACAGTATAAAATTCTTTCAATTGTTTATTATAGAACAAATAAACTGATGTTTCCATTTGTTCCGCATTGATATGAATCGTATCACTTACAACTTCATAGCTTCCATCGGAAAGTCGGAATTTATATAATTGCAATGTTGAATTTACTTCATGCTGTGGATAACATAGAGTAAAAAAATGTGTACTGTCTTCACTGAGTATCAAATTACTACAAGGAACAAAACCCGAATGGACATCTTTTATATCCCATATCTTTTTTACCTGTTTTGTTTCGATATCTAATGAAAACAAATCAGACAAATGCCGTCCTCCATGTTCTTGTTTACCGGATTCGTTTCCTATTCCACCCATAATCAATATTTGCGATGGCTCTTTCCCTTGACCTGAGGCTGAAAAGTATCGGGAATATATTTCATCTCCGGTAAAATCCACTTGTTCCCAACTATCTGTTTGAATGTTATATTTTAATATTTTATTCGAATATGAATGATTGCCATAACCTCCGAAAATATAAAAACCTTTTTTTTCAGTGCCCATAAAAGCATTGTGATGATATAGACGGTGACTCATGGAGGCATGTTTATATTCTATTTTATTATTTACCATATTGATAATAGCCATAGTTGGGCTATCCGGCGTTTTTTGTTCTAAATTATAGACATACAACAAGTTCGTTTTATCATCATAAATAGCTTCACCCGAATTCAACGCGAAAGGAAAATCTTTTATGAGAACTTTTCTTTCATTATCATATCTCATCGAATAGCTGAAGATAGCATCTTTATCTACTACAATAACATTATTCCGGCTCGAATCATAAGCTATTCCGGTAGTAGGGTCGGATTCAAATACAGCTTTCTCTTCCCAATAATAATGTTTATATACCAACCACTTAGGATTTTTAGAAATCCCTCTTACCTTGCCATTGTCATCATGTACAATTTCGTTCCTTAATCCATCCAAGGGAACGTTGTGTATTCTTCCACCTACTTCTCCAATCCGAATATCCCGGATTGCCATTTGTGGTACATCCAAATTGAGTCCGTATAATCCAAAAGCCAATTTTATGCGGGAGGGATTTTGCAAACCGATCGATTTACATATATAAGAAGAGTCTTTTGAGACAACCTCAGCCCGATCTTTTTTAAGATCGAAAATAATGCTGATTGGCAACCAACGTTTTTCCTCAATGTCTTGTACCGAAAATGGTATTTGAACAGATTCGTGTGTTATCGGGCTATGAAAATCTAAATAAATTTTATCTTCACCATAGAAATTCACAAACGAAAAATTAATCTCTTGCTTATTTTCGTTTATTATCCGTAGTATATAGCCAAACTGTTTAATATCCCATATCGCTAAATCGAAATCAATTCGAAAAGCATCTTTCAATTTCAAAGGACTATCGTCAAATAAAATCAAAGAGGTACGATCATTTATTCTTTCCTCGCTTGAAGAGAACAAAAGTCCATTAATTTGTTTCTTCGAAAACAAATGAAAAGAATATAACAGGATAATTATAAGTATTATGTATTTTTTTCCAAACATAACTTTCAACAGTAAATTACATGTATGTAATTCGCTTTATTTATTTATTAATTAATTTATCTTCCATCATTTTTATAAAAAAAGCGCCGACTACAGAACGCGCATGAAAATCGGGATTTTCAAAGGTATTTGTCCAATACCAATCCGCCATGGGCCTTCTGACCGGTGTTTCATCTACATATTTATGAAGAAGAATTATAAATTCTTGAAAAGTTTCAATATTAGGAGATAATGTCGCGCTCCAAACGATCCAGTCCGCCTTTGTATACAAATGTCGACTATCTAAAGGTAATCCATATTCATTTTGTTTCTTCAGATAATGGGCCACTTCTTTTTCACGTACTTCATGAGGAAATACATCTATTTTCATTATTTTATCCCAAACCAAGTTGTATTTTTGACTCCACGTATCCGGTTGATCGAACGCAAACCGGTAATAATCTCCATTATCAGCCATTTTAGTCCATTTCAAAGCCAATGAACGCGCTTCCATCGAATATTTTTTCGCAATTTCATTTTTTCCCAACATGTCTGCTAAACGGGCATACGAAGCTATGCCAAGTATTGCTTTAATTGATAAATTAGTATCGTGAGTGGTATATCCGGCAAAAACATCCGTAGATAGTTGTTTGGCCGGATCAAACCCTTCATTAAAAAGATAATCCGCCCACTTGGACAAAGTGTTCCAATGTTTTTTCGCATAATCGGCATTACCTTCCATAGACGCAATCGCAGCAGTAAGGATGAGCATATTACCCGACTCTTCAACCGGAAGACGATAATAATCAGAAGTCTGACCATCAGCATAAGGATATTCTCCTATATCATGAGGAGCGAAAGGGTAGTTCCAATTTTCATTTTCTACATAATGAAATATCGGGTTCAACATTGCTTTCAATAGTTCTACATTATATAATAAAAACAAAGGCGCAGACGGATATGTAACGTCTACAGTCGCTGTTTTTTCTAGTGTGTGAGATAAAAATAATAAATCCCCATTAGGAGCTTCAAGCAATTTATGTGCCGAAACTGATTGCCTGTATGCTAACGCGCAAAGTTCGGCATATTCTTTTCCGCCGCATTTTGAAGCATAATTCAACATTTCCACATCAAATTGGTTACATTGTTTTTGTATTTTTTTGTATTCTTTTTCCGCAAGTTCAAACATTTGTAATATGTTCTTATCCGCGGAACGATTCCAATAGGGACGCAATTTTTGTCCGAAATATTGTACGGAATATACATCGTCATATCCAAGCATGACAAAACCGCTTTTTGAATCTTTCACTTTTCCAAGAGAATGACTGACTGCTATGTGATTTTTTTTGTTTGGTGATTTTTTTTGTGATTTTTTAACAAAACCTTTGGAACAAAAATCAGTTCTCATTTCACAATAATCGCCAACACCGGAATAAGTATCTGTCTTTTTTGAAACAAGGTAAAAATATCCCCAATCTATATAAGGAATGGTTCTTTTATTCAGTACTTCTTGCGCTACAGAACCGGTTTTAAGAAAAACAAGATTATCTTTTTCAAATGATTCACTCTTACATTCCTGATAATCTGAGCTTAATGACCATTCAGGCCCTGCTTCAAAATATAATTCAACATCATGTTTCTTAGCGTCTTTAGAAATAACTTCGTATGAAATGTAATTTACCGGACGAGATAACAATTCCAAATCATTCATCAATAAAGGAGCTGTAAATGTTAATTTTAAGTTGACAGAATCACAAGTAAATGTATAAATTGTCTGTGTAGGTTGTACTTCAACTGATTTTTGAGTCGCTGTTTGTTCTAATGAAGGAAATACCGGTTGACTAACGCTTAATCCAAAATCTATTATGGCATTTCTCATCCTATTCATACAATGAGCGGCCATGATATTTTTACCTTTGCGAAGAGTCGCGACAACTTCATCTGAAAGTTTGATTCTTTCATTCATTTTCACAACATTACCAGTGTTAACTACTTCAACGCCGTTTATATATATTTCTGCGGCATCATCATTCGAAAATTGCAAATAAACTTCTTTTCCGGCCAAATCTTCTTCTAAGGTAAGTTCTCTTCTTACCCAAATGTGTTGCCCTTTCCAAGAAGTTCGTACTATAGGCGTTACTTTATTAATATCAAAGTAACCAAACGCACCTTTTCCTGTCGCCCATTTATCATCATCATAATTAGCCGAAATCCAATTTTTATCGGGTTCAACAAATGTATATTTCCCTTCCCACTCTCCTTGTTCTGAAACATCAGCCAAAGGGGCATAAATAGCATTTTCAACATTGCCCATAAATCGAAAATTCTTACCATCAACACGTATTAATCCCAACAATGGAAATTTTCTTCCCGTATTATGACAAATTTGTTCTTTATACAATGTATCTCCAAACAACCAACCATTCGTATACGTATCAATAGTCACAAGCGGGTAAGCCGGCGCACGCAAAGTATTCGGTATATAATCAAATTTTTCTTTACATCCGGAAAAAATTGAAATACCTATAAAAAAGAATAGTATCCTCGGCACTACTAAAAAAAATCTTTTAAACATCGTCTCTTTATATTCTTTATTTTAAAAATTTACCTAAACTCTACCAAATTGAATTAACCGAATAAACTTCCAATTCCTTCACCTCAATATTATTTCCCCAGAAATGAAATCCATCTTTGTTGTTTTGATTTGGTTTCTTTTCCATGGAATAAGAATATGCACCTCCATCAATAAACACTTCTATTGATGTTTTATCTATATATATATCGGCCAAAATTTCCATACTCGTCATATCATCGGGCGAATAAAAAGTTCCGTTTACGAGATTTGAATTCATATCGTAATCAATAATTCTCTGCGAGAAAAGATCGAGACCTGTGCTTGTAGCATGCGACAATTTTATCTTCGCTTTTATTTTCAGAAAATCGACATTATTAAATTCTTTCATCTTCGCATTCGCTTCCTCCGAAGTCAAAGATTTCCAACTTTTTTGAAGTTTTAAAAGCTGTTTAACCTCCTCTACCGGCATATTAAACAGTCTTGATCCATTTTTTGTGGAACGAAGTTTCAGTTCGGTTGGGAGCAACATCATTCCGTTAAAAGGCATATTCGGATGGCTTATACGCCCCCAACCGATTTGCACACGTCTACCATCCGGCATATTAGTAAAGGTCTGAGCCGCGTATATAGAACCTTTGGTATATAAATATTTTCCGGATTCGGGTGTAAATACTTTTCCATCAAATGCTCCAAGCATGTATGTACCGGATGCTCCATACATTACCCATTTGGTATTATTGAGATTACCATCTACAGCCAATTCAAACAATTCCGGACATTCCCAGAATCCTGTTATATGGCTTTCAAACTTCCAATCTTTCAGATCTACAGAATTATAAATTGAATGCCCATCTCGTTCGTTGAGTACCATTACCCAATGTTTTCCGGGTTTATACCAAAACACTTTCGGGTCTCGTGTGTCTACACTGTTCCATTTTTCTTTTGAATCAATTACCGGATTGTTTGTATATTTGATAAAACTACGGCCTTTATCATGGCTGTACGCTATACATTGAGTTTGCCTATCCGGAGCCGCCGCCGTATAGGCAACAACCATAGGCGGTGTTTTTCCTTTACCAAATCCGGAAGTATTATCATAATCAATAATGGCAGAACCGGAAAACATTGCTCCTAAATTATCAGGATAAAGCGCACTGGGTAATTCGTTCCAATGAATCAAATCTTTACTGACAGCGTGTCCCCAATGCATATTCTCCCAATCCCGTTCGTAAGGATTGTGTTGATAAAACAAATGATATTCGCCTTCGTAATAGATCAATCCGTTAGGATCATTAATCCATCCTCGTTGTGTCGTAAAGTGAAATTGAGGTCGATTTTTTTCTTTGTATAAGGAGTCCTGCCCTGCAATTATATCATCCTGATATATTTTACTTAATCCTTTCGCATTGCCTTCATAACTAATCTTAATTGTTTCTCCTTTCAACGCTGAAACATCTTTAAACACCCAATAATCACAATCTTCGGCTGCAAGACGTATTACAACTGACAAATCCGGTTTATTTTTTGAAATGATTGTCATTCTTGCTCTTTCCTGTTTGTGTGAAATAGGAAAATTCAAATATTTTTTAGTTACTTTGATGGATATTTCTTCAGCAAACAAACTGAGAGAAAACAATCCAAACCCGACTAATACTACTATTTTTAAGCAAAATCTCATATGAAATTTTATTGAATTATAATTTTTGCTACCCTATCTTCTATTTTCAAAGAATAAATTCCTGAAGGGAAACCTGAAACATTAATTACATTACTCTGTTTATCAAAAAGATAGCTCTTTATTAAATTTCCAGAAATATCATAAAGAAAGGCTGTGATATCTGCCTGTAATTTATTTTCAAGTTCTACACTTATCTGTGATTTTGCCGGATTAGGAAATATTTTCACACCTTCTCCCGAAGAAAATTGTTTTAATCCGGAATTTACGTTATGACTAACAGTAAATGTAACTTTGTTGGAAACAGCGTCATAACTGTCGTTTGTAAAGAAGTACGCGTAATAATTTCCTTCAGGAAGTAATTCTCCTGATATTTTTTTATCCCAACTCAAATCACCGGTAACTTCTCCATACACATATAGGTAAGTAGTTAGTTCATCGACACCATAGACATCTCCTTCTTTATAAATTCCGATATAATCTTTCGGAGTACCCGGTCCATCGGCATAATGAAAAACAATAGGTTCATCTTTGTAGTAAGTAGTTTTATCTAATGATAGAGTTGATATTTCTTCTCCAACTTGGATAAAAATACGGTCTCCCGGCTCAAAATACTTATCTTGCATCATATAAGTAATGAAATAATATCCCTTGCTCAAGCTTGCCGATTGAATTTTCAACGCGTTATCTGTCGCGTTTTTAACATATCCCCAAGCAGAAGCTGCGGGCTGAGGACTTGGCCCGGGCGTTTGTCCCATTTTATAAATACCAATCCAATCATTTGTCAATTTCGGAGCATTATGAATTCCGACAGTAATAGCTTCTCCAACATTATATTTAAGTTTATCGCTTTCCAAGTAAGGAACTATTCCTACATAAAACAATCCCGATTTCGCGATGACTTCATATCCTCCATCTTTGAATAACGCGGCATAATAAACACCTGATGTTACTTGGTCGAATTTTGATGTCGATTTATCGAAAATAACAGTCCCTGATTCGCCTCCCATATACTTCCAAATAATGGAAGGAGAGCTTGAACCGGGTGTTTGAGTTTCTTTATAAATTCCTACCCATTGATTGGATTCATTTCTTGCATTGGAAAAAGAGAAATTTAAGTTTTCACCACTTGCATAAATCCTTTTAGCAGAAATCAACGAACATTCTCCGGATAATCCATTGATGGTAGTAAATGATACGGGATCTGACCATTCCGACCATTCCGCATTTTTATCGCGATGACGCACACGGATATAATGATTTCCGTTGTATAATTTATTTTTAGCAATTTCTTGTTTGAAAATATCAACACCTTTATTTATATCCGTCAGAACACATCCTGAAGGATGAGCGCCATAAATATTTTCATAATCACGAATCAAGTCAAACTCCAGTTTCTGAAAATCAGAAGATGAAGAAACTTGAAACTGAACGCTGTTATATTCATATCCGCTTTCGGTGGAATAAGGACTACTTTGGAAAGTATAAGGCAATTCAATGGTTTCATTTGTTAATGGAAGAACAGATGGTTTATTCGGTCGTTTTTGTCCGAATTTTCTTGAAAAAGAATCAACTAAAATCGCTTGACTGAATGTCTCCACTTGATTACCTATTACATAGGTTTCCACATACATTGATTTTTCGGCAGGATTCAATTCTACAATCTGAAAAGGCCAATAATCAATCGTTTTTTGCACATCGTCAAAATCTTTTTCAGTAGATTGTCCCCAACGTTGATCCCATGCTGCACCGCCCGTAATAATATGATAAGTCGGATAATCCCTTAATTGCCCTCTGTGATAGAGATGGTGATGTCCGGAAACATTCATGACCGATTTTTCGGTAGTATTCAACAGTGGCATGATTTGATTCACAACCCAAGTTGAAATATCTCCAATATATTGTTCGGCTTGCAATGGACGGTGATTATAACTAAAAATCCAATCAATATTAGGATCATTTTTCGCGGTTTCAATAACTTGCTTTGCCCAACTAAGTTGAGTATTATTCGTGTGAATACCTTCACTACTTAACATCAAAAATAAGGCCCTGCCTTGTTGCGTTGCATAGTAAAACTCACTACCGCTTTTGATTCCTTTATATTCGATATTATCATAAAAATAATGTGCCGCGTAAGCATTTAATCCGAGAGTTCCATAAGTTTCGTGATTTCCAACAATGGTTAGGATCGGAAGGTTGGGAGAAAGTGATTCCGAACGTTTGAAGTGTACTTCTTCATATTGCTTCAAAGTTCCTTTATCTACCTGATCTCCCACATTGGTAATCAGATTTATATGATCTTCAATAGGTGTTCCGTATTTTTCTTCAGCTTTAGCTTTAGCCGCTTTCATCAGGCGTTCGTAACGATCATCATATAGTTGGTGATCTCCCAAAATAATAAAGCGATAAATACTGGTTGAGCCATCGGCCGGAGATGTTTTAAAACTATAAACATCTGATGTTTCAGATTCGCTCACTACTTTATAAAAATACCGTGTACCGGGTTTCAAATTTGTAAGTTGAACTCCGTGGTAATAATAATTTTTGGTGTAATTATCGCCGGGATCTGTCAATGTTTGCGTATCACCGGTTGCTATTTCATCGAGAGAAGATGCTGATTCTCCATACAATACTTTACTCTCTAAAGAAATAGTTGTACGCCAATTAACCCAAATAGAATTTGGTGTAGGTGTTTGCAAATAGGGTACCGGTTTTTGAGCAAATACGAAAGATGTTGCAAACACAAAAAAAATGAGGCAAAATAGTCTGTTGCTATTTATAAATTTAGGGAATCTCATATTATATAATTTTAAAAATTCAAAAAATATCAATTGGGTTGAGGAACTACATAAGGTGGTTTCAAGGATATTTTATTATCTCTCAAAACTTCCATTTCTTCAAATAATATACCGTAAGGAACTATATAAGTCGCTATCTGGCCAAGACCTGTATGGTTATAGAAAAATTCTTCTTTCGAAACCCCCAATATTTTTTTGAAAGATCTAAGGTTTAGTCCTTGAATCATAGCTCCTCGAACCAATTCTTCCCGTCCATCTTCTACATATATTTTGTAAATAGAAAGTACCAAATTAGGTCTCATTCTACGAACAATATATGCATATTCCAAATTTTCTTCTTTGGCAGCGGCAATCAATTTGTGTTTCAAATCGCTAAGAGGAATTGCTTCATCGCTGTAAACATGTATATTTCCGGGAGCAATAATTGTTTGCCTTGAAAAAACATTAAACCGTGCATGACCATTGGTGTGAGGAACCTTTAATGTAGGGATTCTTCTGTTCAATAATGTCTTCAGAACTCCTTTCTTCACCAAAAACAGTTCTTTGTCAGGAACAACACCTTCCAAATCCATCGGATAATATCCATCCAGTTTGACACCATTGTAACTCTCAGTACCGGTTAATGAAACAATATTCAAACTTGGAGATATGATCTGCTTTCCTATCATGTCTTCCATCGACTGTCCGGGAGAAGGAATATTACTATTTCCTTGTGAAAAAATTTGTTTCTTTTGAGCCATCAACGACTGGTTATAAAAAAACTGCATAACATAAGTTTGCATCGCGGCATGATTTTCAAACAAAACAGGCCCTATATATGGATCAGTTACCATTGGAGCATTTCGTCTCTTCATCATATCATCGGCATATTGTTCACATAAAGAGATAAATGATTTCAAATCCGGGACCGATTCAAAATATGAATATTCAATCGGCCAATCGTCATTCAACACCTGTCCATTATCATTCAAAATAGAAATATTTACAGTAATTTTGTAATAAGAATTTGGAATTGCATATTTACCTTTTTTTGTATCATAGCAATAGGCCATCGTATTTCTATGGGCAACTGAAACTTGAGAAGAAATAATTTCAGGATATTTATTAAAAACTTCCGAACCTTTCCGTATATAATTTTCCCAATAAATAGGGTCCATATTCATTTTTGCTGGTTTCAACAATAAATCAGGACAAGGAGTATCCTCATAATCTGCAACCTTTTGCTGTGCCATTGTTTGATTTTCTTGGCTAAGTACCGCTTTTTTAGCCTCAAAATCTTCTGCAGCCTGTTTGTATTTATTATCCAAGCCATTCCAGATACCGGTCGCGATACCTGAATCTTCAGTACTTATAAAAAACATTGGGACACTATTGGAAACATAACTGACATTGTTGCGAAAAAAATCGCCCACCAATACAAAAGGTAATCCATAACGGCTTTTACTCGTATTGGATTGTGATATAAATCCTCCGGAAGCTGACATATCCAAGAATTCGTTATCCAAAATCACATACCGGATATAAAAAGGAGGAAGAAGATTTTCAATTTTCAATCCTGAAAGATTACGATCCACTTCGGTTTTCATAAGATCAATAACAGCCTGTTCTTTTTGCGAACAAATGAAGGATATATTCAAAAACAGAAATACTCCAAAAACAAAGAATTTTTTATATTGTAGATTCATAATTGTTGTTTATTTAGAAGATGAAATAATGGATGAAACAGGCCTTTCCAATATAGGTGGTTGATTTTGAGATTTAACCCTTTTTTGAGTTTCTACCATTTTTACAAAAATAGAAGGTGAAACACAAGATACTGGTATCGAACCTGACTCAGCTCCACAATATCCATTAAAAATTCCAAGGTCATTCCCACAAGCCGTAATTTGAGAAAACATAGCGAGAGGCGTTCCTACAAGGTCAACTCCCCTGACTAATTCATCAGGACGGCCATCTACATAAATCCGGTAAACGACCAAAGGAGTTACGTTGAATGAATTTGGCATATATCTTCCGGTAGTCGTAAATCCTCCCGATACATCATCAAAAAGATATCCATAGGATTTACCCGTATTTTTAGCTTCTTCGATAACCATACCCCTCAATTCTTTTATAGTTTTAGGTTTAGAAGACTCTATAAACATATTTGATTGCCGGGTAACTGTATTAAAATAAATCATGCCACGTCCATGTCCGTTCGATTTTGGGAATCCTGTAATCGGAACTCTACTCATAAGAAAAGACTTCAATATTCCATTTTCAACAATTGTTACACGTTGGCCTTTAATTCCTTCATCGTCGTATTTGTAACTTCCCGACAAATCAAATCCTTTATAATTTTCAAGTTTCGGGTCGAAAATAACAGAGATGTCTTCGGGTAAAACCAGTTCTCCGATCTTGTTTTTGAATGTCTGTGCATCTGTTTCCATTTTCAGGCGAGCGCCCTCAATCCTATGTCCGAAAATTTCATGAAAAAACACACTGGACGCTTCCGATGTCATCAAAGCAGGACCAGTAAACGATTCCGCGACAGGCGCGTTTTTCAAACGAACGATCATGTTTACCAATTCCTTTATATCTGCTAATATTTTTTCTTCCGAAGGAAGATCTTCGGGTTTGAGTGCAAAATATGATTTATAGAGAGGAATATTCATTCCGTCTTCAGCAACAGTATTAGCAGATAGCGACAAGCGATACGAGATCGTGTTTTCTACTACTTTTGTTCCATCGGTATCGACAAAATAACGCCGACAGAGTTGTGCTTGTAAATTCGCGCTACCTGACAATATTTCTTTATTGGAAGTAAAAACATTGCTATATTTTTTCAGTTTATCCTCCCACCCTTTCACATCAAATGAAAGAGATTTAAACAATATTGGTTTTTCATAATATTGCACAGAAGTTTCTTTTGAAAAATCATCAGATTTATCTTCTAAAGCTACGGTAACAGCCATATTCGCTTTGACTTTGGCATAATCTTTTACGGCATTTTTGTATAATTCATCGGTTTTCCTCCAAAGCGTAGTTTGTATTACTTTACTGTCATTATCAAAAATCAAGAGATTATAAGAAAAGTTATTATTGAAAGTCCTGCTATTTCCTCTTAATTCGCGTGTATTATCAAGCTCATGACTTCCAACTCTGACGGTCGCTAAGAAAGGTCTTTCTCTATAAAAATTACTATTCATCAGGTTACCAAGATTAGCACTTATAGAATAATTTTCCGTATCATATACTCGATAGCTTATATAATAGGCTGGAGTTTCTTCTTTACTTAATACAGACAGGTTTCTATCTGCTTCCTTCTTCAAAATATCCAATAATGGATCTTGGGCGTAAGCATTTGTTAAGCAAATGATTAACAACAATAAATAGATTATTTTTTTCATTATAAATACATATTTACTACCGGCCTCTTAACCGAGGCCGGTTGATTCATCTTTGATTAAAAAAACATTGAGACTACAAATCAACAAATAAGGTTGATAAACCTTTTTTGCGTTTATTCCTACTTAATAATTAATTTTTGAGTATATCTATTTACTCCTTTATCGATCTCTACAAAATAAATTCCTTTAGCAAAAGTATGAGCATTTATTATTATTTTTTCTCCAACAACTGATTTATTAAACATAATTTTTCCAAAAAAATCATAAATGCGTACTACAGACACTTCATTCATCATATCACCCAATTCAATAGTAAATTGGTCTATTGCCGGATTCGGATATAATTTTATTTCCTGATTTATAATTTCCGAAGGCAAGGCAGAAGAAACACCATTGAAAACTACTTCAATATCAGAAGTAACCGCACGTTTATCCAAATGAATGTAAACCGCGTCATTAACAACCCACCAACCTTCTCCGGATGCAGCCGCTATTCGATTCAGTTGAACTCCATTCACTAAGATTCTTTCAGGAATAACGGCATTATAAAATCCAATATCATACGCGCGTTGTTTAGCGGCTCCCGTATAATCTCCCTGAGATGCTTTGATTGAGAATTTTCTGTCTTGTTCTTTGTATATACATTTTGTTAATGCGTATTTACTATTTTGATAATTCAAATTTTCTCCTTCATCTTCATACAAGGTAAATTCACCATCGTCTCCTGCATATACTTTTAAGATAAGAGATTCTGCAGTCATTTGACTAACGCAATCGGAATATGGCGCCAATGGAATAATACCTCCGGCTTTCACAAAAACAGGCATTGTACTATAATCGGCAGTTATGTTTTGTGTTTTTGGCCCAGCTATTTTTTCATTGGTAAAATAATTAATCCAAGTGCCTTCAGGAAACCAAACTTGTGTCGAAGCTGTAGCTCCGGCAGTTACAATCGGAGATACAAGCATTTTTTCTCCATAAAAATATTGTTTATCAAATGTATAAGATTCTGCTGCTTCTGGATAATAAAAATACATTCCTCTTACAATGGGCATACCACCTGTTGATGATTCGTGAGCTAAAGAATAGGTATAGGGAACCAACGCTTCACGTAAACGAATAAACTCAGTTGCCTGTTGAGCTACATTAGGATATTGCCAAGGTAAACGTTCTCCTCGTTTGGAATGCAAACGGAAAATCGGTTGGAAAGTTCCAAATTGTACCCAGCGCATATACATGTCATCACTTAAATGATTTCCATGATAACTACCTAAATCATGTGAAACGTATGGAATACCTATATTGGCTTCCTTGATCGTGAAAGTAGATTGAAAAGCAAGCATACTCCATTCGTTGTATGTATCACCGGTAAAATGCAATGTGTAACGGTGTTCCGACCATGCGATTCCGGGAGTTCTGCTATCACTATAACCGGCATGCCCTGAGCCAATCCGTGAAAATGCAAACCCACGCAAATTTTGATCATTTGCATATTTGGCATACAGACCATTTATCCATGTATCTGCTGGTACTCCGGCCACTTGAGAGTTTGGAGTTTCTGCTTGATCAAACCACCAGAAACGAACTCCTTGACTATTAAATGGTTCATGCAAATCAAAATAAGCTTTCGTATGCTTTTTATTGGTAAAATCAAAATGATACCTACTGCCATTTTGGATTAATCCTCCCGCTGTGGTATTTGTTTGAGCGAATCTCGGATCATTATTCTGAATGGTCGGATGAACATTTAATGGGATGACCAAATTTTGTTCTTTTGTCCAATCCATAAATCCTTGTGGATCTGGGAAATTCGTGCTAATCCAATTCCAACCATTCCAACGTTCTGGAGTTTTCCAGTCGGTATCAACTACCAACACATCTAACGGAAGTTTCTCTGAACGGAATTTTGGTAATAATGTATTTTTGTAATAAGCAGCATTCGTGTATGTTTCCGAATTGATTGAATACCAGACTCCAAAAGCCCATTTAGGAAGTAAAACCGGATTTCCTGTTATCTTGTAAAATTCTTTTAAAGCAGTTTGATAATCATTTCCATATCCAAAGAAATAACCATCTAAATAGCCTCCGGCATGAACCGGACGATCGACCACCCAACCTTCTCCATCTTGCAACGCTGTTTGGCTATCATCTAACAAGTACCAACCATCGCGGCTTAAAATTCCATCCCACAAAGGAATTGATCCTTTTTTCTCATCTAATCCACGCGACCATGCTCCCAGATTTGAACTGGATGATACAGGGATAATATTTTCTTTCGGTAATTCTCCTTCCACCTGAGTAAGGGTTAGCCAGTCAATATTTACATTGTACGAGTCGCCGGTATCACATGATAAAACGATGGTGTTTTGTCCCGCAATCAATGGAACTGTTTTTGTGAAAAATCCCCATGTTGCCCAATCCGCTGTAGGTTCAAGTGTGATTTGAGTTTTTACGTTGTTTATGTATAAACTTATTGTCCGGGCAATATGTTGATTGTCGGCCGGAATGCCATTCGTGTATTTAATTGTAAGCGTGTAATTTCCTGCAGACAAAGAGTTGTTTACGTTCCATGTAATTTTGGCTCCTACAACTTTCAATCCTGCGACAAAGCCTGTTCCACTGAATCCCGCATGATTACTCGCGTTTGAAGCGCCTCCTTCAAGATTGGCATTTTCAGCTTCACAAATTTGATTTATACCAATATTTGGCAATACACTTACCCAATCGAAATTGACGTTGTAGGTATCTTCAGCGTCACATTGCACTTTGAAAGTATGTGACCCTTTGGCTAAATCTATTTTTTTTGTGAAGGTTTTCCATGTATCCCAATCGGCTGTTGCCTCCAATTGTATTTGTGTTCTCACTCCATCTATATATAAACTAATGGTTTGAGCTCCTTTGCCGCTACAATATCTTAAAGAGATGATATATTCTCCTGCGAATATATCATTATTCATTGACCATTGCATTCCCGCTCCGACATACTTAAGTCCTGCGACAAATCCGGTACCTGTATAGTTTTTATGATCAGTAGCTGTCGTCGCGCCTCCATAGAGTTTAAGTTTTTCGGCTTCACTCTGAAAAAAGCTACTCCCTGTTGTTGAAACCCAAGGTTTTGCATAGGTTAGCCGTTCTTTTAAATTGATAACTAAATTGGTGGAATCAAAAGCTCCTGAGTTTTGTTTGTAACGAAGTAATAGCTTTTCTGTTTCAATTTCACGCCAACCATCGTTTACTTTTGTCGTATAGGAAGTGGAAGTCAAGTTATGATCCACAATGTTATAGCTTTTCTTGTTTTCGAAGACTCCATCACCAGAATATTCTGTTCTTATTAAACTTGGAGTAAGTACAGTAAAACGAGCATTTCCGTCTACAACAATGTTCGGTTCTTCCGCTTTCACAGTATTTGCAAAAAGAATAGCCGAAAGGCAAAAAGCAATAATTTTAAGTTTCTGTGTTTTCATTATTATTTTATCATTCTTTGTTAAATTTATTTATGTATATAACATTTCAGAGGAAACGTTATTTTTACATCCCTGATCTCAGTAATTCTTCCGCGACCCGAATGCGATTCTCGGAAGGAGCGTAATTAGGAGGTGTATAGGGATCAGTGGATCCTTTGGCATATTTTGCCGCTTTGCCCGGATTCACAATACGCACATCAATCATTGGTGGAATAATATCGTTATCTGGAATATTTAAGACCCCATCTTCTTCTCCTCCCCATGGATTACGCATGGAGAACAAAGCTGTTTTGTTTAACGAATGCATCATGGTAAAAGCATGTCCCGATACAGTTTTGTGGTTACCGCTGACGGCAACTCCACCTTTCGTGAATCCACCGACAACAATCTTACCTTGAATGAGAGACACAATCACAGCTCGTAAAAGCTGTTCGGAATTCAACTTGTTCGCTGAAAAAGCGAAACTGTCACCATCTCCGGTAAAAAGCGGTGCGACATGTTCGGTACCTATTCCTCCAATATCTTCATTTACTTTATAGATATTTTGCCATTTCATCATTGCTTTTTCGAGTATGGTAGCCCAAGTCACCCGGTTATTTTTACCGGTTACAGCTCCTATCGTTCCATTTTTGTCAGCCAAAAATTTAGAAGATACTGTTACATCCACAGGATTTCCTTGTGGATCAAACATGGCAACGGTATATGTTTTGTCTCCATTATCTGTAATTATATCTTTTATAAAATTGGGATAGATATAAGCAAATGAGGCAAAAACAGCCAATGCGCAACAGTCGCCAACACCATGTTGATTCACATCGGCAGGCATTGGAACATTGTAGGGATAAAGAGTTACCGCGAATTCTTTCCATTGAGTGAGACTCGACGCTGAATTGAGTAGCGCTGGTTCATTTGAAGCGGTGGACAACCAGATTTTATCCGCGGCTGTGGTAACATGCCTATTCTGAAATTTTGTGCCCATCGGAGTCTGTGATGAGTATGTCCTTCCATTTGAATAAGTCATCAAGTCAGTCATACTGGAGGGGAAAGCCCTCATTTTCCACTCAGCTATTTGTGTGGATTCACCACCTTTATTACTCAATACATTTAATTTGTAGAATTTATAAGCAATTGTATTGTTAAAATAATATTCTTTCTTTTCACCTCTGGTTTTAAACAATTGTTCTTTTTGTGTATCTAAGACCGTCCACGACTCCTTATCGTTTGATGCAGAAAAAGTCCACGATTCAGGATCCATTTCCGGATTTTCAGCGGCAGACGTGAACGCGTAATAAGTAACCATCGCTTTTGCGCTACCTTCCCACAAAATATAAAACTCCTTGTGATGAGTTACAAACTTTGTATTATTGTTTGAATCAATGATTTTAAGGATATTAGACTCTTCGGGCGAGTCGCTGTACTGCGAAGTAATAATTCCCGCTGTGGGTACATTGGTATTTTGTACTTCAACATTTTCGGAATTAGGCAAGTCCGGATTTTCTTTTTTTTCCAAAGTCCACTCTGCTATTTGAGTTGAAGAACCTCCATTGTTGGCTGTAATATCCAACTTATAATATCTATACGTGGTTTTGTTAGTAAAACTATATGATTTCGTTTCTCCTGTATTTGTAAAAACCTGATTGGTCTGATTGTCAACTACAATCCAAGACATGTTATTATACGACGCGGAAAGAGTCCATGATTTAGGATCCATAGAGCGATCACCGCCCGAAGTCAAGGTGTAATGATTTACTATGACAGACTGATATCCGTCCCAATGTATATAAAATTTCTTATGAGGAGTGGAAAAAAGAGTATTGACATTATCATCTACCAGTTTATCTATGGTTGATGCAACAGGAGAGTCTTTGTATTCAGTTGTAATCATACCACCTGTAGGCATATTCTTATTACCACTAAGCAACCTTGCTGTATTGGGAGTTACAACCTCCTCTTCTTCTTTATCAGAAAAATGGTCTGATTCTTCTGTACAGTTAGTAAAAATTAAAGAAAAAATAAAAAGAGCAAGAATAAATGTAATTTTACTCCTCAATATGAAGATAATACTAAATGGTATTTTTATTTTCATCCTATTTTTATTTTAGGTTCTTACATAATTCTTGTAAAAGATGAAAGTTGTACTGAAAGTAAAATTAGCACACAGATTACTATTAATATTCAGGTATTCTGTGTGCTAATAATGTATTTTTTATCTTACGATAACTTTCAGCGTTTGATTATTTGCTGTTTTTACAATATAAATTCCTTGAGCAAGAGCAACAATAGTCCTTTCGGCGTTATTACGTACATCGGCTATTTTTACTCCGTTTATAGAATATACGCTATAAGCATCTACTCCAAAAACTGACAATCTTCTGTCAACAACACTGTATGTACAATCTACGGCTTTTGCTTCTTTAAAGCCAGTAACAGGTCCTGCTGAATAATTGATTGTATATATTTTTTTTGTTGTACCATTAAGAGCCGTTACTTCAATTGTTGAAACTCCCGATCCGGAACTCACATCTACCGCGCCAACACCTGTAATTTTGGCATCAGGAATAGTTGGAAGAAGCATAGGAGTAACAGAATTTGTTCCAACTGGCAACTGTACATTATAGGATGTAGTTTGAGGACTGAAATTTGGAACAAATGTAGCGTTTGGATTTAAAGTTATGCCGCTTAACGTGGCATCTGCCGCTTGAGCAGGGTCAATTTTTATCAAGCGGAAATAATCAGCTTTGAACCCACCCCATACCGGATCTGTAGCAGTTGTATTAAATGTTCCGTCCGTTTTTTTATTTCCAGATCGGATACCAATCATCAAATCGTCATCTTCGCCGATAGTAACATACACTTTCATTTCTTCAAGAACATTGACAATACCTGAATAGCCTGCAAAAGTAGCGACTTCGTTTCCTAATAGGTATTTGTTATTTACATATTGCTCTTCTGTTCCATGATATTGCACTTTATTGTTGGCAAATAAACGTTGGGTAGTCCGTTGTTTAGGACCATCAACTGCCAAACGAGCTTGTACTTTGTATGTTCCGGCAGAAAGGGCATTTTTGTCGATAACTTGATACATTTCCCACAATTCACCACTGAAGAAATTATTCCCCATAATAGCGATATCAAAATTTTGATCTTTAGGATAACCATCTTTTTCTAGCGACTGTGCATCGTTAGTACCATTTCTCATGCTCCAATCTGTTACCTCCCATCCATAAAATGTATTATAAATACTAGTATTTGCAGTGTACTTAGGACGCCAAGTATTGCCATTTTTCCAACCATTTGCAGGAAGAGCAGCATCTCCTTCTCCGGCAAGCTGATTTTCCCAAGCATATTCAAAACTGTTGTTGGTTATCAGATTAGAACAATCAACAGCATTTGTAAAAGTATAAACTATATAATTTATGGTATAAGTTCCTATAGTTGTTCCGTTGGGTGCTGTAACCAAAATTGTAGAAGTACCAGATCCTCCATTTAAAGTTACTTCACCATTACCTGTTATGACACCTCCTGCCGGAGCTGTTGCGATTGGAGTTACAGTTGTTGTTCCTTCCGGAAGATAAACCGTATAATTTTTAATTTCAGGATTGAAAGCCGGAATTAATGTGAGTCCTCCATTTTTCAAAGACAATGAAGTAAGCTTCGTAAAAGGTACATAGTCTGTGTTGTCACTCATTCTTGTAATACGGAAATAGTCGGCTTTAAAACATCCCCAAAAAGGATCAATATTACCTGTTTCAAATGTTCCATCTGGTTTTACACATCCTGTACGAATACCTATTTTTAAACTGTCATTTTCTCCAATTGTTGTATATACCGTCATTTCATCAAGAGATCCGTCAGTACCAGGATAACCTGCGAAAGTATTGACTTCTCCAGTAGTCAAATTTTTTGTATAAGTTGTCTGAGGTCCATGATATTGTACACTTTGGTTGGCAAACAAACGCTGACTTGTCAATCGAGGTTTAGTTCCGGTAACATTAACCGCCAAACGAGCTTGCACTTTGTAAATTCCTGCAGGAAGATCATCTTTACTGATAACCTGGGACAATTCCCATAACGAGCCAATCTTTCCATTGCCATAAATTACAATATTAAAATCCCCAACTTTAGTCGCATTAGCGGATTTATCTAACGACTGAGAGTTGCCACCACCCGCTCTTATACTCCAATCAGTTACATTCCATCCATAAAATTTTTGGTGGTTTTCATCTGTTGCAGCAAAAGGTCGCCAAGTACCAGAACCTGTGGTTATCCAACCATCAATACCTGGTTCTGCGAGTTGATTTTCCCATGCGTATTCAAAACTGTTGTTTTTAATTAAACTTGTGTAATCAACATCTTGTGCTGTCGCTGCCAGAGCAAGTATCGCACTAATTCCTAACGATAGTAATTTTTTCTTCATGATTTTAAAAATAAATAAGGGTATAATAGTTTTTTGTAGAATTTGTGATTGATTATTTTAAGAATAATTGTATTCTTTCGGGAGACAACATTTCCCAAAGTGAGGCGACTGTCCAACCCGGAGCAAAAATATCATTATAAAAACCTTTGCCATTTTTACCATAATCCCAATTGGTATGTTGAACAACTTCCGGATAATAACCTTTCTTGGCAATTTCACATAGATGTCCTTCATAAGGAAGTAATTGGCACATGGATGTTGTGATTACTTTTGAAAAATCAGAAAAACGAGGTTCGTTGTATTTATTTGCTAACCAATTAAGAACTGTAGCAAAATCAAAAATATAAACATCAATGTGGTTATTTTCAACCGATACATTTCCCCAACCACGAGATTTTAAACCTACATCTCCCAACATTTGTCCTTGAGCGAAAGGAACATCCCAAGTATAATACCATGTCAGGCAGAAATAAGCTGATTTTTTTGCCAAATCGCTATAATATTGGCTTTCTTTCCCTTTAGTAAATAATGAAAGATGATATAAAGCGGTTGAAGCATAATATGAGGCTTCTTTGTCTTCGCAATTCGCGTCAAGGGTAGAAGAAAAATAGTCCGCTTTCGAGATAATTTCTTTTTCAAGATATCGCGCCGTTTTTTTAGCGCTTTCCATATATTTTTTGTCATTAAAATATTTGGATGCCAACACTAACATGGGAGTAGCCGAAGGTGTACTTCCTCCGCTGTTGTCCACAATATTTAAATCATCTTTAAATTTACGGGGAAAACTTCCGTCTTCTTTCTGTAATTTCAATATCAGATCTAACATATTTTTCACTTTTTGCTCCCATTCCGAATGTTTACGACCTTGTTTCTTTTCATACTGAAGATAATAAAGTATAGCGTAAAGCCCTTCCGACTGGCGGCGTATACTGAGGTTGCGTTCTTCTGAATTATTTTTAAAATCTACAACTTCTCTAAAAAATCCGGAATTAGTCAAGCCATTTCCAAGGTAACTTTCGAATATTTTTTGGCTATTTTTCACTAATTCAGGACGATTTTTTTGTTCTCCATATTCCATCGCGTTGAAAGCGTTCAGTAAAACACGACCCACAAACCCAACTTCAGCAATACCTGTACTTTTACAATCATCAATATGCAAGTGTACGCCGGAAGTATATTTCAACGCTTTATTATCAACATAACTTTGAGTAAAAAAATTGCTTATTACATCTTTCATGACATCAGAGGTGTAAGGAGTATTCACAACTTGAGGCTTATTAAGATCATAAGAATATTCCCAAACTTTAGAAATGAACTCAGAAAAGTCACTTACTTTATTTTTGTTAACTTCCCATACAAGCGTTAGTGATTCTCCTTTTTTCAAGCATTGAAACGCGCATATTTCAGGACTTAATGTCAATTTTCTCATATATGTTTTAGGGGCTTCATGGTATGGAAATCCAAATGAAAGAGCAGATTGACCGTTTATATTTTCAAATCCGGTGTAACCGATGGATGTTTTTCCGGAAACGATAACTTCGCCTTCTTTGTGGGTGGTCAAAGCCTCATTTTTGAAGTCATCAATCCTAATAACAGTAATGTATTCTCCTGTTTTTTCATTATATATTCCTGTTAACGGAGTACTTAATCTGTCTTCACGGAAAATCCAACTGTCGGAAGTATGAAAAGATGGCGCTTCTTTGGGAGAACGAAGATTGCGTCTGTACCAAAATCCGGGCATGTAAAACTGACAGTCGTTGTGGTTAAAACCACTTTCTATTTTTTGAGCAAAATTGAAGTAAATGTCTTCATCCGCTTTAATTTTCGTTATAATTCGATCGGATCCTCCACTTTTTTCTATTGTTTGAGAAATAATTGCAGGAAATTCTTTTTCTGAACTAACCAGATTATATTCTCCGGTTCTTAAAAGTTGAGGTGTTAAACTATATTCTTTTGAATGATTTCCCGGAACTTTTAACGAGATAGAAGTCACTGCTTTTTCAATCCCAATTGCTGAAAAAATATTAAGGTTAAACAAAACCAACGACACAATTAACAAACACAACTTCAATTTTACATTCATGATATTTTATTATTTAGATTATTCATTATTTTTTTAATCAATTGACAATTATATCAGATTTAACCCTTATGTTAACTCTGTAAAAATGACAATAAAAAATTACCATTAAGGTTACAACCTTTATGAATATTATTAATTCAATACAAATTTTCTGTTCAATTATAACTTCAATAGGGTTAATTAATGGGTTAATTACAGATTAAACGACCCAATGAATATTGTAATCAGGCACCAATAACGAATATTATTCAGAAAAGAGTATAAAAATCGACATAAATTTAGATTGTGTAGGAAAAAAGAATCAACATGTAAATTATATTGCCAGATGTGTAAAATGATTCGTTTTTTTCAAAATTCATAAAAGGGAATCAAATTTTGGGAAATAGAAAAGTCTTATTGGGAAATTTTTAATAACAGAATTTGGCTCATCAAACCTTTTTTAAACCAAAAAATCCCACAAATTTTAAATTTGCAGGATTTCTCTTGATTTGCGGAAGCGGGGGGATTCGAACCCCCGGTACAGTTACCCGTACGTCAGTTTAGCAAACTGGTGGTTTCAGCCACTCACCCACACTTCCAATACTTTTCTCTGTTTTTGTAAACAGCGGTGCAAAGATAAAAGAATCTTTAAACTTTTCAAAGTTTTTGCCTACTATTTTCAATAGATAATGTTTAGAATTGTAACTTTGCACTATAATCATACTGATTCAAAAATTTTAGAATGAATAAATCGGGTAAAAAAACTCTTGGAATCATTATTTCCTTATTGATAATCATCTTTATAGCAGGAGGAATTATCTATAATAAATTATTTTCTTCTTTTTTTAATATAGACAATACTGTTTATGTATATATCGATGAACGTAAAGATTTTAATGACTTATTGTTTCAATTAGAAACAACGGCCAAAATGAAAGATATAGGCACTTTCAAACAATTGGCTTCTACGTTAAAATATCCTCAAAAAATGAAAACCGGACGTTATGCAGTCAATCCGGGAATGAATTGTAAGGATTTATTACAGGTTTTAGTAAACGGACGGCAAACTCCTTGCAGGATAACATTCAATAATATCCGGTTAAAGGAAGATTTTGCAAAACGCATCGGAAATCAATTGATGTTTGGTGAAGGGGAATTATTACAACAACTGAACGACTCGATTTCTTGTAGCCAATTGAATTTTGACACCAATACGATTCTTTGCTTATTTATTCCAAATACTTATGAAATGTATTGGAATGTTCCGATTAAAAGTTTCATGGATAAAATGAAAAAAGAATATGATCGTTTTTGGACTCCGGAACGATTGCAAAAAGCTCAATCAATCCCTTTATCACCAATACAAGTTTCTATTTTAGCGTCTATCGTGGAGGAAGAAACGGCATCCGGAAGCGAATATCCGGTTGTTGCCGGACTATATATCAACAGATTGGAACAGGGAATGTTGCTTCAAGCCGATCCTACCGTAAAATTTGCGGTGGGTGATTTTTCCATCAAAAGGGTATTGAATGTTCATCTTTCTGAAGATTCGCCATACAATACATATAAATATCAGGGATTGCCTCCGGGACCAATACGGATTCCATCTATTAAAGGCATAGATGGCGTTTTGAATTACGCGCACCATAACTATCTTTATATGTGCGCAAAAGAAGATTTCTCAGGAAAACATAATTTTGCGTCAACTTGGTCGGAACATTGTCGAAACGCAGAAAAATACAGGAATGCTTTGAATAGGAATGGTATCAGATGAATAAATCAAAAAAACGTATTATACAGTTCCAATGAGGCTGTCTAAAAAGCCTGTCATCCCGCGCTTGACGCGGGATCTTCAAATGAATCATTGTTGATTTTCAAGAGATTGCGGATCAAGTCCGCAATGACAAACATTCAAATATGACTTTTTAGACTGTTTCTTAATTGTGTTCTATTTCAATAAATTTATTGATTATTTTTTCGCCAACGCTTCCGCTAAAAGTCGCTCTAATTTTTCGGCCAATTCGGGATTATCTCTCAGACAATCTTTGGCAGCTTCGCGTCCTTGTCCTAATTTAGTATCTTCATAACTATACCAAGAACCGCTTTTTTTGATGATATTGTGTTCCACTCCCAAATCAATGATTTCTCCTACTTTAGAAATTCCTTCTCCGAACATAATATCGAATTCCGCTTTTTTGAAAGGAGGAGCAACCTTGTTTTTAATTACTTTCACACGGGTTACATTTCCTTTCACATCTTCTCCGTCTTTGATCGCCGTAGCTTTTCTGATATCCAAACGGACAGACGCGTAGAATTTGAGCGCGTTACCTCCGGTAGTTGTTTCGGGATTTCCAAATGACACTCCGATCTTATCACGTAATTGATTAATGAAAACACAAGTCGTATTTGTTTTGCTGATTGCCGCTGTCAATTTTCTCAGCGCTTGCGACATCAAACGGGCTTGTAATCCCATTTTAGATTCGCCCATTTCTCCTTCTAATTCGGCTTTGGGAGTTAATGCGGCGACTGAATCGATTACTACAATATCAACAGCCGAAGAACGAATCAATTGTTCCGCAATTTCCAAAGCTTGTTCTCCTGAATCAGGTTGGGAAATCCAAAGATTTTCAATATCTACACCTAATTTTTCGGCATAGAAACGGTCGAAAGCATGTTCAGCATCTATAAAAGCGGCAATACCTCCGGCTTTTTGGGCTTCAGCAATCGCATGAATCGCTAAAGTTGTTTTTCCTGAAGATTCCGGACCATAGATTTCAATGACTCTTCCTCGAGGATAACCTCCTACTCCTAAAGCCGAATTCAAGCCAATCGAACCGGTGGGGATAACCGCGATTTCTTCTACAACACTATCTCCCATTTTCATGATAGAACCTTTTCCGAAATTTTTTTCAATTTTATCCATCGCATTGCGCAAGGCTTTCAGTTTTTCCGCGTTGGGAATCTGTTTATTAAAATTGATTTCCGCGTTTTCTTTTTTTTCTGACATATTTATTTAATGATTTAATATTTGATTGGCATGATCGCCGGTTTTTATTTGTTTTGGTTCGATAATTTTTTCTATAATTCCATTTTCATTTATCAAAAATGTAGTTCTGAATGTTCCCATATATTTGCGACCATACATACTTTTTTCTCCCCAAACTCCGAATTTTTCAACTAAACTTTTTTCTGTATCCGCAATCAGGTTAAAAGGTAAATTTTGTTTTTCTATAAATTTCCTGTGAGACTTTTCATCGTCTACGCTTACGCCTAAAATTTCATACCCGGCTTTGCGCAATTCAGCATAACCATCGCGCAAACTACATGCTTCGGCGGTACATCCAGAAGTATTGTCTTTGGGATAAAAATAAAGCACCAATTTTTTCCCTTTATAATCAGAGGCTTTGATTTCGTTTCCGTTTTGATCTTTCCCTAATATTTCGGGAATTTTATCTCCTATATTCATTTTTATAATACTTTTTTACAACCCAAAAATTAGATAAACATTCTCAATAGACTTTAAGCACTGGGTTACACGGAGTAACTATTCACAGAATGGAATTCTGACATCAAGTGATGAGTCAATAGTGAAATAAACTCCTTATACCCAGTGTTCAATAAAAACAGTCGGGATGAATTCTATTTTTACTTCTTTTTAAATATGCCTACGATAAATAAAATTACCCAAGCTCCGGCTACCGCAATCACAATCTGCCACAATAAACCATCGCCTCCAATTTTTAATTTACCGGCAAGCCAACCACCGACTATACTTCCAACTACTCCGACAACAATATTGCCAAGCAAACCAAATCCGGAACCTTTGAATAACTGTCCGGCTAACCATCCTGAAATGGCTCCAATCAATAAAAAGAATAAGAATTCCATCCTGATTATATTTTTAGTTAAACTTCCAAATCTTCATTAAAAACTTCGTGCCAGGGTAAACCTTGTTTGTTGAGTTGTTCCATAAACGGATCCGGATCAAACTCTTCCACATTGAAAACTCCCGGTTTTTTCCACAATCCTTTTACAAACATCATGGCTCCAATCATTGCCGGAACTCCGGTTGTGTAGCTAACTCCTTGTGATCCGGTTTCTTTGTACGCTTCTTCGTGTTGACAGTTATTGTAAACGTAATATGTAGTTTCTTTTCCATTCTTGTCTAATCCCTTGATACGACAACCAATGGAAGTTTCTCCGGTATAATTTTCGCCCAAATCACCGGGATTTGGCAATACTGCTTTCAAGAATTGAATAGGAACGATTTCTACTCCGTTATACATGACCGAATCGATGCGGGCCATTCCGATGTTTTGAATCACGCGCAAGTGCGTTAAATATTCTTGTCCGAAAGTCATCCAAAAACGAGCCCGTTTTAAAGTCGGATAGTTTTTTACCAAAGATTCCAATTCTTCATGATAAATAACATACGATTCTTTAGGTCCGATATTCGGATAATTCAATGGTTTGTGAATTTCGTGTGGTTCCGTAAGAACCCATTGTCCGTTTTCCCAATATTTTCCTTTTTGAGTAACTTCACGAATATTGATTTCAGGATTGAAGTTAGTAGCAAACGCTTTACCGTGGTCTCCGGCATTGCAGTCAACTATATCTAAATATTGCATTTCGCTAAAATAATGTTTCGCTGCATAAGCTGTATAAATTCCGCTTACTCCCGGATCAAATCCACAACCTAAAATGGCTGTTAATCCGGCAGCTTTGAATTTTTCCTGATAAGCCCATTGCCATTTATATTCGAACTTAGCTTCATCCAATGGTTCATAATTGGCTGTATCAAGATAATTCACCCCGGCTTCCAAACAAGCGTCCATGATGGTTAAATCCTGATATGGAAGCGCCACATTGATTACAAGTTCAGGTTGAAATTGCTTTAATAATGCGACTAATTCAGGAACATTATCGGCATCAACCTTAACCGTTTGTATTTTCTTATTTCCGTACTTAGTGCCTATTGCGTCAGCAATCGCGTCACATTTGGGAAGAGTACGACTTGCCAACATAATATCTGTAAATACATCATGATTTTGAGCTACTTTGTGAGCCACTACCGTTCCAACGCCACCGGCGCCAATAATAAGTACTTTTGACATTTTTATATTAATTTCTTGTCTACAGCCGACTGTCAATAGTCTGTTGACCGAAGACTGTTGACCATGGTTTAAATTATTTGCAAATATAATGTTATTTTCTGATTTTATTGATTGCCGAAATCAAATCTTCGGGAGTGTCTATGCCTATTGTTTCTTCGTGAGTTATGGCTACTTTGATGGTGTATCCATTCTCCAACCAACGCAATTGCTCCAACGATTCGGTTTTTTCCAAACCCGATTGAGGCAAATTTGTTATTTTTTTCAAAACATCTGATTTATAAGCGTATAAACCTATATGTTTATAATAAATATGATTTTTTGCCCACTCTTTATTATCTTTTCCCCTGAAAAATGGAATGACGGAACGACTGAAATACATCGCTTGCATGTTATTATTTAAAACAACTTTGGGCGTATTCGGGTTAGACAAAATTTCAAATTCCGAATTTTCAGGAAATGGCTTGACAAGTGTAGCTATCTGTGTTTTTTCATCTTCAAAACAAGATTGTAATAAATTGATTTGAGCCGGTTTAATAAACGGCTCATCTCCTTGTATGTTGACAACGACATCGAAGTTTCCTCCGATTTTAGTCAAGGCTTCATAACAACGGTCTGTACCGCTTTGGTGTTGGTCGGATGTCATCACTACCTTTCCTCCAAAAGCAACGACCGCATCGAAGATACGTTGGTCGTCTGTCGCAACACAAACATCGTCCAACACACCAACAACTTGTTCGTAAACTCGTTGTATCATTGGCATTCCTAACATATCTGCCAATGGTTTCCCAGGGAAACGAGTTGATGCATATCGGGCCGGAATTATTCCTAAAAATTTCATAAGTAAATTTATTAAGAGGACAGTTGATAGTGGACAACTAACAATGAATCTAAACAGAAACTATCCAGTTATCAGTTTTCCACTGTCAACTGTCTCGTTATTTCTTCAAACAACGCGTCTTCGTGTACGTCTTGTCCGGTTTCATTAAAAATGCCAATAATATATTGTCCTTTCCAAAAACAAGAGACATTTCCATTATACTTATCTTTCAATATTAATTTCCCCTCTGAAAAATCTGCAGATTGTTTGGTAAATTTCACATATTGCATAAGCGTGTTATGCGCATCTTCCTTCGTTTTAGAATCTATGATAAATACCTGATAAATATTGCCTTCACTTCCATAATCGCAAGAATAAACGCCTTTCAGGAAATCGTGACCGATATAATTAGAAGTTGTATAAAATTCTGAATATTTTACTTTTTCTTTTTCCGGAAATTTGGAAAACATTGTAGGATAAGTTGCATTAGGTTCTATTTTATCTGCCAAGTCTTTGGCGATTTTCCTCATAATAAGTCCGCTTTCGTCTGATTCGTCAGTACCGGACATTTTCACATAAACATTTCCTACAAAGAAATACAATCCGAGATTATCTCCTTGCGCTTCTCCTCCGATAGGATAAAACGGAAGATCTTCCGAACGTTCGGAAACATACATTCCAAACGCATCTATCGGTGTCGCGTGACGATAAATTTGAAGTGTGATATAATTATCTCCTTTTTCGTAAAATAAAGAAGTCATTTCCCTGAAATTATTCTCAATAAATAAAGGAGCAGCTCCATTGATTCTTTCGAAAAGATTTTGCGGATTAAAAACTTCCACCTCATCAGAAATCGTCCAACCCGCGATTTTAGGTAAATAAGATTTCAATTCCTGAGGCGTTTGCGCAAACGCGACTCCACAAAATAAAGACAATACTAAAATTTTTAATATACGCATGTAAGTACTGTTTAACGTTTAACGTTTAATGCTGACTTATAACTTGTTAACTCGTCAACTAATTTAACTATCAAGCCAAAAACACATCCGGAATTTGCATTACCGGTTTGATGGCCGCAATCTTTTCTGCCACATTGAACCCTGATGGACAAGTGACTTTACAACTTTCACAACCATCACATACATCTTTCGGCAACTGTAATTCCGCTAATGTTTCTTTCGACAAAGCCGGATATTTGTAACCATAGGTGTACATATAAGCTCGCATAATATCCGGAATCGGGAGATGAGATTTGCATTGAGATACACATCGTTCGCATTGTTGACAGAACATCATTTCTTCTTTTTGCAACCAAGCAATGTATTCTTTTTCTTCCGTACTTAATTGCATGTTATTGACCGCCGCGAGACATTCGTCCAACTGATCGTAATTAGAAAATCCGGGAATGATTGTCGTAATATTTTCGTTTTGCCAAACCCATTTCAGACAAGCCCGCGCGTTGATGACTTTTTTTCCTTCGGCATCTTCCACGCCTCCGGTCATACTTTTCATTCCCACAAATCCGATTCCGGCTTTCACACCTCTTTCCATTGCCGCGTTTATTTCTTCCAAATCATTCAGTTTGAAATTATAACTGAGAAGAATAACATCGTAAATACCGGCTTCGATAGCCGCGTCAATTTGGGCAACCACTTTATTTGAGTGGGTAGAGAATCCTATAAAACGCGCTTTTCCTTCCGCTTTAATTTTCTTCAAGGCAGCAATCCATCTCTCGTCCGCCACTTCTTCCGGCCTGTTTAAAGCATGCGCATAAAAAACATCGACATAGCCCATTTGTAACCGTTTTAGGCTCAAATCTAATTTTTCATCCACTTCTGTTTCGAAATTATCTTTGAGAGGATAACCGGCTTCAACTTTAGTCGCGATAAAATATGTTTCCCTCGGTTTATCTTTAAAAAAGGTACCAACTAATTCTTCATTTTTACCTTTTTGATAACCATGAGCCGTATCAAAATGAAAAATTCCCGAATTGTAGGCGGCACGCAATACGCTCGGATTATCCGCGCGCATCACTCCCATACTCAAAATAGGAAGTTCAATTCCTGTTTTTCCCAACATCCGAGTCGGCATTTTTTGCTTTACATCAGGTGTTTCCGTTGTTGAAGCACGCGACTTTTCAGGTAAGAATAAAGCCCCTGCACCTGCTACCGCAGAGAGGCGAAGGAAATTTCTCCGGTTGATTTTATCCGCTTTCATGGCTATATTTTTTATCAATTAAAACAACAATTACAAAACAGATTCTAATTTATTTTTTATCGCATCAGGGCCTTCAAATCCGACTTTAAAATAGACTTTTTCTCCTTTTTTATCCAAAATCAAATATGAAGGAACTCCGTCTGCTCCATATTTTTCCCTTAATTCCTTAAATTGATTATTTGTCAACCTATAATGTTCTCCCGAAATGTCAGGAATCATATTTTTCCAAGTATCTACCGGAGAAGATTCATCTGTGAGGTATATAAAAACGACGCCTTTTTCTTTGAGTTCTTTTTTGGCAGGTTCGAATTGTTTCATCGCCGAACGGCAAGGGCCACACCAAGTTGCCCAAAAATCGAACAAAATTACTTTTCCCTCAAATTTTTTCACGATTTCGGTAAAAGCCTCTTCCCCTCTTTCTGCTGATACTTCATGGATATTGTATCCTTTTTTTTCTTTATTTTTTTCTATTGCAGCCAACAATTCCTTATTTTTTTCATTTACATACGGATAGAAAAACGGATTTTTGATTTGACTAAGTTCAATCAACTCAGTTTCTTCTAACGGTGTATATTCTTGAAATTTACGGCAATAAGCTTGAGTTTTCATCAAATCAAACGCGATTCCGTTGGGCGTACCCAGAATATCAGCAAACTGCGAAGTCGATCGTTTTTTTTGCCATCTTTCCATAAATACAGTAAACTCTTTATTGCATTTTGTAATGATAGATGTCATTTTTTTCTGATAATTCAATTTTTCGCCTTCACTTTTTTCAGCCATTATATCCTGCCCTTTTTCTCCCATTTGTTTTGCGTAATCAAGGAATTCTTTCTCTTCCTGAGATAATTTACCTGTCTCAACCAACACCTTGTATAAGTCTTCGAAAGAAGGAACAAGATATCCTTCAAGATTGATGTATTTACAAGAATTTATGACATTTCCAAACATTTCACTATACAAAGAAACCGGATTATTCAAAGAGAAATCTTTGAGGAAACTGTAATAATTCGCATCAAAAACCGGATTTTTGTAATCGGGAGCGGGATCCCTGCGATCTAATTTATTTGCTTTCAAATATGCATTTCTCAGGTTATACACGCCAAACATCAATTCGTGCATCGCTGTAAACCGGATATCCAAACAAGCCAATTCAAACGCTTTTTTTGTTAATCCTTTTTGAGATAATTCATCAATTATTTTATTGGTTATATTCAGGATATATTCTTTGTATTGTTCGGGAGTCATTCCTACAATATCTTCCGAACGAAAATCATGTAATCTTCTTTCGTATTTATCTAAACCAATGTCTTCCAGCTGATTATTAACAGACGAGTTGGCTCCTCCAAAATAAATGTATTTAGTTGGAGGACATTTTTGTTCCTTATCTCTAATACTCTGACAATTTTTTTGCTCCAGGTTAATATAAACCGAAGATTCTTTTTGAGGAGAAAGCAGGATGTATTTGTTATAGAACGGCAAACGAAACAGCACTTGCATAGTTGTTACCAGAGGTATTTTTATTTCAAAATTACCATTTTGGTTTACTATACATTCTTTCTCTTCCTGGATACCGGTTACAGGGTTGTTTACATAAACGTTGACCTTCCAATTCAATTCGGGAATATATCCTGCCAATTGTCCTTTAAAGGTCGCGATTCCGGATTTCAACACAGGAATTTCAAGCGATTTTCCATCTTCTTTGATGATGGCTTCATTTTTGATTTTTTTAGGAATTTCGATTGGTTTAATTTTATTTGCCTGCAATTGAACTCCCCACGTTTTGAAACAATCGTCACAATCACTTTCAATAAAGTCTAATTCTTTTGTTTTGGGATCGATCGGATCAAACGCGAGTGTAAATGCCGTCCGACCTGTTTTATCGGAATATACCTCTTTGCCTAATTCAATACCCAAAGCCGATTTCACTACATGTTTTTGTCCATTGGCGCGAATATAAGTTTTTGTATCAATCCGGATCCAATCTTTAGGACTATGATAAACAGACATGTACAAAACTGTCGCGGAGTCATTCAATACAATTTTATCTATAACAACATTGTTATAAGCGTTAAACCTGTTCAATGGCTTTTCTACTACAATTTCACGCGCGAATGTTGTGATAACAAACATTATTAACAAGCTAACAAGTCCTATTTTTTTCATAACTTATTTCATTTATTAAGCAACCGCTTAAATTTACAATCATGAACAATTAAACCACATAAGGCACATAGAATACATAAGGTTTTAGACAAAAGAACAAAGACAAAAAGACAAGTCTTAAAGTCTTTTAATCTAAATCTATCTTTATTGTTCTAAAATCTTTATTCTCATAATAATTTCTATGTATCCTATTGTGCCTTATGCGGTTAAAATCCATTAAAGAACCGTAATCCAACCGTATTTATCGGTTTCTTCCCCGTATTGTATCGCTCTTAATTTATTGTATAATTTTTGACTTATCGGGCCGGGATTGCCATCTTTAGAAAAAACATAAGTTTGTTTCATGTCTACGTCGTCAACACGTTGAATCGGACTTATAACGGCGGCAGTACCACACATTCCAGCTTCTTCGAAAGTCGCTAACTCTTCAATAGGAATCGGACGACGTTCAACCTTCATTCCTATTTCTTCGGCCAATTGCATCAAACTTTTATTTGTAATTGATGGTAGAATTGACGATGATTCCGGAGTGATGTAAGTATTATTTTTTATTCCAAAGAAATTGGCCGGGCCACATTCATCAATGTATTTTTTTTCTTTTGCATCTAAATACAAAGCTGCCGAATATCCCATTTCATGGGCTTTATGTCCGGGAACCAAACTGGCAGCATAATTTCCTCCGATTTTATACGTTCCGGTTCCTAATGGCGCCGCTCTATCGTATTCACGGAAAATGCCAACAGGAGTAGTTTTGAATCCTTCTTTAAAATATGGACCTACAGGAGTCACAAATACTACGAATAGATATTCACTGGCTGGCTTAACCCCCACTTGAGCACCTGTTCCTATCAAAAGGGGACGGATATATAAAGATGCTCCGCTTTCGCAAGGAGGAATAAATCTTTCGTTTCTTTTTACTGCCTCAACAACTGCATTTTCAAATATTTCTACAGGAAGTTCTTGCATCATAATTCCATTACAAGACGATTGCAGACGCAAAGCGTTTTCACGCATCCTGAAAATTCTGATTTTTCTGTCTTTTCCCCTAAACGCTTTCAATCCTTCGAACGCTTCTTGTCCATAATGCAAACAAGTAGCAGCCATGTGTAAATTGATATGTTCAGAGTCTGAAACTTCTAATTCTCCCCACTGACCGTTGCGGTAATAACATCTGACATTGTAGTCAGTTTTCATGTAGCCGAATGATAAATCCGACCAATTTATATTCTCCATATATTTAATTATTAATTTTTTATTTTAAAAGATCTGCTAATGCGCTAATTCCCTCATTGGAACATTGCTCGCAAAGTTAATGATATTCGGCAGAATTCAATGATTATCTGTGATAGATTTTTACCACTTATTTTAACTCACGAGGAATGAAAGAAACATTTGATACAGTTGATATTCCGAATACTGATTTATATCTGTTTTTTTTTCCTTCATACCAGCACCTGGATACAAATCTTCTCCTTATCAAAACACTCCCTAGCTCGGTCCTGCCTACGCCGGGTTAAAAGCAAGTCTCCAGCCCATACGTGTTCGAAACCTTATCCGCTACCGAAAATGTGCTTTGCGTATTTGGGATCTCCTCCACATAAAATTACAATAGACTTGATAATTTCATTGTTTAATTCAATTCCAAATTTAAGTTTTGCTATTTTGAATCCTTTCATGTTATTTTTCTTTTTATAGACAATGATTAATGTCGCTAAAATCATTGTCATATAAATCATTACCCTTATTCCATTCTCATTACGGGAAACCAAATGAGACGCATTCAGATGCTGTTTTATAAACTTAAAAAAGACCTCTATATCCCATCTTTGTTTATATAATTGAGCAATAAAATAAGCATCTTCTTCCAACAAGTTGGACACAAAAACAATTTCTTCTCCACTGGTATTAACAATCCCCCTGATAATGCGATATTCATATTGTGTTTGTTCGTTGTTTTTACCATAAAGATAGACCGTTGTATCACTAACGATGCAAACAGAACTGTCTTGGGGCATTGGACAAACTTCCTTTTCCTTAACACACTTATACTTAATGTTAGGATTGGCACGGGTAACAAATAATTTGCAGTCTTGTGTAAACTTATCATAAGTTTTTCTGGATTGTAAACCCCTGTCGAAAACAACGATATTTACCAATAATCAATAAAAAAACACACAATTAAAAAATTTTTCACTTTTTTTCAATCTCGCGTAAGGGTTGAAGGCACTTTTTGTGTCATACATATAGAAACCCTTAAAATTATCATAAGTGGAAAACAATATCCCTTGGGATTTAATTATATCCAAGCTCCGTCAAAATTTATCTGAAAAAGATGAAAATTATTTTCAGGAATGGTTAAACATTGGTTGTAACCGGGAATTATTCCGGGAACTTGAAATCGTTTGGAAAAACGTTCAGGAAAAATCTGCCGGTTATGAACCGGATGTGGAATATTATTGGAAACAACTTTCAGCCAAAATTCATCAGGACAAAATTTCTAAGAATAAAAAAGTATCTCTGAAAATCAATTTCAGGTATCTTTCCCGTATTGCAGTGGCCGCGTCTATCGCTCTCATCCTCTCATTCTCCACTTATTATTTTATCAAAGCATATAATTCCGGTCGCCGGGAACATATAACATATTCTACTCAAAATAATAAATCCACCATATTGCTACCCGACAGCAGCGAAGTGATGCTGCATGCCAATACAATTTTGACTTATAACTCCGATAAAACATCAGGCCGACGGGAAGTCGACATAACAGGAGAAGCCTATTTTAAAGTAAAGCATGATCAAAAAGTTCCATTTATAGTCCATGTCAATGGGATTTCAATCAAAGTTCATGGTACCGAATTCAACGTCTGTTCTTATTCTTCCGATGACAAGATACTTGTAAGTTTAATTGAAGGCTCTATTTCAATGAACACACCTTCTGATAAAAATATCTTTCTCAAACCGGGCGAAGAAGCTGCATATAGTAAAAACTGCAAAACTTTATCTGTTGCCAAAGGAGATATGGATTTAGCAAAAATATGGACAGGAGATAGAATCCGCTTTGAAGACAAAAGTTTACACGAAGTCTGTAAATATTTATCGAAATGGTATGGAATCAGTATAAGAATAGAACCTGATATCGTGGAAAATCAGTCCTATACATTCACTGTAACGGGACAACCTCTCTCTGAAATAATAGAAATCATGTCGAGTATCAACTCTTTCGACCATTATTTTATAACAGAAAAAGAATTAGTATTAAAACAAAAAACAAGAAAGCCTATGCGAAAAAAAGAATAGTCAAATTTTTAAAGATATGATTAAATCAAATTATATCATGTAAAAACAGAAAGATTTATGAGCAATAATCAACAAACAATTCACAAACAGTTATGAATATAAAAAGAAAAATTACTCTTTTTTTATCTCTTGTATTTGCCTTAAATATAGCGGCGCAACAACCCAAAGAGAACACAATTACTATTTCAATTCAGAATAAACCTTTATCTGAAGCAATTAAATTGATAGAAGAATCGAGTAAATATACATTCTTCTATGACGCGGCAAAGGTTGATGTAAAACAAAAAGTCAGTCTTGACGCGAAAAATACCCTTGTACAAGATGCTATCAAACAGATGCTTTCTAAAACCAATGTCAGGTTTGAAATTTCTAATTTACAGATAGTACTTTATCCCAAAACGGAAACGCCTAAAAAAGAAACGGGTTCCACATCTAAAACAATATCGGGAAAAGTGATGGATGAATCAGGCGAAACCCTTATCGGAGTGTTGGTTTCAGTCAAGGGAAAGTCAAAGGGAACAACTACTGATTTTGACGGAAATTTTTCGCTTGAAGTCAATGCTAATGATATTATTTCATTTTCTTATATCGGATATAATACAAAAGAATTTCCAGCCACTTTGTTAGGACAAGGTTCGGAAGTAAAAATGGGAATTTCTTCCCAAGAAATGAAAGAAGTGGTCGTAGTAGGCTATGGTACGCAGAAAAGAGCTTCTGTTGTAGGAGCAATCAATACAATTGAACCGGCCAAATTGAGTGTATCAACTACTCGTTCTCTAAGTAATGACTTGGCAGGAAACGTAGGTGGTATCATTGGCGTACAACGTTCAGGAGAACCGGGTTATGACAACTCTGAATTCTGGATCCGTGGTATCAGCACTTTCAAGGGAGCAAGAAACCCTCTTGTACTTATCGATGGAATCGAACGTTCATTAAACGATATAGATATCGCGGAAATAGAAGGTTTCTCCGTATTAAAAGATGCTTCCGCGAGTGCGATATATGGTGTGCGTGGGGCAAATGGAGTTATTTTGATAACAACTAAAAAAGGGAAAGCCGGAAAAACAAATATAAATGTTTCAGTAGAGCACTCCATTACCAAACCGGAGCAATTGCCTGAATTCCTGAACGCGGCAAATTACATGACATTGATAAACAATATCTCTATTCAGGATGGAGGAGGCCCCTTGTATTCTGAAGAAAGGATCAAATTAACAAGGTCGCAATACGACTGGGAAATGTATCCTGATATAAATTGGATAGATGCCATAACCAACAATACCGCGAATAACACCCGCGCTTCTTTTGACTTGAGCGGTGGTTCTGATCAATTACGCTACTCTTTTATCGGAGCTTATTACCATGAAACAGGTATAACTACATCAGACCCTTCCAAAGACTGGGATTCTTCTATCAATTTGAACCGGTTTAACCTGCGTTCCAATGTAGATGTCAATGTGACTAAAACTACCTTATTGACTTTCAATTTAGGAGGATATTTACAACGTCGGAATGCACCCTTTAATAGCATAGATGCCGTATTCGATGAAGCGTTTACTACACCACCTCATATTATTCCGACCCGGTATGCTGATGGTAAACTTCCCAAACCGGATAATATTCAAAATCCATGGGCTTATTTAACTCAAACCGGATTTCAACGCAACAATAAGAGCAATTTCGAATCTCTTTTTGTCGCCGAACAAGACTTGAAATTCCTTTTGAAAGGACTTAAAATCAAAGGAATATTTTCTTACGACTATTATTCCGAAAATGCTGTAAAAAGAAAAGGAAACCTATCTTATTATTTACCAGCTACCGGAAGAGATTTTGATACAGGAGAATTACAATTCCCAAATCCTCCTTCAGATGGTTCGGAAAACTTAGAATATGAAACTTCCGCAGGATATGGAAATAACAGTACTTATTTGGAGGCTAATTTATCCTATGATCGGACATTTGATTCAAAACACTACATCAATGCTTTGTTCCTTTATAATCAAAGGGATTACGACAATGGAGAAAAAGTACCATTTCGCCATCAGGGTATCGCGGGAAGGGCCGCATATACTTATTCGGGCAAATATATAGCGGAATTTAATTTTGGTTACAATGGTTCTGAAAACTTCGCTCCCGGCAAACGGTATGGATTCTTCCCATCTGTCGCTGTAGGTTGGATCATGTCGGAAGAAGCTTTCATGTCATCTTTGAGTAATACTTTCAATAAAATCAAATTCAGGGGTTCTTATGGTTTAACAGGAAATGACCAGTTGGATGGAAGGCGCTTTGCCTACATTACAACCATCAACACAACAGATGGTATTCAATTAGGAAATTCTGCCGGATTTTATGGTATCGGTGGACTAAGAGAAGGTGAAGTTGGGGTTCCTGGTTTGACATGGGAAACCGTAAAGAAAGCAAATGTAGGTATAGAATTAGGATTATGGCGAATGATCGATTTACAAGTTGACCTTTTCCATGAAAGAAGGGAAGATATTTTTATGCAAAGGGCGCAATACCCTAATTCAGCAGGTTTTCCTACTTTACCATGGGCTAATTTTGGAGTGGTCACTAATAAGGGTTTCGACGTATCGCTTGATATTAACAAACAGATTACAAAAGACTGGTTTTTATCAGTAAGAAGTACAGCTACTTACGCGAGAAATAAAATTATAGAACAAGATGAAGATATCGCGAAAATAGGGACTTATCGTTCCAGCACAGGTAGACCTGTAGGACAAATTTTTGGTCTTATCGCTGATGGCTTATTTACGGAAGACGATTTTGTTGATGTAAATACCGGACAATTAAAACCGGAAATACCTGTTCATAAGTTTTCCGACCGTGTATATCCCGGCGACATCAAATATAGGGATATGGATGGAGATGATATAATTACGGAAAAAGACAAGACTGCGATAGGGGGAACCGAAAATCCTGAATTGGTATATGGTTTCGGATTGAATACCAGTTACAAAGGTTTCGATTTCGGCTTTTTTATGCAGGGAAATGCTCGCACTTACCGGATGATAGGAAAAGAAAATACGTTCTTGCCTGGATCAACAAGTGGTGCAAGGGGAAATATTTTCACAAATGCCGCTACTGACGCGTGGACTGTGGATAATCCCAGTAGTGATGTTTTTTATCCCCGTTTACATATGGGATACAATGCTAATAACGCGCAGGAATCTACCTGGTGGCTGAAAGATATGAGCATGTTACGCCTTAAAAATATTGAATTAGGATACTCTTTCTCTAAAAAGCTGATTCAGCAAGCAGCTATGGAACATGCGCGAGTATTTGTGAGAGGAACAAATCTCTGTCATTTTTCCAAATTTAAGTTATGGGACCCGGAATTAAGTACTGACGACGGACTAAAATACCCGATAATGGAAACATTTTCTATGGGAGTTCAGCTAAAATTCTAATGAATAAAAATGAAGATATTTATGAAAAAAAATATATTAAAATACATAGTATTGATGTTTGGCGTTTTCACAGCCACTTCTTGTACCGATTTCTTGGATAACGCGCCCGATGGAGAATTAACCTTGGAAATGGTTTTCAATGATAGGGCTAAAATAGAAAACTGGTTGGCCGGAATGTATAATTCCATCCCCGATCCCTACATGAAAGGATTGCGGAATTATGACGCTTATGCCGATGATTTTTCTCCTTCTGCCGGTTGGTCTGCTTTCAGTAATTGGGATTGTATTGATAAAATCAAAGGTAACTGGAACTCGGAAAGCTCATGGAATGGTAATTACTGGGGCGATTTACCTGTAAAAATCAGAGAATCTTATGTTTTTTTGGAGAATTTAAAAGCGTTACCTGAACAAAAATTTTACCAAGCTGACGTGGATAACCTAAAAGCGGAAGCACGTTTCCTGATAGCTTATTATTATTATTTGTTAGTTAATACTTATGGTGCTATTCCTTTGCAAACATGGTTATCTGATTTTGATGAGCCTGTGGCAACTTTGATGATTGGTCAAAATCCATACAACGATGTAATTGACTGGATTGATAAGGAATTACAGGATGTCGCCAAAATATTACCTCCCACTTATCTTAATAATCCGGATTTTTCTCTCACTCACGGATTTAAATATCCTTACGGTAGAGCAACCTCCATCATGGCATTAGCCGTAAGAGCCAGAATGCTGCTTTTTGCCGCCAGTCCGTTAGTCAATGGAAATGAAGATCCTGATTATGCCGGATTTGTAAACAATAAAGGTGAACATATTTTTAACTCCACTTATGATCCTAAAAAATGGGAAAAAGCGGTTATCGCTTGTAAAGAACTAATAGACGCGGCTCATGCCGCAGATTATAAATTGTATTACGAATACAATGAGGATGGATCAATAGATCCGTTTATGTCTTATTCCAATATGTGTTATAAAGAGTATCACCAGGGTAACAAAGAAATACTATTCTCCCGGTCTGAAACCTCTTGGGACGATATGCAATACCATGCCGCTCCCGGTGGTTCAGGTGGTGCGGGAGGATTAGGGGTTACCCAAAGCATAGTCGATGCCTTCTTTATGAGCAATGGGTTACCTGCCATTACAGGTTATACTGCCGACAGGAAACCGATCATCAACCAAGCTTCCGGTTATAGGGAAAAAGGATTTTCAAGTGAGCCCGACAAAAGGAAAACCAAATGGATTGAAGGAAGTGCTGACGCGAGAACTTCACAGGAAGTTAATACCGTAGTGCCTACAGGAATTTTTAATATGTATGTAAACCGGGAACCTCGCTTTTATGTGTCAGTACTTTATAATGGAGCTTATTACCGTGAATCAAGCCGGTATGTAAACTTCTATAAAAAAGGAACTGATGGAATAGATGGAGCGAAGGGTAATGCGTGGGATGCTCCTCAAAACGGCTATCTGTTAAGAAAAAGAATGAATCCTGAATACAGTAATCGAAACAATGTAAAACCCTATCGTCCGGGAATATTATACCGTTTGGGAGAAGCTTACCTGAATTACGCGGAAGCATTGAATGAATGGGATCCATCGCAAAAAGACGAAATTCTTCATTATGTGAACTTGATAAGAGAACGTGCTGGCATTCCGATTTACGGTCCCGGAGTTGATCAAATTCCGGCTCCAACCTCACAAGAAGGAATGCGTGATATTATCCGCCGTGAACGTCGTGTGGAATTCAATTGCGAATTTGCTATTCGTTTTGACGATATCCGCCGATGGAAACAAATGGATTTGCTGAGAGGCAATTTTGATGGCATGAATGCCGAAGGCACTAAAAATAGTGATAATGAAAGTGATCTGGCATCTTATTATGTTCGTAAAGTGTATATTACCCGGGCTTTCAGCGACAAAAACTATTGGCTTCCTGTGCATCAAAATCAGATTGATAAAAATCCGAATTTGAAGCAAATTCCTAAATGGTAATAATTGTTGAACGTTGAATGTTGAATGTGAATTGATTTGCTTTCAACGTTCAACACTAAACATTAAACATTAAAACTTTAAAACATATTTCAATGAAGACATTATATAAATTTTTAATATGCTTGATGGCATTGCCTTTTTTCACGGCATGCGATAACGATGATGACGAAGCGCCTGTACGCGACCAGTTGAAACTTTCTCCTTCGGTAGATAAAGTTGTTTTGGATCAAAACAATCCCGATGAAGAAGTATTGACTTTCACATGGACAAAAGCCACCGAAATAGGACCTGGATATAGCTTTATGTACGTATTCAGGTTAGACAAAGCCGGAGATGATTTCGAGACAGCGATTGACCCTATCATCACTGAAGATGGTGTGTATTCGGTTAGTTTTACTAATGAACAATTGTATACTTACATCGTAGAAAAATGGGGAGGTGTTGCAGGACAAGAAACAACTATCGAAGGCCGTATTTGCGCGAAAGTAATAGGCCCTAAATTTCAATATCCCGAAATTGACATCAAGCAAGTGTCGGTACAAACATACGTCCCGAAATCTATGCCGTTATACATGTTAGGTAGCGCTACCGAAGCGGGTATGGATATGAGTAAGTCCATCAAATTGAACGAAGTTTCGAACGGTAGGGTATATACTTGGAAAGGAACATTAAAACCGGGAGAATATAAGTTTTTGTATAGTCAGGAATCCATGTTACCTTCTTTAAATAGAGGAGCGGAAGACAGCCTGTTGGTAAAAAGAGAATCTGCAAGTGATCCTGACAATTATTTCAAAATTAAATCGGAAGGAACATACAGCATCCAACTTTCACTCAAAGAGATGAAAATCTGGACCAAGTCGGTTAAGTATCAAAACTTATATTTGGTTGGTGACGCGACAACCGCGGGATGGAGTACTGATAACGCTGTACCAATGATTGTTGATGCGGCTAATCCGGCTATATTTACTATTCAGACCACTTTAAAAGCAGGTGAATTGAAGATTCTGACTGAAAAAAGATGGGAAGCCGCGACATTCAGACCAATGGCAGAAAACACCAATGGTTCTATCACAGAAACGGCGACTCAGGTCTATAGTGGGGATCCGGATTTGAAATGGAAAGTAACAACAGAACAAGCAGGTACTTATAAAATAACATTGGATACGGAAAATAATACAATCCATTTTGTAAAACAATAAAAATACACCTCTCCCCTAACCCCTCTCCGCAAGAGAGGGGAATTGCTGACGCATATTATCTGGCGCAAGCAGCTCCCTCCCTTGTGGGGAGGGCGGGGGAGAGGTAAAATCAATAAAAAATGAAGAAGAATTATTATATACTATTGTCATTACTTGCTTTGGCTTTTTATGGCTGCTCGGATGATGAACAAGCGGATATCACGCCTACCAAACCGCCGGTAAAAGGTGATATAGACTCTGTTTATATCCAAAGAGCCGAGGCTACATTCGACAAAATGTTCGAACTGTATTGGTATAACGACATGAAAATCATGTACGACAAATATCCCAATTTGATGAAAACCAATAAAAACACCAGCAGTTATGATTATGAATTGGGGTATGCTTTTGTTTGGGGATATGGTGCCGTTTTATCCGCGTACAATACCATTTTTCAACATTCTCCTTCATCTTATGAATTTCAACACAAATACAAAACCAAGATTACTAACGGACTTGAAATATACTATAATACAAGCAAGAACCCGGCGGCTTATGCTTGTTTTGCCAATAGTTGGGACGACCGTTTTTACGACGACAACATGTGGTTGGGAATCGATTTGGTTGAGTTATACGACAAAACAAAAGAAACTTGGTACCTGGATAAAGCCAAAACGATTTGGACATTCCTTATGTCCGGAAAAGACAACGTGCTCGGTGGAGGAATCTACTGGAAAGAAGGAGAAAAAAACAGCAAAAACACCTGTTCGAATGCTCCTGCCGCAGTTTTAGGTCTAAAACTTTATAATTCGACAAAAGACAATACTTATTTGGAAACTTCCAAAGAATTATACAAATGGACAAAAGATAACTTGCAAGATAAATCTGATTATTTGTATTGGGATAACATCAAAACAAACGGAACAATAGAAAAACCGAAGTATTCTTATAATTCCGGACAAATGTTGCAAGCGGCTGTGCTTCTGTATAACATCACAAAAAACGAAACATATCTGAATGAAGCAAAGCAAATAGCGGAATCTGCTCATAATTATTTCTTCGAAAAATACACATTGACTACCGGCGAAACAATCACCATTCTTAAAAAAGGAAGCCTGTGGTTTAATGCCGTAATGTTACGCGGATTTGCCGAATTGTACCAAGTCGATAAAGACACGAAGTACATCACTTCGTTCAGGCAATCTCTCAATCATGCCTGGAAATATGCCAGGGATTCCCAAACGGGATTGTTTAACTCCGACCTCAGCGGAAGGACGACTGATACGGAAAAAGACTTACTGACACAAGGAGCAATCATAGAGATGTATGCGAGAATGGCAACACTCGTCAACTGAATATCAAATATAAATTACAATAATCATGAATTTCAAAAAATTAGTACCTTTTTTCATTCTGCTTCTCTGCATTGTCAATGTCAATGCGGAAAAAGTATCCATACAAAAAACAACACTGGTAGGCGACCGGATTGTCGAATTTATACCGGTTGGTTTCGACCAAACAAAAACACCATCATTAATCCTGAAAGAAGAACCAACAGCCAAAGGCTCGGTTCCTGCTAATTGGACTTTGGCTCCGGAATTTACGGTAATTAATGGAAAAGCAAACGCTTCTTTGAAATTAACAGGAGATATCAGTTTATATGGAGGCGGAGAAGTTACCGGACCGCTTTTACGCAACGGACAATACATTAAATTATGGAACACAGATACCGGAGCTTATGGAGTGGACGGTGGTAAAAGACTTTACCAAAGCCATCCTTGGGTGATGGGAGTCAGAAACGATGGAACTGCATTCGGAATTATTTTCGACTCTTCCTGGAAATCAGAACTTTACACCAAATCAGATGAAATTGAATTCAATACGGAAGGCGCGCTTTTCCGGGTATATATCATCGACCGCGAATCTCCGCAAGCGGTATTGAAAGGATTGGCCGAAATGACAGGTACGATCCAAATGCCTGCCCGTTGGACGTTAGGCTATCACCAATGCCGTTTCTCGTATGGAACCGAACAAAGAGTACGTGAAATAGCCGACACTTTCCGTGCGAAAAATATCCCTTGTGATGTAATCTGGATGGACATTGACTACATGGACGGATACCGGGTTTTCACATTCAATCAAACCAACTTCCCCGACCCAAGGGCATTGAATGACGATTTACATAAAAAAGGATTCCGTGCGGTTTACATGATTGACCCGGGAGTAAAAGTAGACAATAACTATAGTATTTACCAATCGGGAAAAGCCAACGATGTTTGGGTGAAAAAACCCAACGGAGAAGAATATCACGGAAAAGTATGGCCGGGTGACTGCGCTTTCCCTGATTTTACAAATCCTGATGTCAGGAAATGGTGGTCGGGACTTTACAAAGATTTCTTGGCAAAAGGAATGGATGGAATCTGGAACGACATGAACGAACCTGCCGTGAATGACAATGAATTGCCCGAAAGTCAACGATTAGGCACCATGCCTTACGACACTCCACACAGAGGTGGAGGTAATTTACCTGCCGGCTCACATTTATTATACCACAATGCTTACGGAAGATTAATGGTTGAAGCCTCATTGGAAGGCATCAAAGCTGTGAATCCCGATAAGCGTCCGTTTATCCTGACTCGTTCAAACTTACTTGGAGGACAACGTTATGCGGCTACCTGGACTGGTGACAACTGGGCAGGACAAGACCACATGAAACTTTCTGTTCCAATGTCTATTACTTTAGGCTTATCCGGACAACCTTATAACGGACCTGATATTGGCGGATTCTTAAATAATACCGATGGCGATTTATGGGCAAACTGGTTAGGATTCGGCGTATTTATGCCTTTTGTGCGCGGACATGCTTGTGCCGGAACCAATGACAAAGAACCTTGGGCTTTCGGAGAATCTATCGAAAAGACTTCACGCATCGCGTTGGAACGCCGTTATCGTTTGCTTCCATATATCTACACCTTATTTTATGATGCTTCTCAAACCGGTATGCCATTAATGGCGCCCGTCTTTTTTGCCAATCCTCAGGATTTGAGATTGAGAAGCGAGCAAGAAGCTTTTTTGATGGGAGAAAATTTATTAGTTGTTCCCGGATTTTCAACAAATCCTACTTTGCCTTTAGGAATTTGGGAAGAATTAAGTTTGGTCGATGGTGATTTATACGACAAATATCAAGCTAAATTGAAAGTGAGAGGCGGAAGCATTATTCCTGCCGGAAAAATTACTCAAAATACCAACGAAAACTCTTTCGACCCGCTTACACTGATTGTCTGTTTGGACGAACAAGGAAAAGCACAAGGAAAACTCTACACCGATGCCGGTGACGGATGGGCTTTCCAATGTGGAGATTACAGTCTGATGACTTTCTCTGCCGAAAAAAACGGTAATACGGTAAATGTTAAATTGGCAAGCCGAGAAGGCAAAAGAAAAATAGAAAAAGAAATCAAAAATATCAATGTAGAAGTACTTCTTAATGGAAAAGTTTACAAAGGAAAAGGAACTTTATCGAAGGGAATAGAAGTAAAAATCAAGTGATACAATAAAAATTATTTAAACACGGAGTAACACAGAGAATAATTCACAGAGTTTAATTTAAAACTTCGTAAAACTCCACAAAATAAACTCCTTTTTACTCCGTGTTAAAAATTGAAATTATGACTAATAGAAATACAATGAATTTTATCAAGTTAAAAATATTGCTTTGCAGTTTTTTATTATTGTTGTTATCATCAACATTAAAAGCTCAGGAATTAGTCGTTTCACTTGAAGCGGAATCCGGAACACTGACAGCTCCGGCAAAAGTAAAGTCTGTAAACGGCTATTCGGGCAATGCATACGTGGGCGACAATGATGCCGGAAGCGCAATTACCTTTGCAGATGTTGAAGTAAACAAAGCAGGAAGATACGAATTTAAAACGTATTACACTTGCGTAGGTTCGCGCTCTATCGCTATCAAGGCCAATAATCTTTCGGAAGTAGTTTCAGCCACAGTTAAATCTACATCCGATTGGAATGCTCCTCCTACAGAAACAATGAGCGTTTACATTAATTTGAACCAAGGGAAAAATACAATAATAATCACACCTTACCCTTCCGGACAAGGCGGACCAAACATGGATAAGTTTGAAATCCTGACCGCAGCCCAACCCGGAGAATTTCCTATTCTTTTGGAAGCGGAAAACGCCCGCTTATTCGGGAGTCTGAAAGTCAAACCTTTAGATGGTTCTACCATCAGCGGATTATCCGGAGGAAAATATATCGGCGACTTCAACCAAAGTGCAAAATCTCACCTGCAATTTGTTGATGTCGAAATACCGGAAACAGGAACTTATCAATTAAAAGTTTTTTCCATGGGTTCGTCAAGGAATCTATCTATCAAAGTCAACCAGTACAAAAAATCAATTATAAGGACAAAAGATTCCCAGAATTGGAATGACGCGCCTCCTGCCGAAGTTTCTACGCTGATTTATTTGGATAAAGGGAAAAACAAACTCACTTTCGGAACATACAATGATGATGGTCCTAACTTGGATAAATTTGAAATACACCAAACAAACGAATCCATCCCACAACCGGAAGTAGAAAACCTTTCGTTCATCTCCGATTTTACAGATGAAGCTGAAATTACAGCACAATACAACAACGAAACATTGTCTTATGTAACTGATAACAGCGAATTTACCATTTATAACGTACCAGGAGTTACTTCTACTCAAATCACTGCTAAATGTAAATATCCGATTCTTCTCACAGGCTACCTGTTATCTTCCGGTACTGACGAAATCGAAGATGTTACCAAATGGACATTAGAATCATCGACCAATGGCACTACATGGAAAACAGTAACATCCAATTCTTCTACCGATTTGTCGGGAGCTTATTTATTTACCATAAACAGGTCGTATGGCGATGGAGCTACACAGTCAGCGCAATATTATCGCCTGACCGCCAAAGGAAGTACTGATATCAATGTAGCTGAATGGCAATTGTTTGGTGTTCCTTATCTGACTAACACAGATGGCAAAAGCTTTCCACAAGATATAACCGAAGGTGTAAATGTTACAACCAACGCGACAGGATACCCCGAAGGAGCATTTGGAACCGATTGGTCGGAAAAATTCTACAACCTGTTCAACCGGAAATTGAATAGTAAATATTACATGAGTGGAAGCAAACAATTTTATGTAGAAATTGATTTAGGAAAAGCTTATCAATTAACATCATACACATTGACATCGGCTGATGCTTTCGCCGACCGTGACCCTGCAAAATGGACATTCAACGGTTACAACGACGAAATTGGTTGGGTTGAATTAGACAGACGAGTTGAATTTGCTTTCCCTTGCCGTTACGCTACCATGCGGTTCGACATCAACGATTTGAAAGGTTATTCCAAATTCCTGTTGGATGTTGAAACCAACAACGGAAGTCCCGACACACAATTACTCAAATGGCAATTATTTGGAAAAGAACATACAGGTTCAGGTATTGTAACACCCGTAAATAAGAGTTCTCATTACAACATATATTCAGAACAGAAAAAACTTTGCATTCAGTCAGATATAAATATTCCGGCAACTTATGCTATTTACAATATAGCAGGCTTGAAAATTAATCAAGGCAAATTGTCTTCTTCGCAAAAAGACATCTCTTTAAGTCAAGGTATTTATATCGTACAAATAAACAGTAGCATTGAGAATAACACAACAAAAGTAATCGTAAAATAATCATGAATTTTAAACACGGAGTACACAGAGTAATTTTCACGGAGTTTAATTAAAAAACTCTGTGAACTCCGTGAAAGAACTCCTTTTACTCCGTGTTTAAAACCAGCAAACAATAATTTAATTAAAATAAACATGAAACAAAAATTGACAAAATATGCATTAGCAGTGATATTATTGCTGATAACGAGCTATACCTATTCTCAATCATGGTTTACTCCCGAGGTGGAAAAAAGAGCAGATGAGTTGTTGAAAAACATGACAACCCGTGAAAAACTGATTTACATCGGAGGAGTTGACTGGATGTACACCAAAGCATTCCCTCGGTTAAATATCTCTTCCGCAAAAATGTCGGACGGGCCTCAAGGCTTGGGAACCTGGGGAGCTTCAACCGCTTATCCTTGCGCCTTGATGCTTGCTTCTACTTGGAACCGCGATTTGGCTTACGAATATGGACAAGCGTTAGCATCCGATTGTAAAGCGAGAGGCGTAAATATTTTACTTGGCCCTGGCGTAAATATACATCGCGGACCGATGTGCGGACGTAATTTTGAATACATGGGAGAAGACCCATTCTTGGCTGCGCAAACATCAACCGAATACATCAAAGGTTTGCAAGCCAATGGTGTTATGGGAGTAATCAAACACTTCACGGCCAACTTTCAGGATTATGACCGGAATTATGTAAGCTCCGACATTGACGAACGTACATTGAACGAAATCTATTTTCCCGCATTTAAATCTGCGGTTCAAAAAGCGGAAGTAGGAGCAGTGATGTCAAGTTACAACCTGTTAAATGGTGTATGGACAACAGAAGACCCTTGGTTATTGAAAGAAGTATTGAGAAACCAATGGGGATTCAACGGATTGGTAATGTCCGACTGGGGCTCTACTCACAACTGCGTTCCGGCAGTGAAAAGCGGTCTCGACCTCGAAATGGCAGGCAATGAAATTGAAAACGAAGACGCGTTACGTAAATATTTGGCATCGGGTGAAATTTCAATGGACGATATCAACCTGAAAGTCAAACATATTTTACGCACTCTAATCGCTTTTGGCATTTTCGATAAACAACAATTAGATACAAGTATTCCATTAAATAATCCGGCAACAGTAAAAACCGCGTTGGATGTTTCGAAAGACGGTATTGTATTGTTAAAAAATACCGATAACATTCTTCCTATCAATCCTCAAACGGTAAAAAATATTGCAGTAATCGGAAACAACGCCCTGATATTCGCGGCCGGAGGCGGTAGCGGATTGGTAAAACCATTCAGTTTTGTGACTTATTTCGACGGTTTGAAAAAACTGGCAACCGAAAAAGGAGTCAATGTGACTTATGTAGATAAATTCGACCACATGCAAAATGTATTATTCACCTCTTCAACCTCACAAGAAAATGGTTTATACGGAGAATATTTTAACAATAAAGAACTATCCGGAACTCCTGTCGCGACAAGAATCGACAAAAGAATCGGCTTTGAATGGACTGCCGGATGTGATTTGGATAAAGTAAACAAAAATGATTTTTCTGTAAGATGGACAGGCGAAATACGTCCAACTCAAACGGGAACTTACGACCTGATTGTAAGCGGGGATGACGGATTCAGTTTATACATCAACAATACAAAAGTAATTGATGAGTACAAAGATGGTGGATTAAGGGAAAGAAAATACCGTATGACCTTAACCGCAGGTCAAAAATATGCCGTGAAACTGGAATACTTCCAGGCAGGAGGAGCCGGTTCAGTTGATTTTTCATATCAGAAAGATGGCGACAACAATCGTTTTGAAAACGAATTGAACAAGGCCGACCTGATTGTAGCCTTCATCGGACACAATACAAGCAGTGAAGGAGAAGCCAGCGATCGCTCTTTCGGACTTCCATCTGCTGTTGAAAGCATGATAAAAGACGCTCAGAAATCGACCAAACCGATGGTTGCCGTAGTCAATGCAGGAGGAAACGTATACATGCAAGATTGGGAACCCAAACTGAAAGGCTTGCTTTGGGGTTGGTATGGCGGACAAGAAGCTGGAACTGCTATGGCTCAAGTGTTATTTGGAGAAATAAATCCTTCCGGAAAACTCCCGGTCACTTTCGAAAAACAATGGGCGGATAATCCGACTTATAACTCATACCACGATTCTGATGGCGACAAACATGTGAAATTTACCGAAGGCGTTTTTGTAGGCTATCGCGGATTTGACAAATTGAACAGAACAGTTCAATATCCATTCGGTTATGGATTATCATACACAACGTTCAAATTATCAAACATGCAAGCGAATAAAATTACTGAAGGCGAGAACATCGTGGAAGTAAATTTTACCATCAAAAACACAGGTGCTGTGGCCGGCGCGGAAGTAGTTCAATTGTATGTAAATAAACAAGGAGGTTCTCCGGTTGAACGTCCTCTAAGAGAATTGAAAAACTACGAAAAAGTATATCTGCAACCAGGCGAAGAAAAAACAATCACGCTAAAATTAAATAAAGATGATTTCTCCTATTACAGCGTAGAGAAAAAGAAATTCGTTGTCGATGCTGGAAATTACAAATTAGAATTGGGAGTTTCTTCAAGAGACATGAAACTAAGCGCGGATGTAAACATTGAAAACACATCTTCCGGCATAAAAAAAGTCGTAAAAAAAAAAAGTAATTTGAATCCTTCCGCTGTCAAAGCAGGAGAAAAAATTGCCATCAATTTAGGTTATTCAGAAGATGTTGCTGTCTATGATATGGGTGGAAATAGGGTTTCTTATAATAAATCCACCGATATCATTGACACCAAAAACTTAGAAAAAGGAATTTATATAGTTCATTTTCAAAACAATAAAAATTTCTACGCAGAAAAGTTTTTTGTACAATAATCAGAGTAGAATCAAATAAAAAATCTAATAATCATGGAACGGATAAAATTTATCATTTCGAGAAAAATTTTGTTTTTGAGTTTATTATGTTTATCGCTGATACCGGCATTGAAAGCTCAAACATTGGTAAAATCTCTTGAAGCTGAATCAGGAACACTGACTCTACCTGCTAAAGTTAAAACTGTAGCCGGTTATTCCGGAAACGCGTATGTCGGGGATAATAATTTTGGAAGTTCCATAGTTTTCACAGATGTGGAAATTGCTCAGGAAGGTACTTATGAGTTTAAAACCTATTACACGAGCATGCAACTTAGGTCTATCGCAGTCAAAATAAATGACTTTCCTGAAGCGACTTCAACAAATCTCACTACTACTCCCGATTGGAATGCGCCTCCGGTCGCATCAATGAGTACCCATATTTACCTCAATCAAGGTAAAAATACAATAAAAATAACTCCATATCCGAATCAGCAAGGAGTTGGAGGTCCGAATATGGACAAATTTGAAATTTACACTACCGAAATAGCAGCTCCAACTTCTATAAAACTTTCGGGTAGTGATATTACATCTGCCGGACAGACATCACAAATTGCGACAACCATATTGCCTGTAGGTTCCGGTTATGGCTCAATTAAATGGGAAGTAGACAATACATCTGTTGCCGCTATCAGTGACAAAGGAGTTCTATCTCCTAAAAAAAATGGTACGGTAAAAGTAAAAGCAACTATCTACTTTGGGTCTAAATCACTTTCCGACGAAATAGAGATTCATATCAGCGGCCAATTGGGAGCTGCAAGCTTTAACGGCTCTGCTTCGGAAGATACCAATCCGGTTGAAATGCGCATGATTACAGGGTTAGATTTGATGCTTACCAATAACTTTGAGATTTATACTTCATTGAAAGAAGGTTCATTCACTTTCTCTCGTGATTTAGGAAACGGCAATGCGATTCAATATGGGGCCGGAGCTACAGCAGGAACGCTTATCGAAAATGGAAATCCGATACAAGCTACAACTACAGGTCCGGTAAGGATAACCATCAACCTCACGAATAAAACGTATACAGTCCTGCCTATTACTGCGTTGGATATTGTCGGAAATGCAGTTCCCGGAGGAACTGATGTAACCAAAGGTTCTCCTCTTACTTACCAAGGAAATGGAGTTTGGTCGGCTCGTCATACATTAGTAAAAGAGTTTGACGGAAACCCGTATTTTAATTTCGTGATAAATAAATCATCTCAGGAAGTCCTGAAAAGAATCAAAGATACCAATCAGGTAATTTCGCAAACACAAGCTACCCAATTCGGTGTTACCGTAGATAATTTCCGTACGAATATGAACGGAGGTCCGTATGATATTACGATTGATTTGAAAAATTACACATATAGTGTATCCTGCGGAGAAATAAATGACCTTAAAATTTCTTATATGGGTTCATCCGTAGCCGTTGGCGCGGGGGCGATGAGTAATTTTGGTTGGGCATACATGTACACCAATTTATTAAAAGAACGTAAAGAAAAAGGCTTAGGGTTGGATTGGACAACTTCCAATATTTCCATCGGGGGAAATAGTACGAGCGCCCTTTTAGACCGTTGGGAACGCGACTTAATGAGCAATTGCAGCAGTTATGTATTGTATGCACTTTCTTTGGGAAATGAAGGAATTCACGAAAACGGAGAACCTGCGTATAACAGCTATCGCGATAATATGTTGAAAGCTATCAAACAAGCCAGAGATGCCGGAATTGTTCCTGTTATGGCCAATAATTATACTCGTGGCGATTTTAACGCGACAGATTATAATTATGTCAAAAAACTGAATTTGTTGATTCATGAATGGGATTTACCAAGTATCAATACGCTTGGAGCGATTGATGATGGAGCCGGACGTTGGGCAAACGGTTATATGAACGATAACGCGCATCCGAATACAGCAGGACACGAAGAATTTTTCTATGCCATGGTGCCTTCTTTGTTCGACGCGTTGGAAGCCGGTAAAGCATTACCTGTGAGAATAAGTAGAACTTCCTACCCATTAGGAAACAAAAATACAGACAAAAGCATTGTGCTTATTCCCGAAAATACAGTTCATCCGTTTACCATTTCATTTGATATGCAAACGTCAGGCAAAGGATTGGTTGCCTGGTTTGAAAATCAAATCGGCAACGGATTCCTGAAAATCGATGACGATGGAAAATTGATATATGAAACTCCTTCGGAAAAAATAATCCGTACAACCATGGCAGTAAACGATGGACAATGGAAAAGAATTACCCTGACACATTATTATGCTTGGGGAATTACCATGTTGTATGTTGATAAAGTAAAAGTAGGCGAAATATACGAGAAACTTTGTCCGAAGAAATTTGTGTTGGCAGGAGCTGATTCTCCTGATGAAATAGCATACCGCGAATTATTTTTCTGGCGTGCAGGAATGAATGCCGAAGAAATTGAATATGTGAATAACGGTAAAATGATGAAATCCAGTTTGGAAATTTATGCTCCATTGGGAGGTGCCGAGCCTTTGGTAAACTTGGCTCAATCGACCAACACACTGGAACTGACAAACTCTACGCCTCCCGTAGGTGGTTCTCCATTAATCAGTATTACACCAAATGATGGTTTAGGTGTGCGTATCGCTAAAATTCATTCCTACACAGGCGGTTATACTGACCAGGGAGCAGAAAATCTACTGTTAGACAAAGATGTTCCCGCCAATAAAACCAAGAAGTGGAGCTATAACGCCTCATCGCATTCCGTAATCATTGAATTGTCGGATTTCTACGATGTGGATAAATTTGTTATTGATGATTGCAAAACATTGGAAAAATATGAAAATGTTCCTGAATATTACATCTATGTAAGTACTACCGGAACCGGACTTGCTGACTGGCAAGAAGTGGTACACGAAACAGGACAAGGAGAAGTTACACGCAAAATCAAAGAAATCACTCCGACTAAAGCGCGTTATATCAAGTTTGTGCCAAAAGGAATCACTACTATCCGCATTTTCAGTTTTCAGTTTTATGGCCGCAAATCGGTTGAATCCAGATACGAGAAAGAACTAATCAGTGTAGGGAAACCGGTTTTGGAACAACAAACATCACCGGATATTCAGCAAGCCGCCGTAGCATTATTTGATGGAAATAAAAATACGCCTAACGGAAAATGGACTACATCCAATGGCGATAAATATGTAGTAGTTGACCTGAAAGACAAATATGCAATTTCTGAATTCAAATTGTATGACGCTAAATCAATCAATTCATCTACACAAAATATCGACGGATATAAAATTTCCGTCAGCTCCGACTTATTGAGCTGGGAAAAATTAGTGGATGTTACAGGAAAAAGCTCTGAAAATATCAAAACAGAGGTAATCAATCCGGCCAAAGAAGCCCGTTATGTGAAACTCGAAATTCCTGCCGACCGGATGGGAGATGAAAAGAAAATCAATCTTTATGAATTTGAAATATTCAAACAACAAGTTTCGAATAGCATAAAGAATACATCCATTACTACGCAAAAGCTAACTGTTCATCCGAATCCGGCAAAAAGAGGAGATAAAGTATTCCTGAACGGAACCGGTCACCTGAAAATTTATTCCATACAAGGACAACTTGTTTACGAACAGGAAAAATATGAATCTTCAGGAATTCCTACTGAAAACCTGGTATCCGGATGCTATATTATCCGGTTGACCAAAAATCAAATGACTGAACAAGCTAAATTGCTTATTGAGAATTAAAAACTGTTTGAAAATTTCGAATCAGGCTAAAAATGAGTCTTTTTTGCCACGAAGACACAAAGACACAAAGTTTTTATTTTATTACCATAGAGATACGGAGAGCATGGAGAATTTAATTTTAACTGTGTTAGCGGTTTGAAAGACTTTGTGCCTTTGTGGCTTCGTGGCTCAAAAAAAATCCCGATTATAAAATTAAACGGTTACTTAAAAACGAGAAAAATATAAATGAGCAAAGGGTCTTTCATATTAAAGCAAAACAATTAGAAAAAATATACAACATGAATAAATATTTGTTTATCATTTCATTTTTATGGATTATCACTACATGTTTTAATGTAAATGCTCAATGTGATACCAAACTGACTGGTTTTACAATTAATGGTTCAGGTCAAGCCAACTCGAACGAAGCCATGTCAAAAGCATTTGATGGAAACTTAAAAACAAAATGGTGTGATAATTCCAGTCCGGTGAAATATCTTGAACTCATTTTTAATGAACCTGTTGAGATTTGCAAAATGACCCTTCAGCATGCGCAAGCAGGCGGAGAAAGCGCTGATTATAATACATCAGAGTATAGGATACAAACTTATGAAGCAGGAGAATGGATTGATGTTGTTTCCGTTACGGGAAATAATAAATCAACCACTACTCATGAACCGGCTTCATTTACCACTATCGCGTTGCGCCTCCAAATAGATAAAGCAACGCAAACAGACAACGGGATTGCCCGTATTTATGAGTTCGAAATATTCGGAAAAAAAGCTACAAATATGATTGAAGCAACTCCTATGAGAAGAGTGTATCCGCACAAAGTAACAGGCTCTTCTCAAAAAGGAGAAGGAGAATCCATGGGAAAAGCTTTTGATAGCCACTATTATACCAAATGGTGTGCAAACAACTCCGGCAACAAATGGATGAGTATGACTTTTACTGAACCGGTGAAAATCCGCAAAATAATCGTACATCATGCCGGTGAAGGAGAAAATCAATCCGCTTGGAATACCCGGAATTTCAAATTTCAAGCAAAAGAGAATGGCATATATCAAGATATTATCAATGTTACCGGAAACAATAAAAATGTTTCAACTCATACTTATATCGGAAATATTGTTTCGGACGATATAATGTTTACGATTACTCAAGCGGAACAAAGCAGTAACGGAACTGCCCGGGTTTTTGAAATCGAGTTTTTTGCCGATTATGATGAAGTATCCCCATCTCCTATGGAAGCCGGCGGCACTTTCGGAATATTTCCCTTTGAGGGAAATAAAATCCTCTCGGTAGAAAATTCTTCTTTCGTTACCGATACAAAAATGAAAGCATACACCAATGCTGAAGTAAACTCTCAACGTTGGATAGCCACAAAAAGCGGACAAAAATTTATTTTTCAAAATGCTTATACACGTAGATATTTGACAGCAAGCGGAACTGATGTTGTGCAAAAGTCAACCATAAGTACTGCTGCTCAATGGACACTCACTCCGGTTGAAGGCAAAGAAAATTGCTATTACATTGTTAGCTATACCGGACAGTACTTGCGCAAACCTTTGGATACAGAAGGTTCTCTCATCATTCTCGGAGCCAAAAGCGATAATCCGGAAGCAAGAGGACAAGTTTGGAAATTTGTCAAAGCCAACGAACAATCCAATGAGTTTACGGTAGAGTTGCGCGATGAAATTATAAACGCGTGGAAAGATAAATTTTATATGCCGGCTACTTATAGTCCTGCTTTCAAAATCAATTCCATACCCGCAACCGGACATGTCATTGAAAGACCCGGATTTTGGGATACTGCCGAAAACATGGAAATATTGTTAGACGCGTATGAAACGACTCAAAATGAAGACTACAAAATGATGTATAACGAGGTCTTCGACAACTTTGTTGCGACACAATATGTAGGAGCTACCAGTAATAAAAGACCTGGAGAAACCGGATGGAAAGCCAATGATTATAACGATGATTTGGCTTGGTTGGTAATCGGAATGGTACGCGCACATTTATTGTTTGGTGATGAGGGGCGGAATTATAAAGGTTTAGCGAAGGAATATTTTGACTATACATACAATAGAGCTTTGCTTCCGGCAGGAAATTTTGCAGCAGGACTATTACGTTGGTGTGAAGGATTACCGACTACAAATTCTTGTGTTAACGGCCCGATGGAAGTAGCAGCCTGTTATATCGCTAAAGCAACCGGAGACGACTCTTACTATGTCAAAGCCAAAAAACTATACGAACTTCAACGCCAACATCTGACGAAACTTCCGGAAGGGATTGGTCACATAAACGATTCGTGGGATGACACAAAGTCTACCGACAAATACAATTATTGGGCTTCGACATACAATCAAGGAACTTTTCTGGGTGCTGCCGTGATGCTTTACGAACGCTATGGTGATACATTTGAAGGCAAAGCTACAACCTACCAAGACGATGCAAAAAAGGTAATCGATTATTCAATAGGCAGTTATTTCTGCGACAGTTACGGAGTACTGAAAGTATGTACAAGTGGAGGAGATTTGGTTGGATTTAAAGGTATCCTCATGCGTTACGTACGTAAATACATCGAAGAAATGCCAGGTGTAGATACTGATACTTATAAAAGCTGGATGGTCAAAAACGTATTGCATGCCTATAACAATCGCAATTCTCAATCCTTGAGTTGGAGTGCTTGGCTTGAAAAATCAACTGAAGGTAATTATCGTCCTTTCATAGAAAACAATAAAGTTTCAAATCAGATTTATGGAGCGTTCGGCACCGGAACTGTAGTTGCTGCCGCGGTAAATATTCCTGATGTAAAAGCGCCTAACAGTCAACCATCTATAAAATCTGCGAATACTATAAATATAGCGGCAATAGGTAAAAAAATACACATCAACAGCAGTATAAATGACCATCTTCAAAAAGTTGATGTATATGATTTACACGGAAAATTACTGTATTCTCAAAGCGGATTAAATGAGTCGGATTTTAGTTTCGATTTATATGAAAATAATATGATTGTAATTGTCAAGGTACAAACAAATAAATCTGTAGCAGCCAAAAAGTTAATAATTAATGCAAATTAAGGATTGGAAATAACCACGAAGTCACAAAGTCACAAAGTTTTTATTTAATATTTCTTCGTGCCTTCGAGTCTTAGTGGCATAACAATTATTTACATATGAAAAATAAAATATTAGTCATTTTATTGGTTTTGACAACTTGCTTGCTCAACACCATTCATGCACAGGAAATGGTTCTGAAATTGGAAGCAGAGCACGCGACATTGACATCTCCGGCCAAAGTAAAGTATGTGAATGGTTATTCCGGCAATTCTTATGTTGGCGATAATGACTCGGGAAGCGCTATTGTTTTCCAGAATGTCAATATCGAAAAAGAAGGAACTTACGAATTCCGGACTTATTACACAAGCATGCACATTCGTTCGATAGCTGTCAAATCAGGAAATTATCCCAAAGTTATTGTAACAATGCCCACGACAACTTCCGATTGGAATGCGCCGCCTATCGCGATGATGACCACTTACATTTATCTGAATCAGGGAATAAACACCATCGCGATAACTCCGCACGATGGCGGAGGCCCCAATATTGATAAGTTTGAAATATGGACTACATCCGTATCGATGGTGCGCCCGGAACCGGTAAGAGTAACATTCGATTACGACTTGACAGATGACGCAATCATCACTTCCAATAAAACGACTGATAATTTATCATATCTAACTGATAATAATGAATATACAATTTATTCATATACAGGTTCTTCTGCCGAAATAAAAATAGAATGCGACATGCCCTATCTGTTGACAGGTTATTTGCTTTCTTCAGGAGCCAATGGTTCGAAAAATGCAAAAACATGGAAGTTGGAATATTCAACCGATGGAAATAATTATTCGGTTGTAACCTCTTCGCAAGTCGAAGACCTCGAAAATGGCGCATTATTCCGGATAACCAGAAACGCTCATCAGGAAACAAACAAAGCAACCAAATATTACAGAGTGACTGCTTCTGGCGGTTCAATCGGAGAAATTCAATTATTTGGTATTCCTTACTTGACTAATACGGATAAAAAGAATTTTCCGGAAGATATCACGCAAGGAATAGATTTCAAGAACAAAGTATTGGGAAATCCTTTAGGCGTGTATGTTTACGGCTCTTTTGACGAAAGATGTTACAATCTGTTTGATAGAGATATGTCGAAAAAATACTATTCGGGCGATGTTTCCAATTTTTCAGTTGAAATAGAATTATCCAATCAAGCGGCATTGAATTATTACACCTTGACTTCATGTCAGGATTATCCCGAAAGAGACCCGAAATCGTGGATAGTAGAGGGTTTTGACAGGGATTGGGAAACAGTCAGTGAAGTGCGGGATTTTCTATTTCCGTCGCGTTACGCCACCATGAAATTTTATTGTGAAGCAAATAAAAAATATCGTGGTTACAGATTGAGAACACTCGAAAACAACGGAGCCGACAGATTCCAATTATTGAAATGGCAGATGTTCGAAAAAACCGGAAGTTCCGCAATTTACCGGACTTCTTCCGACCAAACGAATGTATTGTCTTCCGCTCAGGAAATTATTATCCAGTCTGAAATTCCCGGAAAATATTGGATAACAAATATATCCGGTCAATTGATTTCTTCCGGACAATTTGATACTTCGGAAGAACGGATAATTGTAGAAAAGGGAATTTATCTGGTGAAAATTATTGCAGGCAAAGAAGTTTTGGTTAAGAAAATTGTAATAAAATAACAAAATGGATAGAATATATAAAAATAACCACAAAGGCACTAAGACACAAAGTTTTAGTTATTTAATTTCTTTGTGCCTTTGCGTCTTCGTGGCTAACAATGCTTTTGCAAATAACAAAGTCGCTCAGGTTGTATCTCCCGATGGAAATATCAAATTCGAACTGTTTTTGGATAACAACACAGCGATGTATTATCAAGTCAGCAAAGGTTCGGAAATGATTATTTCAAAATCAAACTTGGGAATCAATACCTCAATCGCTGATTTTACAACAGGACTCGCATTCTCTTCTGTTTCGTCAAAAGCAATTGATGAAAGTTATTCTTTGCCGACCGGTAAGAAAAGCGCTTACACCGACAAATGCAATGAAATAACCGCTTCATTCACCAAATCGGGAAAAAATTTGCAAGTAATAGCCAGGGCATATAACGAAGGAATCGCTTTCAGGTATTATGTCGATGGTTCAGGAAATATTTCCGTCAATTCCGAATTAAGTGAATGCAAAACGGCTAATATCGACCGGATATTTCCCCAAACATATTCCAAAGATTACAAGAATACCATCGAAGAACCCGATTGGGACATGTTGAGTTGCTCGCAACCGCACATTTCATTGCCATTACTTATAAAAACAAATGCCGATTATGTGTTGCTCGCCGAAGCTTCGGTAAACGGGAACTATGCCGGTTCTCAGTTAGAAGTAGACGAACAAACACAGGCATTCGGATATAAACCGGTTAGTTCAATCACTTCTTCTTTACCGCTTCAAACTCCGTGGAGAACACTGTTTATTGGTTCTTTGAACACCATAGCAGAATCGACCATGTTGGAAAACCTGAATGCTTCAACCAACATTACCGATTTATCGTGGATAAAACCCGGACGAGCCGCATGGAATTATGGAGGTGAAGATACTTCAGACTACTTGTCTATGACAAATATTTATGCCTACATCGATTGGGCAAAAGAGATGGGTTGGGAATATATTACTTTAGACCGTGGTTGGCAGAATAATTCGAAAATCTCATTAACTCAAATCAAAAATTACGCGACAGGCAAAGGAATCGGAATCTTTATTTGGGTAAATCAAAACACGTTGTCATCGACTAAAGCAAATTTGCAAACCACATTGTCGAACTGGAAATCGCAAGGTATAAAAGGTTTGAAAGTCGATTTTTGGGAAGACGATTCTCAAACAATGATGAAGAAATACGATTTGCTATTAGAAGTCGCTTCCGAACAAAAATTGATGTTGGATTTACATTCTTCAACAAAACCAACCGGATTGAAACGGACATGGCCCCACTTACTTTCTTCCGAAGCGGTTTTAAGCAACGCTTATTACGCGAAAAATCCTGCTGTTATATCAGCACAACATAATATCAATTCGGCAATTGTAAGAAATGTTTTAGGTTCAACCGATTACTGTCCGGTTGATTTCGCGGATAAAAACGGTAGGATTTTGCATGGAACCACTTGGGCGCATCAATTAGCGTTGAGTGTTATTTTCGAATCGGGTTTGCAACACATCATGGATAATCCCAATAATATCAGATACAACATTGCATCCGATTTTTTGAAAAGATTACCTGCCGTGTGGGACGATATAAAGTGTTTGGAATCTGAACCGGAAAACTTTATTACGTTGGCCCGTAAAAAAGGAGAAGATTGGTATGTCGGTTCATTAACCAATGAAAACAGGAACCTGGAAATTAATCTGTCTTTCCTTTCTCCCGGAAAAACGTACTATGCCTACATTTACAAAGATGGAGGATGTTCGTCCGAAATATTGTTTGAATACAAAAAAGATTTGACTTCAACAGACAAAATTTCATTACCGCTCCAAGATAACGGAGGAGCAGCAATAATTCTATCTCCCTCTTCATTTTACGAAAAGCCGGTACTTAAAAAATACGAAGCAGAATCTACCGAAAACACCATCCCTTTTGGCGTTACGGTAAAAACGGATAACGACAATTTATGTTCCAACACACAATACGTCAGCTCCATTGGTAAAGGTCGCAGTCTGACTTTCCAAAAAGTAAAAGTTCCGCAATCAGGTTCTTATGCAGTTACATTCTACTACATGTCGGATGTCAGCAAATATGCTTATGTAAAAGTAAACGGAAAAGATGAATCCTGGCAAGAATATACTTTCACCGGAACAGGAACTGAAGGCGGTTCGGGACTTGGCATCAAAACCATATTGATGGATTTGCAGGCAAACATCGACAACACCATCGAATTCGGAAATAACAACGACTACGCTCCTGCTTTAGACCGGATTACTTTATCATATTATGGCGATGGAAGCACCGGAATCAAAGATGTAAGATTCGATGAATCAACAAAAATTTATTCGGCTGATAATAACATTGTTATCGAGCAAGAAACTTTCACAACATACAAGATATACAATACGCTTGGACAGTTGATTGCCAGTGGTGAATTTAACGGAGGAACAGAATCAATTCCCATGCCGGTTAAAGGAATTTACATTGTGAAAATTGAATCAGAGAATGTAGAATATTCGAAAAAAATAATGGTGAAATAAATAAGTAGACGAGTTGACAAGTAAACAAGTTGACAAGTTGACAAGTAAATAAATAAACAAGTATATAAAAATTATGAAGCAGATAACTGTCTTATTACTAAGCTTATTCTGTGTAGTTGATTTTTCTTCGGCTGCCAGCTACGAAAACATGTATGTTACCGGAAATGCGACTACAGTCGGTTGGTCTACCGGAGGTACGTTACCCATGACAAAAGCGAGCGCCGGCGTTTTTACATGGACCGGTATTTTGAAAAGCAAAGACGGTTCAGACAACACGGGTGCATTCCGTTTCAAGTTTTTGCCGCAAAACGGTTGGAATCCATCGATTACCTGCCGGGTCAATGTGCCCGGACATCTTGTGCTGAATTCGGGTGAAGAAGCTGATATTTATGTCTTTACAGGTGACGGCAACGACAATTCCTTTCAAGTCAAAGAAACAGCTATTTATGACGTTCAGGTCAACCTGAACACCATGAAAATGAAATGTACCAAATTGTCAGATGTCGCTGACCCTGATTCGGAATTCTCCAAAGAAACTTTGAAAACATCGAGCAGCGAAGTGCTGAATTACAGAAAATTAACTCCAAAAACAATCGAACAAGGCGTGAAATATCCGTTGGTTATTGTTTTGCACGGAGCAGGAGAAAGAGGTTCGGATAATACCAGCCAACTGAAATATGGAGGAGATTTGTTCGTAAAAGCGGAAAACCGGAATGCGTATCCGGCTTATGTGCTATTTCCTCAATGTCCGTCTAACTATTTCTGGCCTTTCGCATCCCAACCGGCTTCTTACAATGCTACAACTTTCCCGGTCGATTATACCATATCTCCGGCCATACAACAAGTAAAAGAGTTGATAGATACTTACCTGAAAATGGATAATATAGATAAAGACAGGGTATACATCACCGGTTTGTCGATGGGCGGAATGGGAACTTTCGACATTGTATGCCGCTTCCCTGATATTTTCGCGGCAGCCGTTCCGATTTGCGGAGGAATCAACGTAGAACGCTTAAACACCCATGTAAAAAATGTATCGTGGCGTATTTTTCATGGAGACGCGGATGGCGTAGTTCCGGTGAAAAACTCGCGTGATGCAAAAGCAAAACTAACTACAATTGGAGCCAGTGTAGAATATATTGAATTTCCGGGTGTTGACCATTTCGCATGGACAGACGCTTTCAAACGTGAAGATTTCCTGCCTTGGATTTTTGCTAAAACCCGCGGTTCATCTTCGGATATAAAGACTGTGGAAGAAATGAAAAATCCGACAATATCTTTTCAAAACAACAAACTGTATGTAGAAACGGAAGATACCGGAACATTTCAAATCAATCTATATTCCATTTCAGGAATATTATTGCAAACGTTTACAGGTAATTCCTCTCAAAAAGAATACGACTTATCTTCTTTTGAAAAAGGGATTTATATAATAAAGATAGAATCAGATAATGTAAGTGTTTCAAGAAAAATAATCATAAAATAACGAACTGTTTAGATTTATTTTGAGAACGACATGAATGTTTTTAACACGGAGTAAAAGGAGTTAATTCACAGAGTAAAATTATTTTTAATTATTTAACTCAGTGTTACACTGTGTATTTTACTTCTTTTACTCCGTGTTAAAAAATAAATAAATGCCTTTTTTGAATCCAAATAACTATAAATATTTAAGTGTGTTTTAATTAATAATTTAAAATTTGAAGATCATGAAAAAAGTGACTTTTTTATTATTGAGTTTGTTGATTGGCTTAACATCTGCATCGGCGGTTGTTACCAATGAACTTTATCTTACCGGAGAAGCAACTCCTGTCGGATGGACTAGTGGAGCCGGAGCTATTCAAATGACAAAATTGAATGACGATGTATTTACTTGGACAGGAAAATTGAAAGGCAAAGTTGATGCTGACGCAGGTAAAAACAGATTTGCGTTTTTGGTTGACGGAAGACAGTGGTATCCTCGTATTGTTTCTACTCCTACACCGGTACAAGAACATGTTGTGCTGACTTCAGGTGTAGAAGTTGATGTATATAAATATACAAGCGAAGCTGTTGATGGTGGAAAGGAAAATACTTTTAAGGTGGCGGAAGACGGCGAATACACCATTGACATCAACCTGAATACCATGAAAATGACTTGTACAAAGACAGGTGATGTTGAACCGGAACCAGAACCAGTGCCTAATTATGGCCAGTTATTCATTGCCGGAGGCGGAACAAATCCCGACGGAAATTGGGATAACCAGAATCCGATTGAAATGGTAAAAATATCTGAAGGTAGATTTATTTGGACAGGAAATTTGTACAACAACACAGAAGCTCGCGCGGACGGAAATCTATTTAAGTTTATAAATATCAAAGGAAGTTGGGGCGAATCCATTACTCCTGAAGCTGATCATGATGTTGTGGTAGATACTGAATTTAAGTTAAAATTTAAAGACTCTGCTGACAAAAAATTCAAAGTAACCGAAGCCGGAGTTTATACTATCGAAGTCGATTTAAAAGAAATGAAAATCTATTTCTTTAAAGATTATATTGATCCTACAGTTGATTTGGAAGTATTGTATCTTGTTGGTAGCGCGACCGAAGCCGGTTGGGATCCCGACAAAGCGCTTGAAATGACAAAACTTTCAAATGGTGTATTTACATGGAAAGGAAATTTAACTGCTGAATCTGCAAATGAATTTAAGTTTCTAAATTTATTGGGAGTGTGGTCTAATACAATTAATCCAATGGATGGAGACATCGAATTTGCTGTCAATACTGATTATAATTTAAATTTCAGACCTTATGAAGGCAGTCCAAATGATTATAAGTTCAAAGTGAAAACAGCAGGTGCTTATCAGATTGATGTGAACTTAAACACAATGGTTATTCAAATCAAAGAAGGAGGTGCGGGAATCAAAGTTCAAAGCATGCAAGCTCCTTTTGACGTTGAAATCGCGAATGGTTCGATCAATGTTATCGCTGAAAATGGCAATAATGTTCAATCTGTAAATGTATTTGACATATCAGGTAGAAACTTGTCGAACAACAATCTTTCTCAAGGAATTTACATTTTGAAAGTGAAATATAACGACAAAGAATACACCCAAAAAGTGATGATACAGAAATAAAATGAATTGAAATTATCTCTCCCCTTTCCTTCCATTGGGAGAACTTGAACTCCTTCCCCTTGTGGGGGAAGGTTGGGATGGGGGTAATTTATCATATTGTTTACTAACTTATATTATTTATTGTTTAAAATTTGAAAAATCATGAAAAAAGTAACTTTTTTATTATTGAGTTTATTTTTCGTATTGGCATCCTCATCGGCTGTCACTACCACCAATCTTTACCTTATAGGAAACGCGACTACTGCCGCTTGGAACAATGGGGCTGCTCTTCAAATGACCGCGAATGGTGACGGAACTTTTACGTGGACAGGAACATTACAAGGAAAAGATGTTGTTGAAGCAGGTAAAACAAGGTTTAAATTTTTAATCGACGGAAAAAACTGGAGTCCGTGTATTCTTGCTAATCCTAATACCGCGCAATTAGAATATTTTATGCTGACTTCAGGTGTAGAAACTGATATTTATGAATGGACTGGTAGTCCCGGATTTGACAATGCGTTTGTGGTTGCTGAAACTGCTGAGTACACTATCGGCATCAACCTGAACACCATGAAAATGACTTGTACAAAAGAAATACCTGTTACACCTCCTCTTACTGAAAATTTATATATTACCGGAGAAGCAACGACTGTCGGATGGAATAATACAGGCGCAATTCTAATGACAAAGGTGAGTGCCGATGTCTTTACTTGGACAGGCGAATTGAAAGGTAAAGATGATGCGGATGCAGGAAAAAATAGGTTTACATTTTTGATTGATGGAAAAAACTGGTACCCCCGTATTGTTTCTACTCCTACTCCGGTGCAAGAACATTTTGTGCTAACCTCAGGCGTAGAAACTGATGTATTTAAATATATAACAGGAGGCGATGCTGCTAACGGAGGAAAAGAAAATACTTTTAAGGTGGCAAAAACAGGCGATTACAAAATCGACATCAACCTAATCACCATGAAAATGACTTGTACCCAAATACTTCCAAATCCAAATCAGTTATATCTTTGTGGCGACGCGACATCCGCGGGTTGGGATTCCGGTAAAATGCTTCCAATGATAAAAGTAGGCTCTGGTATATTTACTTGGACAGGAAATTTGGCAGAGGGAAAACAATTTAAATTCGCGAATACTGCAGGAACATTTGCTGAAAACGTTAATCCGGCAGGATCAGCTAATTTTAATTTTGCTACGGATACTGATTATCCTTTAACGTTTAAGAAAAGTGACTGGAAGTTCATAGTACCATCCGGAGCCGGAGGTGAATACACTATTAAAGTGGATTTAATTCAAATGAAAGCGCGAATAATTGCAGGACCGGATCCCGATAATCTTATTAGTTTGGAACAGTTGTATCTTATTGGTAATGCTACAACAGCAGGTTGGGAAAATGCGAATGCAATCCCGATGACAAAAACTTCTGAAGGAATATTTACATGGACAGGAGATTTAAGTGCCGGTCAATTCAAATTTTTGAATGTTTTGGCAACATGGAGTAATACAGTTAATCCAAAAGACGCAAATGATTTAGAATTTGCACTTGACACTGATTATGACCTAAAGTACAGACCTTACGAAGGTAGTCCCAATGATCATAAATTCAAAGTAACTACTGCCGGAGCTTATAAAATCGATGTAAATTTAAACACGATGAAAGTGAATATTACTAATTCTACCGGAATTAAAAATACTGTAGTTATTCCTTTTGAAGTTAAAATTGAAAATGGATCTGTAAATGTTATCGCTGAAGATAACAATAATATTCAATCGGTTAATCTATTTGATATTTCAGGAAAAAGCATCTCAGGAAATAACCTTCCCAAAGGTGTTTATATTTTGAAAGTGAAATACGACGGTAAAAAATATATCCGGAAAATAATGATGTAATTACTTGAGATGAGGATGTCTAAAAAGGTTTTTCATTGCGGGCTTGACCCGCAATCTGCTAAAATCAGCAATGATTCATTAGAAGATCCCGCGTCAAGCGCGGGATGACAGCCTTTAATCTATTTTTTTGAATTCCGCTCAATATCAGACAGTTGCAAGGCCATCTTGCAACTGTCTTTTTTTATACTAAATGAATTGTTATTTTCACAAAAAAGGAGCTATCTTTTTGAGACAACTCCTTCTTCGGGGCTTTGGTGTATATGTATCTTGAAGTATTTCTGTTTTTGATAATACAAAAGTACACCCGATTTTTTCACCAAAATATCATTGTTTAAATTTAAAACAAATAGTTTATTTTTATTAACTAAATATGATTTTTATAATTAGTTTTTGTCATAATTTTATATAAAATTGGAAAAAAGAAAATAATTAATAAGGATTGAATGGAAATTGGAGAACGATTTGAGTGTTTTTAAACCACATAAGGCACATAGAACACATAAGATTTTAGACAAAAGAACAAAGAATAGTCTTAATGTCTTTTAATCTAAATTTATCTTCTTTGTTCTATAAATCTTTATTCTCACAACAATTTTTGTGCGCAAATCCGTGTATTCAGCGGGAATAAAATGACTTATTAATCAAAAATATACTCTTATTGACGACTTCTTACAAAAATGTTATTTTTCGTCAATAAATAAATTTTCCGATAAATTGCAGAGAAAGCAATAATAAGCAGTTTTGAACAAAGCGAGCCAAGAGTTTCGTGTGAAATTTTTTACTAACTTTGCAAACTCTTTTTAAAACAATATATGGGTCTGCGATTTTTAAGTCTGGCAAGTGGAAGTAGTGGTAATTGTTATTTTTTGGGAACCGAAGAATACGGAATACTGCTTGATGCCGGTATCAGCATTCGAACGATAAAAAAAATTCTCAAAGATAACAAAATAGGAACGGAGCAAATTATGGCTGTTTTTGTTACTCATGATCATGCTGACCATATCAAATCTGTAGGATGTTTGGGTGAAAAATACAATATTCCGGTTTATGCAACAGAAAAAGTTCACGAAGGGATTGATAATAGCCGGTATGTAGATGAAAAATTGTTGGGATCAAAAAGAATTATCAATAAAGGAGAGACAGTAAATATCAAAGATTTTAAAATAACAGCTTTTGAAATTCCTCACGACAGTTACGATAACGTTGGTTATCTGATTGATTTTTTTGACCAAAAAATAGTCTTGGCAACCGATGCCGGACACATCAGCGAAACAATGGCCCAATACATTAAGACTGCAAACCACCTGATTATTGAAGCCAATTACGACCTTGAAATGCTCAATAACGGAAATTATCCCGCTTTCCTGAAAAGACGTATCACTAACGGAAACGGGCATTTGAGCAACAAAGAAACGGCTGAGTTTTTGGCTGTAAATTTCGATTTACATTTGAAAGATATACTTTTATGTCATTTAAGTAAAGACAATAACCACCCCGAACTGGCTTATAAAACCGTTGAGATGGCTATGGGGCAATATGGTATTCGAATCGGGAAAGACGTGAACCTTACCGCTTTAAAAAGAATGAGTCCCGAATTATTTCATTTCGGGGAATAATCTTTTCAATACGCCCTGCTCACTTGTTTCACTCCTTTCACGGCTTTGAGTTTTTTTATCAAGGCATCCATCGCCGAAGTATTGTTTACCAAAACAGTAATATTCCCTTGAAACAAACCATCGACTGAATCGACTGATATAGAACGTACGGTCATTCCGTTTTCTTTCGAAATCACAGATGTGATGTTGGTTACAATACCAATATCATCGTGTCCGATAATTTTCAGCGTTACCGGATAATTCGCGCCTGATTTTCCCGACCAACGGGCGTTGACAACCCGATAGCCATAACGGTTAAACAATTCCGGCGCGTTCGGACAGTTCTTACGGTGAATTTTTATCCCTTGCGAAGAAACGAATCCAAAAATATCATCTCCATAAATCGGATTACAACATTTTGCCAACTTATATTCTATTCCGGTCAGATTTTGGTCTATTACCAAAACATCTTCGCTATTGGTGATTTCTTCGGCTTCGGTTACGGTATGGAAATTTTCTACGCTTCGATCTGCATGTTCCTGTTCGGAATCTTTTTTCTCAAAATCGATATATTGGTCGATAAAAGTGTTGATATCTAATTTTTCGCTCGCGATGTCCGCGTAAAAATCGGTTACCGTTTTATATCCTTTTTTCTTAATTACCCGCATCAAACGAGCCTCATCTTCTTCTATTTTCCGGTTTTTAAAACGACGATGCAACAATTCTTTGGCAAATTCAACTTGCTTTGCTGTCGCTTCTTTAAGCGATTGCTTGATTTTAACCCTTGCTTTCGAAGTCACGACAAAACTCAACCAATCTTGTTTGGGCGATTGATTAGGAGACGTGATTATATCTACTTGGTCGCCGCTTTTCAAACGGTGTTTAATCGTCACATTTTTTCCGTTGATTTTAGCGGAGACGCATTTACTTCCTAATTTTGTATGAATGGCAAAAGCGAAATCAAGGACAGTCGCGTTTTGAGGCAATTTAAATAAATCTCCTTTAGGCGTAAATACAAAAATTTCCTCATCATATAACTCCATTTTAAAATCGCGCATCAATTCTTTAGGCAAAGAATCTTTGTTTTCAAGCACTTCACGCACGTTATTCAACCAGTCATCGAGTCCGCTTTCTCCTTTCAGTCCTTTGTATTTCCAGTGAGCTGCCAAACCTTTTTCCGCGACCTCGTCCATTCTTTTTGTCCGGATTTGAACTTCTACCCAACGTCCCTCCTGCCCCATTACCGTGGTATGAAGGGATTCATAGCCATTGCTTTTAGGAATCGACAACCAATCTTTCATCCTTTTAGGATTGGGTTGATACATATCCGTTATAATAGAATAAACATGCCAACATTCAGCTTTTTCCCTTTCCAATGGAGTATCAAGCAAAACACGGATGGCAAAAAGGTCATAAATATTTTCAAATTCTATCTTTTGTTTTTTCAGTTTATTGTTGATAGAATGAATCGATTTTGTTCGCCCTTTGATTTCAAAATGCAGTCCGGTTTCTTTCAGTTTTTTCTCAATAGGAGCGATAAAAGAAGCGATATATTCATCCCTCGAAGTTTTAGTTTCATTGATTTTCCGGGCGATAAAGTCGTAAGTCTCTCTGTCCCTGAACTTCAAAGATAAATCTTCGAGTTCGGATTTTATTTTATATAATCCTAATTTATGAGACAACGGAGCGTAAAGGTACGATGCTTCGGCAGCGATTTTCAGGCGCTGTTCTTCATTTTGAAAATGTTTGGCCACGCGCATAAGATAAAGCCGGTCGGCGATCATTATCAAAATAACCCTTACATCTTCAGCAAAAGAAATCAATAATTTATGGAAATTTTCGGTTTCGATTACCGGATTTTTCGCGTAAATCTCCCTCGTTTTAACCAATCCTTTCAGTATGACATAAGCATCCTTCCCATATTTTTTTTCTACTTCTTCAAGTGAAAGTTTACCGCTTAGTACGGCTTCCGAAAGAAATACCGAAATAACAGAAGGCTTTTTCAACCCGATTTCTTCCGATACGACCAATGCCGTATGCATGTTTCGCAACAACATATTGATTCCATACATGTCCCGGAGATTAATTCCCGGCATATTGTAGTACGATTCGATATCTTTGCGCAAAAGCAAAATATCATTGTCGTCTTTGAAATCACCAATGCTTTTTAATAAAAGCCTGTAAGTTTGTAAATATTCTTTTTTTTCGGACTTAGTAAATAAAGGTTCCATATTCTCAGCAGTAAATTACATTTTCAGAAGAAGCTGAAGGCTCAAGATCATTTGTTCACTTAAATATAACACAAATGCAAATATATGGTTTTAAGATGAAAAGAAATTTACTTAGTAAAAAAAATTTCGACGATTTTTTGGATAACCGTTCAATGTATGTATATTTTTTTAATTTTGTATAACAAAAAATACATATATTTATTTCTCTATATCTGTAACTGAGTTAAGGAAATAATTACAACTGCAAAAAACATTCTCAATGGAGCTTTATTGGCTATTTTTCGAAGCCTTTTTTAATATTATATTGACTGTATTTGGAGTCATGTTGATTATTCGCGCCAAGGATAATCACATTCGGTTTTGGTGGGGAGTTTGTATGACGATATTGGGGCTTGTATTGCTTTATGGCAGCGCGGAATGGACATATACTTACGTAGTAAAAAATGATATATTTACAGTTCGCAACTACGGTTTATTGCGACTAACTCCGATGATTGAATGGTTTGTTGTATCTGTAGCCATATCGCTGTTTTCTGTCGCTTCTTTGCGCCCCAATTATTTGACAAGACATAAAATTATAGATTTTTTCATTCCCGTATTGTTAGTAATTACAATCGCGCTCTGCTACTATTTATTTAACGGCCGAATTACAAAACTTCATACCTTGAAAGATATTGCTGAAAACATTCACAATCTTGACGTACAAGTCAGGCTTGGTATATATGGTGTTATTGTTGTCGTATTATTGACTTATTTTTTTGCGCCCATTGCCGGATATTGGACATCCGCTTGGCGCGAAGCCGCGCCTCTTATGTATGTTTTTGTCGGTTATATGTTTTTTATGTTATTTTTTTATACAGCCTATGTTTTTTTTGAGAATATCTTTATTTATCGCCTGATTTGCATATCTAACGCGATTGGAGGAATTATTTTTTCCGTTTATTTTCTTCTATATGAAAATCCTTTTTCCCGCCACATAGTCGGAGATATATCGCGAGGGATTTCTGAAAGTCATGAAAAATACGAATTAATAGACCCTGTTTATATTAAAATACAAGAACATTTTAAAACACATCATTCGTTTGTTGACCCCAATTACACTCTCAAGGATATAGCCGCTGAAATGGGAATTCCACAAACTCGTACCATTCAAGCGATAAAAGATGGTGGATTTACAGGGTTTCACGAATATGTCAACTTTTTACGGGTACAACATTTCAAAGATTTGGTAGAAAGGCAGCCCGGACTAATAGTTAAAGAGTTGATGCACAAATGTGGCTTTTCTTCCCGCTCTGCATTTTATCGTATTTTCTCCGAATTAGAAAATACAACTCCGTCCAAATACCAAAAAGACTCAACCCATAAATAGCAAAATCTAATGGCGTTCAACATCCTGAAATATTCCATTTCCCTGAGAAATATTTATTTCTTCATGAAATAAGCTTTTTCTTCAGGAGAAAAATGCTCAATGGCGTAGCGTAACGCTGTTCTTGACATATTACGATAATTCATTTCCAAAAAATTGAGCAAAACCGGTTTGTCTTTTTTTCCTACTTCCCTGAGCATCCACCCTACCGCTTTATGCATCAGATCGTGTTTGTGATTCAATAATTTTCTAGAGAGAGACAAGGTATCATCGTATTGTTTGTATTTGATAAACATCCAAGTAGAAACGATAGCGATACGCTGTTCCCACAAATTTTCACTTTCAGCCAATTGATACAGGATACTTCTATCTTCTTTATCAAGCAAATACAATCCGATTACATCGCGACAAGTAACATCTACCAAGTCCCAGTTATTGGCTTTTTTCGCATTTTTGAGGTAAAAATCGAATATTTCTTTCCTTTCTGTTTCTTTAGCTTTCTTAAATTGTTGGACGAGGAACAAAAGAGCGGAAAGGCGGGCTTCATGGTATTCTGAATTCAATAATACCTGTATTTCAGGCAACGCAATGCCTTTATTATTTTTTACAATATCACGGACACAAGGAACTACGATACCGAGAAAAACATCGCCTTCCGCATATTGTCCTTTTCCTGTTTTAAAAAATTTCTGAAGGAATTTAGCTTTTTCTTCGTTAGCTACCGAATGTAATTCCTGAAGAATAAACTGTGCTGTCATAAATATTTTTACTTGTGTTATATTTTTTATAAAGAAGTCATTTAGACTTTTTATTTTTCATTTTAATAGAGAACTATTTGAATGTTTTTTAACCGCATAAGGCACATATGTTTTTAAGGATGATTTTTTAATGATTCGATTTGTTCTAAAGTTAATCCCGTTAGTTTTGATATTGTTTCAATAGAAAGACCTTCTTTCAAACAGTTTTTAGCGATTTCTAAACTTTTTTGATTTTCTCCTTCTTTTAATCCTTCTTCCCGACCTTTATCAATTCCAATTTCCACACCCTCTTCACGACCTTTTTCCACACCCTCGGAAAATCCTTTTTGTTCGTAATAAAGTATAGCGTCCTGAACATCGGCATATTCCGTTATACTTTTCTTGTATTCTTCCATTTCTTTTGTTGTTAATTGTGAAATCTCGGCTGCCCGGAACAACGTATCAAAAACCCTGCCTTGTAATTCCGCCGGACGGTTTTCGAACGAGGGCAACTTCTTCAATAAATACACCCAACGGTCGAAATTTGTTGTGAGTTGGGGTGATTCTTTTGTAAATTTAGGCAATTCCAAGTATTTATACACTAACTTGTCATAAAATACTTTTCCCGTCTTTTCTTCTATCAGCATCACATCGTGGAAATAGTTTTCATCATTCTCAAACAATAAAAAATCCACAATGGATATCGTATATACCGCGTTCAAACGAAAATCCCAAATTCCTTTTTGTGCCTGCGATTGAATTGGAAATGTGGAATAGTAGATACTTCGTTCCTTGAAATGCGCTTGCCGTACTTTCTGTAACTCAACGATAAAATACTTGTCACAATCGGTTTTGCAATAAATGTCGAAAACTGCTTTCCGGTCGGTTTCTCTTTGTCCCAATTGTTCTGTTGTCAGATAATTCAGGTTGATGATTTTTCCCTGGTCTTGAATCAATTCATTGAGGAAATTGATTAACAACTCTTTGTAAGTTTCCGACCCGAAGATTCGTTTAAATCCGTAATCTGTGAGGGGATTTAAATACTTTGCCCCTTCTAAAATGGGTTCATTTTGCATAAATAAATTTTTTATTGGTTAAAAATTGCTTTGATTAATTACCGGAACAAATGTAGAGATTTTTTTTGTTCCGGATTTTATTTTTTGCGTTTTTTTGAATTCAAAAATTATAGAAAGATTCAAATTGAACCCCTACTTGTGTATTTTCAAAAGTATAGATGATTTCAAGTGCAAAAATAATATTTAACAATGAACTATTTGAAAATTAAATAAATAAAAATAACGAAGGACTGTGAGACAATTTTTTGAAAAAATTTAGATAACCGGAAATATTTTCCTTACTTTGTAATGTATTTTGCTTAGAAAACTAAAATAATCCGATGCGCAAAGTTTATTACCGGTATAATTCTCAGACATTAAGCTACGACAGGGTTTATCCTTCGTGGAAACAGCGTGTTTGGATTGTATTCCGGCATTTACTTGTCGGTATCGTTATAGGAGCCGGATTATTCGCTTTCGCGATCTATTATTTTGATTCTCCCCGCGAACAACAATTGAAGAAAGACAACAAGTTGATGCAAGCGCAATACGATATACTTTCCCTACGGTTGGATGAAAATCAAAAAGTTTTGGATGATTTGCAACAACGTGACGACAAACTATACAGGGCGATTTTTCACGCCGACCCAATTCCATCGTCAATCAGGAAACCCGGATATGGAGGTACAAACAGGTATGAAAAATTAATGGACATGTCGAATCCTGATTTGGTTATTTCAACAACCCGCAAGATGGATGTAATGACCAAACAATTGTATGTACAATCCCTTTCATACGATGAAATAGGAAATTTAATAAAAACACAAGAAGACCGGTTAAAATGTATCCCCGCCATTCAACCTGTAGCGAATAAAGACCTGACTCAAATAGCTTCAGGATATGGTATGCGAACTGATCCGGTGTATGGCTACCTGAAATTTCATACCGGAATGGATTTTAACGCTAAAGTCGGAACTGATATTTATGCTACAGGAAACGGAACTGTGGAAATGGCGGAATGGTATTCAGGATATGGAAATTGCGTAGTTATCAATCATGGTTACGGATACAAAACTTTATACGGACACTGTAGCCAAATATTGGTAAGACAAGGTCAACACGTAGTCAGGGGAGAAGTTATCGCCAAAGTAGGTAATACCGGAAAATCAACCGGGCCACATCTTCATTACGAAGTAATTGTGAGGGGAGAATATGATAATCCTTCTAAATATTACTATTTGGATTTAACTCCCGAAGAATACGACAGGCTTATACAAATCGCCGAAAATCACGGACAAGTAATGGACTAATTTTTTCATAAAGAACGAAGAACCGGGAATGAAAAAGCATAATTCTCAATTCTTAATTCTCAATTCTCAATTCTTAGAATGGCTCTCAAATCTTTCAATCCAAAAAAAATATTTTACTCAATAAGGGAAGTTTCGGATATACTTGATGTAAGTGAACCGACTTTACGTTACTGGGAAAAAGAATTTGATACGATAAATCCTCGAAAAACGGAAAAAGGAACCCGCCAATACAAGATGGAAGACATTGAAGCCATCCGGTTAGTTCGTTATTTAGTAAAAGAAAAAGGCCTGACTCTTGCCGGAGCCAAACAAAAACTGAAAGAAAATAAAGGAGCGGTTACCAACACAGAAGAAATAGCACACCGGCTAAAAGGTATCCGGGAGGAATTATTGTTTCTTAAGACCGAATTCGACGAATTAGAAAAAGCAATGGGTTATCCTTCCTAAAAAGTTTTGAATCCCATTATTTCACGCACGTCTTTTATTGTTTTAGATGCTACTTCACGGGCTTTTTCAGCGCCAAGTTTAGCCACTTTGTGCAAATAAGCATCATCGTTTTCTATTTCTAAAATCCGTTCACGAATAGGATTTATAACGGCGATAATATCTTCGGCTAATTGTTTCTTCATATTTCCATACCATTTGGTTTCACCGGTATTCCACAAGTTATCATAATGGGCCAGCACCTCAGGAGAGGAAACGACTTTCATAATAGTAAACAGGTTTTCTATATAATCCGGTTTAGGCGTATTCACTCCTTCCGGACCATTGTCAGTCAAAGCTTTTTTTACTTTATTTTGGATAGATTTCGGATCGTCTTTCAGGTAAATACAATTTCCTTCCGATTTACCCATTTTTCCGCTACCGTCTAATCCGGGAATTTTAATCAGATTCGTTCCGAAATTGAATGCCTGTGATTCAGGAAAATATTCTACTCCGTAGAAATTATTAAAACGGCGGGCGAATTTACGGGTCAATTCAACATGTTGCTCCTGGTCTTTACCAACAGGAACAAAATCGGCCCTGTGAATCAAAATATCTGCTGCTTGCAACACCGGATAAGTCAATAATCCTGCATTTACGTTTTCGGGTTGCTTGCGTGCTTTTTCTTTGAAAGAAGGAGTTTTAGCCAATTCTCCCATATACGCGTGCATGTTCAGTAACAAATACAATTCTGTTACTTCGGGAACATCACTTTGTATGTATAAGGTACATTTCTCAGGGTCTAAACCGGCCGCCAAATATTCGGTCAATACGTTTTTTACATTAGCGTGCAACAGTTTCGGATCGGGATGCGTTGTCAAAGAATGATAATCAGCGACAAAAAAACTGCAATTATATTCATCCTGCATTTTTATAAAATTACAAAGCGCTCCGTAATAATTTCCAAGATGTAAATTTCCCGTAGAGCGAATACCGCTTAAAACTGTTTGCATAATTAATTATATTTCCTACTTTTCGACCGCAAAGGTAAAATTTTATTTGATTGAATTTAAGGAACAATACTTTTTATTACATGTTGGTTGTTTTCATTTTTCAACATAATTAAATATACACCGCTTTTCAAATCAAAATCAGAATCGGCAAAGATCTTTCTTTCCATTATTTTATTTCCGCAAATATCCCGAATAATAATCAGATAAGAATCGGATAAAACTTCGAAACGAATCGTGTTTTTTCCTGTTATTATATTTATTCCGGGTAAAGATGTTTTCTTGATATCATTGGCTCCCGGAATATAATTGAGTTTTTTATCCATCCAATCTATCCGTTGAGAAATATAATTCTTAACATTCTCTACTTCTGCGTTATAACTTCCCCAAATAACAGGATTCATGTGTACTGTCTTATTCATGATTGGCCAACGTTTGAAATTCATCTGTTGCGACTGTTCTAAAAAATCGGCATTATCATCTACTACTTCCTGTAAAACTTGTTTAGATATGACATTTTTATCCCGGTAATAAGAATAAATTTCCTTCAACCGTTGCTCCATTTTTTCATCCGACATTATTCGTTTCACAAAATCTTTTGTACTTCCGGCGGCACTACTTTCATTTGAAAAACAAAGCCATTGATTTGAATTTCCCGATCTTGCCATAATCGGATAGGTGCGGTTGTCATTATCAAAACCCAAATCGAAATCCCAAACAGGGCCAAAGTAAAATTTATCATCCGTCCGCTTTTTCCACATACGTACACTCCAATAGGTATCGGTATTTCCGGAATACTCTCCTACTAAAAAATGCCGCAAAAAAGATTCAACATCCAGGTATTTCCTGAATCCGTTTTCAATGTCTTTGTACTGATTGCCGGAAACCGCGCTTGTTAATTTATTGAAGTACGTTTCAATATATTGTTCCTGCGCCAATACAATTTCATCTTCATCCGGATATTTTATTGTTACAGGCATATTATACTGCGAGGTTTTAAATTTCTTAGGTTCGGGAGGATTTTGGTAAGCATAAGCGTCTATTTCAACCATATAACCACCAGTTAAGTCTGTGGCTGTCATTTCTTCTACATCCACCCGGTTTTTTCTCACATCAATATGATCGCTCAATTGATAACAACCTTTATAATCTCCATTAAGGACTACATCTACCGCTTCTGCCGGAGAAGTATAAGGCATTTCCAACCGGCGACTGAAATCAAACGCCAATATATTCCTCATCAATGTTTTATCTCCATAACTATTGATCAAAGTCCAGTTTTTAGCCTTGGCCGGCAAATCCATCAAATTAGCCGATTTGAATAATTTGAGACGATATGGTTTTTTGGGATGAGTCCAACTGTTGTTACCACGTCCACGTATTTCAAGGCTATCGGTTTGTATTTTTGTCCCGTTCGCGTATATGACAGAAATTATTCCTTTCACATAAATTTCTTGACTCGTAATATCCTCAGTATTGACTGTGTGTATGGAAACTGTCGGCAAGTTTGTAATTTGAGGCAATTTAGAGTTATTTCCATCTCCTTTATATCCGTAAAATTTCAATTCACCCACGTAACTACTTTTGCTGGCATCTTGGGCATAAGGCAAAACCAGACGGACATAACGGAATCCCTTTGTACATACGATTTCTTGCTCCGTAAGCTGCCGTTCTGTCAATCCGGGAATCATAAATAAATTGACCGCGTCGCCAAAATCCGGATTATTGGCTCCTTGAAAAACGGCAAGTTGAAGTCTTTCGCGATAATCCGAATCCATTCGTGGAGCATAAGCTATTTTAGTGATAATATATTTTTCTTTCAGGTCTAACCCAACCCAATTGCCAAATGGAGCACAGGAACGAAAATAAGTATTCAAATTATTGTCGAAAGCGTTTTTTACCGGATATTGAATATCATTACATTTATCATAATATATAATGTTTCCGGTTAATTCCTGAGAAATATTTTCAGCTTTAGAAAAAAATACCTGGCCAAATAATAAATAAAAAATAAATAAAAGATGGAAGTTAAAAGTGAATATGTTTTTCATTGGTTGCTTATATAAACTAAAATCAATAAGTTACAAAGATAACTAATAATATGATTAAACCCAAATCATTGTCTTTTATCTGATTTATTAAATAAATGTCTACTTTTATCGTTTATTAAAGCGAGTTGACAAGTTAACAACTGACGAGTTAACAGTTACGATAGCAATATTAGATACGTCAACCGATTGGCTCATCTTTATTTTTTCAATTTTAATAAACAATTCATGTTTTCTAAAACAAAATATTTTCTTTTCATTTCTTTCAGCGTCTTTTCTTTTTGTATTCCCATTTTTGCCCAAAAAGGAGGAAAACAACAAAATCTTCATACCAATCTTAACGATACGATTTCATTACAGGAGGTTGTTATTTCCGGAAAACAAAACGATGAAAATGTATCGAGGGTCGACATGGGAGTTGAAAAACTTTCCATGAAAACCATCAAAAAAATGCCGACGCTTATGGGAGAAGTAGATGTGATTAAAGCGATACAATTATTACCCGGTGTACAGGCTACGTCCGAAGGTGGTTCCGGATTCAGCGTTCGTGGCGGTTCGCCCGACCAAAATCTGATATTGTTGGATAATACGACTGTATATAATCCTTCACACATGATGGGATTTTTTTCTGTCTTTAATAATGATGTTATCAGCGGATTGGAGCTATATAAAGGAGATATCCCGATTAAACATGGAGGACGGCTTTCGTCTTTATTGGATATTCAAACCAAGGAAGATACGCCTAAAAGATTTTCCGGTTCGGGCGGATTAGGCCTTATTTCAAGCAGATTGATGTTGGAAGGCCCTATCAACGAAAATACGTCGTGGCTGGTTTCGGGAAGAAGAAGTTATGCCGATTTATTTCTTGCCATGTCGAGCGATAAAGAAGTCCGTAAAGCCAGTATTTATTTCTACGATTTGAACGCCAAAATTTCGCACAGGATTTCAAGCCGGGATAAAATTTCATTAAACGGATATTACGGAAAAGATGTCTTCGGAGCCGAGCCCGGTTCTTTTGATTATGGTAACGCTGCCGGTTCGCTTACTTGGTCGCATATTTTCAGCGAAACACTGATGAGCAAATTTAGCCTCAACGCCACTAATTATAATTACGGTTTAGGTTCTTATCTCGAAGGCGATGAAATGACTTGGAAGTCTAATCTTTTCGATTTGATGTTTCGCGCCGATTTTGTTCAACCTATTAATCAGATTTTTAATCTGAATTACGGTATAACCTCCACCTATCACCGCATGAATCCGGGCATTGTAAAATCACCAATGATGACCGATGATTATAAGGTTGAAAATAGTTATGCCTTCGAGCACAGTTTGTATTTATCGAACGAACAAACAATAACTAAAGACTTAACAGTAAGATATGGGTTACGTTGGTCCATTTTTCAAAATACAGGTACTTCAACTGTTTATGAATATGATGAAAATCATGAATTATCCGATTCTACCGTATATAATTCGAAAAAAATTTATCATACATACAACGCGGTTGATCCTCGTTTGAGTTTGGTATACAAAATTGATGGTAATTCATCGGTAAAAGCCAATTATTCACATAATACTCAATTTATTCAATTGGCGAATAATTCGTCTTCCGGTTCGCCGATGGATGTCTGGTTTTCGGCAAGTCCGAATGTAAAACCTCAAAAAGTAGACATGTTTTCGGCCGGATATTTTCGTAATTTCAAAGAAAACATGTTCGAAACATCAGTAGAACTATATTATAAATCGTTGAAAGATGTGATTGATTTCGTAGATCATCCCGATTTAATATTGAACAAATATTTGGAAGGAGAAATCCGAACCGGAACAGGTAAAGCGTATGGAATCGAATTTATGGTAAAGAAAAATTCCGGCCGTCTGACCGGATTCGCTAATTACACGCTTTCCCGTTCCGAAAGAACGATTCCTGAAATCAATAAAGGGAAAACTTACCTGGCTCCTTTCGATAAAACTCATGTTGTCAACATCGTGTTGAACTACGAATTTTCACCGAAAATTAACGTTTCGATGAATTGGGTATTCGCTACAGGAAATCCGACAACCTACCCTACCGGACGTTTCGAAATCGAAGGTGAATATTTCCCGATTTATTCAGGAAGAAACGAATACAGGATGCCAAATTACGACCGATTGGATTTATCCCTGAACTATATTCCTAATCCTTCTTCTAAAAAAAGATGGAAAAGCGAATGGAATTTCTCATTATACAATGCTTATGGAAGAAAAAACGCTTGGATGATTAGTTATAACCAGGAAAATTTTCCTCCTAAAGCCGAAATGACTTATTTATTCAGTGTTGTTCCTTCGATTACTTATAATTTTAAATTTTGAGAAATGGTAGGTAGACGAAGTTAAAAGAAGTTAGAGGAATATTTTCTTCGTTTAACTCCTTTTATTTTTCTTTGACTTCTTCTATCTCCCTTTAATAAAAGACATGAAACATCTAATAATTCCACTACTGATTTTTTGTTTCTTCTCCTGCACGGAAGAAATAACAATCCATACGGACAACTCAGATCCTGTTATTGTTATCTACGGAGAATTAACCAATAATTTAGATTATCAAAGCGTAACGGTAAAACGCTCTTCTCCCTACTTCGATGATGAACCTAACGCCGGAATTCCGGAAGCAATCGTTACAATTTCAACCTCGAATGCTGAAGTTTATGAATTATTGGAAAACGATACAGTTCCCGGATTATATCAAACAACAACAAAATGGGCGGTTCAACCGGGAGTTACTTACTCCCTGAAAGTTGAAGTAGATTTCAACCTCGATGGACAAAAAGAAGTCTATGAGTCGTCAACCAGTATTTTAAGCTCTACAGGAATAGATTCGATAACGGTTGTTCCTTTAAATATTATGGGACATTTCAATTATTCCGTTAATTTATATGGATATGAGTCGCCCGGAGAAGACTTTTATTTGTGCAAATATTTGGTAAACGATTCTTTGATTTCAACAAAAATCAGTAAATATCAAACTCTAAACGATATTTTGTTTGATGGACAATATGTAGATGGATTGACCTTAACTTATTTTGGAGATATTTCGGAAAAAAATACGGATTCGGAAGAACAACAAAAAAACAACACTTATCTTCGTTCGGGAGACAAGGTCGAACTTCAGATGAGTAAAATTTCAAAAGGTTATTTCAATTTTATCGTTGATTGCCGGAGAGAAATGCGTGGTTCCAATCCTTTCTTTGGCGGTCCTCCCGCTAATATTACTACAAATATTACCAATGGAGGCATCGGATTCTTCTCCGGATATTGTATCAATAAAGCATCTAAAATTGTTCCATAGTTATATTTACGATTTCGGTTAAAGGGTATAAATGTTTTTTTTACAAAGAAAAATCAGTATAAATTTTATTCCCTATACTTCTCCTTTTAAATAAATTTTCCATATTTTTGAAAAAAAATACGAGTTATGAAAAAGTTTCAATTAATAGCCCTGTTTATTTCTTTTGTCACCGGTATGATATCTCCGGTATATGCTCAAAACGTGAATGAAACATCCGTCAATTTCTTACCCGATGAATATTGGTGGGGAGCATTCGTGCAGGAAGGGCGTAATATGCCATACATCCGTCCGATCAAAGAAAATTTGGAAAAAGACAACAGGGGAAATCAGTCCACATCGTTCTTTTTATCCAACAAAGGACGTTACATCTGGAGTGATAAACCGGTAATATTTTCGATAAAAGACAATACAATCACAGTAAAATCCCAATTTGAAAAAGTTGAAGTGAAATCCGGAGGTAATACATTACGGGATGCTTACCTCAAAGCTTGTCAAACGCATTTTCCCGCTACGGGAAAACTTCCTGATCCGTTATTTTTTTCCAAACCTCAATATAACACCTGGATAGAGTTGATGTACAACCAAAATCAGGAAGATATCTTGAAATATGCCCAAGCAATCATTGATAACGGTTTACCTGCCGGAGTTCTAATGATCGATGACAACTGGCAAAGGTATTATGGAAATTTTGATTTCAAGGCGGAAAAATTTCCCGACCCGCAAGGAATGATACGTAAACTTCACGAAATGGGTTTCAAAGTAATGCTTTGGATATGTCCGTTCGTAAGTCCGGACAGTCCGGAATACAGGATGTTAAAAGATAAAGGTTATTTGATTAAAAATAAAAATTCAAATAATCCAGCAATAACCGAATGGTGGAATGGTAAAAGCGCATGCTATGACCTTACAAATCCGGACGCATACGCCTTTTTGGCGGAACAACTCCGGGAAGTCCAAAACAAATACAGAGTTGATGGTTACAAGTTAGACGCGGGCGATGTCGCGTATTACCAACCGGCCTCCCAAAGTTACTACGACAAAAACGCGGTAGCCACAGACCATAGCAAAATGTGGGCAAAACTGGGAACAGAATTCGCTTTCAACGAATACCGCGCGTGCTTTGGGATGCAGGGAGAACCTTTAGTTCAACGCTTAGGCGATAAGGCATATAATTGGAGCGCTATCAAACAATTAATCCCCGATATGCTCGCGGCCGGATTGTTGGGATGGGCATACACTTGTCCGGATATGATTGGAGGAGGATTATATACAACTTTCCTCGAACGCAAAGATGAACCTTTTGAACAAAACCTTCTCATCCGTTCGGCTCAGGTACATGCCATGATGCCTATGATGCAATTTTCGGTTGCTCCGTGGCGGGTATTGAACAAAGAAAATTTTGAAATTGTACGTAATATGGCCTTTTTGCATGATAAAATGGGTAGTTATATATTGGAACTTGCCGAAAATTCAGCCAAAACAGGAGAACCGATAGTGCGCCACATGGAGTATTCATTCCCCGGTGAAGGTTTCGCGCAATGTAAGGACCAGTTCATGCTGGGTGACAAATATCTCGTCGCGCCGGTTCTTACGCCAGATAATAATCGTACAGTGAAACTTCCTAAAGGTAAATGGATAGATGATAAGGGAAGAAAATATAGCGGCGGTAAAGAATATCAATTTAATATTCCTATCGACAGATTGTTGTATTTTGAAAAAAAATAGGTTCATTTAATTACGAGTTACAAGTTTTAATTCCACTCGTAACCCGCAACTAAATTACAGATGTAAACTTAATTTTTAGTTGGGAATGCCGAAATCCGTAACCGGGCGGCTCCCATTGGAATCAACACGATGTCTTCGACAGATCCCGATACATTTACCGGACTCAAAGGAACAATATCACAAAGTCCGTTTTTATCCAATTTCCATTCCGGAACAACAATGCCTTTCGCTTTAATTTCTATTGGACAACTGTTTTGTGTAAAAGGAAAATTATCCGCGGGCCACTCTTTTTTTACCACTTCAAACGATTTTTCCAAATCATTCTTGTCGATTACCAACGCATAATTCCATGCCGAACCGGGATGAATTTCGTATGATGGCCATTTAGACGGATCAGCTGTCTTTTGCCATTTTGAATCCCAGATTGCCGTTTCCTTACTGTCTTTCATAACATAATTTTCCTTTATTTTAAGGGAATAAGTCAACGGTCCATAACTGATACTGACACTGTTGTTATTCTGTTTCCAGGTTGTAATTTTCAATTTCATGGGCATAATAAGTTTTACAGAATCTCCTACATTCCATGTACGATTGATTTTTACGAATTTTGATGATTCAAAGACATTGATTGCTGTATTTTGTCCATTCCGCGCGATAACTTTGATGGTCGCATGATCACACCATTCAGGAATACGCAAATAAAGCGGAAATTTGACATTGTCTCCTTTTTTAACTGCAATTACCACATTTTCATCAAACGGATAATTTGTCTTTTGCTCCAAAGTAACGGTTTTACCTTTATCCACTTTGGCATCGACAACGCTTTCGGCATACAATGTAGCGGCCAACCCATTATCAGGAGTCGCCATCCAAAGGTTTTCAGCGTAATACGGCCATCCTTGAGTATGGTTATGTTGGCAGCAACGACTGCTAAAAGGGTTCATCATGAGAAACGGTCCGCTGTTGTCGATTCCCGGATGGTGATTTTTGTCATCACACAAGACCATATTTGGAGAAGTGATGTAGCGGAGCGATTTGAAATCAGGCATCACAGCGGCAGGATATGAGTTGAAAGCCACATCTTCGCAGTTATCGGCCCAAGCCGGATCGCCTGTAATCCGAAGCAAAAGTTCATCCGATGACATTTGTTCAACCATTCCGCATGTTTCCACTCCCTGACGTGGATCGTGATATCCTTTTCTGCAATTTTCATCTCCTCCGAACATGCCTCCCGGAACCTGTCCATAATATTTACGAACCAGGAAAAAATCGTTATAAGTAGCCTGTAAATGAGCGGAATCATGACTTTGCAGGTAATAGGTGGCCGGCTCTCGGAACGATTGCGCTATATTCACATTATGCCAGTTGGGTAAATCATCTTTCCGCATCCAGTTGGCCGTATTACGATGAATTTTTTCTCCCAAATCCAACAAAAATTTATCTCCGGTAATATTATACAGCCAGTATACACTGTAGAGGTTATCTCCTCCCCGACTTTGTTCCCAATAATCTTTCAAAAATAACGAGTCGGCAAGATTATTTTCCCATTTAAAATATTTCGTCATAAATGGGATCACACCTTTGTCATTAGAGTATTCATAATACGATTGTATACACCAAAGCATGATCATATTGCCCCATAAATCCGGTTTTCCATTTTTTTCGATCCAAGGGCCGAAATATCCATCCTCACGTTGGTGGTCAATAACAGCATTGATCCAGTTTTGGGTTTCTTTAATCATTTTCGGATCATTTAATATGTAACCAATATTTCCATAGCCTTTGAGCCAATAGGGAACCTCTTCCCATCCATAATCACCATTTCCATCTACATTAAGCCAAGCATTATTTTCTTTCTGAAGCCAGGCGCTGATTTCTCCGAGCTGACCGGTTAATCCTTCGCGTTGCAGTTCCAGGTATTTTTTGACCCAACCACCAGGCTGAATACTTCCTACCGGCAGTTTGATAAATGCAGAAGGCATAAGAGGAGCCTTGTTGCCAATATAGTTGGTATTTGTACTTTGCATGTCCGGATGATCCACTATCCTGTATTCCATTTCCTTTTGTTTGCAGGATACAAAAATCAGAATAATGAAAATAAACGATACATATAAGATACTTTTTTTCATTATAATTTTTAATTATTGATTGATTTTAATGAGTATCCGTTATACTACCTAATCGCTCTGTCATCCCGCACTTGATGCTGTCATCCTGAACTTGATTCAGGATCTCTTAATGAATTGCTGATTATCAATAGATTGCGGGTCAAGCCCGCAATGACAAATTAGGT
>JAVBKZ010000089.1:0-22538 GCA_031553755.1 Bacteroidales bacterium | reverse complement strand
TAGGTAACTGGTAAAGTCAAAATAGAAACACCGTTTTGTTTTATATATACTAAACGAAAAATCGGGAGATTTAGTATTTAAAACTCCTAAATATTTTATTTTATTGATTTTTTATTGGAGAATGAGACCTGAGTAGTTACGATAAAAGCCATTGAAATTTTATCAGAAATAATTACATTCAGTTATCACTCAAAAATGTAATTAAAAGATGAAGAATTCAATGGTAGTATCAAGTGTAAAAATAATAAACGATTTGAAAAAATATTTGGAAGAAATAAGTGAAAATCCAATCAAACGGACCCAATATACAGCTACCGTTAAAGACTTTATCCGATAGCGTTACAAAAATTAAAGCAAAAGTTTCAAGTATAAATTAATGAAAATCGAAATTTCGTTTTTTCAGAAGGAAAATAAATCATAATCAAGGACAAATACTCCTAAAAATATCTACCAATACACCTTTGGGTTTGAGTAAAAGAGAATTTAGGTCCTCCTGCACCAACAATCGGTTAGATGGTCATTGACATAACCAACAGCCTGCAAATGAGCATAACAAATTGTCGTTCCGAAGAATTTAAATCCCCGTTTCTTCATATCTTTACTGATTGCATCCGATAAAGGGGTGGAAGCGGGGATTTCGCTTAATGTACTCCAATTATTAATAACCGGTTTCCCATCAGGAAGAAATGATCTTAGGTAATTGCAAAAACTACCGAATTCTGCCTGAACTTCCATATAATGCAGGGCATTGGAAATAGTCGATTGAATTTTATTCCGGTTGCGGATAATTCCAGGATCTTGCATCAAGCGTTCGACATCTTTCTCTGTGAATTTGGCTACTTTTTCCACATCATAATCGGCAAAAGCTTTTCGATAAGCATCCCTACGTTTGAGAATCGTAATCCAACTCAACCCTGCTTGCGCACTTTCCAAAACGAGGTATTCGAACATTTTTTTGTCATCAGTCACTTCCCTACCCCACTCTTCATCGTGGTATTTTTGATAGATTGGGTCGGACTTACACCAACCACAACGTCTTATATCTTCTTGATTCATACTATTATTTTTTGACAAAGATAGTAAAAATCAAAAAAAACGCGATTTTTTAAATTCTTAATAATCCACGAAATCCTCTGACAGCATAATAAGACTGTGCTCCGTTGTGATAAATAAAGACGTGGTCGTAACGTCGGTCGGCAAATAAAGCTCCGCCGAGTTTTCTGATTTCAGGAGGTGTTTTGAGCCAACTCGATGTTTTTAAATCAAAATTCCCGATTTGCTGCAATTTCCGGTATTCTTCTTCTGTTAGCAACTCAATCCCCATCTCAGTTGCCATATCAATGGCATTGTTTTCGGGTTTATATTCTTTCCTTGATTCTAATGCTTCACGGTCATAACAAACATTTCTGCGGCTAACAGGCGTTTCCTGAGAACAATCATAGAAAATGTATTCGCCCGTTTTTTCATCATAAGCGACCACATCCGGTTCTCCACCGGTCCGTTCCATTTCATTAAGCGACCACAATTTTTTCGGATTAGCTTCCAGTTTGGCCTGCACTTTAGACCATTCAGAATCTTCGTGGCGATTTTTGTTTTTCTCAAAACGGGCTTTTAATAGCATAAGTAATTCCTCTCCCTGTTCCGGAAACAATTTTTTATTACTATTCATATCTTCCTCTTTTATTTCTACTCGCTTTCAGGCATTTTCATCCATCCAAAAGAATTCCCAAATGTGCCCGTCTAAATCGTGAAAACTGCGGGCATACATAAATCCCAAATCTTCTGTTCGGCCTTCTGTTGCTCCCAGGGAAAGGGCTTTTGATAAAGTTTCATCCACTTTTTCCTTATTTTCAAGAGAAATAGCCAGCATTACTTCTGTAGTTTTACTGGTGTCTGGTAACCCTTTGGTGGTAAATGACAGGTAAAACGGTTCCGTTAGCAACATAACACAGGCTGTATCATTTACTATCATACAAGCTGCATTCTCATCCATGAACTTATCATTATAGGAAAATCCCAACTCACTGAAAAAATCCATCGACTTCTTCAAATCCTTTACCGGGATATTTGGAAATATCATTTTTGTGTACATAAGTTATTCTATTTTTAGTTATTCATGTGAATAAAACAAAAGACATTACAGATAAGTTTTGTATAAATCCGAAGACAAAATATAATAATTTATAAAATTGCTGACTATATTTACATCTGGAAACGGAAAATTTTGAAAAATGAAGATAAAATTAAAATAGAACACATCGCAATATGGGTCAATGATTTAGAAAACAATTTATTGGAACCGCTCACTTAGCTATTTCTGGCGGTAATAAAAATCGGTTCAATGAACCGACAGAATAATTACGTTCTGATAAGTTTACCATAAAATCCGAACCTCGTATCACCGGAGGTGGTTATTATGAAAGTGTAATCCTTGATCCGGAAGGCAATACGATTGAGATAACCGAATAAAACAAAATATTATGGCTACCATTTTAAAATCAAGCGAAAGGGAATTTCAGGAAAATCCGAATAAAATTGATGGTTTTAGAATCTTTTCTGATATCTCTCGTATTAAGAAGGGAATTGATCCTCAAAATCTGAATTTTGATTTAAGGCAATTAAATCCGGACCAATATTCTGCGCCATACCACTTCCACAAGTATGCAGAAGAATTATTTATGATTATATCCGGCGCCGCAACTCTGAGGACACAGAAAGGGTTGGAGATTGTAAAAAGCGGCGATCTGATTTTCTTTGAAATGGGAGAAACGGGAGCTCATCAGTTGTATAATCACACCAATGAACCTTGTGTGTTTTTGGATGTCAGGACATACATTGGGTTCGATGTATGCGAATATCCCGATTCGAATAAATTATTGCTTGCTCCGACCATGGAAGTATTTGATCGTGATAATAAATTAGACTATTTTTGTGGCGAGGAAAATATCCGTAAAAAATGGGACAAATTGAAAATATGTAAGGAATTATGAATTAAAGCAATGGACAATAACAAACTTAGCACAAAACCACATTATCAAATTTTAGATGGACTTCGGGGTGTAGCAGCCGTTATCGTGGTATTTTTTCACCTTGCCGAGCCGCTTGTATCTATTTGAGAGTAAGCCTGCGATAAAGCACAAAACGACAAGAATCAATGTATTTTACTAATATATAGACAATTGAATAGTTTTCAAGGAACAACTATTACAAATTGACCGAGATAAGTATAACTTAAAGTCCGATATAAATAATCCTCTTTTGAGGACAAAATGACTATGATATTTTTAGCATCCCTGTTTGGTACACTTTTCTACATGTATTAAAAAATAATAACATTCATTTGTAATGTAAATCAGTAAGTTAATATTTACAAATGAAAATAATTATTTTTTAATTAATAGCATGAAAAAACAATTTACCTATCTTCTTTCCGCACTTTTCTTGTGCATATTTTCAGCAAACGCAACCGAATATTGGTTATCTCCTTCGGGAAACGACAGCAATGACGGAAAATCGGAAGCAAAAGCCTTTAAAACGCCTCAAAAAGCGATGGATATGGCGCAAGCCGGAGACCAAGTTTGGGTAACAGGAGGAACATATCCGGTAAGTGCAACTGTAAAAACTAAAAATTCGGGAACAAAGGATGCTATCATCAAGTTTTTCGCTGTGAAAGGAGAAAAGCCCGTTTTTGATTGCAGTTCTATGAGAAACAAAGGTAATGAAAGTTCAACTTACAGGGGACTGGATTTGCGTCAGAATTGGTGGCATGTAAAAGGGATTAATATTAGTGGTGCGGGATATAACGGAATAATTATCGCAGGTGAAAATATCACATTGGAAGGATGTGCTGTTTATGATTGTGGACATGATGGGATTACCCTTGGAGGTAACGCAACCAATACTTTAGTGTTAAATTGCGATTCGTACAGAAATTGCGAATACAAAGGAAAAGGTGAAAACGGCGATGGATTTTCCGCTAAAGCGGGAGGACTCGGTAATGTTTTTCGCGGTTGCCGCGCTTGGGATAATGTAGATGACGGCTGGGATTGTTATGGCGGAGAAAGTCCGGTTTTAATCGACAGTTGTTATTCTTTCGGAAACGGAATTGCTTCACATTGGCCTGATTTGACAACTTTTCAGGGAGATGGAAACGGATTCAAACTTGGTGGAGGTGGCGGAGTTACATCAAACGCTCCTCATGTTGTTTTAAATAGCTGCGCTTTTGATAATATAGGTAAAGGTTTCGACCAAAATCACAATTCATGGTATCTTACTTGTATCAACTGCACAGGATACAACAATGGCGGAGATGGTAATTTTGCGTTTCAGGAAACTCCGGCTTCCGGTTGCGGAAAACATACTATGATTAATAACCTTTCCTATAAAGGAGTAAAACATGACCAGACTATCGCTGTGGGTTCTATTGAAACCAATAACAGTTGGAATTTAGGATTGAATTTTTCAGATGATGTGTTTGTAAGCCTAAATACTTCAGACGCGATTGCCGAAAGAGATGAAAACTACAAACTTCCTGCAAAAGTACAAGAGTTATTCCAATTGAAAAGCAATAATCCTGCTATTGACAAAGGAATTATTGTTGATGATATTCGCCTAAAAACCGGATATGCAATACCATATTGTGGAACTGCCATTGATTTGGGAGCCAAAGAATATGTTGAAGGAAACTGGACATTTCCGGAACCAAAAACGCCAGAGGAAAATCCAGAGGAGAAAGACCCTGAAAAAAATCCGGATGATGGCGGAGTGGAAATTACAAAGTTGGTTAATCAAGCTGCAACATTCACTGTTAATAAAAATTCAACTTCCCAAGTTTGGGGACCATTCTGTATTTCTTCTGCCGAAAAAGCTGCTTTTGACATGCAGGCTGTAGGTTCTTCCAGCGGTGCTTTAATAATAGAATATTCTAAAGATAATTCTTCATGGACACAAGTAGGCGCTCAGGCTAAAAACGGAAGCACAAGTCTGGTAAAAGACAAAGTAATTGACTTGAGCGGAACTCCTGCCGGAACAACCATTTATTTCAGGTTTAAGAACAGTACAAACAATGATGTAAAAGTAACCAATCTGATTATTACCGGAAAACCAACAATTGCCAGTGGGGTAAACTTCACATCGAAAGATAACATTAACGTCGTTTCTGAATCCACCTACACTATCTCCGGAGTAAAAACAAACAATCCGGGAAAAGGTATCTTCATCAAGAAAATCATTTATAAAGATGGTTCAGTTTCAACAATTAAATTAATCCAATAATAAACACCCCTAAATCCCCTAAAGGGGAATTTAATAAAATATGAAAAACACTATTCTCTTTATTTTAGCCATTTTAATGGTAATTTCTGCAAAAGCAATCGATCATGTGGAAGGAACTCCTTTCGGTTTTGCAGCTTACAATTATAATATGACCGGAGGCGAAGGAGGTACGGTTGTTGATGTCAGCACAGCTTCCGAATTAGCATCTGCATTAGATACGGAGGGAAAAATGATTATTCGTGTGCATGGAGAAATCAAAATTTCGAGCGAACTCCCCTGCCGTTCCAACAAAACAATCACCGGAGTAGGAAATAATGCCATTATCCGTGGACAAGGAATCGCCTTGAATAAACGCGAAAATGTGATTTTCCAGAATATTCATTTCATGCAGTCGGGTGATGACTTAATTAAGTTGAATGGAGCGCAACACATTTGGGTAGACCACTGTTCTTTCAGCGATGGTGGCGCAGACCCCAGTAGCTCTGATTTTGATGGAACGTTGGATATTTGTAAAGGAACCGATTTTGTTACCGTTTCCTATTGTCATTTCTTCAATCATTCTAAAAATATTTTGATGAGTTCGAGCGATGGTTCTGCTAATCAGGATACGGATAAATTACGTACTACCTTTTTCCGCAACTGGTTTGATGGAACATATCAGCGTAATCCGCGTGTACGTTTCGGGATTGTTCATGTTTACAATAACTATTATACAAATAACACGATTTACAGTATTGCTTCTTGCGAAAACGCAAAAGTATTGGTGGAAGACAATTATTTCGAAAATTGTCCGCATCCTATTTATGCAAAAAGTGGTTATGCAGATTCTGGTCCGGGTTATTTATGGACAAGAGGAACAAACATATTCGTTAACTCCAGCGAAAGCGGATTCAACAGCGAGTTGAATGTACCTCCAGCTAATCCTTCCGTCCCTTACGACCCTACATTTTATTATCAATATACTTCCATTGATGCCAACCTGATTCCCACTATTGTCCAACAGCAGGCAGGAGCCGGAAAATTAAATGCCGACCCGAATGCTCCCACATTATCAAATCCGTCGAACGCAATGCAAACAATTCAAACCGGGAAATCCATCACTGATATTATTTTTTCCTGGGGAGGTGGCGCAACTGATGTTATCGTAGAAGGAATTCCTGTCGAAATGACTATTACTAAAGGAAATGGCTCGCTGACAATCAGTGGAATACCCAATGCAACATTTTCATATACTATTACAACTGTTGGAGGAAATGGAAATGCGGTAATCAGAACCGGAACAATTACAGTAAATGAAACCGGAAATCCGGGAAGTCAAGACGGACAAATAATCTTAGCCGATTGGTATTCATTCCAAGAATCGAAAATTAATTTATCTTTCCTCACGACTACTGGTTCACATTCTTCTACACAAGCAACTAACGGAATTTGTTCTGCAGGAGCGGTTAACCTGAATGATAATTCTAAGAAAATGACTTTGACATTATCCAGCCTGGCAAGCCTGAAATTAAGAATAAACCCTACCGGAACACGTACTTTAAAAGTCACTTACGGAACAACCGGAACTGAATCTTCTTGGACAAAAGAATACAAAAGCGGAGTTTATGAGGTAGATTTAACAAACGAAATTTCCTCCTTAAAATCAACAGGAGCAATTATTGTCAATATTATCAATGACCGCTCAAGCAGTGGAAACTTATATATTCATGATTTATACGTCACCGTGTATGATAATTCGTCAGGAATTAATAATACGACAGTAAATAAAGGCTCAATTATTTCCGAAACATATTATACCATTTCAGGAATAAAAACTCAGGATTCAAATGCCAAAGGTATATACATCAAAAAGATGGTATACGAAAATGGTTTGATAGTTACGGAAAAATTTGTGAGGAACTAATAAATTTGACACAAAGATATAAACTTCGCGACTTTGTTACTTTGTGGCATCCCCTTTAACACAATAAATATCATGAAAAAAATACTTTTACAATTACTTTTTTTACTGGCAATGTCTCTTTCCACATCTGCCAATCAATATTTTATTTCCACTTCTGGAAATGATGTTAATTCCGGAACAATCGAATCTCCATTCGCTTCCTTCGACAAAGCCTACGGATTAGTTAACCCCGGAGATACAATTTATGTACGTGGAGGAAAATATAATCTCCCCACTATGTGGAAATTAGACAAACCCGGAAATGTACAGAATTATTACAAACTTTGGGCTTATCCTGCCGATTTAGCCCGCAAAGACAGCGTAATTCTGAACGCGGGTGCTACCAATGGCATCCGAATTACTTCTGTCGGAAGTTATTGGTATGTAAAAGGTTTCGTTATCCAAAATTCAAGCGATAACGGAATGCGCATAGAAGGAAGCCACAATATTGTTGAAAATTGTATTTTCAGGTATAATTCCGACAGCGGATTAGCCATCCAACAATCGAATGGAACATTACCCAACGATGGTTCGATTGCCGGATATAACCTAATCTTGAATTGTGATTCATATTATAATTATAAAAATGTGGATAATGCCGATGGATTTGCCTGTAAACTTTCTCCCGGAGCCGGAAATGTTTTCCGTGGATGCCGTTCGTGGGCCAATGGCGACGACGGATGGGATTTTTATTACACCCGTTTCCAAATTATCGTAGAAGATTGTTGGACATTCCGCAATGGAATACAAGGCGGTAACGGAAACGGTTTCAAATCGAACGGTAGTGCCAGCAGTTCCTCCACTCCCCGCACACAAGCGCCTCATGTTTATGTAAGATGTATTTCTTTCGACCACAAATACAAATCCGGAGCAAACAATAAAGGTTTCGACCAAAATCACAACGAAGGCAATGTCTCCATGATTAATTGTTTGGCTTTCGATAATGAAAAAAATTTCGCTTATCAGGAAGATTGTAATCCTAAAGCGGAAAATGGAACTATCAACGGAACAAAACACGTTTTCCGGAATTGTGTCGGCTTTGAACCATACAGCGAAAAATATGCGCGCACATTAGTCCCCGGAGAAGTTATCAATGCGGGAACCAAAGATGAAATTTCTTATAAAGCAAGTAACACCTGGTTCGGAACTACCATCGATGATCAATATAATTCATGGAACTTATTCCCCGAAACCGCAGAAGGAGTTCCTTCCAGAAACGATTATGTTAGCCTGAGCATGGAAGATGCTATGGCTCCGCGTGAAATCGATGGTTCTTTACCCAATAATGGATTTGGAAGATTAAAATCCGACAGTAAGTTGATAGATAAAGGCGTTTCTTATTCCTTTGTCACAGATAAAATTTATCCTGATAATATCAACAATCCGGCCTATGTTCCTTCTACTTTGATTACTTCTTTAGACGGAATGCCTGATTTAGGGCCATTTGAATCGCCTAAACCTTATAACGAAAACAATCAACTTCCGGTTGTATCATTGACATCTCCTGAAGATGGAACCATCTTTGAAGCCGGCAACAATATTCAATTGTCTGCTACGGCAAGCGATGTCGACGGACAAATTGTCCGTATAGAATTTTACGCAGGTACACGTTTGTTAGGGACAATAAATACAACTCCTTACATTTATTTATGGTCAAATGCGATAGCAGGAAATTATTCCATTTGCGCTAAAGTTTACGATAATCAAGGAGGAACAACCCTATCTTTACCTGTCAATATCACTGTTAAGGATAAAAACGAAAACTCCATTGGAGAAACTCAATCTCTTTTAAAATTATCCTGTAAAAATGGTTATCAGGATGAAATTGTCAATAAAGCGTGGACAACTACCAACTCCGTAAGTTCAAGTACAAAAGGATTTAAGCTTAACTACAGCAGCAGTAAAGGAGGAACATTAATATCTCCTATTATTGACATGAACAAATATCAAGTTCAGGAATTGAATTTAGAATTTTGTAGTTCCGGAGGAGGAAACCGTAATTTGAATATTTATCTTTCTACCGATGGCGGAAAAACATTCGGCTCGTCTTATACACAAAGCGGAGGTGCAAACGGAGCAACCATTTCTGTAAAACTCAACTTATCGGATAAACTTCAAAGTGAAAGTTCTTCTTTCGTTATCAAATTAGAAGCTGCCAATACCATCGAAATTTGGAATATAGAAGTATTAGGTGCGGAAAAAGGAGTTACCGGTATCAATAAAACCGAATACAAAAGAACATCTATTTTATGTGTTCCTACTGTTACGAGTGATTTTACATCTGTAATATTTAATCTACCTGAAACAATGCCCGTACAAATCGGATTATACAATTTAAACGGACAATTTATAAAACAAGTAGCTTACAATAATTGGTATCCGGCAGGAGAAAATTCTGTACTAACCGATATAAGCAATTTTGTTTCAGGAACATATATCTGTGTGGTAAAATATGGAAATGAAATAAAATATTCTAAAATTGTCAAATTATAAAAATGAAAAAATTATTTTTAATTACAGGTTTACTATTTGCAACATTTTTGTCCGCAACCAATTATTATGTTTCTCCAACCGGAAACGATACTAACGACGGAACAAAGGAAAACCCCAAATTCAATATTTCCGCCTTTACGGATAAAGCATTACCTGGAGATACTATTTTTGTACTTCCGGGAACATATAATTACAACAAAACCATTCGTCTTACGAATAAAGGAACTGCGGATAAACGCATTTGTATTTTTGGTACGGATTACACGACAAGTTCAGAACGTCCGGTATTGAATTTCAAATCACAAGGTCCGGGCGATTCAAACCGGGGATTCTTTCTTGATTATGACCGCGACAATCAAACTTACAGAGCCGATTACTGGTATATCAAAGGATTAATTATTCAAGAAGCCGGAGATAACGGAATTAAAATAGAAGGAAATTACAACATCATCGAATTTTGTGATTTAGTTGGATGTTACGATAGCGGAATCCAAATCGGATTGGCTAAAAATTCGGAACACAACGATGGTTCATCGGCTTACAATTACATTAAAAATTGTGATTCTTACAACAATTGCGATTCGCATAAAAGCGGAGGAAATGCCGATGGATTTGCCTGTAAGTTATTCTGCGGACCCGGAAACGTATTCGATGGTTGCCGGGCTTGGAACAATTCAGACGATGGTTGGGACATGTATTCCAACGAATTAGGAGTATTAATGATTGATTGTTGGACTTGGCATAATGGAGATAAAAACACTCTCCGTGATGGAAAAGCTGGCAATGGAAATGGTTTCAAATTAGGAGGAAACAGCACTTATTCCAAAGGTTCAAACATCTGTATCCGTTGCATCGGATTCGACTTGCATTATGTCGGAGGAGCCGGAAAGTGTTTCGACCAAAACGATAACCAAGGAACGCAAATCATGTTGAATTGCGTAGCTTTCGATAATATAAAAGGGTTTTCGTTTGCAAGCGGCCCGTCTGCCGGACATGTAATCAAAAATTGTATCGCGTGGAAATCAACAGATAAAATGATTAGCGACCAATCTCAAAACGCGACCGAAAATAACAGTTGGCAAATGGGAAATACAAGTGATAAAAAAAACGGAGGGATTGCCAATTACGATGATTTTACCGTAGACTTTAGTGATAATACAATAGCCAACAATTTAGCAAAAGTAGTGCGAAACATAGACGGAACAATTCCTTACAACGGATTTTGCCGTCTTAAACCGGAAAGTGATTTAATTGATAAAGGAAAAATGGCCAGCTATACATTCAATAATGAAACAATAACTTTACCCTATGTAGGAACTGCTCCCGATTTAGGAGCTTTTGAATATTCGAATACTCCGGCAAGCATATACATTCCCCAACAAATAAAAAAACCGGCGCTTTCCTGTATTCCTTCCGGAAACGGATTATATACATTCACGTTTAATTTACAGGAAACATCCACTATTTTATTCTCAATCTATGACATTTCGGGAAAAGAAATCAAACAAATTTCAAATCATATTTATCCTGAGGGAGATAATTTTATTATCGATTATTTAGGTAATTTAAATGCCGGAATTTATATTGCGCGTTTGCAATATGATGGAAAATCAGAAACAGTTAAGTTTATCAAATAGTGTTAGGTTTTTAGTTCTTTATTTTAGTTGATTATATTATGTACAAAATTAATTTTATAATTTTTTTCCTGTCTGTCATTACACAACTCTCTACATCTCAAACATTTCGGGATGTAAAGGTAAATAGTTCTATTGACAAAGTACAACCCATGACTGGCATTGTTCTTTGGACAGATAATATAGAAAAAAATAACACCGATGCTATTTCATTAGAATTTTCTTACATGAAATACAACGATATTGTCAAGCAAAAAGGGATATACGATTGGACTGTATTGGAAAATACATTAAATTCGGCAGCTTCCCGCAATCATCAGGCAATCATCCGTTTTTATTTTGTTTATCCGGTAGATAAACCTCTAAGGGATGGGAAAACAACCGTTCCGGATTACATCAAAAACATGGAAGGATATACCGATTTTAAAGGAAAAGGCGATGGTTCGGAATGCTATTTTCCAGATTGGAGAAATACGGAACTACAAAATTTCACATTGGAATTTTATACCAAATTAGCGGAAAAATATGACAATGATCCCCGGTTAGCCTTTCTTCAAACCGGATTCGGATTGTGGGCCGAATATCATACTTGGAGCGGAGAATTTACTCTGAACGGAACAAAATACAAAGAATCAAAAATGGTAGGAATTGGTTTTCCATCCAAAGCCTATCAGGAAACTTTTTTAAAACATCTCAACAGCGTTTTTATCAATACACCTTGGAGTATTTCAATTGATGCTTCGGATGGAGATTATACGCCGGTAGAAGAAAAACCTGAATTGAAAAACCTGAATTTTGGATTATTTGATGACTCATTCATGTCGGAAGAACACGATACTTGGAACAAATTGAACTGGCAATTTTTTGGTTCCGACAAATACAGAAAATCCCCCGCCGGAGGTGAATTCAATTATTATACCGATGCTGATCAAAAAGGCGTTTTGGAACCCAAAGGATGGCGTGGACGTACATATGAACAAGCCTCCTCGCAATATCACATTTCCTATATGATAGGAAACGACCAACCCAAATACCGGACGATGGACAGAATAAAAGAAGCCGGTATGGCAAACGGATATAAATTCAATGTAGAATCATTCAAGGTTTCCGATCTGGAATCCAAAGTAATAGTCAAAAACATAGGTGTAGCCCCCATCTACCACGATGCTTTTGTAACAGTAAATGGAGTTAAATCGAATGAGTCATTAAAACATCTTTATCCCGGTGAAAGTAAAGAATATTCAATCATGTCAGGAGGAGACAACCCGATATTAACCATTACAAGCGACAGATTACTTCCGGGACAAACCATTCAGTTCAAAGGAAATACCACAGCTGAAATGCCGGAAAATAAAACCAATCAAATTCAATATAAAATTATCGGAAAACAACTCTATATATCTACGGAAGAAATACAAAATAAGATAAAAATTACAGACTTAACGGGAAAAACATTACTCAACAAAATTATCTACAATGGAGAAAATATCATTCCTTTGAAAAATTTTCATACAGGAATATATATTCTCGAAATCTCTTCTTGCTGCAAGAAAAAAATTTATTTGGATTGAATGTTTTTTGGACAAATCTTCTTAACCTGTGATTACTTTTTGAAGTTTATATAAATTAACATTGGGTTTACTTTTTGTTTTTTCGCTTATAGCAATTCTTATAATCACAGATGTTACAAGTATATTCTTTTCTCAATGCATCAGATCCAACGCCAATGATTCCGCTGACAGATTTTACCGGAATCATCAGGGAAGAATCAGTTAGTGTGATTCCGCACACATTGGGAGGCAATAATGAAAATAGTTTTTGCTGTTCACTTACATGCCATCCGCAATAACCGGGGCTGAACCGGTTGGTATGCTTATATCCTTCCGAGGCAATTTTATTATACATATTTCTTTCCATCTCGTCAGCAGTTCGTTCGGCGATTATAGATCCGATGCAGTCGGCTAAGTAAAGCCGTAGCATATCATTATTCTTTTTGGTTTCTTCCAGATAATAATGCAACTTCAATCCTGCCGTAACTGCAAAAAGAATGAATTTTGAACTTTTTTTCAATTGCGAAGCAATGATTTTCCCAATTTGAAATTCAACGCCTTGAATAATCAGGATTTCTTTCAATAATTCTCCATCAAAGATTTCAAAATAATAATGCGGACGGATTTGTGGTTGTATTTGACTGATTACTTCATCTATCGCTTCTTCCACATCTTCTCCGGGGGGAATATCGCCATAGCCTAATTCATCAAAAATATCAGACTTGGATATTGCCAGATCATTGTATCCGATTATTACTTCTTCCGGCATCACAAGCTTGTGTTGTATTCTTTCAACGCACTAAAAAATGCCCGGATATTTTCTTCAGGAGTATGAGGAGGGGTGTCACAACCGGATGAAAGGATGTAGTTTCGGTATCCCGATGTTTTTCTCAATAGTTCGAGAGTACCCATCCTTATTCCCTCTTCGGTCGATTGTTTGAACATGCCTACAGGATCGAGATTCCCCCATACCAGTACATCCGGCGGACATTGGGACAGAACCTGTTCCATATCGGCTTTATTTCCGACATGAATGGATCCGGCTCCGGTAGCAAGCATTGCTTCCGTGCAGTGTCCGGTATTTCCGCAATTATGCAATATGATCATAAACTGCTCATCTTGCAATGCTTCTACAATTTGTTTCACATAGACTGATGAAAATTCATAGCAACCATCATTCGAAAGTAGTCCGGCAGCAGGCTCCGCGATTACGATACCATCGACTCCTGTATTTTTTAGTTCCGAGCAATAAGCCATAAGGAAATCAGTACATTTCTGTAACAAAACTCCAGCCGGTTCCGGTTCGGAATAGCACAGCATCATTATTTCAGACATATCGTACAATCTCCCGGCAAGGGAAAACGGACCGATACATCCTGCAAATACAGGCTTATCCCTGAAATATTCTGCCGATAGTTTATTTGCCAGTAAATATTGGGAAATCCGGCCTTTAGTCAAACCGGGAACCTGCAATTTTTCTATCGCTTCCTCATCTTCAAGCAATCTGCCGGTTACCGAAGGAATTTCATCTTCCGGAAAGATAACCGTTGCGCCAAAAGCTTCTGCTTCGACAGTCAGATCCATAATCACGGTAGTTGCTGCAGGTGAAAATTGTTCGTTTAAGGCTTTAATTGCCTCGAAATGGACTTGTCCGTCACAAACCGCTTGTTTAACGGTCTTCCCAATGATTTCAATTCCGGGGTGTGTCATAATGGGAATTGCGAGTCTCTCTTTGCGTTTAAGCAATTGTTCTTTCCACAACTTCAAGTTTTCCATATGGGATTTGTTTATGATTTTCCAACCAGTTTCTTTGCCGATTCGGCAGCGCCCGGTGCATTATCGGTATAAGCGTCTGCTCCGATCTGTTTTGCAAACTGTTCTGTAACAGGAGCTCCACCGATCATGATCTTTACATTGTTCCTGATTCCGGCTCCTTCACATGCTTTGATAATCACTTCCATTTGTGTCATCGTAGTAGTAAGTAAAGCGGAAAGGCATAAAATATCGGCCTTGTTCTCAATAACGGCCTGCACAAATTGCTCTGCAGGAATATCTATTCCAAGATTTACAACATCAAATCCGGCACCTTCCAACATGGACGCAACGAGATTCTTTCCGATGTCGTGCAGATCGCCTTTTACTGTTCCAATCACGACTTTCCCGGTACTGGAGCCACTTCCCGGAGCTAAATGAGGTTTAATCTTTTCCAGCGAACTTTTCATTGCTTTCGCAGCCAGCAACATTTCCGGAATAAAGGCTTTACCTGCTTCAAAAAGATTTCCGATTTCTCCCATGGCAGGAATCAAATCATTGTTGATGATGCCTTGAGGATCGGCTCCTTCTGCCAGTAATTGTTCGGTTTCAATTACAGCATCTTTGAATTTCCCTTTCAGGACGGCTTCGTATAATTTTGATTTATTCATATAAATAATTTTTATTATTGAACTCATTTAGACTTTTAGATTCTCAGACACAAGAAGATAGATTTTCTTTTATCTAAAGAAGAAAAAGTTTAAATGGCTTTATTATTTGGACTGTATGCATTTGACCAATTCCATAAAGTTTTCGACCGGAGTATCCTGTTGTACATGGTGTGTAGGAGCGCAAAGCCATCCGCCTCCTTTGCCGAGCGTTCCTTTCAACCAGTCAAATTCTTTACGGATATCGGCAGCAGTACCCATCGGCAATGTGGATTGCACTGCCATCCCTCCGAAAAACGACAGTTTGTTTCCATACTTTTCTTTTAACAGGGCCGGATCCATACATTCAGTTTGAATTGGATTCAGGACATCAACTCCGGCTTCCATCAACCCTTCGACAATATCGTATACACAGCCGTCGGAATGAAAGGCAATTTTGATCTCTTTATTGATCTCTTTTACTTCCTTACACAAACGAGCATAACGTGGCTTAAAGAATTCGTTCCAAGTTTCAGGATTCAACAACAATCCGGTTTGCGAGCCATAGTCATCTCCCAACCAGATCATATCGACTCCTTTTCGAGCCATATTCTTAGAAACTTCCAAATGATACAGGAATGTCGTATCCAATATTTTATTAGCCATTTCAGGATCAACATACAAATCCATCAATAAATCTTCGAATCCTCGTAAAGCCCAGGCCGATTCAAAAATAGCACAATGTACACGTCCTATAATATAATATTCATCCTTGTATTCACGTACCAGTCGGTCAACATGATCGTACAATCCGGGAGCATTCGGATCCGGAGCCTGATAACTCTCGACATCCGGTTCATCTCCTGCCAAAGGCCCCCCATTCAGGTTTGTGTATTTTCCTTCTCCAAAAGGCGTATCATATGGATCAATTTTCCACTTCACTCCCCAATTATCTATATAAGGTTCATCTTTCAGATAATAATTTGTAAACCACCCGACCCCTGCTTGTAAGGTATCTTGTCCGGTTAGAATTTCCAAATCGTACCCATACCATTCACGATGATGAGGTTCCGAACGACGAGGTTCCAAGCCAAAATGGTTCCTCAATCGATTTGCAAACTCCGGCGTAAACGTAGCTTGAAACGGAACTCTGTCAGTTTCTTCGTGATTTAAAGCCGCAATGACCCGATCTCTACTCTTCATATCTCTAATCTATTATTAGTATTTTCAATTCTTAATTCTTAATTCTTAATTTTCAATTTCCAATTCTTAACCCTAACAGAGTTTAAAACTCTGTTAGGGTTAGAGTTAGACTACCACCACAGAGTGTAAAAAACTACAAGTATGATCATAATAATGACCGATATAATATTAAATGACTTTGAGGTTCTGAATAATTCAGGCGTTATTTCAATCGCTTTTTCACTGATACCTTTCTTCTCTATCATAGCAGAAATGATAATTGTCAGGATGCAAAGGATAAATACGATCAGCATTCTGTCCATCCAAGGGAGGTCTGGAAATACAAATTTCATAATTATAGAAAAAACGAATGTGCCGACAGCAGCTAACAACGCGCCGTTGGAAGTCGCCTTTTTATAAAAAAATCCGGCAAGGAATATGGCAAGTGCCCCAGGACTGATAAAGCCGGTAAATTCCTGAATGTATTGAAATGCCTGATCAAGTGTAGTCAGCATCGGAGTAATGATAATGGCAATTACCAGAGCAACGAAACCACTAAGTCGCCCCACATTGACCAACTTCTTCTCACTGGAATTTTTATCAATATAAGGCTTGTAAATATCCATCGTGAAAATGGTTGAAATACTATTCATCATCGAAGCCAGCGAACTCACAATGGCCGCAATCAATGCGGCGAAAGCAAGGCCTTTGACTCCTTCCGGAACCAAGTTGGCCAGTAACCATGGATAGGCTTCGTCAGACTTGCCGAGTTTTACATTCAAAGCGTAAACCGCTATTCCGGGAATAACGACAATAAGAGGAACCAGCAACTTCAATAAACCGGCAAACTGCATTCCTTTCTGAGCTTCATTGACTGATTTGGCTGCCAAGGCACGTTGTATAATGTACTGATTGCATCCCCAATAATAAAGGTTAGCTACCCACAATCCTCCGATAATTACCGATAGACCCGGTAAATCTTTGTACCCGGGATGAGAAGGCTCCAGTATCAAGTGAAATTTATCTTTCGATGTCTCGTAAAGATTACTAAAACCAGCGATTAAACCATCTCCTCCACCTAAAGTCTTCACTGCAATGTAGGTAGTGAGCAAGCCACCACCAATCAGAAAAATAACTTGCACCACATCGGTAATGGCAACAGCTTTTAGTCCACCATAAATAGAATAAATACCTGCAAAAGCAGCAAGGAATAAAACTCCGTACATCAGCTTAATTCCCATAACATTCTGAATTGTCAACGCACCCAGATACATGATAGAAGTTAAGTTGATAAAAATAAAAACGGCTAACCAGAAAATAGTCATGACTGTTTTCACCCGCATATCGAAACGTTGCTCCAAAAATTGAGGCATCGTATAGATTCTTTTCTTTAGAAAAATAGGAAGGAACCATTTGGCAACAATAATCAATCCCAAAGCAGCAATCCATTCATAGGTGGCCATACCAAGTCCGATAGCATAACCTGATCCTGACATCCCAATAAACTGTTCGGCAGAGATATTAGACGCGATGATGGATGCTCCGATAGCCCACCAGGCCAATCCCCGGCCTGCAAGAAAATAATCGCTACTGGTTTTCTCAACGCCTTTCTTATTGCGGGAAACAAAAAGGCCTATAAAAAGAATCAGTAAGCAATAAGTTATAAAAATACAAATATCCAACACTGAAAGTTTCATATCTCAAATTTATTTCAATCTAAAAACTACAGAGCCTTTTAATACATCATCTTTTTTGACTTTGAGACGATCAGAGGTAAACGGAGAACCCTGAAATGGTTCAGAACCACTATTATTATAATCGGCAATCAGCAATTGGATACAACCATCTTGTAACCAAGTCCGAATCGCTTGTTTGCCATTACCAATAATTTTTATTCCATTTCCGGAATTATCTGTTAAAGACGCTTCTTCTATTTGTGTTTTTGTGGAACGGAAATCAACGGATCCCAAAATATTGGCATCATCTTTCCAAGCTCCTTGAGGTACTTTTCTCCACGCTTCCACTTCATACAAATCATTGGCATTCAATCGGGCGGTACCGTTGGTGCGAGCAATATCGTAATCCGGATAAACCGTGAATTCTCCTTTACGAATCCAACTCAATTTCTGGAAAGACTTCGGAAGCTGCATCAACAAGCCATATTGACGGGGACTCATTTCTTTATCCGTGTTCATCATAATTTCATAAGATACTTTTACTTCTTCAGTAACATCAAAGAAGTAAGTTATTTTACCTGTCGATCCACCATAAAACACCAATTCTACCTGAATTTCGATCCTATGGTCCGGATTCTTTTTCGCCTGGATATTTTTTGCAAACAAGGTATATAATGGATAATTTTTTATTGGATAAACATTATTTTGATATGTTTCTCCGGCAACATTCGGTTTGCCGCCATCATCCCAATCCATGGGAACCATGCAAAATACAGGGCCTTGCTGCAAGACAACCTTATCTTGATTTGTTACTTTGGTAATCAAACCCGTCACTTTGCTAATAAGAAATTTTTGATTCAGGTCTTTATTAAATACGACAAACGCATTGTCATTTTCTTCCAAGTCAATCGAGTAAATGGCATCTTGTGATCTTATAAAAAAAGAATTGTCATTGTTCAATAATTCTTCAGCACAAACAAAGCCACGGGGATCTGTCACTTTCAGGTATAATTGACTTTGTAAACCAGGAGGAATAATACATATTGTTCCCTTTGAGCGGGGAGGAATATTGACATTTAGAATAGTCTGTTTCTCTCCAAATATACCATATTCAATTTTAATTTCGGAAAAATTCGTAAAATCATAACGATTTTCAACATTCAACACTATTTCTTCCTGTTTTTTCTTTTCGTTGTATGTCCATGTATAATTCAACAAACGGAAAGGAGAATATGCCTTCTTCATTCCTGTATATTCCGGTTTTTCACGCCTCCAACCATCAACTGGGCCCCACGGGCCATATCCCAAAATACGTCCGTCGGCCAAATGGAAAATATCGTCGATACCACTCCACAACGCGCCACCCAAGCAGGCATCGTGATGATACATCGAGTCGTACATTTGAACTAAAGGCTTACCAAAAGCGGCACGAACTCCGGGATCAGTCGCCAGTTCCGGTCGATTGTAACAGGACAAGTGAGCATATTCACCAAACAAAGTCGGACGCGACATTGTATCACATGCAGCAGCACCATTCAAACCCGGATAATGGTAGTTGGCTATATCCGCTTTACTTCCGCCATTATTGAATCCACCCCAACATTGGTCATGAAAGCTAGTCGGACGGGACGGATCAGCAGCTTTTACCGTTTTAAATACTTCCGCCCACAATTCGGACCAATAGGATTCATTTCCCAACGACCAAATAATGATGGAAGGATGTCGGCGATTCGCAACAATATTATCAAGATTTGCACGTAGCATATACGGCAGGAATTTTTTATCCTGATAATTCCAATGTTTCCAGATTGGAGAAGCATGATGCTGAATCCAGGTAATCGCTGCTTCACATTCCACAAATAACCCCAATTCGTCGCAGGCATCCAGGAATTCTTCCGAAGGAGGATAATGAGAGGTACGGATGTAGTTACAATTTCCCGCTCTGAAAATTTCGGCATCTTTCCGGCACAATTCGGGAGTCAGGCTGCGTCCTCTCAGCGGATGTGTTTCATGACGGTTTACTCCGTGTAATTTTATTTTTTTACCGTTTACAAGAAATATGTTTCCTTTGACTTCTATTTGTCGTAAACCGACTTTTTGATTGTTGATCTGAACAGATTTTCCATTTAATAAGAGATTGGTTGTCAGGGTATATAAATACGGTTGTTCCGGATTCCACAAGTGGGCATTTCCGACTTTTAGTTGAGTGTCCGCATTGCCTTGTCTATCCACATTAACCTTCGTTGACACTACTTTTTTCCCGGAGATATCACTCAAAACATATTCCACAGTCACAGCCCCTTGAACTGCTGTTTCATTCGCAACTTGAGTTGTTATATTTAAAGTAGCATTTTTATACGATTTGTCCAAAACAGTCACAGCATCCATCGACGCGATATTGATTTCCGGCAAAGCATACAAGCTAACTTTACGAACCAATCCTCCGACTGTATGAACAGCATATTGGGAAATACACCCGATACGGTCACTGACAGTATTGGCCCGTACCTCCACAAGCAATTCATTATTCCCGGACTTTACAGCCGATGTTATATCCAACTCAAAAGGAACCATCCCGCCTTCATGTTCTCCTACGGTTTGCCCATTCACTTTCACCAGGCCATAGGAACTAACACCGTCGAAACGAATTTTAATACGTTTGTTCATCCAGTCGGCCGGAAGATTAAAATTCCGGGAATATACGGCTGTTTCTCCTTCGGCGACATCAAAGCCTTGCATTGTCCATTCTCCGGGCACCTCGATTTGAGTTTCTTTGATGGAAAATGTTTGAAATTTCCATATACCATTAAGCGATAAATTACATTCATTAATTCCTGCCACAGATGAAGGACGTGGTGAAAGACGTGGTATTTCCGGTTTAGTTTGAGCAAAGGCAATTGTTCCTGCTAACAGGCAACAAACAGACAATAAGATCGTTTTTTTCATGGGTATTATTTTATTTGTGTTTTCATTCAGTATCACATGATTATGAAACTTCATGCAAAATTAGAGTAGATTTTTAGAAAATAAGTTTTTTCAAACTTATGTTTCTTGCACAAAACGGAACAAAAATATCATTTTTCAAAACAAAACGGAACAAAAAAAAGGACAGTTTATTTAATTAACGTGAATTCGAAATAAAAAAGAATTTAATATATTGATTTTTATATCAAACTCACGTTAATTAGATTGAAAAGAAGTCGGAGAAACTCCTGTATATTGTTTGAAAACACGACTAAAATATTCTACCGAATTGAAACCGCACAAGTAAGAGGTTTCTTTTATTGATTGCTTGGTGTGATGAAGTATTTCCTTTGCTTTATTGATTCTTAATTCGTTAATGTATTCTGTATAAGGCATGTGTAGATTGGAAGAAAATAATTTACGCAGATAGCGCTCACTGATGCCACATTGAGCAGCTACCTCTTTCATAGAAATATTCCGGGTAAATGAAGCCTGTATGATCGCCAATGCCTGAAATAATGGCCCATTTTTGATCGGTATCCGCGGATCTAACATCAGTCTGGATATCAATATTAAAAGCTCTGCATAATAAAGTAGTACTAAAAAATCGTATGATTCTTTTTCGTCTATTAATTCATCAATAATACGTTGTACAACCCTAATCAACCTGATATTATTAATGATTTTTATATGTTTTAGATTATTATTTTCAGAAAATAATTTTTTATAAAAATTTTTATCATATCCCTCTTTTTCTGTAATAAGATAAAATAAATCCGGCATAAATTCTAATTGCATCAAAGAAACTCCTTTTTGATGGGGAACAAACGAATGTTCAACCAAAGGGAAGATGATCATCATTTCATTTTCAGAAAATGTAACAACTTCTTCTCCAAAAATCATCGTACAAGATCCTTTCTGTATAAAATTGATTTCGATTCGTTGGTGCCGGTGAGGGCCAAAATCTTCTCCATATTTAAATGATATAAATCGGGATACTTTGGCTAATTCAATATCTTTAATCTCGTCAAGCAACGTATGGAGGTATTCAAATAAGGGTTTCATCGCTATTTTAATATATTTGATTTTGCACAACTTATATCGTATGTATTAAAATACGAATTTAACAAATGTGTTGATAAATACCAAATACTACATACTTTCCGTCCATATTTTCTTCAGCGGCATGAAAAATCTTTCTAAAAGAGAAATATCTTCCGTAATTATATCAGCTTGGGCTTCCATTTCGGGAAGAAAAGGAAGTTCTTTTTTATATGTCGTCATTAATCCATCGGGTAAACTGATTTCAACGACATAACCACTTCCGGTGTTCTCCTTCGAGGGAACCAGTGATATATTCCTGACAATTCCTTTCACCATACCGAACTCATTGTCGGGAAAACTGTTGAACCGGATATTCACTT
>JAVBKZ010000058.1:0-44067 GCA_031553755.1 Bacteroidales bacterium | reverse complement strand
AATATCTTCTTATTGTAGGATCGTAACCAAATTACCCATGAAATGAGAAACTACCGCGTATCCGATAAGTAAAGACATAAAAGCGAAAACTTTGATTTGTCCGTTGATTCTTTTTTGATTTTCGTTGTTGCTGTTGTTGTTGATTGTCGCGTTCATGTTGTTTAATTTTTAATTGTTTGTGTGTTTAATTTTCTGTTCTTAATGTGTGTGTATCTTTATTTTGTCTGTGTGTGTCGTTTAATTACAATGCAAATGTACGGCGGAATTCCAAACCTGAAGAATAAATGTTTTTATAAATCAAAATAATTACCATTCGTTAACAAATAGAGTATTTTAACACTTATATTTTAATTAATTTTTTACAAAATTCAGGAAAATAATAGAAAATACGAGAAGGTTAAAGGGAGATACAAGGATACAGAAGAATGGTTTTGTTTTTTCAATTGTATAGAATAATTAGCGTTAAATGCTGAAAATAAAAAAGCAACCCTTGAGAGGTTGCTTTTTTGTATGAATCGCAAAGATTAAACTCTTTTTTCTTTGATTCTTGCTTTCTTTCCTGTAAGCTTACGCAAGTAATACAATTTAGCGCGACGCACTTTACCCACTTTATTAACTGTAATACTGTCAATGAAAGGAGAATCCATAGGGAAAATACGTTCTACTCCAACGTTTTCCGACATTTTTCTAACAGTAAAGCGTTTTTTATCGCCATGACCTGCAATTTTGATAACAACACCACGATACAACTGAATACGTTCTTTGTTACCTTCTTTGATGCGATAAGCTACCGTAACCGTATCTCCACTTTTAAATACAGGGAGTTCTTTTTCTGTAGCAAACGCCTGTTCCGCGATTTTAATTAAGTCCATTTTTATAGCTTTTATTTAATTAATGAATGAAAACGCAATATACACGGCCACAATATGCGCGTCAGAGATTACGTAAAGCGAGTGCAAAGGTGCGAATAATTTTTTATATATCCAAATTGACAAATATTATTCTAAATAAACTTAACTTACTTATTTCTTTCATTTTATATATACCGTATTTTTTATACCTTGCGCCCTGAAATCATTGTCAAATTATGAACTAATAATATTTTTATATTTTCTTATTACTATTTAATTGAATTAAAAATGGAAAATCAAGAACAAATTACAGGAAAAAATCAGTCCGTAGTCTCTATAGGAGATTGGATAATTACAATGATTTTATCAATGATTCCGGTTGTTAACTTTATCATGCTGCTTGTTTGGGCATTCAGTAGCGACACTCCGGTAAGTAAATCCAATTGGGCGAAAGCAACTCTTATTTTTATGGCTATTTGGATTATCATTGTCATTTTAATGTGGAGTACTATCGCCGCGTTATTTATAGGAGGAATGAGGTAATTTTCAAGTATTAAAATTATCCAAAATGTGTCAAAAAGCCCATAAAAGCGGCTTTTGACACATTTTTATTATTTTTGTACGGTAAATACGAATTACAATGACAATATTATATACAAATGACTCGCAACTAACTGAAATCCTGAAAGATGGTATTATTGCGACTGTAGGATTTTTCGATGGCGTACACCTCGGGCACCGTTCCCTTATTGGTCAATTAAAAGAATTGGCGAAAAAAACTGATTTACCTTCCGCGGTAATAACATTTCCTGTACATCCGAGAAAAATTTTGCAAAGCGACTACCAACCGGAACTTCTCACCAGTTTTGAAGAAAAGGTATATCGACTTTCTACAACGGGAATAGACTATTGCATAGTTGTTGATTTTACGAAAGATTTATCCGAATTATCCGCTCAAACTTTTATTCATCAAATTCTTTTTTCTCAATTTCATGTAAAGGCTCTGCTTGTCGGATACGACCATAAATTTGGGAAAAACCGTGTAGATGGTTTTGAGCAATACAAACAATACGGAAATGAAATAGGTATGAAAATCATTCAGGCCCAAGCGCTTGAAATGGAAAATATACACCTCAGTTCTACGACAATACGTAAGATGCTGATAGAAGGAAATGTCAAAGACGCAAACCAAATACTTTCTTATAATTACCAGTTGGAAGGTATGGTGGTAGGAGGAAACCGGATGGGACGTGAGATGGGTTTTCCTACCGCTAACATCAACTTGACAGAGAAAGAAAAAATCGTCCCCAAAGAAGGAATTTATGCTGTTTTCGTTTTATTAGAAGGAAAACGATATAAAGGAATGCTCTACATTGGCACTCGTCCTACGCTTTTTAATGAAGGAGAAAGCCGGATAGAAGTGAATATTTTCGATTTTTCCGGTAGCTTATATGGTAAAAATATCATTGTGGAATTTGTTCATTACCTGCGTGATGATATTAAATTCCAATTCGTAGAAGATTTGACAATTCAACTACAGAAAGACAAAGAAATGTCGCTCGATGTATTGAATCAAATCAAGAATTAAAATGGAGGACGGCCTCCACCACCTCCTTCGAATCGGCGACCTCCACCGTCCATTTTCATTTTTCCTTCGGGTTGCATATCTTGGGCGGATGCTTTTCCTCCGGGGAAAATCTGGAATTTATAGATAAAACTACACATGAAAAAGCTTGGCAGAGTAGTTGATTCCGTATTGCGGGTATAACCACTTCCAACGGTATAATTAAAACTTTTTCGTTCTTGTAAAATATCGTAAATCTTAAATTTTAATGTTCCTGTACCGAAACTTTTGCTAAACAGTTCTTTGGCTAAGGACGCATTCCATAAAATCTGACTTAAATTATACTGCTCGCTATAACCACTCCTATCCGACCAGTTGATGTCTGATTCAAACGTGAATCGATAAGGAAGATACCAAGTTGTATAACCTCCGGCTCCCCAATCATACGTATTGCGGTTATTTTCTGCCTGAAAGTCATTTTTAACATTTTGGTAGGTAATAAAACCATTTATTCCCAAATCAAATAGTTCGGAACGATAATTAATATTGCTGCGATCGGTTATAGAAAAATTCTTTGTCGTATTGAGTTCGGCATTTGTATAGCCTTTCAAATTACTATAGTTAGTTGTCAAGAAACTACCTACCGTAAATTTTTTATTTTTTAAAGGGGTATTGAACATTCCTCTCAAACGCACATCCCAATTTCCATTGATATTTTCGTATGTTGTACTTTTCGTCCGGTCTTGATTGACTGTAGTAACAGATACGATATCATTCAAAGAAAGATTTCCCCTTACATCAACGTTATAAAAAACTTGTGATTCAGGTATATATTTGCGAAAACGAGCGGAAAGTTCATTCGAATAACTTGGTTTCAAGTCCGGATTTCCGGTTACTACATTCATCGGATTCGAATAATCACTATAATCCGCTAATTGTTTGGAAGTTGGCTGAGTTGTATTTCCTTCATATTCGACTCTTAAATTGGTATTTTTACTGAACAAATAATTAAAATTGAGTTCCGGAGATAAATTAACTACATTTTGTTTTAATTCCGAAACAATCGAATCTCCCATTATATTGGATAATCTTTCGTTATAAGGAAATGAAAGTATTTGAGATGTAATATCCCTCTTGTAAGGCTGTAAAGTATTGTTCGTTGATTTTGACGGATCTACATTCAATCCAACCGTATAATTATATTTGTTCCTGACAGATTTGAATTTTAAGCTGAAACGCTGCTCTGTTGCTTCGCGTGAAGTACTTCTACTCTGATTTCCGTTAAGCGTCGCTGTATCCTGAGACAATGACTCATCTCGTTTTAAGTCATAAGTACTATTGATACTTTCAGTATTATACCGGCTATACCGGTAAGCGAATTGCAAGAAGTTATTATTTCCAATTGGCTCTACATAAGATCCATACACTCTGTAAGTCGCGGTTTGATTGTCATTTTCAAAACGTTGGTTGACGACAGAGTCTTTGTAAGATTGATTGTTTTTGTAAATGTGTTCTATCCATGCGGAATTTCCTTGTGAATAACTGTCGTTATAAGAACCAGAAAGGCTTACGCTAAATACTCGTCCCGGCTTACTGAATTTACGAGCGTATTCAAGGCTTCCGCCTACGTTAAAACCTTCTCCATTGTTGGCAGAATTAGATTTGCCTGTATAAGCGGTGTCAGTAGGCAATCCGTTGAATCCATTGAATCCTTCAAATTCTTGTCTTTCGTAACTTTCACTTTTATTGTAACTAACATTTGGACGGAAAATAAATGTATTCATCGTATCGGGTTTCCACTCCACACGCATGTTCAAACCGAAATTATTTGAAATATCTTCGTTCCAAGTCTCTTGTTTATCAAATAAACTACTATCGTTTTTCAAAAAAGTTTCCGTTTCCGTTTTATTTCTTGAATTCCGGTCGGAATTGTTGTAAGACAAATCGGTATTAAAAGATAATTTGGGAGTAAATTCTTTGTTCATACCAAATCCGAAATTGACTGATTCATTGATACCTCCACTACCACGCCGCATTCCTCGCATTCCTCCGAAACGAGTTCCTCCAAGATCGGAAGCTCCCATGTTATTCGTATTGTTAGCGCCCATCAATAAAGTGTACCGGTCGGTTTCTTGCATGTGGTTGATCATCGCTCCGGCTTCGTACCTCGTATCACCCCCTTCTGGAGTATCATGTCCGACACCGGCCATCGCGTTCCCCATCGTCCCTTTTTTCATTCCTTCTTTGATAGAAAGGTTAATAACGGTTTCTTCTTCCCCATCATCAAATCCGGTTAAACGAGCCATGTCAGACTTCCGGTCAAGCACTTGTACTTTTTTTACCATGTCAGCGGAAAGATTTTTAGAAGCGACTTTAGGGTCATCTGAGAAAAATTCTTTTCCTTCCACTAAAATTTTCTTGACTTCTTTACCATTGATAGTAATCTTTCCGTCTTTATCGACTTCGGCTCCCGGCAATCTTTTCAATAATTCTTCGACAGCCGCGTTTTGAGGTGTTTTATATGAACCCGCATCGTATTCGATTGTATCTCCTTTAGCGACAACTTCAGGGACTTTTCCTTCTATTACAGTTTCAGACAAAAGTACATCATCGGTTTCAAGTCCGATTTTTCCTGCATCATAAATTGTTTTATTGTTATCGGTAAGCGCTATAGGGTAATAGGTTGTCTTATATCCGACATAAGTTACATTGATAATATATTTTCCCTTCGAAAGTGTTTTGAAATTGAAATATCCTTTTGTATTGCTCATCGTTCCCGAAACAAAACTACTGTCTTTGGCATTTAATAAGCTAACAGTAGCCAAATCTACAGGCTCATTTGTCTTTTTATCAATTAACATTCCGGAAATTGACAAGTTTTTCTGACCGAAAACAGCAAAGGAAACGCACAAAAACGTTAAGAGGAACACGAAAGATTTCATACTAAATTTCTACAATTTTTAATTTCTACAAAGAAAATAGCCTTATTGACAGCTCAAATTCTAAAAAGTTTAAATCACGCTATGAAATCTTTTATTATTCTTTCAAAACGCAGGAAATTTATCATTGGATATAGCTTTTACCGCGATACACTCAATTTCAATCAACCAACCCGGGCGACATACCGGAGCAAGAACAATTACGCTTGGAGTGTTGGGATAATATTTTTCGATATACGATTTTACAATTTCATAATCGGCCGTATCACGAAGGTAAACAATCATTTGAGCGATATCTTGCATGGTCATGCCTCCTTCTTCAAGCAATACTCCGATGTTTTCGAGCGTGCGGTCGGTTTGTTTGTCAATATCCATCGGATGCACTATTTCACCTTTATTGTCGATGCTTGCCGTGCCTGAAATAAAAATATGGCGCCGGTCGCCATAATCTACAGCCGTTCCCCTTTCGAAAGTAACTCCATATTCATAAGTGGGATTTAAGTGTGTCGGAGCGTGAAGGTAAGTAATTTGTTCTTTTTTCACTTCTGGAATAGCGTAAGCATCCATCAACATCAATACTTCCGGATAAATATAACGTCCTTCTATTCCGGTGCTGGCAATATAATGAGTTTCGGGAGTTAATCCGGCTTCCATAAAATAATATTTCCGGTAATTTACCATTCCCATATATTGTACGTCTACATCCTGTACGTAAATCCATGTACGAATACAATTGGCTTCGAGTGAACAATTTTGTTCGGCCAGGTTTTGTGTATAATGACCGAAAACCGCGTCGGTTTGCCGGTTTACATCTCCAATTCTTTCGTGTAGTTGTGTATTATAAAGATGTGTGTAACCGGGGCGTTTCGCGGAAACTGTTCCATCAGGAGAATGATATATTTCCGTATTTTCGATAAAATACAACCATACCGATACTTTTGTTCCGTTGAGCGGTGGTTGTTGTACGACAGAAACCGCTTCATTCGCGGTTGTTTTGATAAATGGAGCCTGATTGATGGCATCGCTCAGGAAATAGCGTTTCAAAACCAACGAGTAATTCCGTAGTTTTGAGCTTTGTATCAATTCTTCAATCGTTTTTCCCAAACGTTCGAATTGCTGAATAGTGTTATCCAATTGAGGAGAAAGTTCGATCATCGCGTGACATTCGCCCGAATTTCCATTGGAATTGAATAATCCGATTTGAACAGTTGAAGCTGTTTGGTTATATTGTATTTTAAAATATTCCATTTATAAATATTAATCTTTATGAATTTAATTTTTGAGAGCGCCTGAGTTTATCCATGTCTTGAGTAAGGTGATATCATCCGGGTCGGCAAGCGTAGTATGAGGTTGCCGCAACGCGATTGAGCCATCAGTGAGAACAGGAATTATGAAACTTTCGTCTATGTTGTTGGCTGTCACTCTTTTTTTAGTCGGATCAAAATTGGCTGTTGTATTAACCAATTGTCCATAACTTGCTGATGGTGTGAGTAACAATTTTCCGGCACCTTGACCTGAACCGTGGCATGATACACATAAACGAGAGAAGATTTCTTCTTGTACCCTTTTAAATGAGGCCAAGTTTATATTTTCGCTTATATTCATTTTATTGTTTCGCGCACTACTCACATCCTGACTATATAAAATACATATAGGGGTCCTTCCGGTTGTTGAAATACAAAGCTTTACCGTTTGGGTTTCGGCCGGAAGATTTTCGAGCGCCGTAGTTACTACATTGCCATTCGAAGGTTTAGGGATATTCGAAGAAACAAGTGGAAAATCATCATCTGTTCCAAAAGCAGCCAATGATAATTTATAAGTTTGAGGAAAAGCATCCAGACCGGAAAGCGTGAAAGAGGCCGATACATCCACACCATCAGTCGTTGTTGTAGTAGGATAAATATCTCCGCTATCGCACGCTGCCAGGCATGCCAAAAAGAGTAAATATGAAATAATATTTTTCATTTTCAAGTAATGTATCATTAAAACGAAAATTGCAACATAACCGTACCGTAGTGTTGCGCCAATCCTGTATCATCGTTATCACGGGCAACCTGGTCTTTATGTCCCCATTTGCCCAAATATTGATACATGGCTTGTAATTTCAGGTTATATCCGAATAAATAATAATTAAGTCCAACGGCAGGCATATTGAGGAATCCATCGGTATCCATCGAATTCCTGTCTAAGAAATCATAGCGGGCAGCAACCTGCAATTTTTTAGTGGCAAAAAATCCTCCTTGCATATATCCTCCTACAAAATCATAAGAAGCATTTGAACGTTGTTCGCTTACAAAATACATATTCATATAATAAGCTTCCGCTCCAAAATACCATCGTTTATAGAGCCAGGCAAATTCTAATCCGGCACGGAAATCATCGCTACTTTCCCAATTTGCTTCTACGTTGTATGAAGAAGAAAGAGCGACCAATAATTTATTATTGTTTTGGTCGTCTACACTTCCCTGATGCGAAGGCATTACCCCGAAAGGCATATATGCTACTCTTCCTGCATAAAGCAATGAAGGTATATTCAAGTCTTGACTCATTGTTTTTTTAGCGGTGTTTACATTGATTCCCGTACCGTTAAAAATACCGATATTGTATTCTAATTTTTTCTTGCAAACCAAACCTTGGGCCATTACTCCAAGATCAAATCCGGTGGCAAAATTGGGAGGTAAAGCATTTATCGAACGATCAATATTCATTGATGTCGTGAGTGATATAGGCAAAGTCGGGAAAAGCGTTTCTCCCAATGTGACTAAGTATGCCTGACTGTTTGGCGTTTTGAATTTTCCGACACGGAAACGCAATTGTTCTTTCAGGTTTACATCAAACCAAGCTTGTTGCAGCAGTGCCGGACTACCTGCTTGTGCCGCGTTGATGGTGAGGTTGAAGGAAAGTTTGTTGAATGCCTTACCCGAAAGTCCCAAAATAGCGTAAGGTATGCGGAATCCACTATTCGCTATATTATCCTGATCGGCTAAATTTAAGCCTTCATCATCATAGTAATTTACGTCAAGAGCTGTTTGCATCAAAGTATAAGGTTTGAATACAAAATCACCATTGCGCGTTTGTACGCTAAAGCCTTTTTTTCCGGCCATCGGAATTACATCACTTTCAATATAACTTTCATCAACATTAGAATTATCTTGAGCGAAAAGGTTGATTCCCAAGAAAAAAATCAAGACGGAAGAGAATAGATATTTCATTGACTTAAAATATTTTATTTGTTTTTAGAATTTATTTATAACGAATTAAGAAAAGCAACCAACGCTTCTCGGTCTTCTTTGCTCATACGCGCGAAAATTTCACGCGAAACAGCACCTTCCCCACCATGCCACATAATGGCTTCGATGAGATTACGGGCGCGTCCGTCATGTAAGAACCGGGTATGGCCGTTTACGGTATATTGAAGTCCGATACCCCAAAGAGGAGTTGTCCGCCATTCGTTTCCCATTGCCAAGCCCGATTTGTATTGGCTATCCAATCCCAATCCCATATCGTGCAATAAGAAGTCGCTGTAGGGATGAATTGTTTGACTGGCTAACCAGGGCAGGCGTGTACCATTGAGTAATACCGGCGCGTTTTGCCGTGTATGCAAAGTGGGAGTATGACAAAGATCGCATTTAGCTCGCGCGAAAAGTTCTTGTCCGCGTTTCACTTGAGGATCGTGTACATTGCGGCGCGCGGGAACTCCTAAAGCGTGTAGATATAAATCGACTTCTTCCATATCGAAAGTAGAAATCTGAATGCCATAATGCGTATAACCCAACATTTGCGATTGTCCTTCACAAACTTCCAGCGGATAACGGTCGTTGGTTACTCCCAAATCGCTCGAAAAACCGAGTTCTACAGTTAAATCCGAGTGGTTGGCTTTGTTTCCGCCAACTCCAACCATATCTACTCCGCGGTCTTGTATTTTATTGAGTTTTCCTGAAATACCATATTCCGGATAGTTACTTCGGCGAGCAAGTTCTTTCAGCTCATCAGGATCTAAAGCCATTATTTGTCCCATTCCCACATGGCGGAGCGGAATCCGGACATCAATAATCAGGTCTTCCGGACGAATACTGTCGGCATACCAATCGGTAATCGCGTAATGAGGAGTTTGCAGTTCGTAAGTCTCTCCATCATGGAATTTTCCGGTTTCCGAAGTAAAAGTAACCTTGAGTTTTCCTTCAGCGCTTACTCCATAAATGGTTTGGTCGTGCAATACACGTCCATATTGGCGGAAAAATCCTCCGTTTTTCTTTGCTAAATAAACTAATTGTGAAGAAAATCCTCCTGTTCCCGTACCAAAAGTCGGCATGGTTCTTCCCGCGCGGTTATGGCAACTGCCACACGATGAACCGATGTAGAGTGGCCCTTTACCTCCTTGCAAAGGATCTGCTTGGTTAGAAGTACGGGGATCATCGTACAATTTATCTCCCCTCAGAAAACGGGTTTCAAGACTTCCGGTTACCCAAGGCGCCGGAGTATCATAGGCTGTTACTCCAATGGCATAAACAGTTGCCGATCCGGCTGAAAGAGTTGCCGCGTCGGCTATTCTTCGCGGATCATTAAAAATACTTTCTTCTTCTTTCTCACACGAAGAGATAAATACGGCCATCAATAATACGCACATATTTATCCATCGTAAAGATTTTTTAGTTTTACACATAAATTTCAATAGAAATATTCTTAAACAGACAAGTTGACAAGCCTTCCCTGAGAGGGAAAGCTCGTCAACCAACAATAATATCGCTTATATAATTTTAACTTAGTTTACTTTTCTGTTTTGTCCATCTTTGAACAATAATAATTCAATCGTATGAAATCCACGCACCTCTTCAGAACCAATAGCGTTAATGAAATTTTGTACAGTTTTCAATTTCGAATCATTCAAAAGGGGAGCTATACCTGCTTGGTCAAGAGGCCAGCTATCCATTGAAGGATCCAAACCTAACGCTTCGGCCGGACCGAAAAGGATAGCTTCACTTTGTTCCCAAGGCACACGGGCCGCACGCCATGCTTCGCAAGCCGCATTCAAGTTAGCTTGAGTAGGGTCTGCGTTATATTTTATAGCAGCATTATTAAGTGTAGTCGCTTTATTTTTTAGTTCTAAATAAGTTGGCAAAACCACATCATCTACATAAGTAGCCAGAGTCGCTGTGAAATCATAACTTCCGGCTTGATCTAAAAGTGGGAATATTTCGCGGATTGTTTCTTCCAATTCTGCACAAGCACTTATGGCTTCGTTTACTTTTGATCCGGTAAGATTATTGCGGAAAGGAGCCGGCATGCTACTAATTGCATCATGCGCTTTTTGAATTGCGTCTATTACTTTTGTATCTAAATCGGCATTTTTTGACGCTACAAATTTAGAAATGCTGTTTGCAGAGATTGTAGTCCAATCATCTTTTATTCTGTTTCCAAAATAAGTATTACGAATACTGATAATATTGTCAGAATAGTCGGTAATTGAATTCCAACTGTACCATGATTCAACTTCAAGTACAGCCTGATCACGTTTCCCTGAACCGGCCAAACCATTCGGACCGCCAATTTTTTGTGTACCTACTTCAATGGCAATAGTAGCGCAACCAGCATCCAAAATAGTACGGATAGCGTCTATTTGACTAGTATATGCTTGGTTGCCTGATGTTCCTGCTGTTTTTATTTTGTTACCAAAATCGGTGTTCTCGGCATTCGACGGGTCTGATTTGCTCCAAGCGTCATACAATTCAGTACAATCGTCAAGCAATTCGGATGTAGCAGCTTCAAGATAATTATTCCATTCCGCAGACAAAGCTTTAGCTTCGATTTGCGCGTTATAATCTACATTATCAACAGTATTATCATCATCGCGACAAGAAGTGAATACTCCTGAAAATAAGATTGAAAGCGCAGTAGTGTAAATAAGATTTTTTTTCATATCAATTTATTTATATTTATTTATTTTTGAGAGAACCAACCTGTATAGGACAAAGCCAATCCGAAAGTATGCTCTTTATTATAATCTACCGAAGATGACGGATCAATAGTACGCGACGAATAATCCGCTTTAACCACCAATGATGGCAAGATGAAATAATTAACTCCCACGCTCCAGTTACCGCGTTCATAACGGGGTTTGCGTGTCACTCCTTCTTCTACCTGATACATCGTATCGTAATAATCGTACCTTACAAAAGGGATTAACCGTTCTTTAATATTTGAAAACTGGAATACATTGAACCCAACTTCCGCGGAATAAGTCATCGCGCCTTCGGCTACTTCGGAACAAGGATAAGTTGTTTTACGGAAAATCGTACGGTTTACTTGCGAAATAGCTTTCGAATCAGACAGGTTTCCATAGATAAAATTAGCCCGGGCCGTTACTCCATGATTCACATATTGTCCATCGGCAGAAAAGACATACACTCTTCCGTCGAGCCCTTTCATGTGTTGAGGTTTGCTTGAATTGCCTGATGTTTTGGAAGCATAATACCCCGAAGTTCCCAAGCGCAAGCCTTTAACGGGAGTATATTCCAAACGCGCGGCAAAAGCGGGATTAGTCATTACCGACTGTTCAAAAAGACGTTGACGGCCACTCCCAACCCAATTCGGAGTAGAAAAACCATTAGGGTCTAATCCGTTAACCATCATTAATTCGTATTTGAAATTTTTCAGGTAACCAAGTACCGAAATCCCGGTTTCGTGCCAAGTGCATGGAAGCATTGCCATTTCTCCTTCCGGACGTGTAGTGCCAAGAAAAAAGATAGGTTCATGGTGGGCATTGGTCAATCCAACGGGAACAATCATGTGTCCGGCGCGAAGATTAACTTTCCCGTCTAAAAACATTTTGGTAATATGCAACTGCTCCAGTTCAATTTCTCCCCCTTTTTCGACTTCCATTTCATATTCACCGGCTTCATCGTATTCGAGTTCCATGGCCGAACCGGTTCCTCCATATTCTATTTCAATTTCGGATGAAAGGATGATGTCTTTACGGAATTTATAATCAAAAGAAAATACCGCTCTCGGAACAGAAATATAACCACGGTTATCGGATGGAGAACCTTTCGGATCAAGGTTTCTATTGGGACCATAATCCATGTGTTGGTACAGAATTTCACCATACCCTCCAAAACGATATTTATTGAAATTCCATTCAAAAGGTATCGTTTTTATAGAATCTGATTTTTCCTGAGCAGAAAGGGAGATAATTATACCTAAGAAAAACAGAACTAAATAAAGTCTTTTCATTTTTAATTTTCTAACTATTTTTGAAGGTGCAAAGTTAAATTGAGTTAAAATAATAGGCAATCCCTTTAAATGGGGATATTGAAATTGATTTTATAAAAAATTAACCATTAAATATTATAATAGACATTGTATATTAATAAAAGTATGCCTAATTTTGCGTCCTTAAAAATTTGCGTATCACATATTATTCGACAACAATCATGAAACGTTATTACATTTTATTATTAATTTCATTCTTTTCGCTTGTTTCTATTCAAGCAAAACAAATCGGTTTAAATCAAGCAACCGGAGTAGCAACAAATTTCGCTCAATCAAAGCAACAATTACGGAGCAGTAATTCTCAAGAAATCAAGTTAGCGTACACCGCTACAAACGAATCAAATCTCAAAAGTTCTTCTGATGAAGAATCAGCCTATTATTACATCTTTAATATTGGAGATGAAGGTTTTGTCGTTGTTTCCGGCAATGACATTACAGTTCCGGTACTTGGATATTCTGATGGAAGCGTTTATTCTGCAAATAACATTCCTCCGGCTTTCGAATATTGGATGAATGGTGTTAAACAGGAAATAAAACGTGGTATCGAATCTGACCTCCAATGCGATGACCAAAATAAAGCCTTGTGGGATTCTTATTTAAATGGCAATCATTTAAATATAAAATCAGAAAATGCAGATACTTATCTATTGAAGACAAGATGGAATCAATTAGATCCTTACAACGGTTCATGTCCTCTATTCGGAACCGAAAGGACTGTGACCGGATGTGTAGCAACGACAATGGCTCAAATCATGAAATATTATAATTATCCGGCAAAAGGAAAAGGAAGCAAGGACGCTTATGCAGGAAGTCTGGTTGCTGTTCCGGCTGTTAATTTCGATGTAGATTATGATTGGGACAATATGTTGGATGTGTATACTGATCCTTTAAACGTTCCAACACAAACGCAAAAAGAAGCGGTTGCTACTTTGATGTATCATTGCGGAGTGAGTGTTTCTATGAATTATTCAACCAATGCTTTAGGAGGAAGTGCAGCTTCAGATTTTAACGCGGCAAAAGCATTAGTTGATTATTTCGGTTATAGTAACGAATTGCAAATGAAATATAGGACTTATTATTCGGATGAAGAATGGGAAAATATGCTTAAAAATGAAATCGACAACAAAAGGCCTGTGTTATATTCCGGATATTATACCATTTTAGGACTAGGAAAGGGAGGACATACTTTTGTGTGCGATGGATATAATGACGAGAATTATTTTCACTTCAACTGGGGATGGGGAGGTCTTTATGACGGCTATTTCCTGACTAAAGTATTAAATCCGGGAACCGGAGGCGCTGGTTCGGGAGCCGGAACATTTAATGAAACTCAATCGGCTATTATCAACATTATTGATAAAGAAGGAGGAATCGCGACTCCGGATGTTAACTTATTTGAAGATAAAAGCATAACAGTATCAACAAATTTAGTAAAACAAGATGAAACATTTACGGTTACTTTCCAACCTATGAACACTGGCATTTCGGATTATGTGACAGGATATTACGGAGTAGTTTTAATTGATAAAGAAGATAAAATTGTAGATGTAGTCGGCAATTTAGGACCATATCAACTTCCATCAAGAAGTTATTATGATCCATTCAATATCACATGTAAAGTTTCTGATAAGATTCCCGTAGGTGACTATACAATCAAAGCGGCGTATAAACTTGCTGATGGAACATGGTCTGTATGTCGGGCTACAACAGGTTCGATAAATACATTGAGCTTAGTTGTAGAAGAAAAAGTGGTAAATAATTCGATAGCCCAACAAAAAACGGGTTCTTTGAATGTATATTTTAATTCATCAACTGAAAAATTACACGTTAAAAGCAATGAAAATATCCAATCCATAAGAATCGCAGATGTTTCGGGTAATGTATTGAAAACGGTTCCATACTCCCAATCTATTTCTGATATTGAAATTCCTGTTGACGGATTATGTAAAAATTGTCTATATATTGTTACTATTCAAACAAATGCAGGAATATTTACAAAGAAATTGATCCTTATGTAAAGGATTTAAGATTTATTTCTTATAAATTATTTTTGAATAAGAATAATCATAAAAAAAATGAGGCTTTTGAAAAGCCTCATTTTTTTGTCTAATACTGTATGCCTGTCTAATAAACTTTATCAAACGGGGAATAAATTGATTTACTTTTCTAATAATTCTACCAATTCATTTATCCTGACGTTTTCTAATGTAATATTTTCAGCTCCGACAATCTTTTTTTCTATTTTTACATTATTAAACGTACAATTGCGAACCAAAACATTTCTTACTTGAACTGAATTTTCCAATCCATCAATATAAATGCCATACTTGCTTTTATTACAAGTTATATTTTCAAGTATAATATTTTTAACGGAAGGAATATTAGGGCCTTCTTTTACGTTTTCATATTTCATTTCCACACGAAAAACAGCTTCTTTACATTCTCCTACCCTGATGTTACGGACATAAATATTTTCGATATTTCCTCCCCGAATCGCGTTCGATTTGATTCTTACGACACGCTCTAATTCGGGACTATCCATCTCGCAATTTTCGGCCCAGACATTATAACATCCTCCTGAAATTTCGCTTCCTACAACAATGCCTCCATGTCCGTCTTTCATAATACAATTGCGAATAATAATATTTTCACTTGGTTTCCCCCAACGGCGGCCATCGTTATTTCTTCCTGATTTAATCGCGATACAATCATCTCCGGTATTGAAGTAACAACCTTCAATCAAGACATTTTTGCACGATTCAGGATCGCAGCCATCATTATTGGGCCCATGACTGTTCATCGTTACATTTCTGACTATAACATTTTCACTTACAAGAGGATGGACAAGCCAAAACGGAGCGTTGATAATTTTCACATCTTGAATCAATACATTTTGACACAAATAAGGTTGTATAAAAGGAGGACGCAGGCGATCTTCAACTTTCATAAGCCTTTTTTCAACCGGAACATTTTTTTGTTCCATCGCTTCTAATCTGTCTCTTCCGGAAACTTGATTATGATTCCACTCCTGACTGATCATGCCTTTTTCCCAACCATATTCTTCTTTTCCTTTCCACGGCCACCAATTGGTTTCATTTGCTTGGCCATCAAGGATTCCATTTCCTGTTATCGCGATATTAGTTTGTTTATAAGCATAAATGAGAGGTTTAAAATTGATGCAATCCCACCCTTCCCAACGTGTGATTACAAAAGGAAAATAATCTTGCGGATTGATAGAGAATTTCAAAACGGAGCTATCGCTCAAATGTAGATTCACGTTGCTTTTTAATTCTATCGATCCGGTGTAAAAGGTGCCATTGGGAATCAATACGACACCTCCACCTGCCTTATGGCATGCTTCGATTGCCTTTTCGATCGCTTTTGTATTGAGTAATTCAGGATTATTCACGACCGCTCCGAAATCCATTATATTGAATGTGTTTTCACGAAATACCGGATCTTTTATTGAAGATAATACGTTATCCATTTTATCCCATGGTAATACGTTATCAACTTTTCCTTTGCATCCTGCTGTTAGTCCTGATAAGAATATCATTATAAACAATAAGGATAATACACCTTTCTTTTTCATGTTATATCAATAATATTTTTGATAGTGCCGAGATTGAATAATGCAGGACTAGAAAAAGTAGTTAAAAACCGGAACAGTCACCTGCTCCGGCTTTCCCAATGAAAAAAACTCTTATAACCCTAAAACCTTGCAATTATCCTAATCATGTTCAGAATAATTTTACTTGGTGCAAAGCTATGTACTATTTTCGAGATAAATAGATCGTTTTTTCTCCCAAAACATTGTCTAATGTCTCTAAATCTCTTTTATTTGTAACAAAACCAATGGATAATTTTCCCAAATTATTTATCGCTTGAATTTGGCGGCGTAGTCTGACGGACTCATGCCGAATTGTTCCCTGAAACATTTTCTAAAATAAGCCAAATCTTTAAATCCGACTAAATATATAATTTCCGAAACATTGGCTTTGTTTTGTTCTAATAATTGCGCGGCTCGTTTCAACCGGATATCTCTGATAAATTCTTTTACCGTCATATTGGTAAGCGCTTCCAATTTCCGATATAGTTGCATACGGCTAACTCCTACTTCGGAAGCAAAACGTTCGATATCCAAATCGGCATCTCCCATATATTTTTCAACAATATCCAATGCTTTTTTCAGGAATTTTTCGTCAGGAGAAACTAAATTTACTATACTTGGACTGAGTAAGAATTCGTTTTTATATTTATCCCTTAAAGTATTTCTTAAAGAAAGCAGGTTGTCTACTTTCAATTTCAGGATATGAATATCGAAAGGTTTAGTTATATAATCATCCGCTCCGACCTTCAAGGCATCTTTCTCGGTTTCTTTCGAAGTAACAGCCGTTAGCAGAACAAATGGAATATGAGATGTGCGTTCATCTTTTTTTATTTTCTTACAAAACGCGTCTCCATTCATTTCCGGCATTAAAAGATCTGAAATAATAATATCCGGTATGTATTTAAGGGCTAATTCTCCGGCTTCTTTTCCGTTTGCCGCCTGAATTACAACGGCGTCTTGTTCAAAATTAGAAGTAATGTATTCCCTGATATCTTCGTTGTCATCGGCCACAAGAATAATATTTTTACGTACGCCCCCTTCTGTCAACGCGTTGATAGGTAATGATTCGTCTATAACATTTTTCGAATCCATATCCGAATCCATGGCTTCTATATCTTCTTCATTAAGTAGTGGCAGTTGGACTATAAATTTACTTCCCAATCCTTCTTTACTTTCAACATCAATTTCTCCATTCATTAATTTGACAAATTCGCTTGTGATAGAAAGTCCTATTCCTGAACCTGTTGTATTTTTAGAATTAGAAGCTTGGACGAATCGTTCAAATATATTGCCAAGATTTTTAGCAGGAATACCTTTTCCCGAATCTGAGACTGTTATTTGATAATAAGGTTTGGATTCGGATTCTTCGGGTAAATTTTTAGTCAATAATTCAAAAGATATGCTGATCACCCCTTTAGACTCAGTAAATTTGATCGCGTTTGAAAGTAAGTTATTCAGGATTTTTTGGATTTTATCGCTGTCGAACCAAGTAAAACATGTTTCTTCTTTAGAATGGAAATTCATTTCAACTTGTTTTTCTACGGCCATTGCCTGAAATGATTCTACGATAGAATTAATAAAAAACACTAAATCGGCTTTTCCGTACGTAATCTTATACTTACCGGCTTCTAATTTGCGGAAATCCAACAATTGATTAATTAGTTTTAATAATTGTTCGGCGCTTCTTTTAACTAAATTCAGTTTATTTTTTGAATCACCATCCACAGTTCCGGTATCTATAACCTGATTCAGAGGCCCCAGAATAAGCGTCAAAGGAGTTCTTATTTCATGCGAAATATTAGTAAAAAAACGCAATTTCATAGTTTCTATTTCATGCAATTTTTTCGCTTTGGTTTTTTCGAATAATAATTCATTTTTCAATCGAATTTTTTTTAAGTAAAAATTGGCTACATAATAAAGAATTATACCCAAAATCAAGAAAATAATAGTTCTGAACCAAATTGTTTTCCAAAAAGGAGGATGAATAATAATTTTAATAGAAGTTACCTGTTCATTCCAAATTCCGTTGGAATTAGATCCTTTTACCTTGAAAGTATATTCTCCCGGATCTAAATTAGTATAAGTCGCTGTATTTATCGTTCCCGAATATATCCAGTCGACATCAAATCCTTCCATCATGTAGGCGTACCGATTTTTTTTAGAATTGGCATACGACAATGCCGCGAAATCGATGGAAAATACATTTTGCTTATAACTCAATTCTATTTTGGAAGCGACATTGATACTTTGCTTGATAGCAGTACCTATTTCAACTTCTTTGTTGAAAATTTTCAGATCTGTCAGGACAACAGGAGGGACATAAAAATTTTTCCTTACGTTCAAGGGATTAAAAATATTAATTCCATTTATTCCTCCGAAAATCAATCGGTTATCATTCGCCGTAATGGCTGCCGTATAATTAAATTGATTATCTTGCAGACCGTCTTGGGCATCAAAATTGATAAATTCACCCGATTGTTCATCGAAACGGGATAATCCGTTCATCGTACTTACCCAAATATATCCTAAAGAATCCCTCAAAAGAGCTTGTACGATATTGTTACAAAGCCCATTAGATTGTGTAAGGTATTTGATTGTTCCTTTTTCCTTGTCATACAACGCAAGTCCGTGTCCTCGCGTTCCTATCCAAAATTGTCCATTAGTTGTAGGTAAAATAGAGCGTGTTACTTCTTTATATCGTTTGATTTTTTTTGAACCGGGATTATAAATCAACATTTCATCTTCTCCTCCCATCCATAAATCTCCCTGGGTATCTTCATAAATCCAAAAGCAAGCTTTTTTATTAAAAAAATCGTTTTGAGGTTGGAATGTGTTGTTCTGAGGATTGTATATATCCACCCCTTTTTGAGTACCAATCCAAATATTATTTTTCCGGTCTTTAAATGTGCACCAAACCCGATCATCCGATAGTGATCTATCATCACCTATCCGGTGTTGTAATTTATTTTTCACCTGATAAGTATTAGCGTCTAAAATATTAATACCTCCCTGAAAAGTTCCCACCAAAATTTGGTTATCGTATCTGACAAAAGATTTTATGCAATTACTGGAAAGTCCTTGTTGACGTTCGATGTATCTAAAACGATGATTTTCCATGTTGTAAATATTGATACCTCCGCTTTCGGTACCAATCAGAAGATCGTTTCCGTTAAACATAAAACTATAAACTTCGGCATCGTTTAAAAAGCGAGTATCATTTTTAGATGCTTTCAAATGCATAAACGCTTGTTTATCAATATCACGATAGTTAATTCCTCCGCGTGTTCCTACCCAAAGATCGCCTTTAGAGTCTACGCAAAGACTTAACACAGAGTTAAGAGAAAGGCTTAAACTTTCGTCTTCATCTCGTAGCGAAACAGAATATGTTTCTGATTCCCGGTCATAAGCGACTAATCCTCCCCGGGTTCCAAACCACAAAATACCTTGTTGATCTTCACAGATGGTTCTAACAGTTTCCGATCGTCCGAAATTAACCCATGTCGTTAGTTTTTTTACAGATTTAGAATTCAGGTTAACATAATAAGGTCCCGAATTATATGTTCCTATCCAAAGAATGTTATCGCTATCCAAAAACATGGAATGTATTTCTTCGAGAGTTTCTTTCGAGCCCGGAAGCGGAATATTCTGACAAGATCGAGTTTGAAAATCGTAGTAAAAAAGTCCGGTTTGCGTACCAATCCAAAGATTATTTTTTTTATCGAAAAAGAGTTCTCTTGGGATAATTTTCCGTTCGGATTGCCTGAATAAGTCGATCAATTCCAATTTGTTATTTTTATTCAGAAACGCAACGCCTTCGGATGTAGCCATCCATAGTTTTCCATTGTTATCAGCGATAATAGACTCTACGGAAAAAGTTGTATCGATATCTTGATTTTCAAAAAAGAAATGAGAAAAACGTTCTTGTCCTCGATTAAATAAATTTAATCCTCCTTTTTCGGTTCCAACCCAGACGCGGTTTTCGCTATCTTCAAAGATACAACGAACAAGTTCTCCTCTCAACGAACCTCTTCCATCGACATCACTATAAAAAACAGAGAATTGATAACCATCATAACGATTCAATCCCTGACTCGTTCCGAACCACATCCAACCTGCTTTTTCTTGAAAAATACATTGTATCTGATTATTTGAAAGACCTTCAGCTTGCGTGATTTTATCAAAACGTGAAGAATGAGGAATCGCCGCGAGGCTAACAAACAGATTTGTGAGAAAAATGGTAATAACTATAAAATATGTTTTCATGATAAATACAGGTATTTAAATTAGGTGTACTTTCAGATTCAGTTTAATGTTTAACTCTTTACTTTTTCAACGTTAAACATTTCAGAATATGAATTAATTTTGAACGATTACTTATTGACAGATAACAAAGTTAGCGTTTTTTTCCAAAGATATATACAAAATTTGCTTACTCGTTAATTAACCTGAAAGAATATCCTTGTTCGAGTAGCCATTCAATTGATTTAGGTAACGCTTCTTTCATCCGGGGTTCGGCTTTGATTGAATCATGAAATACGATGATAGATCCGTTGCGGGTATATTTTTTCACATTTTCGAAGACTTGTTTGGCATCGACTCTCCAACTGTAGTCGCGGGTTACAACATCCCACATGATGATTTTGTACTTCTTCCTTAAACGAAAAAACTGGTTAATCCGCATGTGGCCATGAGGGGGACGGAAAAAATCGCTTTTAATATATCTTGCCGCTAAATCAACATTGAGAGCATAGTTTTTAGTCATGGAACGTAGACCTTGCAAATGATGAAAGGTATGATTCCCGACACAATGTCCGCGATTTATAACATCTTTATATATTTCCGGATATTTCCTAACATTATCTCCTACACAAAAAAACGTTGCTTTAATATTGTATTTATCTAATAAATCCAATACCCAAGGAGTAATTTCAGGAATAGGTCCGTCATCGAATGTAAGATATACGGACTTTTCCGTTTCATTGATTCTCCAAATAGCTCCCGGAAAAAACATCCGGTACAACAAAGGAGGTTGTTCTACCAGCATATAATATTAGTTTACATCTGGAATGCCTTGTTGCCTGGCATTCTGACGTTGCATAATCGTCATATAATGAGAATAATATACATTAAACTCTTTCAAATATTTTTCTGTAAGTTTCGGATCGATTTGTTGGTATGCAGACAAAACTTCACGCATTACAAGCAAATCTTGTTCTACCGAACCAAAAACACTTCTGAATTGATTTGGATTTAACCTGAAATACCAATTCAGATTTCCCATCGAATATTTAGCTACCGCTTCAAATATTTCAACGGCCTTGTCTTTTTTGTCTATGTTGAGATACCCCATTGCCAAACTCAACGCCGAATAATCATATTTAACATTCGATGGAGGAAGTACTTTTACACAATGATCCAAAACTTGTTCGGCTTTATCTTTTTTACCTTCCTTTATCAGCGCTTCAACAAGTGTACCAAACATTGTCCGGAATGTTTTACACATCCTTAATGTATTTTCATCTAAATAAATTCCCGGATAATTAACATTTCCCCACTTGTATTTGTTTACCATATTATCGAACATAATATCGGTATCTACGGTATTTTCCGCGAGTTTCGTGTTATATGGAACTATCCGGTACGCGATACCGTCCTGACGGAAATAATTTTTCATATTCACATATTGATCAGCGCCTACTGTAACGGCGTAATAAATCGGTCGTTTCCAATCCTTATTATTTTTCAACATGTCTAAAATCATCATTTCTTGTTTGCCTAAATAGTTCTTGTTGTTTAGATCTATCAACATTTCCGGAGCTATCCAATCCGCATGTTCCGGACTTACAAGTCCTGAATTAATTACCGCGGCCGAATCGACAGGTAAAACAAGTTTTTTAGATGGAATAATATCCATATTTTCCTTGAGTCCTGCCATTTTACTCAACCTGTCGTCACCCGATTTAATCAAATCCAAAACTTGTCCGACTTCTATCGGTTTTTCTGTCATTTCAACAACCCACGCGGCATCGTGTCGTCCTTGTAAATATTCCGCTCTTGTCCAGTCGATAGGAAGAGGGGTTGATTCATAAGCCTGACGCTTCATTTGGTCGATATACCAATCTGTTTGTAAATAACTTAAGTTACAAACACGTACATCTGTGCGGAATCCTTCAACTTCTTGGGAATACCACAAAGGGAAAGTGTCGTTATCTCCATTTGTGAAAATAATAGCGTTAGGAGCGCATGTAGATAAGTAGTTGAAACCAAAATCACGGCAAACATAGCGGTTAGACCTATCGTGATCGTCCCAGTTTTGAGCGCCCATCCTTACCGGTATAAACAAACATAAAATTGTGGCCAAAGCCCCTGCTGCAACCGGATTCATTTTGCAATAACGGGTCAATAATTTGGAGATTCCGGCAACTCCCAATCCTATCCAAATACAGAACGCGTAGAATGAACCGGCATAGGCGTAATCTCGTTCACGAACCTGCAACGGACTTTGATTCAAATATATAACAATAGCCAATCCGGTCATGAAGAACAAGAAAAACACAATCCAAAATCCTTGAATACCTTTGTTTCCGGAATACAATGCCTGAAATAATAAGCCTATGATTCCGAGCAATAAAGGCAACATGAAATAAGTGTTATGTCCTTTATTTTTAGTGATATCATCGGGCATATTATCCTGCGGGCCAACTAATTTTTCATCAATAAACTTAATACCCGTAATCCAGTTTCCGTTTGAAATTTCTCCTTGTCCCTGGATATCATTTTGCCTTCCGGAGAAATTCCACATGAAATACCTCCAATACATGAAATTAACCTGATAAGAAAAGAAGAATTTCAGGTTTTCCGCGAAAGTCGGTTTTATAATCGTTTGCGATTCTCCACAATTTTGAATACGGACAGGTTCTCCTTTAATATCCGCCCATTCTTTGTAGGCTTGGATATGACGAGGATCGTTTTTACTGTACATTCTCGGGAAAAGCATGTTTAATTCATCTACATTGACATATTTTTCCTTGCGACTTGATACAAAATATTTGTCTTTTTCTTTGCCGTTAGATTTTACAACACGGGTCCACACGGGTCCTTCATCTTTGGTTACAGGCACACACATGTTATTTTTAGCTTCTCTTTTTACTTCCGAAACATAAGTTTCACCATAAAATAAAGGGGTATCCCCATATTGGTCACGACTTAAATAAGAACCTAAAGTAAAGATGTCTTCCGGAGAATTCTGATCCATCGGAGTATTGGCGGCCGAACGAATCATAATTAACGCGTAAGAAGAATATCCGATAGTAATGACAAATAAACTGATAAGGATTGTATTCAAGGTCGCCGGATTTGGTTTTTTCAAGAATATGAAACCGGCAAGCGCTATGATGATAAGAATTCCCAATACATATCCTGAACCAATAAATGGTATTCCCAATAAAACGACACAAAGAATGAAAGAAATATTTACTCTCATTTTATTTGGTTCGGGACGCATGGATTCCCAGATTCCCCACGCTAATAATCCGAAAATAATAACGATATAAGCAAACACTCCTGAATTATATGGCATTCCGAGTACGTTTACAAACAACAATTCGAACCATCCGCAAACTTCAACCAAACCTTGGACCAAGCCATAAAGTATAGCCATCACAATAGCGAAAGATAACAATAGGGCGAGTAAAGAACCTTTCAGGGAAGGATTCGGATATTTTTTGAAATAATATACCAACACGATGGCGGGAATACAAAGCAAATTCAACAAGTGAACCGCAATCGACAACCCGATTAAATAAGCGATTAATATCAACCATTTGTCGGAATGAGGAGCGTCGGCCACGCTTTCCCATTTCAGGATAAGCCAAAAAACCAACGCGGTCATTAACGAAGAATAAGCGTATACTTCACCTTCAACGGCCGAAAACCAAAACGTATCGGAGAATGTATAAGCCAAAGCTCCTACTAATCCCGATCCCATAATCGTAATCATTTGCCCTAATGTGATTTTTTCTTCTCCGGCGCTATTTCCGGGAAGAACTATTTTTTTGGCCAGATATGTAATACTCCAAAACAAAAAAAGGATAGTTAACGCGCTAAACAGAGCCGACATGGCATTTACCATTTTGGCTACGTTCCCGGTATCTGAAGCAAGTTGAGAAAACAAATTAGCGGTTAACATAAAAATAGGACTTCCGGGAGGATGACCGACTTCAAGTTTATACGCGGAAGATATAAATTCTCCGCAATCCCAAAAACTCGCGGTAGGTTCTATGGTCGTAAGATATACAACGGCGGCTATCGAGAATGTAAACCAGCCCAGCAAGTTGTTAACTAATTTGTAATTTCCCATATCTAAAGTTATTTTATATTCTTATTTTTCTAATTATTAGTATTTTAATATAAAGTGGCGCAAAGATAAAAAAACTAAATTAAAAATTCATACATTTGCGGCAATTACTTAATATGCATAAACAATTAACATGAGAATCGAATTGTATGAATAACAAGAATTTAATCCTTATGATCGGGTTTTTGTTTTTAACCTGTATCTTCCCTGTCCTTACACATGCCCAGTCTGCAAACCCAATGACGATGCCATTACCTATCGACCCTAAAGTCAGATACGGACAATTAGAAAATGGACTTACCTACTACATCCGGCACAATGAATTGCCTAAAGAAAGAGCTGAATTTTTCATCGCGCAAAAAGTCGGATCCGTTTTGGAAGAGGACAATCAAGCAGGGTTGGCTCACTTCCTGGAACACATGGCTTTCAACGGAACAACAAATCTTCCCGGAAAGCAAATGATTAATTATTTGGAATCTATCGGAGTAAAATTCGGAGAAAACCTGAATGCCTACACCGGTTTTGATGAAACAGTTTATAACATTTCAAACGTGCCTGTTACCCGTGAAGGTATTGTCGATACTTGTTTGCTCGTATTACACGATTGGTCGGGATGCATCTCTCTCAACGAAGAAGAGATTACAAAAGAAAGAGGGGTTATCCGTGAAGAAATGCGCACAAGAGCAGATGCCCAATTCAGGCAAATCGAAAAATTATTGCCAATGATAATGCCCGGCAGCCAATACGCCAAACGTCTTCCTATCGGAACGGAAGAAGTAGTAATGAATTTCAAACCTCAGGAATTGAGAGATTATTATCACAAATGGTATCGTCCTGATTTACAAGGAATAATTATTATTGGAGATATTGATGTGGATAAAGTTGAAGCAAAAATTAAAACCTTGTTCGCGGATATACCTAAACCTGTAAATCCTGCTAAACGAATTTATTATCCGGTTCCCGACAATAAAGAACCGTTAGTAGGAATCGTAACCGACAAAGAAGCGACCAATACGCAATTAATGGTATTTTTCAAACATGACATTACCCCCGAAGAACAAGAAAGATCAATGGTTGGTTTAGTACAACATTATATCAATCAGGTAATGTCTTCAATTGTCGCTGAAAGGTTTAACGCGATGACAGAAAAAGCCGATCCTCCATTTATTTACGCTATGGGACGTGACGGTAGATTTTATGTAGCTGATACAAAAGACGCTTGGATGACGATTGGAGTCGCCAAAGAAGGAGAAGTAAAACGCACACTTACCGCTTTGGTTACAGAGGTAGAAAGAATGAAAAAATTCGGATTCACAGTTTCGGAATACGAACGCGCTAAAACCAATGTCTTGAAATCGTATGAAAACGCCTACAATGAAAGAGATAAGCAAAAAAACAACAATTACGCGGAAGAATATGTAGAGCATTTTGTGAGAGGAGGAGCAATCCCCGGCATTGAAAATGAATACCAATGGATCAACCAAATGGCGCCCAATATTCCGTTGGAAGCGATTAACAATGAAGTTAAACAATTGATCGGAGATGAAAATATTGTTATTTCTTTAGTCGGACCGGAAAAAGAAGGCATATCATATCCTTCAAACGAAGAATTGTTAGCATGGTTCAAAGAAGCTCAAAACATACCGGTCGAACCTTACAAGGAAGACGCGATTGACAAACCGTTGATAGAAAAAATGCCTAAAGCCGGAAAAGTCGCGGCTACTACAAAAGACGCTGTATTCGGAACTACTAATTATCAATTATCCAATGGAGTAAAAGTAGTGATTAAAACTACAAATTTCAAAGACGATGACATTCAGATGGAAGCTACCAGCCCCGGAGGCTCTTCTCATTTCCCTGAATCGGAAGCCGCGAATATCAAAGTATATAGTTCTGTCGTAGATCTTGGAGGACTAAGCGGTTTCAACACTATTGATTTGCGTAAAGTTTTGGCTGGCAAAAAAGTAGGAGTCGATCCGACAATAAACGTAACCAACGAAGGATTTAAAGGGTTTTCGTCTGTAAAAGATTTTGAAACAATGCTTCAAATGATTTACTTATATTTCACAGCTATCAGGGAAGACCAGGAATCGTTCCAATCCTACATGGTTAAAACAAAAGACATGTTGAAAAGCCAGGAGGCTGAACCATCTATCGCTTTAGTTGATTCTATCCAAAAAATACTTTATCAATCTCCGGCTCGTATCAGCAGATTAAAAGTTTCTGATTTGGATAAAGTTAGTTATCCGACTATCATGAAATGGTATAAGGACAGATATAAAAACGCCGGCGATTTTACATTCGTATTTGTAGGAAATATCGATCCGGAAATAGTTAAACCTATGATTGAACAATATTTAGGCGCGTTACCTTCGATAAACAGGAAAGAAACATTCGTTCCTGTGAATTTATCTTTCAAGAAAGGAAGTTATGAAACTATTTTCGATAAGAAAGTCGAAAACCCTAAAGCTACAGTAGTCGACACTTACACCGGAAATCTCGAATTTGGCTTGGTTAACAATGTGAAAATGAGCATGCTTTCCCAGATTTTAAGAATTGTCTATACCGAAAAAGTAAGGGAAGATGAAGGCGGAACCTACGGGGTAGGAGTTAGCGGATATATTTCTGAATATCCTAAGGGACAAATGATGCTCCAAATGTCGTTTGATACAAACGCTGAAAAAATGTTGAAACTAAACGACATTATCAAAGCCGAATTTAAATCAATGGCGGAACAAGGCCCAAGGCAAGAAGATTTCGACAAAGTAAAAGAATTTATGTTGAAGAAATTCAAAGAAAACGAACAGGAAAACGGCTATTGGAAATCAATAATCCTTCAATACTATAGAAGCGGATATAATGGCTATACAGATTACCTGAAAGTATTGAACGCGATCACTCCAAACGACATCAAGGTCTTCGCTAAAAGCATATTAGACCAGAAAAATGAAAAGACTATCATAATGAACGGAGTGAAATAATAAAAATAAACACTCGTTTTCAATATAAAAAAGCAAAACCGGATTTATCGGTTTTGCTTTTTTTGTTAAACATTAGTAAATTTGTCAGCTAAAATTAATAATTATCCGTTATATTGAAATCATCTTGACTTTTACAAGATGTATCAAATGATAGATTTTAAACACAGAGTTACACGGAGAAATTATTCACAGAGTAGATTTTTAGATTAATATAATGGGGTACTCTGTGAAATAAACTCCTTTTACTCCGTGTTTGATAAAAAGTCGAGACGGATTCTTCATTCATGCTTAAATTAAAAAGTTTTTAATGAAAAAAACAGCTATATTCCCCGGCACATTCGATCCTTTTACCATCGGACACGAATCGCTGGTAAAAAGAGGACTTGCTCTTGTCGATGAAATTGTGATTGCTATCGGAATTAATCCGAATAAAAAAACTTTTTTTTCGTTAGAAGACAGGGAAAAAATGATTTCCGCGCTTTTCACCAATGAACCTCGCGTGAAAGTGATGAGCTATGAATCATTAACCATTGATTTTGCGAAGTCGGTCGATGCTCATTTTATTTTAAGAGGTATACGTTCGGTCAATGATTTTGAATACGAAAAAAACATTGCCGATGTAAATCGCATTATCGCCGGAATTGAAACCTTTGTTCTTTTTACAGAACCCGAACATACGCATATTAATTCATCTATCGTAAGAGAATTATTAACTTATGGAAAAGATGTAGATAAATTTGTTCCTAAAGCATTAAATATACACGAATATATATGAAAACAAAAAAAGGATCATTGCTTTTAAGCTTGTTTTTCACCTTAGTATTACCTGTTTCCGGACAATCCGGGGATATGGCAAGTCGTAAACTAAATATGGCTTTATACGCTATCGAAAATATGTATGTCGATAAAGTCGATGAAAATAAATTAGCGGAAGACGCCATTATTTCATTATTGAAAGAATTAGATCCCCACTCAAATTATCTCAATAAAGAAGAAGTTAAAGAAATGAATGAACCGTTACAAGGCAATTTCGAAGGCATTGGTATTCAGTTCAATATGTTGACAGATACGCTTTATGTAGTAAGCGTTATTTCCGGCGGCCCATCGGAAAAAGTAGGATTATTGGCGGGAGACCGCATTATCCAGGTCGATGACACGATTATTTCGGGTGTGAAGATGAAAAATTCTGACATAATGAAACGGCTGAGGGGTAAAAAAGGAACGGAAGTCAGGGTAAAAGTGTTGCGTAATAATGTACCCGGATTAATTGAATTTAAAATTATCAGGGGTGAAATTCCTATCTACAGCTTAGATGCTTCATACATGATCGACAAAGAAACCGGCTACATTCGCCTGAGCCGTTTTGCCGCGACAAGTTACAACGAATTTATGAAAGCATTCAATAAATTACAGCAACAAGGAATGAAAAACCTTATTTTCGATTTACAAGGAAACGGAGGCGGTTATTTAAATGTGGCGACCGATATTGCCAACGAATTCCTTGGAGCCGGAAAAACAATCGTTTATACCGAAGGCGCGAAACAACGGAGAGATGATATGAAAGCCAGTGGAAGAGGCAATTTTGAAAAAGGAAAACTGATAGTATTAATTGACGAAACTTCCGCGTCGGCCAGTGAAATCGTATCTGGCGCTTTGCAAGATTGGGACAGAGCGGTTCTTGTCGGACGCCGGAGTTTTGGTAAGGGATTGGTACAAAGGCCGATTCAATTGCCGGATGGTTCGATGATTCGCCTGACAACCGCCCGCTATTATACTCCTACAGGGCGTTGTATTCAAAAACCTTATGAAAAAGGGAACAAGGAAAATTATGAAAAAGATTGGATCAACAGATATAATCATGGAGAAATGATTAGCGCCGATAGCATTCATTTTCCCGATTCGTTGAAATACGGAACACTGGTCAACAAACGGACCGTTTATGGTGGCGGTGGCATTATGCCCGATTATTTCGTTCCGATAGATACCACAAAATATACCCCTTTCTTCCGCAACATAGTAGCCAAAGGAATACTGAACAGGACGGCAATAAAGTATATCGATTCTAACCGGGATTTTCTTAAAAAAGAATACCAGAACGTAGAAAAATTCAGCCAAAAATACCAAGTTCCCGAAAATTTGATGGAAGACCTGCTTAAAGCAGCGAAAGACGCTAAAAATTCTAAAAATATTGAATCTGAAGAAGATGAGTCTGAAATCAGTGTTACCGAAATATCTCCGAAAAATGATTCGACTGAATTTTCCGAAAAAGACATGGAAGAATATAATAGGTCGAAACCGCTGATAGAATTACAGTTAAAATCATTGATAGCCCGTGATTTATGGGATATGAACGAATATTTTTACATATTTAACCAAGAAAGCAACGTATTTAAAAAAGCGGTAGAAATTATCAAAAAGCCGGAAGAATACAACAAATTGCTTAAAGGAAAGTAAATTTAAATATGAAAAATTTATTGAACGAAATACGTTACCGGTTGATTTACGCGTTGGCATACTTGGTCAGTTTGCTCCCCTATTCCGTGCTATACGCGTTGTCGACTTTTTCCTGCATTTTCGTTTATAATATTTTCGGATATAGAAAAACAGTTGTTATTCAGAATATTTCCCGTTCATTTCCGGAAAAAAAATACCAGGAAATTAAAAATATAAGCAAAGATTTTTACAAAAAATTTGTAGATCATTTTGTCGAAATTTTAAAAACCATATCCATTTCGCCCAAAGACTTGAACAAACGTATAGAATTTATTAATTTCGACATCGTAAAAGATTATTTGAGCCAAAATAAAAGCGTAATCGCCGCTTTAGGGCATTGTGGAAATTGGGAAATGTTCAACATTCTTCCATTCGCGGAAAAAATAAATGTATACGCGTTATACAAACCCTTGCGGAATAAAACACAAGATCGTTTAATGTATTCGTTACGTACCCGGTTTGGAGTAAAAATGGTACCTTCAAAAAAAGCGGCAAGGCATATTTTATCAAAAGAAACCAAGCCCGGAATATATCTTTTCATTGGCGACCAATGTCCGTGGAATGTTGATGAAACCTACCGGATGGAATTTTTGCATCAATCTACGGCGATGTTTCCCGGCATTGAACGACTGAGTAAAGTTGGCGATTTACCTGTTGTCTACCTAAATATTACAAACCCTAAAAGAGGTTTTTACAGAATTGAATGCCAATTGCTTACAGAAAATTCAAAAACCTCGGGGACAACCGAAGTAACCCGCCGTTATGCCGGTTTGCTTGAAGCGAATATAAGACAAGAACCTTCCGGATGGTTATGGACACATAAGCGTTGGAAAAGATAAATATGCATTTTCTCATTACTTCATGTCAAAAACAATCAATATAAAAGGAGAACTTTGGGATTTTTCCAAGCCTAAAGTAATGGGAATATTAAACATCACTCCCGATTCTTTTTTTGCCGGTAGCCGCAAACAAACCGAAGACGAAATAAGGCGACGCGTAATTCAGATAAAAGAAGAAGGAGCGGATATAATCGATGTAGGAGGCTATTCTTCCCGTCCCGGAGCAATTCATGTTACCGAAGAAGAAGAAACGCGACGTTTGGATTACGCTTTGAAAATATTGTTTGAAACTTATCCCAAAGCCATTGTTTCTGTTGATACTTTTCGTTCTTCAATAGCCCGGAAATGTGTGGAAAAATACGGAGTCGCGATAATAAATGATATTTCTGCCGGAAATTTAGACGATAAAATGTTTGAAACGATAGCCGAGTTGCAAGTGCCTTATATCGCGACGCACATGAAAGGAAATCCTCAGAACATGATGCAAGAAACAGCCTATAATAATTTTATACAAGATATTTTTCTTTATTTTTCCGGAAAAATAAACAAACTACATCAACTCGGAGTGTCTGATATTATTATTGATCCCGGTTTTGGGTTCAGTAAAACTACGGAGCAGAATTATATTTTAATGGAAAATCTCGAAGATTTTCGTATATTTGGCCTGCCTGTCCTGATCGGAATTTCAAGAAAAAATATGATTCGGACAATTTTAGGCTGTACTTCTGAAGAAAGCCTCAACGGGACAACCGTATTAAACAGTTTCGCGTTAATGAAAGGCGCCAATATATTAAGAGTACACGATGTAAAAGAAGCGGTTCAGGCAGTTCAGTTATTTGTAACATGTGATTTTAATTGATAAATAAATAATTTTAGAACTTAAATGCAGATTCATTTCGGGATAAAAGATGCCATAGACATATTATTGGTCGCGTTTTTCCTTTATAAAACCTACCAGTTAACCAAAGGTTCGGGAACAACCGCTATCTTTTCCGGTATTTTGTCGTTTATAGCCGTATGGATAATTGTTTCCCAAATGTTGGAAATGAAATTGATGGGCGCTATTTTAGACAAGTTTATCAGTGTCGGATTTATCATATTGGTAATTTTGTTTCAGGACGAAATCAGGCGTTTTTTATTAGCGTTAGGATCTCACCGTGGATGGAAATTCCTTTTGAGGATTTTTACATCAAAGAATAGCAAAGTGCAAGACGATTTATCATACATCATGCCGATTGTTTTGGCGGCGATGAATATGTCGAAAACAAAAACAGGCGCGTTAATCGTAGTGCAACAAAAAATGAATTTAGGACTATATATCGAAACCGGAGAAATGTTGAACGCCACATTAAGTTCCCGTTTGCTTGAAAATATTTTCTTCAAAAACAGCCCGTTACACGATGGAGCAACCATTATAATAGATAAAAAAATCAAAGCCGCGGCATGTATTTTGCCGGTTTCCCAAAAAAATGATATTCCCAAAGAATTAGGATTACGACACCGTTCCGCGTTAGGAATTTCTCAGGAAACCGATGCCAAAGTAATTGTAGTTTCGGAAGAAACCGGAAAAATATCGATGGCAGAAGGAGGACGGTTGCATTTTGATCTTTCGGGGGAAGAACTCCAAAAATTACTGATTAAATCGTCTGATGACGTACTTGCCTGAATCACCCGTTGCGCGCACTATCGGTTTTTCATCCAACAATTTTAAAAAATTCTGCTTACCCCTGTCATAATATGCTAAATCTTATTCGAATAGAATCCGAAAGATTTAAATGTTTATAGCATTGGATATTGTTCGTACATTAATACGACTTCTAAGGAGATTCATATAAATATCTGTTATTTTACCTGACAAATTAAAAAACTTATTTGTCATTGCGGGCTTGACCCGCAATCTATTGATAATTAGTAATGATTCATAAAAAATCCCGCATCAAGTGCGGTATGACAAAGAAATCAGGTAGTATAACGGATAATCATATTACAAACATTCAGATTTATTTTAAAAAATTAAATTACTCAAAACAAGCAAGTTGAATATTTTATTTAAAAATTATTAAAAAAATTTAAAAGTTAGAGGTAGGGTATTTTCACTGTTATTCGTATTAATATATATAGTAAGCGTGATTATGTATTCTTAAATTACATATACTATAATTATTTCTAACTTCTTAAATTTTTTTTTATGAAACACTTTTATTTTTACTTAGCTACTTTTATTGTCGCTTTAGGTTTTTCTACAACTATGAAAGCGCAAATTCCCGGAACAGAGTACTTCATCATGAACGTGGCTGAAGCCAAGTCTTATAAAAATGCCGGTTCGTTGTTGTCTGCCCCCCTTTCTTCTGCAACTGCACTTGTTACTTCTCCATGGAGAATTAATGGAACTCTAGGAGAAAAAAATCGTCAAGTTTGGGTTTATGAGTCGGGTGGATATTTGAAAAATAAAACAACAGATGAATACATTTATTTTGATGGAACCATTTGGACTACGAACGCCACTTCCAAAACAGTTATAACTGTTACTGTATCAGGCAGTGGTGTTACATTGGGGGATGGGACAAATTATATTGGAGCTGATAATGCTACTTCCGTTGTTGGTGTCATTATATATAAAGCATCTAATAACACAACGAATAATGTTTGGAAATTAATAGAAACTACTACATATTTGAATAGTGTACCCAAACTATCAGATGCGACAAATACTTACTGGTATAGAATTGAAAGTGTTTCTATTACAGGAAGTTCCGTAGTTGCTAATGGAACGAAGGATATGGCTTTAATTACAAATGATGATAATGCAAATAATCAATTATGGAAATTTACAAAGTCAAGTAGTGCTCAACCCATGGGGAGTACTAGTGGTAATGCAACAGAATTTTCAATCAACATTGAAAATAAAAGTTATCCTGGAATTTACCTTCAACGCACGAATACAGCTCCTTCTGCTACTCAAGGGACTTCAATTTTGAGACAACTGTCGGATGATAATCTTTTTATTATCCCTGCGGGTCAAAGTGACGCAAAAGGGCTTACTAACTATATCGTCGGCTCTACGACAGTAATAACTGCGAGTGGGGTTAGTGGTGCTAAGGCTTTCGATGATGCTACATACTCAACTTCTTCTCAATTCAAATTAGTTTTTGTAAAAACCGAAACTACCGAACAACCCCAAACCGTAGCCCTTCCCTCTGTAGGCGACTATTATATTATGAATACGGCGCCAATGACAACTTCGGCTTTCTTTAATTCCGGTATGTTGTTGAGCGAATCAGAAAGTAACGCGTTAAATACTTCTCCATGGAAAATCAACGGAACCAGGGATGATAAAAATCATCAAATTTGGACAGTCAATGCCGATGGAACAATCAGCAATAAATCGACAGGGAATAAATTGTATTTTAATACAGGTAATTGGAGTACAAATGCTACTGGTTCTGTTATAACAGCAGTAAAACCGAAACCAACTTCAATACCTGATCTTGTTGGGATTGCTTCCGGAACAACAAACTACATATCAGCAGCTATTCCTACTTCAACCAGTAGTTTAATAGGTTCTATTACTAATTCTACAATGCCAACAATGGCATCCGATAATTGGAAGTTTGTTCCTGCCGCTACTTATGAAACAGGATTCCCTACTTTATCAGATGCTACCAATCTTTATTGGTATAAAATCAAGAGTCTTGCCAATCCGGATCAAGTAGTTAACGCTTTAGACGTAACAATTGATACTCCTGCATTTATGCTAACAGCAGTAAATGCTACAACTTCTACTGATGATGTTTTATGGAATTTCACTCCAAGTGAAATAGACAATTCAAATACTCCTGCGATTTTTGCTTTTTCAATTAAAAACAAGGGATCCGAGCAGTATATGACATGGGTTAATGGGGCAACAAGTTCTTTTTCAACAGGGAATGCTCCATTGTCATCCAATAAGTCAAACTCGTATACATCTTTGCTTCTCCAACGAATAAGCGATGGTAATGCATTTATAATCAGAGGACAAAATTCAAACGGAAAAGGTTTTCAATATGTCTCCGAAAGCATAATAGGTTGTGGAACAGGTGTTACTGCAGCTAAAACTTTGGATGCTATCGAATCTCATTTCAGTTTAGATTTTGTAAAAACAACCGTCAGCCCGGGTACAGGTGTAAAATCAGTTCAATCTGCCGGCGCGGTAGTTGGTATTCGTTACTACAATTTGCAAGGTGTGGAAATCAGCGGAAATGTGAAAGGTATTGTAATTGCCAAAATAACTTATGAAGATGGTTCGGTATCAACTTCAAAGGTGATCAAATAAACAGAATAATTATCGATAAATAAATTTCAATAAAAAAGCCGTTTCTGCAAAAGGAGCGGCTTTTTTTATGGTTTATCATAGATTTTATGGATAATGCTGATATTATATTTAAGATTATCCGTTATACTGCCTAATTTCTTTGTCATCCCGCACTTGATGCGGGATCTTTTATTAATCATTACTGATTATCAATGGATTGCGGGTCAAGCCCGCAATGACAAATTAGTTTTTTATTTGTTAGGTAAAATAACGGATACTCATTAAATATTATCAATAGTTTGATATATAATCCGTGAATATCTGTGTTATCCGCGTAATCCGTGTGCTTAATGTTATCCTTTCGGATAGCCGCTTTTTTAATGTAACAAAGCATAAAAAAGCCGTTCCTTTTGCAGAAACGGCTTTTCTTATTTAGGATTTATCTTAATCTATTCTTATTTATTTCACCACCTTTGAAGTTGATACAGAACCATCTTCATAAGTTATTTTGGCGATTACAATACCTTTGGCACTTTCACTTACTTCAATTCCTGCTAAGTTGTAGTATTTTACAGAAACAATAGTTTTGCCGGAAGCGATAGAGTTGACGGAAGTTACAGTACACTTTTCTGTTCCATCTTCTTTCAAAGAATACGCGTTACAGGTTAATGTTCCATTATTTGTAAAAGCAGTACAGTTGATATTTCCTGCCAAATTCAAAGTTGCGCCGGAATTGATAGTTATTTCAGCGGCAGCTGTTTCCCCGATAGTTGTTACTCCATCTGTATTAGCGATAGTTAAATTACCAATTGTTGCGGGTAAATTAGCTTCTGTTTGTGCTACAGTTCCATTATAAATATAGTTGGTAGTGGCATTGAGAGCTTTATTTGTAATATTAGCTAAATTACCTGCAATACCAGTCGGGTTAGCTGTTTTAATTATGCTTCCTGCATTGGTTGTAAATTTAGCATTTGTTCCAAATACACTTGTTCCCATATCTAACGTTTTTGCGGCATTAACAATAATTTCTTCTATGTTAGCAATTGTTCCTTCATTAGATAATATTGTATTATCTGTAAATATTAAATTAATTACAGAATTAGTATAACTTTCCTCTGAGGTCAATGTAGCTCCTGCTGCAACTGTTAAATTACCACCAATACTTAAACTTGTTGTTACTTTGGAGCTTGGGTTTCCTGTATATTGTCCAATATTAAATGTACCACCATTTAGTGTAAAATTATATTTAACAGTAGTACTTCTTCCTGTAGTATTAGTAGAATTACTTAAAATATATACCAATCCTCCATTTTGAATATAATTATCAACAGTTATTCCTGTTTTTCCTGCTGTAGACGTTGATATTTGTAAACCTGTATTAGAAGTACCTACACCTGTACTGTTTACCAAAAATGTTTTTGCTCCACCGAATGCAGCATTTTGCTGTAACAAACATTTACCTAAGAAATTAGGGACATTAAATTCAAAAGTATCAAATGTTTGGTTAATTCCATTTAATCCTGAATAATCTCCAGTTTTACCTGCCAATCCCGTTATTTTACAAACAGAACCAGTATTCCATGTTGCACCAACAATATGAACAGCTTCATTTGAAGCGGTAGTTACTGCTGTCAAATTAAATATACCATTAACAATTACAGTTCCGGAAAAGGGATTAGAACCTAACTTTGCATTTTCCAAAGTTCCATTCACTGTTAAAGTTTTGTCGGAAGCAATGGCTAAAGTTCCATTTTCCGCAACTTCTAAAGTGGCTCCATTTTCAACAGTCGTATTGGAAGCTGTTGTTGTAGCATCGATACTTACTTTATGTCCATTTTGAATAGTAATTGACGCGGCCGCATTTGTTGGCGCTAATGTCGCGGCAATCCAGTTTGTATTATCGCCTGAACTTTCCCAAGTTGTAACATTAGACCAGTTTCCTATTGCTACTGAACGGAAATTATCGCTCGCTGAACTTACGACAGATGTAGTGAAACTAAATGCTGTGAGGGCAGCGGCATTTCCTGATAAGTCGGTAATCGCTCCGGCTGCAACGCTTACATTATAGTTAGTACTTCCTGACAAAGTTTGATTGATTGTTAAAATTTTCTTTGTTTCATCTAAAGTAGCAGATACTACAGAACCACCTACAGTAATTCCATCGGCATCCGCAATTGTTACTTCTTCATCGTATTCGATAGCAACAGTAACGGAAGCCGGATTTACATCAGTTGCTCCATCTGTGATTGCAGGAGTTCCTACGGGAGCAACACCTTGTGCTATGGTAAAAGAACCTGTTTCGGCTATCGATTTGTTAGCGCCTTTTATCCCTTTAAGAGAATAACTATAACTGCCATAAACAGAAGGAATTCCTGAAATCGTTACTGTGTTTCCTGATAAATTAGCACCAATGCCAGTTGGTTGAGAAGGAGTCCATGCGATTTCGAAATTATCGGCTGTTCCTCCGATAGTATATACGATATCTTCAATCGCTTTAGTTGGGCCTTGTTCGAAAGATTGGGTTTTAGAACCTGAACTATAAGTAATAATTGGCTCTAAAAGCTGATTTACAGTAATCGTTACATCGCTTGTAGAAGCGGTACAAGGAGAATTACTGATAGTCCAACGAAGTACATAAGTTCCATACGTGCTTGGAGAAAACACAGCGTCATTAACAGCTGCGTCTGAAATTTGAGCTAAATCAGTATCAGGCCCGGAAACAATACTCCACTCGCCTACACCTGATGTTGGTACGTTGGCGGCCAACGTTGCTGTTTGTCCTTCAGTGATTGTTTGGTTTGAACCCGCGACAGCGGTAGAAGGAGCGTCTTTTACGGTTACAGTAGCAGAACCGATAGTTGTTTCTGTAGTACAGAAATCGCCGCTTACTCCTGTTCCTTTTATTGTATAAGTTGTAGTTGCCGATGGGCTAACATTCCAAGACAAAGCGCTTCCTGTTCCACTGACAGCACTTCCTTCTGCTGTTGAACCGGCATATAGTTGATAACTAACTCCTGTTTCAGATCCACTCATACCGATAGTAGTGGCTGTTGAACTTGAACAAACGGTAGCTGCTCCTGCTGAAACGGTGTAAGAAGTTGCGATGGGGGTGCAAGAAGCTGTAATGACAATACTGCTAAGGCTTACATTCCCAGAAAAAGTAAGTTTTACGTATTTTCCTGAAGGAATTAACAATCCTGAAGCTAAAATGGTTCCACATGTACTACTACTATTTATTGTCGAAGAAGTAGTGTAAGAACCGTTTGAAATTTCTTGATATCCAGATGTTTGAGAATCTGAGACTTCAATTTTTGATAAAGATCTTAAACTAGATCCTGAAGATTGCCCATTTATTATAAATGAACCCATAGAAGTTGAAACTAATTGATAGATAAGAGTTGTTACTTGAGTACGTCTAGGAGCACCATCGCATAAATTACTAGTACTTGTTGAGAGAGTACCTGAAACGGCATAAACAACATCTCCACTTGTAAATGTATATGATGCTGCAGCTGACGTAAAATTAGAACCAAACTTTAATGTTGTCGTCTGCGCATTTATCTGCACAATTCCCAATAGCAGCCCAACGGCCACTATCCAAAATTTTGTAAATCTCTTCATAAAATTTTAAAAATTAAATTGTTAATATTAAGTAAATTATAGTTGAATTAAAATTAATCCCAATGTTGAGATGGAAGGCAAATGTAGATAATAATAAAAAGTTAAAGCAAGTTAAAAATATCAATTCAAGTGGTCAAAAATATCAAATAAAATAGCCCTTGCAGATAGGGAAATTTAGGGATAAGAATTTACTCCGTGGATAACGATTCCACGCAAATTAAAAAAAGAAATAATTTGATGGTTTCTCAAAATTGCTACTCATTTTCAAACGACTCCATCGAAACCACAATCGGTTCCACTTTAAAAGCCAATGTTTCTTTTCCTCTTTTTATTTCGAAAAAAACAATATTGGTGGATAGCATATTGATGTATGGTTTGAAGTTGAATAGGTAGGAAAAAACAGCTTTATTTTTCGGTTTTCTTATTTCGGTTTCTACTTTGGGATAAGAAAATACATCCCATTCCATACATTTGTCATAACCGTTGGCATCGGTGTATTTTGTTTTTTCATCGCGGAAAGGCATTGTTATTTCGATAAAATTCCGGTAAGCCGAACTTAATTCCGATGATTTCGCTTCGGCTTTCAATCCGTTGATAAACAGGATTTCATCGCCCTCTTTTAGTCCGGCTTGCGCTGCCGGAGAAACAGGATCGATATATGCGATTCGTTTGAAATTATTCATGTCGTAATTGACACCTGTATAGTTATAACATTTTTTCAAATAACGGTAACGTCCTTCTCTTTCTGTCTGTGAATAAGGATATTGCATCAACATCAACGGAATATTGATTTCCGCGTAATTTTTCAGGTTATAATTCTCTGCAAAAGCGTCACGCGCTTCACATTCCCAAATTACATACGTTTTTTTATCGGTAGAACGTTTATCGACAAATTGAATTTTCAGTTCGCCGTAATACCTGACATTCCGTTCATGTATCAACGCGTTGTAATAAACGGGTAGTTTCACAAATTTCTTTTTGTTTATGTCGTATCTCCATTCCTGAGGAAGTTTATCCTGGTTTTCACTGGGGGAATAATTTCTCGCGTTATCATCTAATTTATAAAAAGTGGTTATGACAAAATCAGGATTATCCGCTCTGTATTTCAGTCCCCTTTCTTCTAAAGCCTTACTTATAAATCCGTTCAAAACAGCGCTTTCTTTTCCTTGGCTACTGCCATAAGAACCGTCTTTGGCAAAACCGAAAGTTTTATAATTCAGGAAATCAAATTCCGAACATTCTTGGATCGAAGTTTTGAAAGGACAAGCAAACGTTCTTTCCTGAATATCTTCCAAACTATAAAAAGGGAAAGCAGAAACCATTTGATTTTCGCTGATAACATCCGAAGGAATGCAATCTTTCGAAAAGGTGATTTCTTTATTTTTATAAGAAATATTACTAACCGTAAGTTTGATAAAACGTTCTTCGTGCAACAAGGCGAAAATATTTTCAGATGTGCGCCCAATTGTTTCTATTCCAGATATTCGTTCGATGATATCATTGATTTTCAGTCCTGCTTTTTCGGCCGGAGAGCCTGCTGTTACCGATACAACTATCGGTTTACCAATTCCCCAACAGTAACGGTTACTCATTTCGGTATTAAATCCTAACCTGCAAATTTGAGCTTGATTTTGAGCGTTGATAGAACAAATAAAATATGATAACAATAAAAAACAGACTATTTTTTTCATGCACGTATAAATTTATATCCGGCAAAAGTACAAAAAATCGGGGAAATAAGTTTAGTAAAAACATTTTGAATGCAATTAGCGTTTAATTAATGTCTAATATAAAATACTATTTGTCATGTATAGAAAAAATCTTTTTCCCAAAAGAAAAAACGGTTTATTGATGATTTTCTTTATAACTGTAAGTTTTTCATTAAACGCGCAAAAAGAGCAAACTCATAGTCGTATAGCCGAAATGTTCCAATATCCTTTCAGTCATTTTTCATACGTACAAGCCCGTTTCGACAGGCAAACTTTCGACAATTCGGGATATTATGACCAATACGCGATAAGAGCGGCACGGGTTTTCGGCAATTCATGGCATTTGAGGTTGGATGTTCCATTGGCCAATACCAATGTTCCGCAAAGTACTTTCGGATTAGCTGATATCGGTCTGCGGTTGATGCATTCCACGCCGGTTTCGGGTCAAATTTATACATCGTATGGAGCCGAATTAATATTTCCTACAGCTACAGATCCTGTTTTAGGAGGAGGAAAATGGCTGGCGCATCCCGAAGTAGCCGCGATTTATTTCTTTGGGACTCCAAGTGAGGTAAAAGGATCGGCCACGCTTGGATTCGGCTATTTGTTTGACTATGCCGGACAAAGTGACCGCGCGCATGTAAGTCAATTCAGGATAGCGCCTAATGTCGATTATTGGGGAAACAAATGGTATATCGGATATTACGCGACCTGGACTTATGATATTAAAAACAAAATATTTGATTTGCCGTTGGATATTGAAGCCGGATATACTTTTGTTCCCAAATGGACACTTGCCGCGGAATATATCCAACCATTAGTCAATACCGAAAAAATTACCCATAACAACGAATTCGCCGTTAAGTTGCGTTATATGCTTCCCTAATAAAGACTTGATTATCCTTGACTTTGTTGTCGCGAAACACTTCCCAAATAGCCTCCATGATGTCTTTTGGAATATTCGACCGAAGTGAAATTAATCGCTTTCATGGTGCTCACAACCAACATGTCGCCGATAACCGTCATTACTGTTGTAGAAGTTGTTGGAGTCAATCCCAACGGACATACTTCCGCGGGATTTCCTGTCAACAAACAAACATCAGATTCCCGGGCCAACGGACTTTCAGGATTACTTGTGATGACAATAAATTTGATATCGGGGACAAGTATGCGGGAAAGTGAGATCAATTCTATAATTTCGCGTGTCCTTCCCGAATTAGAAATCAACAACATGATGTCGTTTTCGCTGAGGATTCCCAAATCTCCATGCTGAGCTTCGCTTGGATGAAGAAAACATGAAATGGTTCCGGTAGAACTGAAAGTAGTAGCGATGTTAGAAGCTATCTGTCCGGCTTTTCCCATACCGCTTGTCACGAGTTTACCTTTTTTGTGATGAACGTGTTCAACAATCAGGTCGACCGCTTTTTCATAAGCATCGGTTATAGGAATATTGGCGATAGCGTTTATTTCTTTATCAAGTATAATTTTTAATTCGTCGATCATAGGATGAACCATAATGTTGATTAGAGTTTCTTACTTTGAATAAAACAGTTGCAAAGATATTTATTTATACTTTTGTAAACTAAATTTTTTGAAAATTATGCATTACGAATCATATACTTTGCCATCAGGACTTAGATTGATACATTATCCGACAAAAACTCCGGTCGCTTATTGCGGATTTGCTGTCAACGTTGGAACAAGAGACGAAATTCCTAATCAATATGGAATCGCTCATTTTACCGAGCACATGTTGTTTAAAGGAACTGAAAAGAGAAAGTCAAGGCATATCATTAACCGGATGGAAAACGTGGGAGGCGAACTCAACGCTTATACAACCAAAGAAGAAACGATTATTTATTCGGCTTTTTTGGAAGAATATTTCGACCGCGCGTTTGAATTACTTTCGGATTTAGTTTTTTTCTCACAGTTTCCCGAACGTGAAATAGAGAAAGAAAGGGATGTTATTTTAGATGAAATTATTTCGTATAAAGATAATCCTTCCGAACTTATTTTTGATGAATTCGAGAATCATTTGTTTGCCGGAAATGAAATGGGACACAATATTTTAGGAGAACCTGAAACCTTGCAAAATATTGACCGGAAAGCGTTTGTCGATTTTCATCACGCGTTTTATCGTCCGGATAATCTGGTTTTCTTTTCGATGGGAAAAACTCCTTTCAAGAAAATTTTACAAGCGGCTTCAAAATATTTAAACAGAGATAAAACAAACAATATTGTTCCGGAAAGAAAAAGAAACATTCCTGTAATTTATACTCCTTTCAAATTAAAAGAAGATAAAGAATTGTTTCAAAATCACGTAATGATCGGAACGAGGGCCTACAATTTGTTCGATTCGAAACGTACTTCTTTATTTTTATTGAATAACATATTGGGAGGTTCTTCGATGAACAGCCGTTTAAATCTGTCTTTGAGGGAAAAATCGGGATTGGTTTACAATGTGGAATCCAATGTTACTTCTTATACCGATACCGGTGTTTTTTCCATTTATTTCGGATGCGATCCTAAATATACCGGAAAATGCATTTCTTTAGTTCATAAGGAATTAAAATATTTAAGGGAAAACAAACTGTCGGATAGTCAATTATCCATCGCTAAACAACAGATAAAAGGACAATTGGGAATTTCGAATGAAAACAGTGAAAATGTATACCTCAGCATGGGTAAAAATTTCCTGCATCGCGACGCTTATGATAGTTTGCCTCAGATTTACAATAAAATAGACGCGGTTACATCTTCCCAACTCTTAGATACGGCCAATGAAATCCTGGAAGAAAACAGGTTTTCACAATTGATTTATTGACTTCCATAAAAAAATAAATTACCGTCAGTTTAAACTGACGGTAATGGAGGATATTGAATAGTATAAATTGTGCTGTCATTGCGGACTTGATCCATAATTTGTGTCCTAAAAACCACAAAATAGAACATGAATTACACGGATAATGGTTGTGCTTTTTATTCTTTTATCAAGTCGCTTGCTTGGTTCGGAAATTTCCGAATAAGCCATTTCAATACATCAAGTTGGTCTTTTGCTGGTGCTCGTCTCACTTGTGCTATTAATTTAATGGTGTCGGGTCTGTTAAGCGTCAAGTTTGAAGCACCTTCGTTACAAACAGAACATATCGCTCTTAAATTGCTCGCTTCATCAGTTCCACCCATTGATTTATCAATGATATGCCCAATGTGCAATCTTGTTTTTCTTCCATTATCGTAGGGATGTAGTTCTCCTGCTGCTGCGCCACACATTTGACATGTAAATCCGTTACGGTCTAAAACGAATGCCCTTGTTTCTTTGGAAATTCCTCTTTCAAAAGCGGGTAGAGGCTTTAAATGAACCAACAAATATTGACCGGGTTTTAAATCACTTTTGTCATTATGTGCTAAGTACATGACAAAAATTTAAAAACGTCTATCTTTCTTTTGTTTAGAGGATTTAGCAACATATTAGCAATAACCCCCAACCCATATTTGAATAGAGATTTTTCTCTTCGTCCATGTTTCTTTATTTTAATTTGTCTTA
>JAVBKZ010000033.1:0-85081 GCA_031553755.1 Bacteroidales bacterium | reverse complement strand
AATTGTAATCGAAAAAACAATCTATACAGACGGTTCTGTAAGTTCACAAAAAGTATTGAAAAAATAAAATAGATATTCCATTCATTGTAAATAGCAGAAAGGCCATCTCAAATATTTGAGGCGGCCTTTTTTGCATTATATTCCTTTGCCGTTAGTTTAAACTGACGGCAATAAAAGAGTTATAACTCTTAATTATTCTTTAACTTCTTCGCCCAAAATCCAAACCATGCAATAACAATAAAGCAAATTAATGGTAATACGAATGAAATACGGACAGAAGAAAATGATTCAAACCAAATGGCTTTATCTATTAAAAGGCCTTGCAATGGAGGCATCAGGCAACCTCCGCCAATCGCTAAGATCAGGCCGGCTGAGCCTAATTTGGCATCATCTCCCAACCCTTTCAATGCGATTCCGTAAATAGTAGGGAACATCAATGACATGCAGGCCGAAACTGCAACCAAGCAATAAAGACCCGTAAGCCCCTGAATAAAAATAGTTCCCAAAGTGAATATAATTCCACCTGTAGCTAAAGACATTAACAAAATGCTGGGCTTAATATATTTAAGCAAAAAAGTACAGATAAAACGGCTGGTAACGAAAATTCCCATAGCAATCATGTTATATCCTTGCGCGTCTGCTTTCGACATATCTAACTCTGTGCCGGCATATTGAATTATAAATGTCCAAACCATAATTTGTACTCCAACATAAAACGCTTGAGCAATTACGGCGCGCACATAACGGGAATTTTTCAATAACCGATTGAATGTTTCTCTAATATTTAAAGCTTCTTTATCTTTGGCAGAGTCATTGGGTAATTTGGAAATTGCGAAGACGATAAAAAACAACAAAACCACACCTCCAAGCATAAGATAAGGACCACTAACAACATCTAAATCACTTTTTTGTAAGATGGAAAAAGTTTCAGGATCTGAAGATTTTAACGTGATACGTTCAGCCTCTGTGGATGGATTTAATTTTGCTAAAATAAATTCTTTGGCAATTAACATTCCTGTTAATGAACCAATAGGATTAAATGCCTGGGAAAAATTAAGCCGTTGTGTCGATGTCGCTTCGTCTCCCATAGAAAGAATGTAGGGATTGGAAGTTGTTTCCAAAAAAGCCAATCCGCATGTCATTACGAAATAAGCGAAAAGAAATGCCCAAAATGCCATGGAATTTCCGGCGGGAATAAAAAGAAAACATCCGGTGGAGTAGAGGGCTAAACCAAGTAATATTCCTTTTTTATAATTGAATCGTTTAATAAATATAGCAGCCGGAATAGCCATAAAACAATATCCTCCATAGAATGCGAATTGAACTAATGAACTTTCGAAATTGGATATCAACAAGATGTTTTTAAAAGCGGCAACCATTGGGTTGGTAATGTCGTTGGCAAAGCCCCATAAAGCAAAAAGAGAAGTTACCAAAATGAATGGAAAGAGCATTGCTCTTGAAACAACGGGAATTTTTTGTTTATTCATGGAATTAAATATAAGTTATATTTAAATAAAATTTGTCGTTTTTCCTAAAACATACACTTCTAAATCATCAATTTCTTGTTCTGTTAGAGTTAAATAATTATTTTTTCCGGCACTGACAATGATTTTACAAGCCATTTCAAAAAATACAGCTTTTTGAAACGCATCGTTAAAATCTTTTCCACAAACAACTTGTCCGTGTTTACTTAATAATATGCAATCATGGTCGGTCATTGCTTCAGTCACAGCTTGGGCTAATTCGGGAGAACCGGGACGAAAATACGGAATAATAGGAATTTCTTTTCCGCAATAACAGGGAATTTCAGCCGTAACATTGAAATTTGCAGGTTTTTCCTTCATACATGAAATGATAGTCGCGTATTCCGATTGAAAATGTAATACGACATTCATGTCTTTCCTTTGCCGCAGAACGCCTAAATGAAAAGAACTTTCCATCGAAGGTTTAATCTCGTTAATACGGTTTCCTGTGGAAATTTCGCATACAGCTATATTTTCTTTTTTTAAGCAAGGAAGCCATGAACCGGTTCCTGATACTAACGCGGTATTTTCGCTGACTCTCCAGGAAACATTACCACTGCTACAAAGTTGTAGACGTTCTTTCCCTATGCGATGTGCTTGTTCGATAAATTCCGAATAATGTTTTTCTGTTATCATAATGTTATATAGTTATGAATTGTGAGTTATAAGTGCTTCTGTGAGGGAAAATATCCGGGGTATTAATTGCCATTTTTCCTCAGAACGTTTTCCTTCTCCTGTAATTTGAAATTTTTCAACAAAAGTTTCCCATTCCGCCTGTCTTTCGAAAGTCGCCAAATAGCCAAACGCCGAATCCCAGTCAAAATCTTCCGGTGTTTCAATAATCATAAATGCCAAGTTGTCAATCACATAAATTTCCATATCCAAAATTCCCGCTTTTTGTATTCCTTCGGGAATTTCTTTCCAAATATTATGACTGTCGTGCCAATATTTATATTCTTCGAGTGTTTCCGGATTAAGTCGTAAAAATTGACAGAAACGTTTTCTTGTTTCAGTGCTTTCTTTTAAATAGCCGTTTTTTAAATTCATAACTGAGATTAATAATTTAAGTCAATAAAATCTTACGTGTTTCTATCAATAAATTGGTATGGTAAACCGATACTAAATATCCTCCTGCTTGAGGTAGTAAAAATGAAAAATCTTTATTCTTGGAAAATAAGACTTGTCCGGTAATTGTACGTACAATTACCTGGTCAAATCCTTCTCCTTTTATTTTTAGTATTTTTCCTTGTAATTCCATTTTGATTTTATTATCAGAAATCACATTTTCAATACTATTTGATTTTAAATAAACTAAAATATAAGTTTTACCCTCTTGTGTGTTAAATTTGATTCTGTCTTTATCAACAACAGAGAAAGGTACCGTATTATTATTTTCATCTTTAATCGTTGTTTCTTTCAAATCAGGAAACATTATTTCGCATTCTTTTCCTTTTTCGGATTTCACAATAATTTCAGTTTGATTGGTATCCCACTTGATTCCTACTTCAAATCCATTTACTGCTTTTAATCCACGCACTTCTCCTTTTGTCCATGCAGTTGGCAGTGCCGGTAATATTTGTAATACCCCCATGTGGCTTTGTAATAACATTTCTGTCACACCTGCGGTTGCGCCAAAGTTTCCATCAATCTGGAACGGAGCATGAGAGTCAAGAAGGTTTTGATAAATACCTCCATCGTACTGGTTGTTTCCTATTGATGTTGACAACCGAAGAGCTGTATTTAATATTTTACGCGCGTGATCACCATCTAAAGCTCTTGCCCACAGATTAATTTTCCAACCCATAGACCATCCTGTGCTGACATCTCCTCTGTCAGTGAGCGATTTGACTGCGGCATTGAAGATTGGCTTGTCTATCATCGGAGAGATTTGATTTCCCGGATACAAGCCCATTAAATGCGACATGTGCCGATGTGTTGCTTCTGATCCTGAAACGTTGTTTGGAGAATATTTCCATTCGCGTAATTGTCCTGTCGATTGTTCGATTGCCAATCCCTTGTCCAGTTTAGCGAACTTGTCCTGTAAATCGGTTAAGAAACCGGCCTCTACGACATCTGTCCCCAAAACGTTAATAGCCAATATGGTATTGTTAAACAAGTCCCAAACGATTTGTTGAGCATGAGCCGTCCCGTCTTCTTGACTAGGACCATGTTCCGGAGAATACTCATTGGGACATACCCATGTTCCATCAGACACAGCCAATTTGCGCTCTTTAACCAGCCTTTCCAACCAATAATCACAACAACTTTTCATCACGGGAAATGCCACATTTCTCAAATACGTCTCGTCCAAAGTGTATCTGTAGTGTTGCCACATGTGCATACAGAACCAGGCATTACCAATCACATAATTTTTCATCCAACCTCCGTTGAATCCAAAAATATCGTTTTCTGTGTACATGGTCCAACCTTTGGTTTGTCCGGAATCTTTTGCATTTTTCTTCCATTGAGTATGTACCATCGCTTCGTTGTATACCCAATTCAAGAATGTATGATGCAATTCCGATAAATTAGTATTTTCAGCCGGCCAGTAGTTCATCTGCACATTGATATTACCATGCATATCCGCGTGCCAAGGCGGATTATTTACATGATTCCAAATCCCTTGCAAATTAGAAGGGAGGTCAAGTCCTCTCGCACTTGCAATCATCAAATATCTGCCATAGTGGAAATAAAGCTCTTCCAAAAACATGTTCTTATATTTAGTACTTGCATTGTTGTAAGCATTGATCAAATCATCCGTAGGAATCGTATTTGTCGTATTTGCAAGACTAAAAGAAACTCTATCGAAAAGAGATTTGTAATCACTGATATGTCTCTGTTTCAAATCTTCGTAAGATTTGGCAGCAGCATCACTCACTATTTTATCCACTTTTGCCGCCAATTCTGTTGCCGGATAGGTATAAGTAGCATTGCTTGCAGAATAGTTTGTATTTCCTCGAAGAATAATTATCACTGAGTTAGCTCCTTTTATCTGAATTCCTTGATCAGAACTTGTAACCTCTCCTCCGTCTGTTTTTACTGACATACGGGTACGGAAAGAAAGTAAATCCAATTTTCCACTAAATACCGCTCCGTCGTTAGTGTATGTTACAGGAGTCTTATGCGCACTTACCAACAACAGATTAGCATCAACTTTTCCGGGCTGAGAAGCTGTTAAGCGTATTACAATCGCACTATCCGGATAACTGGAAAAGTATTCCCTGGTATATTCCGCATCATTTGATTTAAATGATAGTTTCGCCATTCCATTTTCTAAATCCAATTCACGTCGATAATCAGTAACGACATTCAAATTTTCACTTTTAATATACAGATTTCCGAAATTTTGGTAATAACCAAAAGAAGTTGTACTACCTGTCCATAACGTTTTATCATTGAATTGAATTTCGTCATTTCTTACACCTCCGAAAATCATTGCTCCAAATTGCCCGTTTCCGATGGGAAGAGCATGGGTCATCCACTGTACCGCGGGTTTACGATACCACAGGGCAAGCTTAGATTCGGGTACTGAAACACTTCCTGTAATTTCGGCTTCCGCTTCCATACTTGATTGTTGCACAAAAATCAACGGATTATTTACACTCCCAAAAGTAGTCGTTTCCGACAGGCTTTTCTCAATTCCTGCACCTCCGGATTGGGTCATATATGAAGACGAACCTACGCGTTGTAATTCTAATGCCGGATCATAAGTAATATTATTGGTAATTAGCAATTTAAATTTGATTCCGGAAGAGCTTGTACGAAAATTTGCTCCCGAAAAAGAAATACTACGTCCGGATCCTTTATTTGTAATTGTGTAATTATCAGTAGTACCTGTTACTTTCCATAATTGCTGAGGATTTGTTGTTGGTGATTTCGTTAGTAGGTTTGCTCCATCCCCCATATCCTGAATGACCCCTCTTCCATTTTTAAATTGAATATAATACCAGTTCTCGTTCGAATTATCCACCGAACTGATTTCGGGCATCAATAAAAGACTCCCTTTTTCCGGAACAAAATCAAGCGGATTGTTAGGATCTCCTGCAGTCCATTCTCCCAACTCTTTTTCAATCCCAGCGCCCCCATATTGATTCACACATCCACTCGCGCCCGAGCGTTGCAATTCCCAAGCCGGCTTGTAAGTATCATTAGTAGTGGAGATCAGTTTAAAAGTTGCAGAAGAAGTTCCTGCTTTGAAACGAGATGAAAAATAAATTTTTCGTCCACTTTTTCCTTCAATGACGTAATTACCGGCACTACCCGTTATTTTCCAAAGTTGAGCATCCACACTCTTTGCCTTCGTTTTTGTCTTCAGATTGACATCATTTCCCATGTCCTGAATAACTGCATTCTGATTTTTGAATTGAATGTAATACCAAACGTCGCCATTTGCGTCTGCAAGAATATTTCCGATTGTGGGGCTAACAATAGGTAATTGCTGGGCTTCTGCTTCCCAAACAAACATGGAAAACAAAAACACCATTAGTAGAAGTAATTTTTTCATGTGTATATTTTAATGCGGCCAATCTATTTGAATCGCGTTATTTATTTGCAAAAATAAATAAATTGACCGTAAATAAAACTTTTTTTATTTATAAAGAGGTCCGTATGTTTGGCATGCGCGATAATCTGCGCCTTCTTTATCCATACCAAACGCGTTCCACGCGGCAGGACGGAAGATATCGTTTTCATCTACATTATGCATACAGACAGGAATACGTAACATAGAAGCTAATGTAATTAAATCTGCTCCGATATGTCCATAACAGATAGCTCCATGATTAGCCCCCCAATTATTCATTACCGAATATACATCTTTAAAATTCGGATTTTCTGTTAAACGGGGAACAAACCAAGTTGTCGGCCATGTTTTGTCTGTACGTTCGTTCAATATTTTATGAATTTCCGGCTGAATATCAACCGTACATCCTTCGGCAATTTGCAGAACCGGGCCCAATCCCTTTATCCAATTGATACGAGACATAGTACAAGGCATACTTCCGCGAGTAAGGAAATTTGAAGAATACCCTCCTCCGCGGAAATATTCCCGGTTGCCCGGATACCAAGTTGTCGCTTTCAGGCAAGCATCTGCTTCTTCTGGTTTAATTTCCCAAAAAGGCTTCATCGCAGGTTTTCCTCCTTTATCGTTTTGATAACCGGAACCATCCAAACAAGTTGAACCCGAATTGATCAAGTGGATAATTCCATTGGCCGCCATTCCTTCCAGTTTTTTGCCTGTAACACGTTCAACTGCTTCAGGACTCCAATAAGTACGTACATCCGAAAATATCTGGGCAGTATTGGTTAATAAATGACCGAATAACATGGCGACGCCATTCAATGAATCGTTTTCGGTCGCGACTATATACGCTTGACGGATACCGTTCCAATCGAACGAAGAGTTCAAAATCGCCTCCATAAAATCTCCGTTAGGAAAATGGTCTGTCCATTGGCGTTGCCCTTGGAATCCTGAAACAATTGCATTGTGTCCGAGCGATTCTTCTCCGAATCCTAATGCTTTCAGTTTCGGATTGCCTGTCATCAAATCACGTACAATCAATGTCATTTTTACAACGAATTCCCAATCAGCATCTTTTCCTCCACGTGATTTTTGTATTTCGGTTTTATTGAAATCGGTTCCTTCTTTGCAGTTAGCTTTTGTCCAAGCTAATGCTTTTTCGTATTCTTTTTTATCATAAATACCTTCGTTGATACGGCGAATGATTTCGCTCATATCCACACTTTCACTGCGCATGCCAAGATATTCCTGGAAAAAATCAGAATTTACAATCGAACCGGCAATTCCCATACTTACCGAACCAACCGACAAATAAGACTTGCCTTTCATCGTAGCCACTGCAATCGCGGCTTTTGTGAAACGAAGTAATTTGGTGCTTACATCAGCCGGAATTTTTGTATCACCCGCGTCTTGTACATCGCGCCCGTAAATTCCGAACGCGGGTAATCCTTTTTGCGCGTGTCCTGCCAATACGGCAGCCAAATATACAGCACCCGGACGTTCGGTCCCGTTGAATCCCCAAACGGCTTTCACCGTATGCGGATCCATGTCCATCGTTTCGCTTCCATAACACCAGCAAGGAGTTACGGTAATCGTTATTCCTACATTTTCCCTTTTGAATTTTTCGGCGCACGCGGCGCTTTCTGCTACCCTTCCGATTGTGGAATCAGCAACAATACATCGCACTGGCGTTCCGTCAGGATATTTCAATGTAGATGTCAACAAGTCAACTACGCTTTTTGCCATATTCATAGTTTGATTTTCCAACGATTCACGAACTCCTCCCATCCGACCATCGATAGTTGGACGAATACCTATTTTCGGCCATTCGCCTTGAAATCTTTTTGTTTCCATATTAAAATGCTTTTCTATATAATTTTTCGATATCTTTTACGGATGTTTGTCGCGGGTTACCTCCTGTGCAAACATCATTAAATGCGGCAATCGCGAGTGCTGGAATATCTTCTTCTTTAACTCCTATTTCCCGTAATTTTTGAGGGATTTGAATACTGATAGAAAGTTCAGTTACTGAGTTTATAGCCGCTTTTATCCCTTCTTCAATGCTCATGTTTTCTGTATCTTTTATTCCGAATGCTTTAGCGATTTCTTTATATTTTGGCGAAGCGGGAGATTGCGCGTTATACTCCATAACATAAGGCAATAACAAAGCGTTGGCTACTCCATGAGGTGTATCATAGAACGCGCCCAACGGATGCGCCATAGAATGTACAATTCCTAATCCAACATTAGAAAATCCCATTCCTGCAAGATATTGTGCCAAAGCCATTCCTTCGCGAGCTTCTTTATTATTCGGATAATCGACCGCGTTTTTCAAATGAATATGGATTAATTCCATCGCTTTGTATTCGAACATATCCGACATTTCCCACGCGCCCGGAGTAATAAATGATTCAATAGCGTGAGTCAGCGCGTCCATTCCGGTAGCCGCGGTCAAACCTTTAGGCATCGAATACATCAATTCAGGATCGACAATAGCTACAACAGGAATGTCGTTGGGATCTACGCACACCATTTTCTTTCTTGATTTTTCATCAGTAATAACATAATTTATTGTCACTTCGGCGGCGGTTCCCGCTGTTGTCGGAATAGCGATAATTGGTATGGATTTATTTTTTGTATCGGCTACGCCTTCCAATGATACTACATCATAAAATTCAGGATTGGCGGAGATAATACCAATACCTTTAGCAGTATCGATGGCGGAACCTCCTCCTAAAGCTATAATACAATCAGCTCCCGATTGTTTGAAAGCATCTACTCCTTGCTGTACGTTTTTTATGGTTGGATTGGCTTTTAGTTCGCTGAATATTTCGTAGGGAATTGATGCCGAATAAAGAACTTTTTCTATTTCTTCCGCGACACCGAATTTGATTAAATCCTTATCGGTAACAAAAAATGCTTTTTTGAAGTTTCTCCTTTTGACTTCGGTAACGATTTCGATACGAGAACCTGCTCCATGATAGGATGTTTCATTTAAAATAATACGTTTTCCGGGCATAGTGTTTTTGTTATTAGATTATTTATGAGTTTATTGTATCAAAACAATAAATTATTTATTACAAAAATAATTTATTTAGACTACTTTCATTTTATATTATTCCGGCAACCAATAATACAATTTCGATATTTTTTCAATTTATTGTTTTATAGAAATATTAATTATGCTGTAAAATATAATTTTACAACATAAATTCAATAAATAGGAAAGATAAAATATCGATAATTGAAGAAAGTTATATCTTTGCGAAAAGATAATCGAAATGAGGGAAATAGATAATTTACATTTGATTTTATTGAACATTGGAGGTTCGATTCATAATGGCGATTGGAATTGGAAAGGGATTAGTAGCCCGTTTACACGTTTATTTTATGTGAGGGAAGGATGTGCCAAAATCAATTTGCCCAATTATACTCAAGAATTGAAACCTAATCGTTTATATATGATTCCTCCTTTTACTTTACATAGTTATGAATGTGATGATTACTTTTCACATGTTTACATACATATTTATGAAAAACAAATTTCACATATAAGTTTGTTGGAAGAATTGAACTTCCCGATTGAAATAAAAGCTGGTCAAACGGATTTATTGCTGATAAATAGATTGTTGGAAATAAATAAAGGGCGGGAATTGAAACAATTCGATCCTAAAACTTATGATAACGCTCCCACATTATTACAAAATATCGCGGAAGAATCCCATCAACCTAAATATACGGTATTGGAAACAAAAGGAATATTGTTACAACTTCTTTCCCGCTTTTTAAAATATGCGACTCCCAAGTCGGAAGTTTCGGATGAAAGAATTATAAAAGTATTGAATTATATACAAAAAAATATATGTAAGCAGATAAAAATCAGCCAATTGTCAAATACATGCAATCTGACGGAAGATCATTTTATCAGGCTTTTTAAAAAAGAAATGAAATGCACTCCTATCAAGTACATTAATCAAAAAAAGATTGAGAAAGCACAACTGATGTTAGTTATTGAAAACAAGTCAATTAAAGATATCGCTTATAGTTTATCCTTTGAAAATATTTCATATTTCAACCGGTTGTTTAAACAAATCACTCAGTATACACCTACTCAATATTGTGAAATGTTGAATGTGAAATAAATAATCCAACTAACTTGTTATGAATTAGTTGGATTATTTTAATGAATATTCTAATTGCTATTTTTTGAAATTCCTAACCAGTTATTTCTCAAACCACATTTTTTGGGTAATACTCGGTAGCGGTGACGGAACGTTAGGATTTACTTGTCGTTCTCTATCCGGATATATCCAACGATGCATTAAATCGGAATATGGAGCTAGAGATGGTACCGAAAGTTCAGGAAATAAGACTCTCCTCTGATTTACCCATCCTTCAAACGGACGGGGCATGAAATCTATCCATTGTTGAGAATAAATTGCTTTAAGGGCGTCTGATTGACTTAGAGTTGAAATGTCGGGCAAAGTTTCCGCGAATGTATTAGCATCTGCTAATTCGACTCCCCAATGACGAACAGCCGCCACAATTCCTTCTTTATAATACTGTTCTGCTTTAGTCAGATCTTGAGAAACACCAATACCTCTAGTGTAAACTTCAGCTAACAAGAACAATATCTGCTGATAAGAACACATCACATCCGGAGATGTAGCTTTCCAAAGATCCAAATTAACCGCGGAAGATATATATCCCACAAATTCATCATTTTCTGTTTCAATTTCAGCTTCTTCTCCTGTCTCTAATCCATGATAATTTCCATCAAGTCCTTTTTCAAAATAAATAGGAAGGCGAGGATCGGAATTTGGAAGCATCAGGTTTAGAATACTGTTATGCGCAAAAAACATATAGTAATCGGGAGGTGACGCGTATTGATCGTTCAATCTGAATTGAGGATTTTGAGTTCCTGCCGCATCAAAAAACGGGAAACTAAAATTTCCTGCTTGTGACGATATAAATCCTCCCGCTTCGACTAAGGTTTTTATTTCTGAAACTTTTGAAGGATCTTTATCCACCATACACATAAGTGTTCTTAATTTTAGTGATTTTGCTAAACTGATCCATTTATTCATGTCTCCTTTATAGAATATGTCGTATTCTACAATTGCATCTTTCCTGTTAGGGTCTGCAACAGCCAAAGCTTCATCCAATAATTTTAATGAATATTCTAAAACGTCTTTTTGAGGATCAAAAACAGGAGTTTTAAATTCTGTTTTCAAGGCTTGGCTGCAAGGAACATCACCAAATATCATAGTAGCCTCAAAAAACATTTGCGACAATAAAATTTTATTTTGAGCGATAGCATTTTGCGCGTCTTGTTTTTCAGCAAAATTCAGCGCTTGGGTTATGTTGGTTCCCACGTTGGCATAAAGAGTAACCCATGTATTACCAGTACTGTAGATACTAATATCATACAATGCTTCATACCATGCGCCTCCATAATTAAATCCTCCATCGGCAACGCCTTGTCCCGCGATCAATAATGGAATATAAAAGTCTCCGCCTTGCCTATTGGAACTGTGCGTAGTTGCCGCGTAATTAAACAAATAACCCGGATTTATTTGCGTATCGGGAGTCGCAGCTCCGGGGTCCGTATTTATGTCTAACCAATCGGAACATGAAGAAAATCCAATTGTTAACAGCATTGTTGCTGCGATAAATAATTTATATATAATTCGTTTCATAAATATCAAAAATTATAAAGTTAGAAATCAACTTTGAGATTTACACCAAAACTACGAGTCGTTGGAATACTTGAGAATTCAACACCCGAACCTACATCGTCGGGAGAGAAAAATGAAAGCTCCGGATCTATATGGGGAACTTCGCTACTTATAATCCACAAATTCCTCGCTTCAAATCCTATAGAAGCCTTTTTTATGAAAATATTTTTCAGTACAGACGCCGGAATATCATAAGATAAAACCAATTCCCTTAGTTTAACATACGACGCGTCAAAAATATTAGCGACAGCATTTTGAGATTTGTAATTTTGTGACCAATAGTTGTAAGCTGATACTTCTTTTGTATTTGGCACATAGTTTCCAGAGCCATCATCCATAACACCAACATCTACAATGGGTTTTCTTCCATTCAACAAAGTTTCTTTAGCAACTCCGGCAGTTCTCAAATCTCCAACTGTTCCTGAATACATTACTCCTCCTTGTCGTATATCAATCAAAAAACCTAATGTGAAATTCTTGAAATTCAGCGTATTATTGATACCTAAAGTATAATCAGGATTAATACTACCTAAATTCACGGCAGTAGCAGTAGTTCTACGTAAACCGTTGCTTTCGATAATTATATTTCCTTTACCATCTCGTTCCCAATCCATTCCATAGATGCTGAATGGCTCTCCTACAGCGGCTTTTACTTGTAATCCGTTATATCCTGACGTTAAATTTAATTCAGAAATAGTTGGATCTAATTTTGTCACTTTTTGTTCGTTTGTCGCAAAATTTAAATTAATATCCCATGTAAAATCGCCCTTAATAGGAGTTAATCCCAACATTAGTTCTATTCCTTTGTTAGTAATTTCCCCTGCGTTTTTTCTAAAATTAAAATATCCGCTTGAATTAGGCGCATCTATTTCAGAAATTACGTCTTTCGTTTTATTAGAATAATAAGTAGCGTCTAAAGTTATTCTTCCCTGAAAAAAACGGAGATCGGCTCCAATTTCAAACGCGGATTGCATTTGAGGTTTTAAATTAGGATCGGGATAAACACGTGGAGATGAATATGCCAATAAGCCTCCATGAGGAAATTGCCCTGCAGTACTTCCCAAATATTGTATAAAATATGAATTCTCAGGACTAAAAACATAATCGAGTTGATATGGAGCAGTATCGCTACCTACAACAGCGTAATTCAATCTGACTTTTCCATAATTCAAAATGTCATTTTTTTCCATTAATTCAGTAAATAGCAAACTACCACTTACTGATGGATAAAAATATGATTGATTGCTTTTTGGCATTGTTGATGACCAGTCGTTTCTTCCTGTAATATTTATATATGCAAAATTTTTGTAACTGAATCCGATATCCCCAAATAATCCTATCAACCGGTTTTGCCTGTATACATAAGATGGAATATTAGATTTCGCATTTGCATAAGTATAAATATCAGCCACTAATAAATCTTGTGAATTGATAGTAGTACGTTGCATGGTATTTTGCATAATATTTTCGCCTACAAGAACTTTTATTCCAAAATCTTCCATCGGAGAAAACTCATAAGAAGCTATCAAGTCATTGTTTATTATTTGTGTTTCCCAATTGTAAGTGACAAAACGTCCTTGAGTAACTCCCAGGGTATTATATGCCCATACTCTTCTTGAATTATCGTTAAAAAAATCAGTACCTAAGTTGTTAGTAATGGTTAATCCTTGAATTGGTTTGTATGTGACGATTATATTCCCAATAATACGGTCTAACTCATCTGTAAATTTATTTTTATTCAAAACCCAATATGGATTATTCGATGTAATTCCGGATCCTAAGGAATATGGTTTTCCATCTGAAGTAATCCAATTGTCTTTCAATAAATTAATATCAAGTGTCCTTGGCATCGTATTGATAGTTGGTATAATTACGTTTTTATCATTCGACCCCTGAGCCGGACGTCCTTCTGAAGATGCGTTTATATAAGAAACAGCAATACGGGCTGAAAATTTATTTGAAAAATCTCTTCCTCCGTTGAATGTAAAATTGTATTTGTCATACTTATTATTCGGAACAATTCCGGTTTGATTCAGTGCCGTAAAACCTATTCTAAAATCGTTTTTATCATCACCTCCGGCAACAGATACATTGTTGGTATATGTCTTACCAGTGTTGTAAAAATCTTTTATATTATCAGGATAAGCTTGTAAAGTTACTTTATCTCCGGTAAATATAGGAAATTGTTGATCCTGTACGTCTGAAATTTTTGGGCCCCAACCATTCCATGCAGAAGTACTGTATGCTCCGGTAGCCCCGTTTCCAGGTCCATATTCATTTTGTAGAGATGGTAAAACTAAAGGATCTTCCATTCTAAAAGAAGAGTTTACAGAAACAACCGCTTTGCTGTTTTTTTGTCCTTTTTTGGTTGTAATAACAATTACTCCATCCTTTGCCCGAGCTCCATATAATGCTGTAGCGGCAGCGCCTTTAAGGACATTCATTGATTCAATATCATCAGAACTCAAATCCCCAATACGAGAACCGGTATCAATTCCTCCATTTATACCAATGGTTCCGGATAAAGTAGAATTGCTAACAGGCATTCCATCAACTACGAACAAAGGTTGTCCTGAACTTCCTAAAGAAGATTGTCCTCTAAGAATAATTTTGGAACTTCCTCCTGCCGTACCCGAAAATTGTGTTACATTTACTCCCGCGACTTTTCCTGCAAGAGAATTTATAATATTTCCTTCTCTCGCGTTACTCAATTCATCTGATTTAACAACTCCAACTGAATATCCAAGAGCCTTTTCGCTTCTCGTTATCCCCATCGCCGTAACTACCACTTCTTCCAAAGCTTTGGAATCGGCAGTTAATGAAATTCTAAGGTTATCACCTACTGTGACAGTTTGGGTTTTCATTCCGAGATAAGAAATCTCTAACGTCTTCGCTGTGCTTGGAACATTTAAGGAATATTTTCCATTAATGTCTGTTACAGTTCCTGTCGTTGTTCCTTTCACAATTACCGATGCTCCAATTACAGGGCTTCCGGTTTCATCAGTTACAATACCGGTTACCTGCTTGTTTTGGGCGATTGCTAATCCCATGCTTATAAAAAAACATAGGAATAAAAAAGTCAATCTTTTTTTCATACACGTCACTTTAAAATTAATAATTCTTTTTACGTTCTTTCAAATTCTTTTCAAAAAAAACAAAATGGACAAAATGTAGCTAATATAAAAAAATAATAATGCAAAATATGATAAAAATCTAACAAATCCTATCTTTTTGTATCGAATCATGCGTGCAAAGATATATTTATTTTATAAAAAAAAATATAAAATCAATAAAATACTAATTTCTATAAAGAATTTTTGAAACGTTCTTATACAAAATGTATACCTTTTGATTAATAACAAACAAAACGGCATGTTGTTTAATTATGTTTTATAACATAACCGTAAAATTGTCTTTTTTATGTATTATTTATAATTTGCGCCACCCTAATAAAAAAGAATGGAAACCTAATTTAAAATTTCGGTTTTTTCTTTTTTTTATTGTTTTATGTTCAATTTTAAAATTCTTATATCATGAAAGTCTATCAAACAAATGAAATTAAGAACATTGCCATCATTGGTAGTTCAGGATCAGGAAAAACCACGCTCGCTGAGGCTATGCTTTACGAGGGTGGTATTATAAAACGGAGAGGTAGCGTAGATGCGAAAAACACGGTTTGCGATTATTTTCCCGTCGAAAAAGAGTATGGATATTCCGTATTTTCGACCGTTTTTAGCGTTGAATGGATGGGACGTAAACTCAATTTTATTGATTGCCCCGGGTCGGATGATTTTGTAGGAGGCGCTGTTTCCGCGTTGAATGTAACCGACACGGCATTGATGGTTATCAATGGACAATATGGAGTTGAGGTGGGCACTATTAATATGTTCCGCTACACAGAACAGTTTAATAAACCTGTCATTTTTATTGTAAATCAACTCGACCATGATAAGTGCGATTATGACAACGTACTTAATCAACTGAAAGAAACTTATGGAAGTAAAGTAGTTCCTATCCAATATCCTGTTTCATGCGGCGCTTCTTTTAACGCGGTAGTCGATGTGTTAAAGATGAAGATGTATCGTTGGAAACCCGAAGGAGGAGTTCCCGAAGTGTTGGAAATTCCTGGAGAAGAACAAGCTAAAGCTGCCGAACTTCATCAGGCATTGGTTGAAGCTGCCGCAGAAAACGATGAATCATTAATGGAAAAATTCTTTGATGAAGGCAGCCTTTCGGAAGAAGAAATGCGTGAAGGAATTCGTCAAGGTCTGATTTCAAGGGGAATGTTCCCGGTGTTCTGCGTATGTGCCGAACGTGATATGTGCGTACGCCGCACATTGGAATTTTTGGGCAATGTTGTTCCTTGCACTGATAAGATGCAACCTTATAAAAACATCGAAGGAAAAGAAATCCTTCCCGACGCGAGTGCTCCCGCGAGTATGTTTATTTTCAAAACTACAGTTGAACCTCATATCGGACGTGTGTCTTATTTCAAAGTAATGTCGGGAACCGTAAAAAGTGGAGATGATTTGTTGAATGAAGACCGTGGTTCGAAAGAACGTATATCTCAATTGTTTGTTGTCGCAGGGCAAACGAGAACCGAAGTTCCCGAATTAGTAGCGGGAGATATTGGCGCTACCGTTAAATTGAAAGACGTGAATACCGGTAATACTTTGAATGGAAAAGGAATTGACAACAGATTTGATTTCATTAAATATCCGAATTCTAAATATCGCCGCGCGGTTAAACCGGTCAACGAATCAGACGCTGAAAAAATGATGGAAATCTTAGGCCGTATGCGTGCCGAAGATCCGACTTGGGTAATCGAACAATCGAAAGAATTGAAACAAACAATCCTTTCCGGTCAAGGAGAGTTTCACTTGAAAACGCTGAAGTGGAGAATCGAAAACAACGACAAAGTGATGATTGAATTCATAGAGCCGAAAATCCCTTATCGTGAAACGATTACCAAATCCGCACGTGCCGATTATCGTCATAAAAAACAATCCGGGGGAGCCGGACAATTTGGTGAAGTTCACTTGATCATCGAACCATTCCATGAAGGAATGCCGATGCCCGAAATATATAAATTCAATGGACAGGAATTTAAAATCCAAGCCCGTGACGTACAAGAACATCCATTGGATTGGGGTGGAAAATTGGTCTTTGTAAACAGTATTGTAGGAGGATCTATTGACGCACGTTTCTTACCCGCTATCCTTAAGGGGGTTATGGGTAGAATGGAGCAAGGCCCATTGACCGGTTCTTATGCTCGCGATGTGCGTGTAATTGTGTATGACGGAAAAATGCACCCCGTTGATTCGAATGAAATTTCGTTTATGCTTGCCGGAAGAAACGCTTTCAGTGAAGCTTTCAAAAACGCCGGGCCAAAAGTGTTGGAGCCGATTTACGATGTGGAGGTTTCACTTCCTGCCGATTGCATGGGAGATGTGATGGGCGATTTACAAGGCCGTCGCGCCATGATTATGGGTATGTCATCCGAAAAAGGTTATGAAAAACTGATGGCTAAAGTCCCTCTCAAAGAAATGAGCAACTATTCCACGTCTTTGAGTTCACTAACCGGAGGCCGCGCATCGTTTACAATGAAGTTTGCCGCTTATGAACTTGTTCCGACAGACGTTCAGGATAAATTACTGAAAGAATACGAAGCTCAAAAAGAGGCCGAATAAGTTAAATATTTCAATATGCCAATGAGATAATGTGCTAATGTAATGAATGCACTTATTTCGTTGGCATTTTTTATTAAAACTCCAAATAATACGACAACCTGTCCAACTCTTTTTGGGGAAATTCTTCCAAGAGGGAAAGTTCGGATAGGCTTTGCACTTTTCCTCTTTTTTTACGAATATCAATGATTGTTTTCGCTTGATAAAAATTGATATAAGGATGCGACTTAAGTTTGTCTAAAGAATATTGGTTGACAGGAATTTTCTTGATAGAATCGTTTTCTGAAATAGTTATAAATGGGGCTATTTTCGTAAATAAAATATCATCAACGCCATACACTTCTCTTATTTGTTCGACAGAATAAAAACCGCCTAAAATTTCCCTGTATTTGATAATTCTGTTTGCAAATCCGGAACCAATTCCCGAAATTTTTTTCAACATAGAAGTATCTGCCTCATTGATGTTGATAAAAGTTCCAAGTGTGATTTTTTCTTGTTTTTCGCCAATCTTATTGAATTCTTTCATTTCCTTGACTTCCTTGATTATTTTCGTTTCCGTCATTTGAATATATGGTTTTAAGCGTTCAAAATCAGATTTATTCAATCCGTAAACTTTTGAAAAATCATCCGAGTTTTTAAATTTTCCCCCTTTGTCTCTATATTTTATGATATTTCTTACAACATAAGGTTTGATCCCTAAAGAAACTAAAGAAAGTGAATCTTCTGAGTTTGGGTCAAAAGGTTTCGGAATGATTTTCAAATTACTGTCGTTATTTTTTTTGTCTGAATTTATTCCTGTTTGTGTATCTATTTCATTCGGTTTATCTTTTTGATTTTGAGTAAATGTAATTTCTTCTTTTTTGATATCTTCATTTGATTTCGAAAAGAAAAATTTTCCGATAAAAACACCAAAAATGATGGATAGCAAGACGATAATCCCTTGCCGTTCTTTCTTTGTAAAATAAAAAAAGTCTTTCCACATAAAAACTAAAATTTAACTCTCATTAAAAAATTAATATCCGATTTATTTTTTCCTTCAATCATTTCTAAATCCGAACCGATTGTGTTCCTGTCGAAATAATGAGTCAAAGCAAGTTTTGTTTGAAGATATAAGTTCTTTGTAAAATTTATTTTTAAAACGGAATAAGTACGCAAACCTTCTCCGTAAAAAACGGGAAAAGAGAATGCGTATAAAATATTTTTTTCGTAGGCGTATAATCTTGAATTCCAATCACTTATATTAAAATACATACATCCCAAATCTATTTGTATAGGTGTTTTTTTAGAAAAATATCCAGTTGTTTGGGAAATCATCCACCCACGGCTGCCTGATAGATTGGATTCGGCATATTGCGTATAATCGACTTGAAAAACAGATTTAATAACTGATGATTGATAAACGGCCTGATATCTGAATTTATCTTGATTATAAGGTACTATGGATGTCATTGTAGCTTTTTCGAAAGTATGATTTTTGCTTTTTGTTTTTTCCCTGTACCTGAAATTCATAGTCAAATTATGAACAGGACGATAATTGAGTTGAAGAAAAAAATCATATCCTTCGCTTGGCATGTCGATTCCATATTTCAGCCAGGGAAATTTGAAAGAATCAATAAAAGTCGAAATCTCTAAATTCTTGATTATTTTTAGGCGGATACCTGAATAAATTCCTGATTCGTTTTGGACGGACGATGATTCTCCAAAACTTCGGGCATAATGCGATTGATAATCTTTCCGGAAATTCCTGTAAGATAAAACGATAGCGACAAAAGATGCCGGATTGTATTGGAAATTATTGATAGTCGCCCAAGCGTTGTTTTCGCTGATAGCTGTTTCTCCTTGAAACGTATATTTTTTCTGGCGGAAACCATAATTGATACTTCCATTGAAATTATTTTCTCCCCTTAAATAAAACAAGTTGTATGGTTTGATTTCGGGCGACAATTTTTTTCCTCCGAAATCGTAATAAACAGCGGTTGTTCCAAAATTGAAAATCCCGTTGTTCCAAACAAAGTTTCCTCCATATAAATTCAATTCCGCCCGGTTTTTCTTTTCCAAGTCTTTTTCCGTTCTGTTATATCCGTCTGTTTTAAGGGAAATGATTTCGGAATCGTTAACAGTCGCGTCTGAATTTTTACAGGAATACAATATGTTGAAATTGTAATTTCCCGACTCTAAAGCCAAGGCGATTCCCCTGAAGTAATCGATTTCGTTAGTCGAAAAATGTCTTTTAATGCCTTGATTACTTTTATTTACATTCGTAATTCCCGACGTTTTTCCGGTAATAAAATCGGTGTTCAATACCAATCCTTCTCCGAAAGAAGCTTTGTAATCGCCAAAATATAAGGCTTTTATAATTCCTGTCTTTTTCAATACAAAATGAGCGGAATAAAAATCAAAACCTTTGTGAGAATCGTTCCAAAAAGCTTCTCCGGCGTCTTTCTCACCAGTTATTCCAAATTGAATTTTATCTTTGTACGTAAATCCGTATTTTGCTGATAAATAGTAGTTTTCTCCTAAATAATGTTTGTTGGGATTCTTTGCCAATTCTTCTTCCGAAGGGATACGATAACCCGCTTTTTTTTGAAAACAATAATCAGAACGCAATAAAAATTCCTGTTTCCCATATTTTATAACATGTTTAGGATTGATATTTTCTTGTTTTTCTTCATGACTGACATAAATAAAAGGCAACAAATAAGTGATAGTTTGTATATCCATTCCTTCCACATTTTTTAATTCATAAACACTTTGCATTTCTCCGTATTTATAAAGATAGTACAACAAATTTTCGATTTGAATGGCCGAGAGAAAAGGCAATTGTTCTAATTGTTTTTTGGTCGTGGTATTCAGGTTGAAAGGATTATCAGCTAAATACGATAATTCTTCCGTCAAGGTTTCAATTAGCGAATTGTCTGTTTCAGAATCTGCTAATTCATGAATGAAATCCATCCATGACGAATTTTCATTGATTTGTCCGGAAATAGTCAAGGAAATGGATAGAAATAAAAAGGTCATTTTTAGGTTCATCATTGTTATTGAAGAATTTTTAGGTTAAAAATTATACGTCACACTCGCCGTACTGCTTGTTCCTAACACGGAATGGACTTCGAAAGCAATGTCGAAAGTAAAAAGATCGACAGTATATCCAACTCCGAAACTTGGTTGTTTGAGTAGCGTTTGTAGTCCGGTTCTGACAAAAAAAGCATCAAGCAATTCATATTCTATTCCTAACCTCAGGTTATTATATTGCCTGAAATCGGAAGCATATTCAACTAAAATAGAAGAAGATTGTGTAAAACAATAATTAATGCCGGAGAGAAAAAGAAAATTTTCTTTGGTTTGGTTGTAATAACGATTTAAAAGGCTGAACGTAAATTGTTTATTTAATTCATAATAAAAGCTGAAGTCACCCGAAAAACGATGCTCCGGCTCTTTGGAAAAAAAAGATTCATATTGATAAATTATACTTCCTCCTAAAGATAAATTTTTATGTATTTTTTTGGAAAAACCGAGTTTGGATAAGTATTGTTTATACGTTTCAAACCCAAATTCAGAACAAGAAAATCCGGTATCTAAGAATCTGTTATGATATACCGCTGAAACTTTTACGGTATTTAATTCTTCTATTTGAAACCGGTTGTTAAGTGTGAGGTGGACAGCCGAATTTTCAATAAAAGACAAACAAGAAGGATTAGATAATTCTTCGCTGAAAAGTTGAATATTTCCTAAAGAAACAGATCGCGCATCGGAAATGAATTCATTTTCCCATGCGAAAGATTCGTGAAACACGAAAGCTAAAGATAAAGCCGCCCAAAGGCTCGACTTTTTCATGAATGTTAAAGACATAAATCGTTTTGGTATACGTTTTGATTATATAATGTGGCAAAGGTAGATTTTTTTTTAATTTTGCAATATGATTCGGGAAAAAATATTTATTTCCATTGTTTTTATTTTTTCATTAGCCGGATATCTATCCGCTCAGGAAAAATATTCTCCATTCACAGAAAATGGCGATTCGGTCATGTTGATCGTATTGCCAGGCGTTCCGGTTTATCCTCCTAATGATTTTGAAAATAGCCGGCAGTTGGAACAACACAAAAGATTAATAAGAGATGTGAAGAAAACATTGCCTTACGCGAAAATGATATATTCCACATTGATTGAGACTTATGAATACATCGAAACGCTTCCGAATAAGAAAGCTCGTCAGCAGCATTTGGAATTAATGGAAAAAGAAATGTTTGAACAATACAAACCCGCCTTAAAAAAAATGACATTGACACAAGGGAAACTCCTGATCAGGTTGGTCGACAGAGAATGTAACCAGAATTCTTATGAATTGATGAAAGCGTTTTTAGGCTCTTTCAGGGCAAGTTTCTGGAATTTTTTCGCGGGAATGTTCGGCGCGAGTCTCAAATCGGAATGGGAGCCGGAAGGAAAAGACAAAGAGGCCGAACAAATTGTGAGATTGGTTGAAGCGGGAGTGATTTGAGTGGTAAGTTGTAAATAGTGAATAAAAACTCACCACTCAACATTTACCACTCACTATTCTATTCTTTCGAATAAGTCAATGTAGTGACAGCTTTTGTTAATGACATATCCGTATATCCGCTGAGAATCGATAGACCCCAATCTGCCCATGTATTGATATAATCTTTTTTCATTTTCAATGTTGTATCGTTCAATATTATTATACTAAAAGTTTCGGTTTTACTTGGTTCTGTATAGGTGAACGTAAGGGTGTTTTCGGTTAAAGAATAAGTTTCCTGTCCTTTTCGCTCAAATCGGGTTTGACTTCAAGCTTAATCTGATATTCACGCTTTTTGCTCATTTGTTTTTCAACCTTTTCCCATTCTTTGTAGATAGCGTCTCCCAATTTCCCTCTTTGTTCTAAAGTCAAACCGGGAATTTCGGGCATTTTTTCTATCCACATTTTGTCGTTTTCATGTTGAGAAGGCATCGAATCGTGACGAGGCGGTCGTCGTTGTCCTCCGCCCATTCCTCCCGGAGGTTGCGCTAAAAGAGATCCAACCATTAAAATCATACAAATAATTCCTGTAACCTTTTTCATCTTATATGCAATTATAAATGTTTTGAAGATGGAAAATTATACAAGAACCAACTGCTAAAAAATAATAATCGACAAATGAGCAGATTTTATCTACCAAAAAAGAATTTGCTTTGACTACAACAATAGAAAACCTTCAACTTAAATTTCAATCAATGCTTTTGTAATTAAAGAAAAAGCATTACCTTTGCACCTCAATTTTTTAAATAGAATTAATTATTAATTAAGTTTTTATGAACAATTACGAAACCGTTTTCATTTTGACTCCCGTTTTGTCTGATGTACAGATGAAGGAAGCGGTCGAAAAATTCAAAGCTCTTCTTGCAGAGGAAGGCGCTGAGATTGTGAATGAAGAGAATTGGGGCTTACGTAAGTTGGCTTATCCGATTCAAAAGAAATCAACAGGATTTTACCAATTGTTGGAGTTTAAAGCTAATCCTGCGACTATCGCTAAATTGGAACTAAATTTCCGTCGCGATGAAAGAGTAATCCGTTTCTTGACTTTCCGTCAGGACAAAGATTTTGCAGAATATGCGGCTAAGAGAAGAAACAGAACAAAAGAATCAGTAAAACACTAAGTCATGGCTACAAACAATTCAGAAATCCGCTACTTAACTCCTCCGACTGTTGATGTTAAGAAAAAGAAATACTGCCGTTTCAAAAAAAATGGTATTAAATTTATCGATTACAAAGATCCCGAATTCTTGAAAAAATTCTTGAATGAGCAAGGAAAAATTCTTCCGCGTCGTATTACGGGAACTTCTTTGAAGTTTCAAGGTCGTGTGGCTCAAGCCGTAAAAAGAGCTCGTCACTTGGCTTTACTTCCTTATGTAACCGATTTGATGAAATAATAAAAAAGGAGGAAAACAGTATGCAAATTATATTAAAAGAAGACGTCGTGAACCTTGGATACAAGGACGAAATAGTAACCGTAAAAGATGGATACGGAAGAAATTTTTTGATTCCCCAAAAGAAAGCTGTAATCGCTTCTGAATCTGCACGAAAAGTATTGGCTGAAAATCTTCGTCAACGCGCTCATAAATTAGAGAAAATCAAGGCGGATGCTCAGTCATTAGCTGCTAAGATTGACGGAATTATGCTTACTATCGGAGCGAAAACAAGTTCCACCGGAACAATATTCGGTTCTGTTACTAACATTCAGATTGCTGACGCTTTATCTAAAAAAGGATTCGAAGTAGAAAGAAAATGTATCGTTATCAAAGATTCCGTAAAAGAAGTTGGCTCTTATAAAGCCATTGCTAAACTTCACAAAGAAGTTTCCGCGGAAATTTTATTCGAAGTTATTTCGGAATAAGGTTTATCCCGGAAATTAAATAATATGGAAAAGCCTCGAACATTGCGTTCGGGGCTTTTTTTGTTTGCTGGGGTAATTTTCAAGATTCAATTGATTGAAGATGTGATTTTAAGTAGTAATTTTTATAAATAGAACGCGACAGGGTTTTAAATTCTGTTAGAGTTTAGCAACAAATTAATTGGTAAGTAAGAGACAAAAATAAAATAGGAGGAAAATCAATTTTCTGTTTTCCTCCTATTCGATTGAACGAAATGAAGTATTATTTAATAATGACTTTCATTTCTTTTGTTCCATTTTTCCAAATTACCTTTAGAATGTATATACCTGATGTTTCGGGGGTGATAAATGTTGTAGATGAAGAATTTATATTCTTCCTTGTTATTGTTTTTCCCTGTATATTTACTATGTAAAACATAGCTCCTTGCAAATATTCTTCCGGTAAATTCGCGTTTAAAGTGATTGTTTCCAATGGATTAGCTATGTTTTTATTTAACGTGATATTGTTGTTAGAGTCTTTCACATCGCTTATACTCATTGCTTCCATCGCTTCTTCGTAAATTCCGTAAGCGCGTAGCATGTGATAATAAGGAGTGTATGTGGCAGGAATATTTTGCCATTGTAAATACGGATATGAGTTACCATTTTGAATGCACCAAACAGTATTATCTCCGCTATTTCCTGAAATATTCCATGCGGCAGTATTCCAATTGCCCGCGTTTGTATAGAATAAAATATTTTGCAGTTCGCTTAATGTCTTTGCGGTACCGTTAACCGTATTGTCGTTTCCGCGTGTTACAATTGAGTTTCCTACTTTTAATTCCATAGAAGACAAAGCGTAATTATTTTTAACAATGTTCGCTCCATTGTTATTGTTGCTATATCCTATGATTTTGTTAGCGTTCGCAACGCCTTCTATCGATGGGTTAAGCGCCATACAATTATTTACAGTAGATCCTGTTTTGATATAACCAGCTATTCCTCCGGGAGAATCGTTGTTTCCTTTGGAATAAATAGTTCCGGCGGCATAACAATTATTGATTGTAGATTTTTCGAGGATTCCTACAATACCTCCGATGGAAGCGTAATTTCCGATAGCGGCGACATCACAAAGACTGTAACAGTCGGAGATTATAGTTCCTGATTTGGCATATCCCACAATACCTCCGATAACATCGCTCCCTTTTATTCCCCCTGAAGTATAACAGTTGGAAATTGTGGCATTGTTTGCAGCTCCGGCAATAGCACCTACGTTGTCACGCCCGCCGATGAATGTGAATACAACTCCCAAGTTTTCGATTTTTGCTCCGTTGGAGATATATCCGAATAATCCTTGGCAATAAGCTCCCGGACGATTGAAGAATAATCCTTTAATAAGGTGTTTGTTTCCATCGAAATGACCTTCGAATGGTTTTGATTCGCTACCTATCGGATTCCAACCGCTACCATTATCCATACACCATTGATTAATATCAATATCTGCGGCTAAACGGAAATGTTTTCCATTGTAATTAATTCCTCCGTTAACATCGTTTGCCAACTGAACAAGATCTTCTGTCGTTTTTATCAAATATGGATATGCTTGGGAACCATCTTCAATTTCCGGATCCGGATCTGTTCCCGGTTCTTCTTCTCCTGTCGTATTTTGCCATTGCAGATAAGGATAGCTTGTGGTATCATCGATTCTCCAAATCGCGGAAGATTTTTTTCCTCCTGAAATGTTCCAGGTTACACCGTTTTTCCATTTGCTCGCGTCTTTATAAAAAGCGAGTTGTTGGGCTTCCGCGATAGAAAGTTCGGTTTCATTGCCTTTTCCTTTTTCGCTTAACAAAGAATTGACCGCGTAATTAAATTCAGATTCGGAACCTATTCTTTCGTATAATGTTGCATATCCTGACAGTTTACAATCAAGAATCAAACAATTTTCAATGCTTGAAGTCGATCCTGTTATAGGCGCAATACCAGCAGCATAAGGATAATAACTACTATATTTGACTGTGCCTAACCGTATTGAACCTGCTACATAACAATAATTTATAGTTGTATTTTCTATTTCCGCGGCTATACCGCCTACAAATGTATAAGAACCTTCGAGTGCTGTACCTATTATGTCCCCTTTAAAATAACTGTTTTTAATAGAAGATGATTTTGCATTTCCTACTAATCCTCCGACTTTTGCACCGGCATCTATTGTTGCCATCCGAACACTACTGTAACAGTTATTTAAAGATGAAGATTCCATTTCTCCAACAATACTCCCCGCGTATATATTGCGGATATCTCCACCAGATAAACCGAGTTTTTCGATAGATGCATTTAAAATATAACCAAACAAGCCGGTATAATCCGCGGTAGTATATGTATTATACAAATTGAGATTGCTGATTGTTTTCCCATTTCCATTGAAATTTCCCTTAAATGGATGTTTTTTGTTTCCTATAGGGTTGAGAACAATCGGACAATCAGACATATTTAAATCTGTAGTAAGGAAAAAATGTTTATTGGCATATGAATCAATATTATTATTGACATTTCCTGATAATTTGATTAAATCATCAATCGAATTGATAAGATATGGATCATTTGCAGCGCCAGAACCGTTACTAAATTTTGTATAATTGTTTTCATCTTTCAGATTTAACCATTTCAAATAGGGATATGATGAGCCATCAATTCCCCAAATGGAAGAATTATTTCCGGTTCCGGTCGCGGCGATATTCCAAGGTTTAGCCTTGTTGGAATAAAAGTCTAAACTGGTTAATTCACTCCTTGAAATAGCAGTTGCCATTTCGTTGATAAATAATCCATTATAGTAATCATACACAGGTTGTGTTTTTCCGCTTAGCCTGAGATATATGTCTCTTAAAACATAAACATTACTATTTGTATTCGATCCATAATATCCGGCAAATCTTAAAGTATTATTACTCCTTCCCTCAACAGTGCTATTTAAAGCTAAACAAAAATTAAGAGTAGAATGATTAATATATCCGCCAAAACCTCCACAATAACTATCGGATGAAATTACATAAGATGAACTGTAACAGTTCGAAATGGTAGATTCATATATATTTCCTCCGAATCCGCCCACTTCGCGACTTCCCTTAACTTTTCCGGTACTGTAGCAATCATTGACTATACAATTATTAATAGTTCCTATAAGGCCGCCGGTTTGAGAAGCACCATCTACAAAAACGTCACTACAACATTGTGAAATTGTTGTATTATAAGCTTCTCCAATTAGACCTCCACTATATGAACCAGAAATAGTTCCATCGCTATAACATTTGATAATCGAGGCATTGTTTGTCATTCCAACCAATGCACCACTTGAAGAATACTTAATGTTTACATTTGTTAGTTTCAGGTTTTTTAATTGAGCATTGTTGGTAATACGTCCAAATAACCCTCCATGATAAAAACCATCCAAATAACTATATGTCGATCCGTCGATTGTTAAATTACTGATTGTTTTTCCATTTCCATCAAAAATGCCTTGGAATGTTTTGTCGATTTCAGGATAACCATAACCGATTGTAACCCAATTTTTTATTTCTTTCAAATCAAGATCAGTAGTCAGAAGAAAATATTTTCCCGCGTAACCATTGACGGTTCCACTGTTTACATCTGTGCCCAATTTTACAAGGTCGGCAACCGAAGTAATAAGGAAAGGATTGGTTTCGGTTCCTTCTTCTCCGGGTTCATCTCCGGAAGTTGACCACTGTAAATGTGGATATTGGTTGTTTGTAATGTTCCAAACAGTTGTATTTCCGTTAGAAATATCCCACGCGTTTGTATTCCAATTGGCAGCAGTATTGTAGAATGAGAAATTTTGTGCTTCGGTAAGAGGGATATTTGTTCCGTTTGTGTTGTTATTATTCCGGCTTACAACGGTATTCTTGATTTTTACCGTCATTGAAGATAACCCGTAGTTGTTGGAATATGTATTTATTCCATTATTGATGTTGTTAAATCCAACTAACTTGTTGGCTTCGCTATTTGCGCTTACCGATGAATTAAGCGCCAAACAATTTGTTACGGAAGATTTAGATTTTACGTATCCGGCCAATCCACCAACCGAATCATTGTTTCCGGTAGAAATAATATTTCCTGTAGCATAACAATAGTTGAGCGAAGAAGATTCAAGAATACCTACGATTCCACCTATAGAGGCGTAGTTTCCTTTACCTGTTACGTTACAATTGCTGTAACTATTTGAAATTACCGATGATGATTTTACATATCCCGCTATTCCTCCGGTAACATCGTTTCCTTCTAAATTTCCACTTGTGAAACAGTTGTTAATTGTGGAGTTGCTGATAGCTCCGGTAATGGCGCCAACATTGTCGCGTCCGGTAATGTTAACGTTTTCAACCCGCAGGTTTTCGATTGTCGCGTTAGAGATTTGACCAAAAAGACCTTGGTAATAATTTCCCGGCCTGTTGATGGTTACATTGTTGATAGCATATCCGTTTCCGTTGAATTTTCCTTGAAAACTTTTGCTGTCATTTCCGATCGTAATCCATCCTCCTGTAGATTTATTAGTTTCACACCATACGGATAAGTCTAAATCTGTTGTCAGATCGAAATATTTATCCGCGTAAGCAATTCCACTGTTAACATCTGAAGCTAATTTGCTGAGATCATTCACAGAGCTAATCTGATAAGGATTTTCTTTACTTCCGTTTCCTTCGCTGAACTGAGCATACGCCTGAACACTCATAAAAAGCCCAAGCACAAATACTGTAATTTGTAGTAGATTTTTCATTGCAATGTGATTTTTTTTGACACATTTTCACAAATGATGCCATTTTTGTATAAAAATATTAAATCAACCTGTCGCAAAGTTAAAAAATGTTTTTTTATTTAATGTATGATTTTTCAATTTTTTTAGTTGATTGATGCTTTTTTGTTGTTATACAAATAATTTAAGTGTAATATCAGATTTAGTTTATTTGTTTAATGTTGAACGATTGATGTTTAATTGTATGATTTTCAAGGTTAAACGATTTCAGAATATGAGCTAATTTTGAACGGTTAATTTATTAAAAAGGAGTGGAATTGGAGTCGTATTCTTCAAACTTACGTTCGTTTGGAATGTTTGCGGGGGCGATGTTGGCTTGACTGCTGTATCGGGACTGAAATTCTCCTACAAGTTGTTCGTCGTTGACATTTTGGAAACGGGCAAATTCGTTTTTGAAACTTAGCAATACATCTCCTGTCGCTCCGTTACGATGTTTAGCGATGATAATTTCGGCTTTTCCTGTGAGGTCGTTTCCTTTTTCATCCACAAATATTTTATAGTATTCCGGGCGGTGTATGAAACATACCATGTCGGCGTCTTGCTCAATGGCTCCCGATTCGCGAAGATCTGATAGTTGCGGACGTTTTCCTTCGTTTCCTACACGGCTTTCGACTCCACGGTTCAACTGCGAAAGAGCGATAATCGGAATATTCAGTTCTTTGGCTAATCCTTTCAAAGAACGTGAGATGGTACTGACTTCTTGTTCGCGGCTGCCAAAACTCATTCCACTGGCATTCATCAACTGCAAATAGTCGATAATAATACATTTGACTTTATGTTCCCTCACTAACCGGCGCGCTTTTGTCCTTAATTCGAATACGGATAAACTCGGAGTATCGTCGACGTAGATAGGCGCGTCGAAAAGTTCTTTGATTTTATAATCCAATTGTTCCCATTCGTAAGGAGCTAATTGTCCGTTTTTTATTTTTGAACCTGTTATTTGGCATACATTTACTATCAATCGGTTTACCAATTGTACGTTTGACATTTCAAGAGAAAAAACAGCGACAGGGGTGTTGAAATCCACTGCCATGTTTTTTGCCATCGACAACACGAATGCTGTTTTCCCCATCGCGGGACGCGCGGCGATAATAATCAAGTCTGAATTTTGCCATCCTGAGGTGATTTTGTCTAAGTCTTTGAATCCGGTTTGCACTCCACTTAATCCATCAGTACGTTGAGCTGCGATTTGCATTAATTCGATGGCTTCTTTAATGACCGGATTAATTTGGGTTACATCTTTTTTTACGTTCCTTTGTGATATTTCGAAAAGTTGTCCCTCCGCTTCTTGCATCAAATCGTCAACATCGTTTGTTTCATCGAAAGCTTTCGAAGCTACATTCGAAGTGAAAGAAATCAATTCTCTCGCTAAATATTTTTGAGCGATGATTCGGGCATGATATTCTAAGTGCGCAGTCGAGACTACTTTGCTTGAAAGTTGGGCGATGTAAAACGGCCCTCCGACTTGTTCCAAATCGCCTCTTTTTCTTAGCTGTTCCACCACCGTCAGCATGTCGATGGGCTTTTGTTGTACGGCTAAATCTTGTATAGCGGAAAAAATCAGTTCGTGGTTCCTGTCATAAAAACTTTCCGAGCGGAGAATGTCGCTTATGACTGAATACGCGTCTTTTTCCAACATTAAAGCGCCTAAAACGGCTTCTTCCAACTCACGTGCCTGAGGCTGTAACCTTCCGGTTTCTTCCGAATTTGTTGTTGCTTTTTTTCCTCTCGAACGAGAGTTGTTCTTATTTTGTTCCGCCATTTTATATCTTTGAAAAAATCACAATTATGAAATAATAGAAGACTGATAATTGAGCCTGCAAAGATAATTAACAAAGCAAAATGAGTTCTATTTTGCATTCCGGATGTTTCAACATGTTATTAACATGGAATTTTTTCGCTTGTTTATCGAGTCCCTTTTGTGATTTTAGGCCTGATAAGCAATCTTAATGACAAGTCGTAAGTGATATAATTCCATGCCCAGTCCAACATGACTAAAATTTTATTTTTAATACCTAATATAGTAAAAATATGTACCCAAAGCCATAACCACCAAGCCATTCGACCACTGAATTTTAATTTCCCTAAATCGGCGACAGCCGCGTTTCTTCCGATTGTCGCCAAAGAGCCTTTGTCTTTGTAGTAGAAATTTTCGAGCTTTTCGTTTTTTACAATATGTTTCAGATTTTTACTCACCAATTTAGCCATTTGCATCGCTACTTGCGCCACCTGTGGATGTCCGTTGGGATAATCTTTCGTTTCCATATAAGCATTGTCTCCGATAGCGAAAATATTATCATATCCGGTTAATTGGCAATGTTCGTTTACTTTTATCCGGTTACCCCTGCCATAATCTTCGGGTTTCATGCCATCTATCGGATTTCCTTTTATTCCGGCTACCCACAATACATTTTTAGAATATAAAACGACTCCATTATTTAATTTGATCGTGTCGTTTTCGTACGAAGAAACCGAAATATCCTGATGAATAATAACACCTCGTTGGATTAATGTTTCAGACGCGTTTTTTGACGCGTTTTCAGACATAGCTAAGAGTAAACGGGGAGAAGCATCGATTAACCTGATTTCCATTTGTGAAAAATCAAGTTCCGGATAATCTTTCGGGAGAACAAACGTTTTCATGTCGGCTAAAGCGCCCGCCAATTCAACTCCGGTAGCGCCTCCTCCAACAACAACAAATGTCAACAGTTTTTTTCTTTCAAAAGGGTCTTTAGTAACAGTAGCGTCTTCGAAACTTTGTAAGATCCGGTTACGGGCAAATAAAGCTTCCGGCACGGATTTTAAAGTGATAGTTGTTTCTTTCAGCGCGTTATTTCCGAAAAAATTAGTATCACATCCGCAAGCAAGTATTAAATAATCGTAAGAAATATTGCCCACATTCGTTTCTATTGTATTTTCTTCGGGAATGATGCGTTTGAGTTCGCATAACCTGAAATGAATATTCTTTTTTTGATAATTTTTCCTGAAAGGATAGGCGATCGAACTAACTTCAAGTCCTGTAATAGCCACTTGATACAACAATGGTTGAAATTGATGATAATTATTTTTATCTAATAAAATAATTTGGAATAAATCAGGATTCAAACTGTCTGCTAATTTTAGACCTCCAAACCCTCCTCCGACAATAATAATGCGTTTTTTGCCAGGTATATGTGGTATATTTGTAATCATGAATAGAACATTTTACTAAATAACAAATAATCTATCCGTTTGTTCTTAATTAAGATTTAATTTTATACTTTCGCACAGCAATGCTGCTGATTGAGAAATTAGAAAAATTTCAAAGAAATTATTTTTAAATTTTAAGGATATGGAAACTAAAAATAAATTTTGCCAAAGTTGTGGCATGCCCATGAAAAAAGATCCGCAAAGCGGAGGAACAAATGCCGATGGCTCTAAAAATGAAATCTATTGCGGCTACTGTTATCAAAAAGGAGAATTTACTTTCGATGGAACAGTTAATGAATTTCAGGAATTTTGTCGGGAGAAAATGATAGAAGGAGGATCTTCAAAATTCATGGCATGGCTGTTTACAAGAGGAATGAAACGGCTTGCCCGTTGGAAAAATTAGAGTTGACAGTGGAGAGTGGAGAATTGAGAGTGAAGAAATTTCCTCTAACTTCTTGCAACTCCCTTTTTCTCTTCTAACAAAACAAGATGAAACAAGCGAAAGTAAAAAATAACGAATACCGCTGGAATTTCAAATATTTTTTTGTTGCGGTGGCAAGTGTCATAGCTATTTCTTCTATTTGGGTAACTCAAGTATTGGTCCATGACTTGGCTGTAGAAGAGCGCTTGAAAATTGAAATATGGGCGGAATCAATTAAGTTAATATCGGCTCAGCCGGAAAACCAAGATGCTTGTCCTGACGCGTTTAATGATTATAATAATCTTATCCTGAAATTTATAGCGGGAAACACGACTATTCCATTAGTGCTGGTAAATGAAAAGGATAGTATTATATTAGACAACAACATAAAACTTCCGGACAAAGAAAAGGACGCCTACCTAAATAAAAAACTGCAAAAATTCAAGAAAAAAAATCCGCCGATTAAATTGGAATTTGACGATGGAACATATCAATATGTTTATTATGACGATTCCACCGTGTTGAAAAGATTAGCTATTTTTCCTTACGCGCAATTGGGAGTTGTATTTGTTTTTGTGTTAATATCTTTCCTGGCATTATTGAACGCTAAAAAAGCGGAACAAGACAAAGTTTGGGTCGGTATGTCGAAAGAAACGGCCCATCAGTTAGGAACGCCTATATCTTCCCTTATGGCATGGATTGAATATCTGAAAACAAAAGATATAGATGTTTCATTGATAACCGAAATGAATAAGGATGTGCATCGGTTGAATGTAATAGCGGAAAGGTTTTCGAAGATAGGTTCCAAATTAGAATTAGAACCGATGGATGTGAATGAAGCCATAAGAAATGCTGTAGATTATATGTCGAAAAGAGTTTCAGGGAAAATTAAGATTAATTGTAACTTTTTAGATCGGCCTTATCTGGTAATGATGAACGAATCTTTATTCGGATGGGTTATTGAAAATCTTATCAAAAACGCGGTTGACGCGATGGATGGGAAAGGAAGTATTGATATAGAAATAGCGGAAACCGATAAATTGATAAAGATAGACATTGCCGATACCGGAAAAGGAATTCCTAAATCAAAATATAAAAGAGTTTTTCATCCCGGATATACGACGAAAAAACGTGGATGGGGGTTGGGGCTCTCCTTAACAAGGCGTATAATACAATCATATCAACGTGGCAAGATTTTTGTGCTGAAATCGGAAGTTAATAAGGGAACAACATTTCGTATCGAACTGATGAAATATAAGTTTTAGATTATGAGTTGCGAATCTTTATTCTTAGTTCACAACTCACTATTCACAAAATAATTTTCAACTTTCAATTATTAGTTGTACCTTTGCGAGGTTTTTCATTAAAAGAAAAAAAATTGGGAAAATTTGATCCATATAAAATAGATCTTAAAAATATGTCTTCTGAAATCCAAGTTATTGATTATAAATTGGATAATATTTTTTTTATAAATATTGGAAGTGAAGACGTTCAAAAAGGAAAAGTCAATGTGAATTTAACAATAAAGAAAACATTGATGATGTATGAATTTAATTTTCAAATAGAAGGCGTAATCTCTATTCCTTGCGATAGATGCTTGGATGAGATGGATTTCCCTATCGCGACAAATAATAAGTTAATTGTGAAATTAGGGAAAGAGTATTCTGAAGAAAGCGATGAAATTGTGATTATTCCTGAAGATGAAGGTGAAATAAATTTGGCATGGTTTATCTATGAGTTTATTGTGCTGACAATTCCAATCAAGCACGTACACGCTCCCGGAAAATGCAACAAGACCATGACATCCAAATTGAAAAAACATGCGCCAAAAGGAAGCGGAAGCGAAGAAGATGATGATTTTGATTCTGTAATGGAAGATAATATCGTAATTACAGATTCGGACGAGGACGATAAATATTCAACAGATCCCAGGTGGGACGCGTTGAAAGGATTAGCGGAAGAAGATAATAATAATTAAAATAAAACAAAATGGCACATCCTAAACGAAGAACAGGTAAGTCTAGACAAGGAAAGCGAAGAACTCACGACAAAGCATTGATGCCTACAATGGCAATTTGCGCTAATTGTGGAGCATGGCACATTTATCATACCGTATGTGGTGAATGTGGATATTACAGAGGTAAATTGGCAATTGAAAAAGTTGCGGCAGTTTGATGTAAAGATGTTTTGACACTTGTCTAATGAAGAAATAGCCCTAAAGCCATAACTTTTAGGGCAATTTTTTTTAATATTTATTCTATTAAGATAATCCACTAATCGCGATAGTATTTTTTTGACGGAATTTCAATATTTTAAGTAATATGAATAAAATAAATGCAGTTATAACGGGAGTTGGAGGATATGTTCCGAACTATGTGATGACCAATGAAGAGGTATCACAAATGGTGGAGACTTCTGATGAATGGATCATGAGTCGCATTGGAATAAAAGAAAGGCGAATTCTGAAAAAAGAAGAAGGTGTTGGCGTTTCTTATATGGCTGTTAAAGCAGTCAAAACTATTATTGCGAAAACACACCTCGACCCCATGGAAGTGGAGGCTATCATTTTCGCGACATCTACTCCTGATTATATAATGCCTAATACGGCAGCGTTAGTCGCGGATAAACTTGGGATGAAAAACGCGTTCGGATTCGATTTGAGCGCCGCGTGTAGCGGTTTTATTTATGGATTGGAAGTCGGTTCCGCGTTTATCAGTTCCGGAAAATATAAAAAAGTAATTGTAATAGCGGGAGATCAATTGTCTGTCATTACCAATTATACAGATAGAAATACTTGCCCAATTTTTGCGGATGGTTGTGGTGCCGTTTTGCTTGAACCTTCAACTGAAGGTTTGGGAGTGATAGACTCCATCATGAAATCAGACGGAATAGGAATCAATCATTTGGTTCAAAAAGCAGGCGGTTCTGTATATCCGGCAAGTCATGAAACTGTTGAAAATAACGAACATACGATTTGGCAAGATGGAAAGGTTGTATTTAAATATGCAGTTTCCAACATGTCAGATACATGTGTTGCCTTGATGGAAAAAAATAATCTAACCAACGAAAATATTCAATGGCTTGTACCTCATCAGGCAAATATGAGAATAATTGATGCTGTTGGAAAAAGAATGGGATTGAATCCTGAAAAAGTGATGGTCAATATCGAAAAATACGGTAACACAAGTGCCGGAACAATTCCTCTTTGCTTGTGGGACTATGAATCAAAACTAAAAAAAGGAGACAATATTATCCTGACTGCGTTTGGCGCCGGTTTTACTTGGGGAGCCACTTATTTGAAGTGGGGATATGATTCTTATTAATTAGGAATTAAGAGCTATCAGGTGTCAGCTATCAGGTGTCAGTTTTTTTCTCTAACTTCCTCTTACTTCTTTCAATTCTAAAATAATGCATAAATCCGGATTTGTAAATATTGTAGGAAATCCCAATGTCGGAAAATCGACATTGATGAATCAATTGGTAGGAGAAAAAATATCAATTATCACATCTAAAGCGCAAACTACTCGCCATCGGATTATGGGAATAGTCAATACCGAAGATATGCAGATTGTATATTCCGACACTCCCGGAGTTTTGCGTCCTAATTACAAGTTACAAGAAAGTATGCTCAACTTTTCGGAATCGGCGTTAGATGATGCGGACGTATTATTATATGTCACCGATTTGGTTGAAAAAATCGATAAAAATGACTTTTTTCTACAAAAAGTACAAAAAACGAAAACACCACTCTTTCTGATTATTAATAAAATAGACCTTACAGACCAAAAAGGATTGGAAAAATACGTAGAAGAATTATCTAAATTATTACCTCAAGCAGAAATCATACCGTTATCCGCCCTTAATAAATTCAATATAGATTATTTGCAAAAACGAATAAAGGAATTATTGCCCGAATCTCCTCCTTATTTTGAAAAGGACGCGTTGACCGATAAGCCTGCCCGTTTTTTTGTAACGGAAATTATTCGTGAAAAAATATTCCTGTATTACCAAAAAGAAGTACCATATTCTACAGAAGTGATTGTGGAAGAATTCAAGGAAGAAGACAACATAATCAAAATTAAATCAGTCGTTATTGTTGAACGAGATTCTCAAAAAGGAATTATTATCGGAGATAAAGGATTAGCTCTGAAAAAGATGGCTTCGATGGCGCGTAAAGATTTAGAACGTTTTTTCGATAAGAAAATATTCTTAGAAGTGTTTGTAAAAGTCGAAAAAGATTGGCGAAACAGGGATAATTTATTAAAAAATTACGGATATCGGTTGGATTGATGTCGATTTTCTAAAATCAGATCTTTCAATTATCTTTGTTCCTATTATTAATCAAACCAATATTAAATATCAAAACTAATTTATTTTATGGAGAAAGAACTTTTTTGGGGAGGAGAAAAATACCTGAATCCCCTCACAAATTACGGATTTAAACGCATTTTCGGGTCGGAAACCTACAAGGAGTTGTTAATCAATTTTCTCAATGAACTGATTCATGATCAAGGTAAAATTATCAATCTCAATTATCTGACAACAGAACAGTTAGGACAAAAAGAAACTGACAGAAAAGCTATTTTCGATATTTATTGCAAAACCGATTGTGACAAGTATTTTATCGTTGAGTTGCAGAAAGTACGACAAGCAGTAGCTGATATTTCACAATTAACGACAAAAGAAATGGAAGAATACAAGAAAAGTATAACGGAATATGCCGATGTTCAGGATGCCATACTTTATTACGAACAAAAAGGTCGGGATGAAGGCTTTTCTGAAGGTGTGGAAAAAGGTATTGAGCAAGAAAAAATACAAATAGCAAAAAAATGCTTAGAAAAAGGGTATTCCATAGAAACAATTTCTGAAATTACCGGCTTGTCTTTAGAAAAAATAAAGAATATAAATGACATTTTGTAGGTGTATTCATAGCTGTCTAAAATTCATTTTCAAATACAAATCTAATCATTCTCAAATAGTAATTTAGAAACAATTCTGTTATTTAAATTTATTAGTTACTTTTGCAAAAAACATCCATTGATCATGAATTATATAGAAACAAAAATACCCGGAACATGGATTCTTGAACCTAAAGTTTTTACAGACGAACGTGGTTATTTCATGGAAACCTTCAGGAAAGAAGAATTCGAAAAACACATTGGAAAAGTAGATTTTATTCAGGACAACGAATCAAAATCTTCTTTTGGAGTTTTAAGAGGACTTCATTTTCAAAAGGGAGAATTTGCCCAGGCTAAATTAGTGAGGGTTATCAAAGGGAAAGTATTAGACGTCGCAGTCGATATTCGTAAAGATTCTCCAACTTTCGGACAACATGTCGCTGTTGAATTATCAGAAGAAAATAAACGTCAATTTTTTATATCCAGAGGATTTGCTCACGGCTTTCTTGTTTTGAGCGAAGAAGTGATCTTTTGTTATAAAGTCGATAATGTTTATGCACCTCAAAATGAAGGTTCTTTGCTTTACAACGATCCCGAGTTAGCGATTGAATGGCCCATTGATTCATCCAAAATAATCATTTCCGAAAAAGATCAAAAAGCACCTTTGTTGATGCAATTAATAAAGGATAGCTTATAACTTTCAATTCATACTTACAAACTAATATCACATATATATGAAAGGAATCATTTTAGCCGGAGGAAGCGCGACAAGACTTTATCCGTTATCAAAATCAATCTCAAAACAAATCATGCCGGTCTATGACAAACCCATGATTTATTATCCATTATCGACTTTGATGTTGGCTGGAATCCGAGAAGTTCTAATCATTTCAACTCCCCGCGATTTGCCGATGTTCCAACAATTACTTGGTTCCGGAGAATCTTTAGGAATGAAATTTGAATATATCATACAAGAAATTCCTAACGGATTAGCCCAAGCATTTGTTTTAGGCGAAAAATTTATCAATGGAGAACCTGCGTGTTTAATTCTTGGCGACAATATTTTTTATGGACAAGGTTTCAGCAAAATGTTGCGTCAAGCACAAGATATGCAATCAGGAGCCTGTGTATTCGGTTACTATGTAAAAGATCCCCGTGCCTATGGCGTGGTTGAATTTGATGAAACAGGTAAGGTTATTTCAATCGAAGAAAAACCTCAACATCCTAAATCAAATTACGCGGTTCCCGGATTATATTTTTATGATAAAACAGTTGTTGAAAGAGCTAAAGTTTTAAAACCTTCAGCGCGTGGGGAATATGAAATTACGGATTTGAACAGAACTTATTTGGAAGAAGGTTCTTTGAAAGTGGAACTGTTTGGAAGAGGATTCGCTTGGCTGGATACCGGTAATTGTGACAGTTTGTTAGAAGCAAGCAATTTTGTTGAAACTATTCAAAAACGCCAGGGATTTTATGTTTCCTGTATAGAAGAAATCGCGTGGAGAAATAAATGGATTGACGATGCCCAGTTACAAGTATTGGGAAAATCAATGGATAAAACAGAATACGGACAATATTTGTTATCATTAATCAATGAATAACAAATCCTCGATTAAATTTGTTGTCGTAGGTTGCGGCCATATAGGAAAGCGTCACGCGGAAATGATTTTTCGTAATCCGGATGCCGAATTAGTCGCGCTATGTGATATATTGCCGCCAAATACAATAGGAATTGAAAACTACAATGTTCCGTTTTTTACATCGATTGAAACGATGCTGCAATCCGGAATTGAAATTGACGTGGTAAATATTTGTACGCCAAATGGTTTACATGCGAATATGGCTGTTCGGTCATTGAATGCCGGATATCATGTCGTAGTCGAAAAACCGATGGCATTAAGTCAATTAGACGCGGAAACCGTATTGCTTACGGCGGAAAGGAGAAAAAAACTTATCTTCTGTGTAATGCAAAACCGTTATTCTCCTCCTTCAATCTGGATTAAAAATTTGATCGAATCTGAAAAATTAGGAGAAATATACTTGGTGCAAGTCAATTGTTACTGGAATAGAGATGATCGTTATTATAAACCGGGCAATTGGCATGGAGATAAAGAATTAGACGGAGGCACGTTATTTACTCAGTTTTCTCATTTTGTCGACCTGATGTATTGGTTGTTTGGAGATATCAGTAATATTCAAGCGCGTTTTGCCGATTTTAATCACAAAGAACTGACTGATTTCGAAGATTCCGGAATTATTACTTTCGACTTTCAACGTGGAGGTATCGGATGTTTTAATTATTCTACTGCCGTATGGGACAAAAACATGGAAAGTTCCATCACGATAATAGCACAAAACGGAAGTGTGAAAATTGGCGGACAGTATATGAACGAAGTGGAATACTGCCATGTGAAAGATTACCAAATGCCTGAATTAGAGCCAACCAATCCGGGTAATGATTACGGAACTTATAAAGGTTCGGCGCAAAACCACCATTATGTGATTGACAATGTTGTTGATGTCCTTTCAGGAAAAGAAACGTGTATTACTACGAATGCTTTCGAGGGTTATAAAGTAGTGGATATTATCAATAAAATTTACAAAGCGAATATACCTTAATTTTTACTTAAATAATAACTGTTAAAATGACGTATTCATCCAAAACACAAAGAGAAATCGCGAGCGGATTAATAAAAAAAGCGCTTCATTTGGAATGTAAAAATTGTATCAACCAAATCGAGAAATTAATAAGGACAGAAAAAGCCAATGATACATCTTCTCATAAAATGTACCTTAAATTATATGAATTAATAGACTCTTTTAATAAACATATAGATTCGAGGTATAATGTAATATTGGGAGCGAAATACAAGAAAAAGTTGATGGAATTATATGTTAATGGATTATTAACTAAAAAAGATATACAGGAACTTAATCTTGATACACAGACTCAAATATTCAAGTGGGTAAAAATGTATCACGAATATATGGGATAATAAAACAATTTTAGAGATATAAATAATCTCTAAGTTGTTTATATAAAGAAAAATACTACTTTTGTACCCAACTCTTGCCTTTCAAAATAAGTGAATAATAAATTAAGATGATGAAACAAGAAACAGATGAACAATGGTCGACCGTCATCAAGCCCAAAACAGGGTTATTCGACATAGATTTTCAGGAATTAATTAAATACAAAGATTTGTGGCGTATGTTTATCAGGCGCGACATCGTAACCCAATACAAACAAACAATTTTAGGACCATTGTGGTTTTTCGTCAATCCGGCGTTAACGACAATTATGTATATGGTTGTTTTCGGAGGAATCGCGAAAATATCGACAGATGGATTACCTCAGCCGTTGTTTTATCTTTCCGGAATTTGTATGTGGAATTATTTTTCGACCTGTCTAACAAAAACATCTTCTACATTCAACGATAACCAAAATATCTTTGGGAAAGTATATTTTCCTCGTTTGATTATGCCCATGAGTACGGTAACTTCGGCTCTGTTCACATTCGGCATTCAGTTGGGATTATTTGTAGTCGTCTATTTATATTATTTTTTCACAGGAGTTCATGTTTCTCCCAATGTATACATTCTATTATTGCCTTTGCTGATTTTCATGTTAGCCGGTTTAGGATTGGGATTCGGTATTATTATATCCTCCATGACAACAAAGTACAAAGATTTAAGTATTCTGTTTACATTTATTGTTCAGTTGTGGATGTATGCGACCCCTATTATTTATCCGTTGAGTATGATGTCGTCTAAAAAACAATGGATTGCCGCCTTGAATCCGGTAACTCCTATCATAGAAACTTTCAAATTCGCGACACTGGGACAAGGCGTTTTCAGTTGGGGGATGTTAGGCTATAGTTTTCTGTTTATGTGCGCGGTTCTCGGCATAGGAATTGTAGTATTCAACAAGGTACAACGCAGTTTTATGGATACGGTGTAACTGCGAATTAGACAAATTATAACGAATTAAGCGAAAAAGATGGCAGAAATTCTTTTTAAAGAAGAAAGTTATAAAATAATTGGTTCGTGTATGAAAGTGCATAAGGCGTTAGGATGTGGATTTTTGGAAAGTGTATATCAAGAAGCTTTGTCTAAACAATTTTTCGCTGATGAAGTTTCTTTTAAGCAGGAAAAATTGGTAAATATCTATTATAACAACGAAAAATTGGATAAATATTTTAAAGTGGACTTTCTTTGTTTTGACAAAATCGTAGTAGAACTTAAAGCTAAACCTTTTATTCATCAAGAAAATATAGAACAAACTAGAAATTATTTGAAAGGTACAAAATTGCAATTAGGTTTGTTAGTAAATTTTGGAGAAAAATCATTGACTTATAGACGGGTTCTCAATTCGTTTAATTCGTTTTAATTCGTACAATTCGAACATGGATACAGCAATTAGTTTTGAAAATATTTCCAAACAATACCGTTTGGGATTAGTCAGTACAAAAACATTGAGCCACGATTTGAATCGTTGGTGGCAGACAAGTATTTTAAGAAAAGAAGACCCATATCTTAAAATCGGACAAGTCAATGACCGGACAAAAAAAGGAGACAGCGAATATGTCTGGGCATTGAAAGACATTACTTTCGATGTGAAACAAGGCGAAGTATTGGGAATTATAGGCAAAAATGGAGCGGGAAAATCAACTTTACTTAAAATTTTGTCGCGGGTAACTTCTCCCACAACCGGAACAATCAAAGCCAAAGGCCGCATTGCCTCTCTATTAGAAGTTGGAACCGGATTTCATCCCGAACTAACCGGACGTGAAAACATCTACATGAACGGTTCTATCATGGGAATGAGTAAACAAGAAATTACCCGTAAATTAGATGAAATTGTAGAATTTGCCGGAGTAGCCAGATATATTGATACCCCAACCAAACGCTATTCTTCCGGAATGACAGTTCGTTTAGGTTTCTCCATTGCCGCGCATTTGGAACCTGAAATTCTTGTGGTAGATGAAGTCCTTGCCGTTGGAGATGCCGAATTTCAGAAAAAAGCTATCGGAAAAATGCAGGATGTTTCGAAAGGAGAAGGGCGAACAGTGTTGTTTGTGAGTCATAATATGGGGGCGATAGAAATGTTATGTACGAAGGCTGTTATTTTGACTAATGGAGGGTTATCATTTTCAGGTGATGTAGCATCCGCTATTGAAAAATATTCTAAAGGAAGTCTGTTCGTAGAAAAATCAGAGAAAATTACTGATGGCATCAAAAAATGTCATGCAGATTTAAAAATATATTCTATAACTATAAATGGATATGAAAATAATGTAGTTGCTATTGATGAAAATAATTCAATTTTAAAAATAGTAATAAAAGGGAATCTTGCTTTTGAAAGAAAAATTGCATTAGAAGCCAGATTGTATGATTATAAAGGAGCTATTCAGGCATTATACTCTCCAGGTCATTTAGATGGTGTCGTTCAAAATTATTTTGGAGGAAAATTTGAAATGGAAAATATAATATGTTTACCATCTAACATGACTAAAGGGGATTTCTTTTTAGATATATTTTTAACACAACCCAATATTGAAGGATTATTAGAGATTACTTCTCATATTAAAGTTGTTTCAAAAGGAATTATTGGAGCAACAGGACTTGAATTTAATTATCAGAATTGTGGATTATTAATGCTAAGAAATAATGAATGATTTACAAAAACAATATGAGAAGTTAAATAACTCCTACAAAAAAAAAATAGTATTTCATTTGGGAGCAGAAGCTGGTTTCTTCTCAGAATATAACAATATGATTTTAGCTATGTTATATTGCTTAACTTACAAAATACAATTTGTATTATATTCTAAAGATGCAATTTTTGGAAATAAAGAAGGTTGGAAAGATTATTTTTTGCCATTTGTGAAAGAAAATAAAAAGGATTTCAATGAAAAATACAATAGAAGACAAAGCCGACCCAATAGAAAATTAGATAGAATTAAAGCAAAAATATACAAGATACTTACAGGAATTGATTATTTTACATATGATCTATGGCCATATTTTCACAATAGAGAGATGGAAAAACATAACTATTTTATTCCTGAATTGGGTATAAATGGAAATTTACAGGAAGCTTGTGCTACGTTAATAAAATTAACATGGAATTACAATGCAGAAACAGAAATAGTTATTAAAGAAAAAATAAAGTCGATTAATTTAACGGAAGAATATATTGGTTTTCATATTCGAAGTGGTGATAAATTTATCGAAGCAGAAATGAAGTCAATAGAAGTCTACATGAATAAAGCAAAAGAGATATCTCAAATAAAAAACATTTTTGTATTGACAGATGATTATAGATTGATAGAATTGTTAAAAAAAGAATATTCATCATTCAATTTTTATACCTTTTGCAAAGAGGACGAACGTGGATATTTTCATGGAGAATTTCAAAAGAATAATAAAGACCAAATTCGAGATGCGCATCTTAATTTATTTGCATCAATAGACGTTTTGAGTGGATCTAAGGCATTTGTAGGGACATTTAGTTCCAACCCAGGAATGTATTTGGGAATGAGAATGGCAGGAAAACATTGTTATGGTGTTGATTTAGAACAATGGCAAATTTGGTAATTCAAATAAAATTTATACTATAATTTTGTAAAAATGGATTTTAATAAACCTAAAATAATTTGTCTGACACCTGTAAAAAACGAATATTGGATATTAGATCGTTTCCTTAAATCTACTTCGCTGTGGGCTGATCATATTATTATTGCAGACCAAATGTCGACAGACGGTTCGAGAGAAATCTGTGAAAAATATGAAAAAGTCATCTTGATAGATAATGATTCCGAAACATTCAATGAACCGGAACGGCAAAAATTACTGATAAATGAAGCTCGAAAAATAGAGGGACCAAAATTATTGATAACTTTAGACGCAGATGAAATTTTTACGCCTAATGTAACTTCTCAACTGGAATGGCAAACTATTTTGTCTTCAAGACCGGGAACTGTAATTGAGTTTCCTTGGCTTAATCTTAAATCATCAATAGAGCATTTTTGGTATGGAGGCCACATGCCGTTTGGTTATATGGACGATGGCGCAGAACATATTGGGTATAAAATTCATAGCGCGAGGATTCCTATACCTACAACGAGTGATCGAATAAGGGTGAATGAAATAAAAGTACTTCATTTTCAATATACAGATTGGAATCGGATGGTTGTAAAACAACGTTGGTACCAATGTTATGAACAAATCGAAAAAATAAATAAACCGATAGCCATATTCCGGAGGTATCATCACATGTATGCTATTGATAGCGCTAAATTTAAATTAGTACCCAAAGAATGGATTGAGGATTATTCAAAACAAGGAATTGATATAACATCTGTATATTGTCAATCAATGTTATCGTGGGAAAAAACAGTTCTTAATTATATGGATAAACATGGAACTTCGTATTTTAGCCAAATTAATATCTGGGATATTTCATGGGTAGATATTGCGAAAAAATGGAATTATCCTAATCCCGAAAAATATAAAGACCCAAGAAATAAATGGGAAAAATTAATAAATAAATGGTTAATTCAAACTCAATCAAAGAACAATAAGTTTTGGGTTAAGCAAATGGAAAAATTGATTAGTTTATTTTATAAGTGATCGGAAAATGAAATTCTGAGAACGTCTGAATAAAATACAGAAAGAACACATTACATATTTTACGTTTCATAATTTTATGTAGTTTTATAAAATTGTCACTTTTCGCTTTGGTTAGAAAAATATATAATTACAAGTATTCAACATAATTTTTTTTCAGATATAATATAAAACAGATTAATAAGCTATTTTTGTAGTTTATACAATAAATAATGATACATTTGCAGATAAATGTTGTTTATATAAAATAAAGATGAACTACTCGCTAATTGTCAGGAAAAAATATAGCGAAAAACTAAGCCCATTTATAGGGAAACAGTTGATTAAAGTACTAACAGGTCAACGCAGGGTTGGTAAAAGTTATATTTTAAAACAAACGATTGAGCAAATACAGGTATTGGATTCTACGGCTAATATACTGTATATTAACAAAGAAGATTTGGTTTTTGAATCCATCAAAACAGCTTCTGACCTGAATGATTATGTGCTGCAAAATACAAAAGAAAAGGTAAAAAATTATATTTTCATTGATGAAATTCAAGAAATTCGCGAGTTTGAGAAAGCCTTGCGAAGCCTGCTTTTGAATCCGTCTTACGATTTGTATTGTACCGGAAGTAATGCCAACATGTTGTCGGGAGAATTAGCGACACACTTGAGTGGAAGGTATATTGAAATTCCGGTACACAGTTTATCTTACGCCGAATTTCTATTATTTCATCAACTGGAAAATAACAATGAATCATTGATGCGGTACCTTCGCTATGGAGGTCTTCCTTATCTGAAACACTTGCATTTGGAGGATGAAGTAATATACGATTACCTGAAAGGTGTGTACAACACGGTTCTTTACCGGGATGTGATTATGCGAAACGAAATTAGGAATACCGCTTTTCTCGAAAACTTAGTTCTTTTTCTTGCGGATAACACCGGTCATCTTTTTTCTTCAAAAAAAATCAGTGATTATTTGAAATCTCAACAGGTAAATATTAGCACATCCCAGATCATCAATTACCTGAATCATTTAGCGAACGCGTTCCTGATCTATCGAGTAAAACGGATGGACGTAGCCGGAAAAAAAGTATTTGAGGTAGGAGAGAAATTTTATTTTGAGGATTTGGGATTGCGGAATGCGATCGGAGGATATAAACAAACCGATATTGGAAAAATGATGGAAAATGCTGTTTATCATCATTTATTATACAATGACTATGAGGTAAAAATCGGAGAAATAGGCACTTTTGAAATTGATTTTGTAGCCACAAAAAAAGGCGAAAAAATTTATATTCAGGTATGTTATCTTTTGCAGGAAGAAACAACAATTGAACGAGAATTCGGAAATTTGGAAAAAATAAAAGACAATTACCCTAAATTAGTTGTTTCTATGGACGAATTTACCGGAAATACGCGAAATGGAATCCGCCATGTTTACCTGCGTGATTTTCTCTCCAATCCGGTATGACAAAAATCAATTATTCATTTTGAATTATTCAAATCAAATAATTATATTTGCATAAAAATAAAAAACATGCAAGGTAAAGAGATAAATCCTTTTATTGTAACAGGAAAAATAGAGCCGGAATATTTTTGTGACCGTATCAACGAATCAGGACGATTGATAAAAACGGTTGTAAACGGACGTAATCTGGTTATTATTTCTCCCCGTCGCATGGGAAAAACAGGATTAATTCAATTTTGCTATGAAAAACCGGAAATCAGCGATTTTTATTACACATTTTTTATTGATATTCTCCATACTACCAGCCTGAAAGAATTTACATTTGTACTCGGTAGGAAAATTTTCGAAACCTTATTGCCTCGCAGTAAGAAAATGACACAGTTGTTTATCCAAACGCTGAAATCCATCAATGGAAAATTTGGATTTGATCCCTTAACCGGATTTCCTACTTTTAATGTTGAATTAGGAGCCATTGATCGTCCTGAATATACTTTGGAAGAAATATTTCAATGTCTTGCTTTGGCAGATAAGCCTTGTATTATGGCTATTGATGAATTTCAGCAAATAACCAAGTATCCGGAGAAAAATGTAGAAGCTTTACTTCGTACTCATATTCAAAAAATTTCCAATAGCCATTTTATTTTTGCCGGTAGTGAACGCCATATTATACAGTCGATGTTTCAGTCGTCTGTTCGTCCATTTTATCGTAGCGCTGATTTCATGGAATTGAATGCAATCGAACTTAACAATTATCTCCCTTTCATTGCCAGACATTTCCAGTCATGCGGCCGCCGGATTATGGATGGAAATATAGAAAAAGTGTATCACTTGTTCAAAGGCCATACATATTACATACAAATGACTTTTAATGAGGCTTTTGCCGATACTCCACCGGGAGAAGAATGTACGCTTGATGTAATCCGTCAGTCAATTGATAATATAATTTCTCTCCATGAGCCTATTTTCAGGGAAATATTATCACATATTCCGGAGAAACAAAAAGAATTGCTTTATGCTATTGCTAAAGATGGAGAAGCAAAACAGATTACATCTTCTAACTTTGTCAAACGGCATAGTCTTGCATCTGCAAGTTCAGTTCAGGCAGCGATGAAAAAATTACTTGAAAATGATTTTATTACAGAATTAGATAAATCATTTTCAGTAACAGATAAATTGTTATCCATGTGGATCAATTCAATTTATGGGAATAAGTATGTAATTTGATATTTATAGAGGTTCGGTTGAAAAATTGCTTTTGCGGTGAAAAAGATCTAATTTTACTGCAAAAAATGCGGTGCATCATGTATATACACGAAAAAGAAAATTGGACTGATTTCCATTGGGATAATGAACAATTATTGCAAAAATTGGCTTATGTTCGACATTTACAAGGTAAATTATTCGGACAAATGGCAAATTTGGGTTTCGACTTAACAGAAAGAGCTACATTAGAATCCCTACTTTTGGATGTTATTGATACTTCGAAAATTGAAGGAGAATTTCTCAATCCTGAGCTTGTCCGTTCATCTATTGCCCGTTATCGTTCGGCAGGAATGAAAGTAGTTTCAGGTACATTTGGCCGAGAAAAGATACATTTTGAAGCTCTTGCTCCCGAAAAGGTCTCGCAAGAAATGAGTCTTTTCTTGGACTGGCTAAACAATAAAAATCAGTTGGATTTAGTTCTAAAATCAGCTATCGCGCATCTTTGGTTTGTAACCATTCATCCATTCGATGATGGAAACGGACGGCTTGCCCGTGCAATCATGGATATGCTTTTGGCTCGAAGCGATGATAGTAAAATCAGATTTTACAGTATGTCGAACCAAATTTATAAAGAACATAAGCAATATAATGAAATCATTGAAAAAACACAGAAAGGGACAAGCGATATTACTGAATATTTAACCTGGTTTTTAGACTGTTTTGAGCATGCGTTGCTTTCGAGCGAGAAGAATTTGGAGATTATTCTCGACAAATCACATTTTTGGGATAAACATAAGTTTATCTCTATTAATGAAAGGCAACGACAGGTAATTAATTATTTATATGATTACTATGACAAAGAAATCGGGTTTTTACGCACTTCTACCTATGCAAAACTAACAAAATGTTCCACCGATACTGCATTGCGGGATTTACAGGATTTAGTGCAAAAAGGGATGTTGAAAGCAGATGATAGTGGCAAAAAAACCAATTATCAGATTGTTAGTCCTGCAAATATCAGAATACCAAAAATATCGAAAGAAACATAAATCTCAAACAATATTTCATATTTTATATTTCATATTTTATGTTTTTTTTGAGTAGCTTTGTAAGATGAAAAAAGAGACACCAAATAATCCGTTTCTTGTAGCAGGTTATCATAGTCCTGATTATTTTTGTGACAGAGAAAAAGAAACCGAAAAAGTTATTTCGGCTCTTGAAAACGACCGAAATATTTCGCTTATCAGTCCGCGTCGTTTGGGAAAAACGGGATTGATTCATCATGTTTTTTATCATTTACAAGAGCAAAATAGTGATATTCGTTGTTTTTACTTGGATATTTTTTCGACTCAAAATCTGCATGAGTTTGTGAATTTGTTTGGAAAAACTGTTTTAGGAAAATTAGACAATCATGTAGAAAAGGCGATGAAATCTTTTTCCTCCTTTTTTAAAAGTTTTCGTCCGCTATTGTCTTATGATTCTGTTACAGGACAACCGGAGCTGAGTATCGATATAAGACCGGAACAAACAGAAAATTCATTACAAGAAATTTTTACTTATTTGCAACAATCGGGAAAACGGTGCTATATCGCGATTGACGAATTTCAGCAAGTTACAGAATATCCGGAAAAAGGTGTTGAGGCCTTGTTGCGTTCATATATGCAATTTTCTGATAATGTGAAGTTTGTATTTGCCGGTAGTAAAAAACATCTGATGGACGTGATGTTTTCGGCAATCAACCGTCCGTTTTATCAAAGTACTCAAAAAATTGGGTTGAAAGAAATTCCGGTTGATACATATTCTGAATTCGTGGTTAATCATTTTGCAAAAAATGGGAAAACTTTGAATCCTGGGTTGTTTGAAACTATTTACAATAAAGTATTGGGGCATACTTGGTATATTCAGTTTATTTTGAATCAGTTGTATTCTCTGAATCGAAAAGAATACACCGAACAAGATATAACTAAAATTATTTCGGATGTGTTGGAGGAAGAAAATGTTACCTATAAAACATATTGCGAAATGCTTACCAAAGGACAGTTGAGATTATTGAAAGCGATAGCAAAAGAACAAAAAACATCCAATCCTTTGTCTTCCGAGTTTATGAAGAATTATGGATTGACAGCGGCAAGTAGTGTAAAACTCGCATTAAAATCCTTGGAAGACAAGACATTGATATTGCGCGATGATGATGGTTACTATTTTGTCTATGACCGTTTCTTTTCGCTTTGGTTAGAAAAACATTGATTTTATTATTGATTAATTATGTCCGAAAACAACCGCGTGGAATACAAGCAAGAGTTGACTGATGATTTAGAAAAATAAGTTGTCGCTTTTCTGAATTATCACGAAGGAGGCGTTGTTTATATCGGCATTGATAAATATGGAAAAACGGTAGGAGTTTCTGATATTGACGCTTTGCAATTAAAAATTAAAGACCGAATTAGAAATAATATCAAACCTTCCTGCATGGGTTTGTTCGATATTATTCAAGAGAATCGCGAAGGCAAGAATTTGATTAAAATTATTGTAGCAAGCGGTTCTGAAAAGCCTTATTATGTCAAGAAATACGGAATGTCTGATAAAGGATGTTTTATTCGGGTTGGAAGCGCTTCCGAACCTATGCCGACAGCCATGATTGAATCGCTATTTGCCAAACGTACCCGAAATTCGATAGGTAAAATCAAATCTCCGAATCAAGACTTGACTTTTGAACAATTGAAAATTTATTATGAAGGAATAAAGAAAACATTAGGGCAACAATTTGAAAAAAATCTAGAACTGTTTACAGAAGAAAAAAAATACAATTATGCCGCTTATTTATTGTCTGATACGAATGGAATTTCAATAAAAGTCGCTAAATACAAAGGAATTAACCGTGTTGAATTGACGGAGAATAATGAATATGGTTATTGTTCTTTGATAAAAGCGACTAAACAGATATTAGACAAAATAGAAGTAGAAAACACAACTTTTGCAAAAATTACCTCTAAAGAACGCATTGAAACACGGTTGTGGAATCCGCTTGCATTAAGGGAAGCTATTATCAACTCCATTGTTCATAATGATTTTACGACAGAAGTACCTCCTAAAGTTGAGATTTTTGATGATAGAATTGAAATCACTTCTTATGGTGGGTTGCCACAGGGATTGAGTATCGATGAATTTTTTGAAGGTGTTTCTGTGCCAAGAAATAAGGAAATTATGCGGGTGTTTCGGGATTTAGATTTGGTCGAACATTTAGGTTCGGGAATTCCGCGAATATTGGATGTTTATGATAAAACGAGTTTCCGTTTTTCTGAAAACTTTTTGAGAATGACTTTTAAAGTGTCTGAGGAGTTTACCCCCCAAGTCACCCCCCAAGTCACCCCCCAAGTCACCCCCCAAGTCACCCCCCAAGTCGCGAAGCTGATAATCGCGCTTGAACACGAATTAGGTCGGGATGAATTACAGTTGAAATTAGGATTGTCGGATAAAAGAAGTTTTATGAAAAGATACTTAATTCCGGCATTAGAAGGCGGTTTTGTGGAAATGACTATCCCTCAAAAACCCAATAGCCGTTTACAAAAATATCGTTTATCTGATAAAATTTCGGATGAGTTTATACTTCAAATTATTCCCCAAGTCACCGAACAAGTCACCGAACAAGTCACCGAACAAGTCACCGAACAAGTCACCGAACAAGTTCAAAAATTGATTCTAATAATGGATAATGGCACGAAATCTGCAGGAAACTTGATGGTTGATTTAGAGCTGAAGCACCGTCCTACATTTTTATATGATTATTTGAAACCCGCGATGGAAAAAGGTCTTGTAAAAATGACTATTCCGGATAAACCCAATAGTCGTTTACAGCAATATCGTTTGTCTGAATCAGGAAAACAATTGAAAGAAGAATTAAAAAATAAATAACTTCAGAGTATGGAACAATCAATTTTATATAACAACTGCGTGAATGAAAATGGGAGTTACAGGAAGTTAAACGGAGTTACAGAAACTGTTTATCTGCTTGTTTACTTGTCAACTAATTATTTCCGTATGAAACTCTCCATTATCACAATCAATCTCAATAACAAAGATGGGCTTAAAAAGACCATCGAAAGTGTAGTAAATCAAACATTCACTGATTATGAATACATCATTATTGATGGTGCGTCAACAGATGGAAGTGTAGATGTAATTAAAGAATTAACTCCCTCTCTTATGGAGAGGGTTGGGGAGAGGCTTTATTGGATAAGTGAACCAGATAAAGGAATCTATAACGCAATGAACAAAGGGATTCTTCAAGCAAAAGGGGAGTATTGCCTGTTTTTGAATAGTGGGGATTGGTTGGTGGATGAGAATATTTTGGAGAAAGTATTTGATTTAGAGGTCAAAGAAGATATCGTTTACGGAAAGTTATACGGGGACAACACTAATTATCCCGATAAATTAAGATTTAGCTTTATGTTTGGATGGTCTTTGCCTCATCCGGCATCTTTTATTAAACGAAGTCTGTTTGATCTTGTAGGATTATATGATGAATCTAACAAAATTATTTCTGATTGGACTTTTTTTATGTTAGCAATTTATTCTTATGATTGTAGTTATCGGCATATTCCGTTAGTGATATCTGTGTTTAATAGAGATGGAATAAGTTCATCATCGAATATCCAATTACTGATTTCCGAAGAGAGAAAGAATTTTTTTAAACAATATTTTTATCTTTTTATTGAAGATTATAGTGAATTATACAAATTAAAAAGCGAACTTATCACTATTAAGCAATCCCGCATATACAAGTTGTTCCTGTTGTTTCGTAAAGTTTTAAGAAAAAATAATGGATAAAATGTGTTTATTGAGCATTATTGTTCCAGTTTATAATACAGAGAATTATTTAATCAGGTGTTTTGATAGCCTTTTTAATCAGGATATACCCTTAAATGATTATGAGGTTATTATTATTAATGATGGAAGTCGTGATAATAGTAGTGATATCATAAATGTATATCAGAAAAAATATGATAATATTATTTTTATAAATCAGGAAAATAAGGGTTCTGGAATAGTTCGTAATGTTGGAATAAAGCAAGCAAAAGGGAGCTATATAATGTTTGTCGATTCAGATGATTGGATTGAACATAATTGTTTGAAATTTTTATTAAAATCGATGATTGATGAAAATTTAGATCTACTTCATTGCGATAAAATATGTATCGCGGAAAATAGCCCTAAAAATAATATCAAAGAAGAATATAAAATAAATTCAACGGAAATATACAATGGCCCCGAATTTCTAAAATCTCATTTTGATAAAATAGCACCAGAACCTTGCATAACAATTTTCAAGAAAAGTCTGTTGAAAAACAATAATTTATATTATAGAGAATCTGTATTTTATGAAGATATTGCTTTCAATTATAAAGCCATAATGTTATCAAATAAAGTAAAAAAAATAGATTATCCTTTTTATTATTATTATTTGAGATTTGGAACAAATAGTCGAAATAAATTAACTTTAAAGCACTACAAAGATAAAATTATGGGATATATTGAAGCTGCATATTTTTTTCAAGAAAATACTTCAAGTGATATAGAATTAAGAAAAACAATTATTAATTGGCTGTATTTGGTTGTAAAGAGTTGGCTTCACTCGTGCTTATCTTTGAGCAAGAATGATCAGATATATTTATTTGGTATATTGAAACAAAACTCTGCCGCTCTAAATTATATCATGGATGGAAGAACATTTAAAGAAAGAATATCTGTCGGAATATTAAAATCTCCTTTTTTGGCTTTTTATATATTTCATATATTTTACATTTATAACAATACAAAAAATGTATAAACTAAAAACCATTTTCTATTTTTTCAATAATTAAGATTTCATTTGCAAATTCCTTCAAGAAGCTGTTATTTCTTGGATATAAGAAATTTCAAAAAAATTTGATAAATACAAATTCATAAGAAATTTGTATTTAGAAAAAAGATACAAGATAAAGATAAAAATAAATATGAATATCCCACTAGTGAGTGTTTGTATATCAGCATACAATGTAGCCCCTTATTTGTCTCAGGCAATTGAAGGTATTTTGATACAAAAAACATCTTTTCCTTTTGAAATAGTTATTGGGGAAGATTGTAGTTCGGATGATACCCGGAGAATATGTTTAGATTATAAAGAACAATATCCGGATTTGATTCATTTGGTACTCCATGATCAAAATGTAGGGGTTCTGAAAAATAATGTATCTATTGTAAAACAGGCAAGAGGAAAATATTTGGCTTGGTGTGATGGAGATGATTATTGGGTTGATGAACAAAAATTACAAATTCAATATGAGATATTAGAGAGTCATTCAGACGTGGCATTAGTACATACCGATTGGATTGATTTTTATCAGGAAACAGGAATCTATAATAATAGAAAAATTATTCAGAACCAAACAGAAAAAGGATCTTTTGGGATAGATTGTATCAATATGCTTGTCTCTCAAAAAGATACAGGATGTAGAATGTCTTCTGCAATGTTTCGAAAGGTTTATTTTGAGGAAGCCTTGAATAAAAATCCTGAATTATTTTTAGGATTAGGACATGCCAACAGTGACTTTCGAATATTTATTGCAATGTATGAACGGGGACGTTTTTATCATATACAAAAATTTACGACAGTTTATCGAATTCAAAAAGAATCATTGTCGTTTACGCAAAATGAAGAAAAACGTTTTCGTTATGCTATGGGCTATTTTAAATTAATAGCTCATATAATTAAATTTTATGATTTACCCTCTGAAGTTAAAAATATGGCATGTAAAAGAGTCTTAAATGGATTGCTTTTACGGACTTTTAAATATCAAAAAAAGGAGGATGCTTTGAGTATAAAGGAAATATGTAATTCTTTAGATTATAAACTAACTAAATCCAGATTGTTGTTATATTGGGGTTCGGTAAATAATAGTTTTCATTTTTTATTAAAACCATTATTTGCAAATAAATTTAAGTCTAAAAAAAATGGTAACATTAAAGTTCTAAGGTTTGTTTCTAAAGATTACTTTGGTTTCAATGACGCAATTCTTGAGTTTGAGAATGCAATTGTAGAAAATGGAAATGAGTTAATAGAAAGTCATGTAATTAATAGAAAATTGTTTTATAGAAGAATTATTTACAGTTTGGATAAAAGAAATATAATAAAGTCTATAGGAATATTTAAAAAAAATCAATACTTTTCAATTTTAATGGGTCCAGAGCGGATATTAGATTATTATACACCATTTATATTTAATAAACATAAATCAATATATCTATTTGATGCATGGCTGGATAAACATATATACATTGAACAATTAATTAAAAATCTTAAAGTAGAAAATGTATTCTTTTCTTCAAAAACATCTACAAATATTTTTAAAGAAAAGAAATATCTTGATGCAAAATTTCATTGGATTCCTGAAGCCATAGATATCCGATGTTACAAATTCAAAGATTATAAAGAAAAAGATATCGATATTTTAGCTTTTGGAAGAAATTATAACAAGTTACATCAATTAATAGTTGAGGAATTGCATAATAAAGGATATATTTACAGGTATTCTGATGGTGGAAAAAAAATGTTTCCTACAAAATCTGACTTCATAGAAGGATTATCAAGAACAAAAATTAGTTTGTGTTTTCCACAATCAATGACTCATCCTGAAATTCAAAGTTTAGAAACTATGACTGTTAGGTATTTACAGTCCATGGCATCAAAATGTTTAGTTGTAGGAAAGATGCCGGAAGAAATGAAAGAATTGTTTGATTATATTCCGGTAATTGATTTGGATATGAATGATCCTATGGACCGTCTTGAAGAAATTCTTAATAATTTTAACGATTACATTCCTTTGATAGAAAAAAATTATCAAAATGCATGTAAGTTCCATACATGGAAAAATAGATGGGAGCAAATAGTATCTATTATAAATGAAAAAGAATGAAAATCCTCCTTATATCCAATGGCGACTTTTTCTCTACTTATGGTGGAGGGCAGGTTTATGTCAAGAATCTTGTGGATGAAATGATTCGGCAGGAGTTGGATGTTGTTGTATTTTCTTTTATAAAAAAATCGACAGAAATAATTACCAAACAAAACTATAAAGGCATTGATTTATATGAAATTTCTGAACCGGACAAAAAGGAGATAAAGGAATTATTAGAGTCTATCAATCCCGATGTTGTCCACGCACATTCACAAAAAGCTTTTTTCGCAATCCTTTGTAAAGAATTAAATATTCCATACATCGTTACCGCTCATCACGGAGGACTTACTTGCCCTGCCGGAACATTACTAAATCATCGAGATGAAATCTGCCATGTATGCGCCAACGATAAAGATTGTTTGCCTTGTGTAATGAAAAATACGAGATGGGGTTATCCTTTTGCATATTCATGGATGAAGTTTATTCCATTCAATATTAGATTAAAATTCGGATTATTCCTTAAAAAGCTTCCGTTTATCTATTTTGTCACTCCTATTGGAAGTTCTACCTTACAAATACAAAATAAGAAAAAAGAATGGAAAACGATTGCAGATAATGTTGATTTAATGATTGCTCCATCGAACGCGATCGCTGAAAATATGATTCTGAATGGGTTGAATCCTGATAAGATTCAAGTGGTTCCGCATGGAATTCCTATTTCTACCCCCCAACCCCTAAAGGGAAGTGATGAGACCAAAGTTCCCTTTAGTGCATTTAGGGGTAAAATCAAGTTTTTCAATGTAGGTGGAATTAGTTACGAAAAGGGGATTCATGTTCTATTGAAAGCCTTTTCTCAACTTAATGCAAATGATTGTGAATTGCATATTATTGGAAGTAATCCATCCGTTAGAGTACAAAAATTACTTGAACCGTACAGAAATCGGTTAAATATTATTTTTCATGGAAAGATTAATCCTAAAGAAATTTTATCTTTGATACAAAATTTTGATGTACTGATACATCCTGCAATATACTTGGAGGTTTTTGGTTTGGTTATTAGCGAAGCTTTGTCGCAAAATAAACCAGTAATCGCCACTCGTTGTGGAGGCGCGGAAATGCAAATAATCGATAAAGAAAACGGGTTGCTGATTCCTCCCAATGATGAAAAAGCATTAATTGTTGCGATGCAATATATGATTGACCATCCGGAAGAAATAGAGCGAATGTCGGCAAATGCCCCTAAAAATGTTATTTCTTTGAAAGAACATATACATACGCTTGTAAGTATTTATCATCAATTAAAATAAAAAAAATCCCAATTTGTTGAAATAATTTTTTAATGTATAAATATCTTTGACCATGAATAACAAAATACTCACAATTGTTATTGCAGCATACAACATGGAGCAATTTCTTCCTAAATGTATTGATTCTGTAGTAAATCATCCTAATATTGATGACATAGAAATTTTGGTGATTAATGATGGATCAAAGGATGAAACATTGTCCATTGCACTTAGGTATCAAGAAAAACATTCCGATACCGTTAGAGTAATTGATAAACTCAATGGAGGATGGGGAACCGCTATCAATAGAGGAATTAAAGAGGCTCGAGGAAAATATTTTAAAATATTGGATTCTGACGATTGGTACGATACTGAAGAATTTGTGAAATTTATTGCGCTTCTTAAAAATATAGATGTCGATTTGGTTACAACATCTTTTACTCGTGTTTATGAGAATAAAAAAGAGAAAGATATATATGATTTTTCTATCTGTGATAAGATAAGTACTTTCAAAGAATATTTGAAGTCAAATAATTATACCAAACATTTACCCATGCAAGCAATTACATTCAAAACAGAATTGCTTCAAAGTAATGGTATCGTTCTTTCTGATCGTTATTACACCGACATTGAATATAATCTCATACCTTTGGTTTATGTGAATACGATTTATTTCTCTCAAATTAATCTTTATCAGTATTATTTAGGACGAGAAGGACAAAGTGTAAGCCTTACAGGATACAAAAAACATCTGATTGATTATATCAACATGTGCAAAAAACTTATTTTATTCTACGAAAATCATCAGAGTGAAATGAGTGAAGAAATGAATTTAACGTACTCTAAAGATATGATGAATATTATTCGATTCTCTTACGAATTATTGTTGTCTCCTTTGTTTGAAACAGAAGATGTTAAAAGAAAAGAAGAAGCGAAAAAATTTGACCTTTTTATCAAAGAAAACTCTATGAATTTTTATAAAAAAGCAAATAAAATCAAGAAAAAATCGATTCCATATATCTGTATTTGGAGAATTACAGGTTTTAATTTATTAGCAATAAGATGATTATGAATACTAAATACGATTATTTAATTGTCGGTTCGGGACTTTATGGAGCGACATTTGCTTATTTGGCAAAAAAAATGGGTAAAAAATGCTTAGTTATAGAAAAACGAAAACAGATAGCCGGAAATATTTACTGTGAAAATATCGAAGGAATAAATGTACATAAATATGGCGCTCATATTTTTCATACTTCAAATAAAACAGTTTGGAATTTTGTAAATCAATTTTGCGAATTTAATAATTTTGTCAATTCTCCTCTTGCAAATTATAAAGGTAGATTATTTAACCTGCCGTTCAACATGAACACTTTTTATGCTTTGTGGGGAACAAAAACACCGGAAGAAGCCATAAACGAAATCGAAAAGCAAAGGAAAGATTTTATCAAAGCAGATCCTGAAAATTTGGAAGAACAATCATTATTGCTTGTCGGAAAGGATATTTATGAGCTTTTTATCAAAGATTATACAGAAAAGCAATGGGGACGTAAATGTTCCGAACTACCTCCTTTTATAATTAAACGTTTGCCCGTTCGCTTTACATACAACAACAATTATTTTAATGATTGTTATCAAGGAATTCCCATTGGAGGATATAATCGGATTATTGAGCAAATGTTGGCAGGAATTGAAGTGAAGGTAAATACCGATTTTTTTGAAAACAGAAATCATTGGGAGGAAATAGCAGATAAAATTCTATATACAGGTAAAATTGATGAATATTTTGATTATTGTTTCGGACAATTAAATTACAGAACCGTCCAGTTTGAAACAGAAATACTCAATTTGCCCAACTTTCAGGGAAATGCGGTTGTCAATTATACAGATGCCGAAACGCCTTATACAAGAATCATTGAACACAAACATTTTGAGTTTGGCACGCAACCACAAACCGTTATTTCGAAAGAATATTCTACAGAATGGACTCCCGAATTAGAGCCGTTTTATCCTATAAACGATGATAAAAACAACAAGATTTGTTTACATTATCAAAAACTGGCGAAAGATATTCCAAATGTTATTTTCGGAGGACGATTGGCAGAATATAAATATTACGATATGGATAAAATCGTAGAGGCAGTTTTAACTCGTTTTGAAAGTGGAGGAATCTAAGAGAAATATAGTTTTCACTTATATAACACCCTTTCATCCGGAACGAGGAGGAATTGGAAGAGTTACTCATTTGTTGACAGTAGAGCTTCTGAAAAGAGGATATAATGTTTATTACCTCATATATGAATCAGGAATCACAGTTAAACATGAATATAATTATCCTGTACCTCTAATTTATTATCCGTCAAAAAATCTTCTATCGGCTGAAAACATAGATTTTTATCATTCTTTTCTGAAAGAAAAACAAATTGATATTGTGATAAATCAATCCGGAAATTTTAGTGATTCCGAGTTATATCTCAATAAAGGAGGTAATGATGTAAAAGTAATTTCAGTGCTACATCAACCGCCTTGGGTTGCTTATCAGCATTTATGGAATGAAATTTATCCCTTACGAAACGATTCGTTGATAGAAAAATGTAAACGGATTGCCAGAATTCTATTGTATCCTAAGATTAAGTACAATTTCAAAAAGTCTCGTATAAGACATTTCAGAAATTTATTGCCGAAAACTGATGTTGTATGCATGTTATCTGAAAACTACTATAAAGACTTGACGGATATTTTTCCCGGTTACGAATCAAAATACATCTCTATACCCAATCCTAATTCTTACGAAGATCTTTCTGTAACTAACGAAAAGAAGAAACAACTATTATATGTAGGATTGTTGGTTCAAAATAAGAGAGTAGATCGCCTTATTGAAATATGGAATCAGATTTACAAGCGCTATCCCGACTGGGAATTAATCATATTGGGAGAAGGAAATCAAACTTATGTTGAATCCTTGAAAAAAAAGGCTTCGAAAGCAGAGAGAATAAAATTTGAAGGATTCCGAAATCCCACTGATTATTATCAATCCGCAAGCATTTTATGTATGACATCCAACTACGAAGGATGGGGGATGGTTCTCACGGAAGCGATGCAATTTGGGACAGTTCCTATTGCTTTTAATGCTTCCGGAGCATTTTGTGATATAATAGATAATAATCTGTCCGGAATTTTAGTCTCTCCGTTCGACACGAAAGAATACAGCAAAAAACTTTGCGAATTAATGGATAATCCGCGATTGTTAATTGAAATGTCGAAAAAAGCTCAAGAAGATATCAAAAGATATTCAGTAAAAAATGTGGTAGATTTATGGGAACAGGTTTTATGAAAAAAATACTCATAGATGTTAATTCAATCGTTCCGCGCAGGGGAAAAACTCATTTGCCCGGCATTGGACGTACTACGTTGGATTTATTAACGGCATTGGGAAAATTGAAAAATGAATTGCCTTTCAAAATTCAATTATTTTTTCATGGTTCGAATTCGCATGCTATAGAACAATATAATTTACCATTTTCGGTATTGCATTTTCCTCTACCGGCATCAAGTAAATATATTAATTGGAATGCAAGATTGTATCTGAAAGAATTTTTTTCGAATTACGATTTATATCATATTCCTCATAATTACGCGGCTACGGCAAAACCGAATAAAACGCTTCTGACAATTCATGACGCGATGTTTTTTTCTTACCCGGAATCATTTTTAGGGCATGATTTTGCCCGGGAAAATTATCCGTGTTTAGCAAAATCATGTAAAGGAATTATTACGTGTTCGCATTCTTCTAAAAAAGATATTGTAGAATACATGAACGTTCCGGAAGATAAAGTAACAGTTGCTCATTGGGGTGTTTCTTCCGAACTTTTTTTTCCGGAGTCGCAAATTAATATTGATGGATTAAGAACAAAATTCAAGATACAATCTCCTTATTTTACAATGGTTTCCTGTGATATCGGACGAAAAAATACAATTTCTTTGTTGAGAGCTTTCCGTAAATATGTCGATTCGAGAGGAAACTATGATTTGGTATTGGTTTGGGGAAATCCTCCGGTCGAAACTACTGCGGAATTTGCAGATTTAGTGGATTCAAGGCGAGTTCATTTCCTGAAACATCTTTCGGAAGATGAATTAAGAATCGTGTATTCCGGCGCGTCCGCGTCTTTTTTCCCTTCAAAATACGAAGGTTTTGGGCTTCCCATCTTGGAGTCAATGGCTTGTGGAACGCCTGTTGTAACTTGTCGAAATTCTTCATTGGAAGAAGTGGGTGGAAAAATGGCTTTTTATACAGACCCGGATGATTTATCTCTGATGGCTCGGTATATGCATGATTTTGAATCAGGAAGTGAGGCTGTAATAAGAACTCAAGATGAATTATTGGATTATGCCCGACAGTTTTCTTGGAAAAAAACAGCGAAAGAATATATTCGGTTTTATGAAAAATATTTGTAATTAGTAATGAAATCACTTTACAGGCATATCCGCATACATATCATCCGATTACTTGCTTTTATTTTAGGAAAGAAAATAGATGTTGAAGGAAACAATGTATTGATTGTTGCCCCTCATCCTGATGACGAAGTATTTGGTAGTGCCGGATTGATACAACAGCTTATCAATCAACAAAAAAAAGTTTCTGTAATTATTTTAACTCGTGGCGAAAATTCATTACAGAAATGGGATAAAGATGAGATTACTTCAGCAAGAGAAGAAATGGCGATACAAGCCGCATCTCTTTTGAAACATGATTTGTATTGGGCAGATATGGAAGACGGCAATATCAGGAATTCTGATACACAAAAGTTATTTGAACTAATTGAAAATATAAATCCTGATGTAATCTTTGTTCCTCATTATCTGGAAGGATGGTCTGATCACGAAGCAACAGAAAAAATAGTTTTTAATTGGACAAATGGCAATAAGAAAAAGATAAAATTATATTATTATTGCGTTTGGTTTTGGTTCAGTATGCCATATTCAAAGTTCAACCAAGTTCAATGGAAAAAAGCAAGAACATTATCAATGAACGAAACTGATTATCAAAATAAAAAACGGGCAATCAATATTTATTTGGAGAAAAAAACATCTTTCGGACAACCTTATTCCGGAGTTTTGCCCAAAGAATTTTTGTATGCAAACAGTTGGAATAAAGAATTATTTTTTGAAGCAAAATGAATAATTGGAATATCGAAATCATCAAAGATTGGAACATCATTTTTTCTGAAAAAAATAAGAAAAAATGGATGGAAGTATTGGATAAAAGTCCCAATGCCCATGTGTTTTTTCATCCGGCTTTGGTTGAAGCTTGGGTAGAAACTTATCGTCCTTTGAGAAAGTTAGAACCCTTGTTTATTTGGGGAACACACGATGATATTCAAGTTGTTTTCCCTTTAGTTAGATGGAAAAGAAATTGGAAAAATGCATTTCAAAAAATGATAGTTCCGATGGGATATTCGGATTTTGATTATCATGATCCGATTTTTTCAAAAGAAGTAAGTTCAGAGGAAATCCAATCTTTTTACGTGAAGTTACTTTCTTATTTGAAAGATTTTGATTCTATTGTTTTCGATGGAATTCATTCCGGATTTATTCCCGATAATTTTCAGGTCTTATTTGAAGAGCCATGCCCTCGCATTGATTTATCCGGATTCGATTCAATAGATTCATATATTCAATCCTTAAGTAAGAACAATAGAAAAAGTTATCAACGAAGAAAATCAAATCTTGAATCGGAATATGAGGTTTCATATTCTATTTGCGACAATCTTAGTAAAGATAATGAAATAAAGGAGAATATATCTTCAATGTTGAAATTACATTCGGAAAGATGGCCCAATGCTTATAAAGCGCCCAAATTCCATCAATTACTAATAAAAAAAGGAATGGAGTCAGGTGTTTTGATTATCTATCAAATCAAAGCAGGAGAAAATATTGTTTCATGGCAACTTAGTTTTTTGTTTAAAAATTCGCTGATGTTATATATGCCGATAATGAATCCTGAATTTTTAAATTATTCACCCGGAACTTTGTCTCTTTTGTTTTGTGTGGAAGATGCATTAAATCGAGAATTAAAAGAAATAGACCAATTGAGGGGAGAAGAAAGCTATAAAAAGAATTGGACTCCAGATGCCAATATGATTTACAATGTTTCTTTTGAGAACAAAAGCCTAAGTTCTTTATCGAAGAAAATACTTTCGAATTTGAGGAAAATATTACAAAAATAACTACCTTTGTAGTGCGGTTATAAGTACATTATTACCATCCGAAGTCCTCATATCATGAATTATCTCAATCTACATATTTCTGTTGTCACTCCTGTTTATAAAGCCGAAAATTGTATTGAAAAATTGGTTTTTGAGATAAAGAAAAATCTTTCTTCTATAACTTCCGACTATGAAATTATCCTCGTAAATGATGCATCTCCTGACAATTCTTGGGAGAAGATAGAACAATTATGTTCGAAAGACAAACGTATAAAAGGAATAAATCTATCCAAGAATGTGGGGCAACACGCGGCGATTTCTGCCGGATTAAAATATGCTCTCGGGGAGAAAATCATTATTATGGATTGCGATCTGCAAGACGATCCTGATGCCATTGCTGAACTTTTGAAGAAATCGCGAGAAGGGTACGACATTGTGATGGCCCGGCGGATACAACGGAAAGATAATCTTTGGAGACAATTTCTATCATGGAGTTTTCATCAGGTTTTATCATTAAAATTAGGAATAAAAACAGATCCGGCAATTGCGAATTATGCGGTTTACGACCAAAACGTAATTAAACATTATCGAGAAAATTATGGAAAAAAAGCATTTTCCGTATTGGATTTTTTGAATAACTTTACGCTGACAACGATTGATGTGGTTGATTGTGCCTCTACAAGAAAAAAAACAGGATATACATTCTCTAAATTAGTAAAGTTGGCATATTCCTTGTTATTTTCCCAAAAAAAAGAACAAAGTAAACCACTTTATATTATACAAAAAACAATCAATATTGCGTTAGAAAAATATGAAGTTAAATTAACTCCATTGACAGACGAAAAAATAGAAATGGTTCGCCAATGGCGCAATGAACCCGTTATTTCTCAATACATGGAATATCGGGAATATATCACCCTCGAAATGCAACAGCAATGGTTTAAAAGCATCAATAATCCTAATAATTATTATTTTATTATTGAGTATGAAGGGATTGAGATAGGATTGATAAATACAAAGAATATTGATTATATTAATAAAACAGCAGAAGGAGGCTTATTCATTGCTAATGAAAAATATTTAAATTCAGATATTGCTTTGCGGGCATCTCTGTGTGCATTAGATTTTGGAGCAGAAGTGCTTTGTTTTAATGTAGGAACAATACATGTTCTTAAAATGAATAAAAAAGCGATTGAATTTAATAAAATGTTGGGGTATGTGTTAGCTCCTAATCAAGATAATATTGAAAATCAGTTATATAAAATAGATATTGAAAACTATCTTCATCAAAGAAAATATTTAACAAGATTATTATCATAAATATGGAATTACTAGAATTTATTCAAAATTTTGCGGATCAGTTTGATGATACAGACAACAGCCTTTTTATGGAAGAAACTAAATTTCACGAATTAGCAGAATGGTCTTCTCTAATGGCCTTAAATATCATTGCGATGGTAGATGAAACCTACAATGTAAAAATTAAAGGATGCGATATCAGATCGTCTGTTACCATTGAAGATTTATTTAATATCGTAAAATCAAGGGTGTAAATATGGCCTTTTTAGAGGTAAAAAATGTCAAAATAGCAGGCATATCAACCTGTGTTCCAAAAAATGTAAAAAAAAATGCAGATCTTACTTTTTTGAATGAAGAAGAATCCAAAAGATTGATCGCATCAACTGGTATTGAAGAACGGAGAATTGTCGGTGATAGTGGCATTTGCACTTCCGACTTATGCTTGAATGCAGCTGAGTCATTGATAAAAGAATTAGGATGGAACAAACTTGATATTGATTCTCTTATTTTGGCTACACAAACACCCGATTACACTTTACCTGCAACATCCTGTATCTTACAAAATAAATTAAATCTTAAAGAAGAATGCTTTACATTGGATATTGCTTCGGGTTGTTCTGCGTGGACTAACGGATTGAGCGTGATTGCATCTTTATTGTCTACAGGGCAAATGAAAAAAGGGATTTTACTTATCGGAGATACGTTGTCCACACATTGTTCTCCTTTTGATAAAATATCATACCTGTTTGGAGATGCGGTTTGCGCCATCGCGCTCGAATATGATGAATACGAAGAGGGATTTAAATTTTATACTTCAACAAACGGTGCTGGTTATGAAGATATTATCATTCCCGATGGAGGGTTGAGAAATCCTGCAACAGAAAAATCCTTAGAAATAAAACTGAACGATGCAGGAATAGCTCAAAATGGTTTACACATGAGGATGAACGGAATGGACGTTTTTTCATTTGGTATATCGAAAGCACCGGAAAGCATTGATCAATTACTTACACATTATAACATTGACAAAAATACTGTGGATTTTTTTGTTTTTCATCAAGCAAACAAGCAATTAAATGAGCAGATAGCAAAAAAAATAAATGTTTCAATATTTAAAATACCATCATCCTTAAAGCGTTTTGGAAATACGGTAGGTGCATCTATTCCATTAACAATGTTTACGGAATTAAAAGATAAATTACAAAAGGAAAAAATAAGGTTTGTAACTTGTGGCTTTGGAACCGGTTTGTCATGGGGTAGTGTAATGTTTGAAACAAATACTATCACTTGTACAGACCTTATAGAAATTTAACATGGCTTTTCTCGAAATAAAAAATATAAAAATAGTAGGATTTTCGGCTTGTGTTCCAAAAGAAAATGAGGAAAATCGTACCCTTACATTATTTGAATCGGAAGAAGAAGCAGAAAAATTTATGACCGGCACCGGCGTTGAGCGGAGACGCGTGACAGAAAAACATACTGTTTCTGATCTTTGCTGTGAAGCAGGAGAAAAATTAATTGCTGATTTAAAATGGGCGAAAGAAGATGTTGGACTATTGATTTTTGTGTCGCAGACAGCCGATCATATTTTGCCAGCCACCTCATGTATTCTTCAAGATCGTTTAAGGTTGAGTCAAGAATGCCATACTTTAGACATCACGTTAGGTTGTTCCGGATGGGTCTATGGTTTAAGTGTTGCTGTTTCATTGTTAAGAACCGGGAACATAAAAAAGGCATTGTTATTGTGCGGTGATGTTTCAAGTGGACGTTCTTCTAAAGAAGATAAAAGTACTTATCCCCTTTTTGGAGAAGCAGGTACTGTCACTGCAATAGAATTTACAGGAAAAAGTGAAGATGCCTTTTATTTTCATTTTTCTACAGATGGTAGTGGTTTTGATGCTATTATTGTTCCTGACGGTAGAGGTAGAAATCCATATTCGGAAAAATCTTTTGAAATGGAAGAAATAGAGCCCGGCATTAAACGCAACAGAACACATGTTGTTTTAAATGGCATGGATGTATTCGCTTTTGGAATTTCGAAAGCACCTGAATCTATTCGAAAACTATCAGACTATTTTCATCTTGATTTGAGTAATGTTGACTATTTTGTATTTCATCAGGCAAATAAATTTATGAATGAAAAAATACGAAAAAAACTAAAATTACCGGAAGAAAAAGTGCCCTATTCATTGAAAAACTTTGGAAATACAAGTTCTGCATCTATTCCGTTGACTATGGTAACCGAATTAAAAGAAAAACTTGAAAAAGAAAAATTAAGCTTAATCGGATGTGGTTTCGGTGTCGGATTATCTTGGGGAACTGTGGCTTTTCAAACAGATAAAATAGTAGTTTCTGATTTGGTAGAAATTTGATGTTATGAATCCTGAAGTTTCAATAGTAACACCCGTTTATAATGGAGAAGAGTTTTTGGAGGAATACTTTCAAAATATTCTTGCTCAGACTTTTCAAAATTGGGAATGTATTATTGTTAATGATGGTTCTACGGACAATACGTTATCTATTATTGAAAAATACGCTGTTTTGGATAAAAGAATTTCATATTATACCATTCCGAATAGTGGAATACCTAAAGTGCCAAGAGATATGGCTATTGGCATGGCCAAAGGTAATTGGATTGTTCCGGTTGACGCAGACGATTTGATTATTAATGATTACTTGGAGAAAATATTACTAAGAGCAAATACTACAAACGCTGATATTGTATTGCCACAAATGTACTTTTTCAAAAACAATCAAAAAGAAAAACCGTTGCATATCCTTCCCTTAAAAAAGTTTGATAAAAACAGGATTTTATCGGGAAAAGAAGCTGTAATGTATACTATTTTTGATGTTCAGATTGGAACAAATGGAGCATTGATTAAATATACATTGTCTCAAAATCTTTCCCGATTCAGAAAAGAGATAAATCATCTTCGCGCAGACGAGTTCGATATGCGGGAGCTTTTATTAAATGCAAATTCCGTCGCTTTCTCAGATGCGGTATACTTTTATCGCCAACATTCGAAAGAAGTGACAAAAAAGATTACAGCGAAATCTTTTGATTATTTGATTACGGATTATGAAACCAAAAAATTAATCGAAAAGCACTTTGTAAAAGATAGTTTGCAAGTAAAACAAATGCAAAAACATCGTGTATTGGGATTGGTTAGCCGGCGAATCTTATGGTTTAAACACAAGTCCAAATTATCTGAAAATCAGAAAAATGAGGCAAGAGCGATATTTGAAAATTATACTCAAGATATATGTTGTAAATATTATTTTGATTTTTCGGTGTGGCAAAAAATTTTGTACTTCGCACTATTACAATTTAAATTGAAATAATTTTAGGGTAAGTTTTCATGATAATTAAGCATGTAGATCAATCGGTTTATAAGAAGTTCATCAATCTTTTTGATATTGATGTTCAGCTATTTATCAATAAATTAAGATTGTTCAAGTGGGAAAAAACGTATTTCCCTAAGTTTTTTTGTAGAGAAAAACACATACCTCTTTTCACTAGCATTGAAATAGAAACAATCAATAGATGCAATGAAACTTGTTCTTTTTGTCCTGCAAACAAACATGTTGACCGCAGAGAATTCAAATTAATGGATGAAGAATTATTTTTGAGCATCATTGCGCAACTTAAAAAGGTTAGTTACAAAGGTAAAATTTGCCTGCATTCTAATAATGAACCATTTTTGGATGACCGAATGGTTCATTTTATCAAAATAGTCAGCGAGTCATTGCCCAATGCATTCCATTATTTATATACAAACGGAACTTTATTGACTTTGCATAAATTTACCGAAGTAATTGATTATTTGGATGAATTGATTATTGATAACTATAATGATAAATTGACATTGAACAAAACAACCAAAGAAATTCATGAATACTGCAAAGCTATTCCCTTATTGAACAAAAAAGTAAAAATTGCATTTCGGACACACCACGAGATTTTATCGTCTCGTGGAGGAAATGCACCCAATAAACAGGATACACGGCTTATAAATCTATCTTGTCTTTTACCTTTCCGACAAATGGTTGTAAGACCGGATGGTAAATTAAGTTTATGTTGTAATGACGTTTGGGGGCAATGTACACTAGGCGATTTAACAAAACAAAGGTTGGTAGATGTTTGGAATTCGGAACAATATAGAAACGTCCGGGAAAAACTTGCATCGAAAAAAAACAGACAAAATATAAATATTTGCAGTAAATGTGATGCGATTCTTTTTATTTAAGCATGAGACAGGACACGACATTTTTCAAGATTTATGATTGGCTTCCCGGAAAACTCTTTTTTCTGAGCCGGATTTTTCATTTCCGGAAATTGTTTATACAATACATAGATATGTCGATAACCGAACGATGTTCGTTAAATTGTGAGTATTGTGATGCCGAGATGCTTACTTATCAAAATCCTATAAATTCTGATATAGATACAATCAAAGAAAGCACGCATAATTTATTGAGCCAACTTGCTTGGGTAACTTGGTTTAGAGTTATGGGCGGTGAACCTTTTTTACATCCACAGTTAGGAGATATTTTAGAATTTTTGTCAAAATATAAACAAATAAGAAGTTTGCGCGTAGTTACAAACGGAACAATTATCCCAAGCAAGGATTTATTGGATATTTTGAAAAAACATAAAATAGCATTGGATATCAGTATTTATTCATGTGTTGAAAAACAACAAAGCATGTTGATCGATTGCTTAAAAAAGCATAAAATCGATTACGCTTTGCGCGCAAATCCATTTTGGGTGTCTTTTGGCGATTACCAAAAAAGGGATCTGACAATTGAACAATTAAAACAATCGAAAAAAATGTGTTTATGCCATAAATTCAGACATATTGAGCACGGCAAGCTATTCTTTTGCAAGAGAGTCAGGAATTTGGAAAAGCAAAGTAATTTTAAATCTAATCCGGGAGATTTTGTTGATTTATTAGACATAAATAATCTTCATTCCCGCATTAGAGAAACGCTGAAAATAGATTTTGTTGTCGCTTGCGATCATTGTAATCCGCCATGGGATAGACCGGTAGTTCCAGTAGCAAAACAAATTGAAAGAAAAAAATAAAATCAATATGTACAATCCATTTTCACTACAAGGCAAAACCATTTTGGTAACAGGAGCCTCTTCCGGAATCGGAAAAGCCACAGCTATTGAATGTTCTAAAATGGGGGCCACTTTAATCATTACAGGACGAAATGAAGAACGTTTAAATGAAACGTTTAAGATATTAGAAGGAGCTGGGCATCAACAATTTTTCGGCGATATGACAGATGAAAATTTCAGATTTTCTTTGATGCAAAAAACCCCCATACTTTATGGTATTGTAAATGCAGTCGGTATTACTATGCTTTTACCATTTAAATACACTACAGAAGAAAAATTGGATCATCTATTTGATGTTAATTTTCGATCTAATACTTTATTAATGCTTGGACTTGTTAAAGATAAGAAAATACAAAAGGGAGGTTCCGTAGTATTTATATCTTCAGTATCAGGCACTACTAGATCACATAGTGGAGGTTCTATTTATTCTGCAACTAAAGGAGCTATTAACGGATTAGTAAAAGGTTTGGCATTGGAATTATCAACACAACAAATTAGAGTAAATACAGTAGTTCCGGCAATGATACACACGAATATATTACATGAAATTCCCCCAACACAGGACGAAATAGATGAAGACGTAAAACATTATCCTCTAAAAAGATATGGTAATCCGGAAGATGTTGCCTTTGCTATTATTTATTTATTGTCGGAAGCTTCTGCGTGGGTAACAGGGACTAATCTGCTTATTGATGGAGGGTTAGACTTAAAATAAATACTGTATTTAAACTTATTGTACATGCTAATTTTATTGATTATTCCAAATTATAATAGAAGCGTTAAAAACTTCGATCCTTTTATGCCGTTAGGAATTCCTTATGTAGCATCAATTATAGAAAAGTGTGGTTATGAGGTAGAGGTTTTAAATCTGAATTTTGTGGATGGTACAGGAAAAAACGAAATTTTAGAAAAACTTTTGTCAAAAAAATATGATATTGTCGGTACGGGAGGAACTATTTTTGATTTTTGCAGTATTGAACGAATATTTTCTGTTGTAAACAAATTTGATGCAAATATCATTAAATTGCTTGGCGGACGTTTGCTGTTGTATGATACAGAGCTTGTATTTAATTCGTTGGGAGCAAATTATGGTGTGGTTGGCGATGCGGATATAACACTACCATTACTATTAGAAAAAATAAATCAAAAATCGGATGTAATTATTGATAATATTATATTCAAACAAGATGGACAAACGATACTAACCACCATAACACCCAATAAAAACCTTATTGATGTGATGCCTTATCCCAATATCCTCAAATGTGGATATGAAACTATTTATGCCAACCAACGGGGAGACGCATTACAATACAGTTATTTTTCAGAAAAGGAATGGAAAATTTATAGCATTGTACCTACATTCAATTGTACGCATAATTGTACATTTTGTGCTAACGGTAAATTACATTACCGGACACGTACTGAAGAAAGTATTGCACAAGAAATGGACTCTGCTGTTGAGCATTATGGGATTGATTTGTTTGATTTTACAGCAGATATTTTTTCTGTACATTGGAATGATGTGGCTAAATTATGTTCCGACATCAATACTTTGCGTTTAAAATACAATAAAGAAATCAGGTTTGTCATTTCGATGCGGATGAACGGATTTACACTTGAAAAAGCTACATTGCTTAAACAATCGGGTTGTATCGGAGTGTTTTTCGGATTCGACAGTTATGATGACAGAGTCTTAAAAAGCATGCGAAAAGGCATTACATCCAAAGATGTAGAAAATGCCGTACAAGTTTGCAAAAGTATTCATTTGGTATATTCCGGATGTTTTATATTCGGAGATGTGGCCGAAACCAAAGAATCATACCATAGAACCCTTAATTTCTGGAAAGATCATTGCAAAGGTTTTGTAGCAATAACTCCGATCGTTATTTTGCCCGGTGCACAATTGATGGATTATGCTTGGGAAAAAGGTATCGTAACCGATAAAATCGAATTTTATAAAGAATTGTCGGCCAAACGGGACTATTTTTTACTTTCAAAAAAACTATCGCCACTGATGACGGAACGAGAACACCGAAAAATGTTGAATACCATTCTTTCATATTCCGTGAAATACCAGTTTTTTGCAAAATGTAAAGCAAAAAAGACAGAGAAACAATATGAGATTCATTATTACTGTAAAAATTGTTCTTCTCAAAATAATCGCAAAGAAGTTATTTTGCAATACGGTATTTACTCGTGGGTTGTGTGTCCGGAGTGCGGAGCTACCAATTTTGTGCATCGCCTTCCTCGTTTTTTATTAAACGCAGGAATCTATATTCTTTCGATTATAATGAAATACGTAGGTATTCAGATTTTTAGATTGAAGTACAAATTAACAGGGCATTGATAATGGCAGCAACAAGTCAAATAAAAATTGATTTATTCAACTTTGCACTGAAAATTCTAAAACGGATTGGCTTTGAACGTTTTCATGATTCATGGAAAACCCAATATTATTATTTTATAGAACATTTGGGCGAAGCATGTGAAAAGGGGGTTACTTCCGTCGTTTTTTCAAGAGACAGAGCTATGCAATTGCATGCATTTTTATCTTCCTATAATGAGATGGTTTCAAATCCAACTCCAACAAAAATACTTTATAAGGCAACATCCGATGCTCATTTGAAATCGTACCAAGAATTGCAAAAAATATTTCCTCGTGTCGATTTTATCCATGAAACAAATTTTAGAAGTCAATTGATTGATTTAGTAAAATCGATTAATATGCAAAATATTCTTTTTTTTGTTGATGACATGATTTTTATTCGTCCGGTCGATTTTAATAATTTGGGACTTATTGATGCAAAGAGGTATATTGCTTCCATTTCTATAGGCAAAGACTATACATTCGGATCAGTCCTGTTGAAAAACATAAAATTGCCAAAGTTTACAAATATGCATGATGGATGGTATCAATTCAAATGGGATTCAGTAAAAGAACTTTGCGAATGGTCATATCCATTAACTCTTCCCGGATATATGTTTGATAGGAATGAGATTCTTTCTATTTTTGAATCTATTCGGTTCAAAGCCCCTAATTCATTGGAAAATAATATGCAAATATTCAGGGAATTGTTTATGCATCGGTTAGGTTTGTGTTTTGAATATACTGTCGCCCCTTGCGTTCATGTCAATAGCGTGCAATCGGAATACCCAGAAAATCCGGTGTTAGGATTTTATGACTCGGAAGATTTGCTGAAATACTGGGAAGCCGGAAAACAAATAGATTATCAAAAATTGTATAATCAACCTTTAAACATTGTACAAAAGATAAAATATGAATTTATCAGCCGACAAAAAGATTGTTAAAAACAATTTGTCCATATTACTTATTATTCCTGATTATAAATACCACGAAGGAAATCCGTTTTTTCCTGTCGGTATCTTATATGTTATATCAATTATAGAACAGGCTGGCTATGATGTAGATATTCTGAATCTGAATCTCTTATCAGGTTCTACCGAAGAATTGGTTTCTTCAAAACTAAAAGAAAAAAGATACAATGTTGTTTGTATAGGCGGAAGTATATTTGATTTATCGGAAATAAAAAATATTTTTTCTGTAGTTAAACAATTTGACAATAAGATTACCACAATACTTGGAGGGAGAATCATTCTCTATGATTCGGAAATTTTATTTCATGAATTTGATGCAGACTATGGAGTTATTGGTGATGCGGATATTACATTGCCTGCTTTATTGGAAAAAATTTCATACAATTCAGCGGATATAGTTGAAAATACTATTTATAAAGAATCCGGACAAATAAAGGTCGCCCCTTTTAGTCATAACAAACAGAATATAGATTCCATACCATATCCCAATATTATAAAATCAGGCTATGAAAAGGTTTTGCCGGCAGAAACAGCAGATATTCCGGCCTACGAACATTTCATTGAAAAAGGATGGAAAAGCTATAGCATAATGTCGGGGTTTAATTGTACCAATAATTGTACCTTTTGTGCCAATTCTCACCAATCTTATAGAAAACGAACAGAACAGAGTCTTTTCCGTGAGATGGATTATGCTTTAAAGCACTATGATGTAGATGTTTTTAATTTTATTTCAGATATATATTCTTCAAATTGGGATGATATCGAGCGGTTGTGCAATGAAATTCAAGCTTTAAAAATAAAATACAAAAAGAGCCTGTATTTTGTTATCTACATGAAAGCAAGGGGATTTACGATTGATAAAGCTAAATTGCTGAAAGAGGCTGGATGTATTGGTGTCTTTTTTGGATTTGAAAGCTATGATAATGATGTATTGAAAAGTATGCGTAAAGGCATTACAACAACTGATATTGATACTGCTATACACGCTTGCCGGAGCATAAACCTGACATACCGGAGTATTTTCATTTTTGGTGACGTCAATGAAACGAAAAATTCTTATAAACGCACATTGGATTATTGGAAGAAAAATGGCAGGGGTTTTATGAGAATTAGCCCGATCGTTCTTTTTCCCGGAACAAAACTAATGGATTATGCTATAGAACACGGAATTGTAAAAGATAAAATGGAATATTACCGGCAATTATCTAACAATGAGAGCTATATTTTGTTGGCTCGTAATCTGTCTTCTTACTTGAATCAAAAAGAATATCGAAAAATGTTAAATACAATTTTATCTTATTCTATAAAATATAAACTTTATAACAAATGTACTTCTATCGAACAAAACGAAGAAAATAAGCTATACAAAGTTCAATATACATGTCTCTGTTGTTCGGAAAAAAATAAAAGAGAAAATGTAAACTTAAACAAACGTGCATTTACAATGCTTACATGTGCTCATTGTGGAGCCCGGAATTGTTTACATATATTACCAAATTGGCTTGTGTTTTCCGGAGTAAATGTAATTTCATTTTTTGCATATCATTTTGGAATTCAAATGATGAAAATACTTCGAAAAATGAATCTTAAAACTCCCGTTGCTTGAAAATGAATAGAATTGAATACATTGACATATCTAAGGGCATTGGCATTATCTGTGTGATGATAGCACATTTGTCATTCCCTTTAGATTTTCTAAATATATTGTATTTCTTTGAGTTACCTCTGTTCATATATTTGTCAGGGTTGCTGCATAAAGAAATATCTGTTACTGATTCAATATTGAAATTTAAGAAAATACTATTTTCGATTCTTTTTTATGCTGTTTTTTTTACATCAATCAGTTATTTTTCAATTGGGTGGAAAATTCCTCTTTTTTCTTTTGTGAAACTACTCACATTCTCTAATGAATCGATAGTAAGTATTCCTTTTTTAATTACATTTTGGTTTATTATCGCCTTATTTGTAGTTAAAATACTATCTTCATTCACTAAATCTTCTTGCTTGTTTTTTGTCTTATCCATATCATTATTCCTTTTAATCTATTATGTAAATATAAAAGTATGCAATGTTGTTAATTTGCCTTTTTGTATAGCTCAAGCTCTCTTATTATCTATTTACTACGCCATTGGAAGGTTTAGAATATTTATTGAAAACTATATGTTTATTTTGTCTTTGATATTATTTACGGGAATTTCTTTTTGGACATTATCAACTCAAGATACCTCAAAATTATTAGTAGATTATCGAAATTTAGATCTATTCAATCCCTTTATAGCTGCAGTTTTAGCATTATCAGGAATATTGATTATTATCAGGATATCCATGTTTTTTCAACAAAGGTTTAAAATATCAAAATATATAGCTGAAATTGGACGACTATCCTTTTTTTTCATGATTAATCACCTTTTTATGTATGTCGTCCTATTGAATTTGGTTCAGAGATTTTGGAGTCTGTCACAATTACTAATTGTTGAATTTGTAATTATCTTAATATTAACAGTTGTTATTTTATTCTTTGTAGCAAAGTTGTTAGAAATAGGTTTAAAAAGCAAACATGCAATTGTTAAAGGACTATCAAAAATAATTCTGCTTAAATGACAGATGATACTTAATTCTAAAAAGATGTATGAACAAAAATATCTACAATAAAATTTTGAATGTTTTATACATTTTATTTCTTTTGTCTCTGATAAAGCCCTTTTTCAATTCATTAGTAGCACCAAGATCTTTTGACACATGGAATATTTCTGAATATTTAATAAATTATCAAGGTGGATTTGTGCGCAGAGGATTATTAGGAGAGATATTATTTTTCTTTGTTAAACATTTCCATATAAATATCGAATGGTCTGTAAAAATAGTGTCCTTGATCTGTTTCACATTTGTTTGTTGTTTTTTTGTTCGATCATTTCAAAAAAAAGGCTATAGCTTATATATTTTACCTCTGTGTTTTTTTTGTGGAGGACTTATCATACACTATACAGCATGGATTAGAAAAGATGCGATGATGATCTGTTTTCTAATTGCAGTACTTTGGACTTGGTGTAATAAGAAAAATCTGTCTATCACGATGAAACTTATCGTTATCAATTTGCTATCTGTATTTATAATTTTAACACATGAGGTTTTTGCTATTTTCTCTTTACCTATTTTATTTTTATTATTATTCGATTTTTTCAAAAGTAAGAATACAGCCAAATATGCAATATTTTATTCTTTAATATCTATATTTCCCAGCATAATTTCTTTTATTTTTGCGATTTTTGCGAATGGAAATATCCAAACAGCTCAAGCAATATGGGATTCTTGGCATATTATTTCAGGAATGAACACAAATGAAGTGCCGTTAGGAAATGCTGTTGGCGCAATTGTCTGGAATTCAACAGAAACTTTTTGGGGACATCTACATGTTAATTTTTTATCTAAATATCAAGGAATTTATCTTGTTTTTTATCGTTGTATAATGTTTCCCATAATCTATTATATTTCAACCAACTTGTTTCTTGTATTTAAAAATACCAATAATTATACATATACTGAAAATCACAAAAAAATTTTATCGACAATTTTAATTTTTCAATTTTTAGTATTGATCCCTTTATATACTTTTCTCTCTACAGATTCCATTCGAGTAACTTTTTATTGGATAGCAAGTTCTTTTTCTATATATTTATTAATTCCAATAAATATGCTAAGTAGCACATTTCCTCTTAATGTGGTAGAAATTGTAAATAAAATGAATTTGGCTCTAACAAAGATATTGAAACCATCTAAAGTATCGGTTTCAATATTGATATTAATTGTAGGATTACCTATATACGCAGCTTCTACAGACATGTTTCATAATACAATGCTGTATAGAGTTATATCCATAATTTTAACAATATGTAGATATGGTCTTAGTATATTAACATCTATTTTTAGTTTATGAATATATTATCTATAATATCACTTCTTCGTCCTCAACAATGGGTAAAAAACATATTCATCTTTTTGCCCTTGTTTTTTAGTGGACAAATAACCAATTGCAATTTATTAATTAACTGTATTATTGTATTTATCTCGTTTTGTTTTGCTGCGAGTTCAATTTATTGTTTTAATGATATTTATGATGTTGAAGTTGACAAGTTACACCCTAAAAAATCTTTTAGACTAATAGCTTCTGGTAAAATTTCTAAAATAAATGCACATTTAATTCAATTTATTTGTCTGTTTATCTCATTAGGTATGATAGTTCTTTTTTACAATAGGATAAACTTTAAACCTATTTTTTTGACATTATTACTCTACTATGTATTAAATATTTGTTACAGTATCAGATTAAAACATTATGTCATTATCGACATCTTGATTATTGCATTTGGATTTGTTTTGAGAGTTGCTATTGGGGGATTTGCAACAAGTGTACAACTTTCGGAATGGCTTGTAATCATGACTTTTTTGCTATCATTGTTTTTAGCTTTAGTCAAAAGAAGGGAAGAAGTTGTTTTCTATGAAAGAACTACCATTATTACCCGAGAAAATATTGGTCAATACAATATCAGATTTATCAACCAAATTATAACTATTACAGCATCAATTACCCTTATTGCTTATATTATGTATACTATTTCTCCAGAAGTGGAAAATAGGTTTGATTCTCATAATATATACATGACATCTATTTTTGTTTTTGCAGGTGTCATTCGCTATTTACAACAGATAATGGTAAAAGAGAAGGATAGTGACCCCTTTGAATTCATATTGCATGACTATTTTATACAATTTTGCATTTTTACTTGGATTGTTTCATTTATACTAATTATTTACCTATAATGGAAAAACAAACGCTTGTGGTTTTCGATTTCGACGGGACAATCACAAAAAAAGATACATTTGTTAAGTTTATTCGATTTGTAAGGGACAATTTTATGTTTTTCCGTGTAGTATTCGTTTATTTACCATTATTGGTATTATTATACTCTAATCAAAGGATAAAACAAAAATTGCTCTCATTCTTTTTCAGAGAAATGAATTTAAACGCTTTTAATAAAAAATGCGAGTATTTTTGTGAAAATTTTCAGCATTTGATAAAACCTCGAGCAGTGTATACTAAATCATCACATCGAAAAATTGTTGAGATTAGCATTTTATAAGAAATTAAAAACATCATGATCCCCTTCAACAAACCATATTTAACGGGTAACGAAACCAAATATATCGAACAAGCCGTTTTTTCGGGTAAGATATCCGGGAACGGACTTTTTACACATAAATGTCAGTATTTCTTTGAACAACAATACAACATCAAAAAATGCTTACTCACTTCGTCGTGTACTGATGCGTTAGAAATGTGCGCTATTTTGACCGATTTACAACCCGAAGATGAAGTCATTGTACCGTCTTTCACGTTTGTATCTACGGCTTTGGCTTTTGTTCGGGAAAAAGCGAATATCATTTTTGCAGATAGTTGCGTTCAAAATCCCAATATAGACACCGAAAGATTGGAAATTCTTATCACTCCTAAAACGAAAGCGATTGTCGTTGTACATTATGCCGGAATCGCTTGCGATATGGATAAAGTTATGGAGTTGGCTGAAAAATATAACTTACTGGTTATTGAAGATGTCGCTCATGCTATTGACTCTTATTACATTTCCCCAAAAACCGGAGAAAAGAAAGCACTGGGAAGCATAGGACATTTGGCTGCATTTTCGTTTCATGAAACCAAAAATATTATTTCAGGAGAAGGCGGAATGTTAGCCATTAATGATGAACGTTTTATCAATCGAGCCGAAGTTATTTGGGGAAAAGGAACCAACCGAGTAGCTTTTTTCAGGGGAGAAGTCAATAAATATGAATGGATTGATACGGGAAGTTCGTTTCTTCTTTCTGAAATCAACGCAGCTTTTCTTTGGGCACAAATCGAAAATCTGGAAAAAATACAAAATCGAAGAAAACAAATTTGGAATTTGTATTACGAAGGATTGAAAAATTGGGCAGAAAAAAATGAAATCATGTTGCCATTTATTCCGAATTATGCGACCAACAATGGACACATGTTCTATTTGATGTGTAAGAATAATTCTCAACGGACTGCATTATTGGAATCTTTGAATTCAAAAGATTTTCAGGCCGTATTTCATTATTTGAGTTTGCATAAAAGTCCTTATTATTCGAATAAATACAAAGGAGAAGAATTGTCTTTTTCTGACCGATACAGCGAATGTTTACTTCGTTTGCCATTTTACTACGAGTTGGAAGATGCTTCGATTGGTGAAATAATAAAGATTATAAGGGATTTTTAAAACCAATTTGAATGTTTTTATCACATTATATAGCGCTATTTACCTCAATTTTTACAACTTATTTACTCGGACATTTATTTTTAAGTTCGGTAAAGAGAGATAAAGAATATTCAAATATATCATGGATATTTTTCAAGTTACTGTCCGGATTTGTTTTATCAACCGTTGGATTTGCATGCGTAAAAAGTAATTTTTTAACGGTTTATCTTATCATATTTCTATTGATTTGTATTGGCTTTTTGTATTTGAAAAGCCAAAATCAAATTAATTTCAGTAGAAAAATATGGATTGATAACCTCAAAAAAATAGAATACAAAGAATTATCGTTTGTATTTCTGTTGTCGTTAATCGTGTTCTTCTTGCAGTATAATAAGCTGTTTGATTTATCCGGAAACATGCTGAGAATACATTATGATACTGCTTTTTATGCCCAAGTCGGACAGTTTATCAGCCAATCGGGAAAAGAAACCTTAATGTTAGATACACTGAATCAGGAAAACAATCCCCCTGTTTTTTATCATTATTTTGGAATATGGTTTGGGGTGTTATTCGCCAATTTATTCAATCTAAACATCCTGAATGCTTTGGTATTGGTTTCACATTCACTCATGATCACTCTGGTAATAACCGGAAGCGCTGTTTTATTACAACAAAGATTTGGTTTTTCCTTGAAAAAATCTTTCCTATTTGCACTTCCTATTCTTTTCCTCGGTCATTTTTGGACGGCATTCGGTGCCGAAAAAACGTTTATTACTCCCGGTTTTGTTCTTTCAGCATTGAGGATACAAAAATTAGGAACCGTTTATATTTCATTATTATTTTTCCTGATTTTACTTAATAAAAAGCAATTATTCGCCCGGATTTTTCCATTGTGTTTAATGTTTCTATTATATGGTTCAACGCTTCCTGTTGTATTTACCGGCATATTTTTTTATCTGCTGTATTACATCTTCACAAAACAAGAAAAATCTAAAAAAGAACTGTTATTCTCTTTTTCCGCGTTGATTATTCCGGTATTAGGAATCGTTTTATTTTACGACCTGATACATTTATTTCATTTTCCATCAGTTCCGGATTCATCACAATTAATAGAAAAGCGGAATCTGATGGATAGAATAGATTCCCTATTGGGCACTTTAGTATTCTTTTTCAATAAAATATCCTATTATATCGTTATTTTGTTTATACCGATACTTATTTTGATATATCTTATCTATAAAAAAGAATTATCATTGAAACAGATTTGGGAAAAATATGCTGTCATGTTTTTTGTATTGTTGACCGGATTAATTCTTCACAGCTTGACTAATAAGGAAATTGATTCAGATCAATTATTCCTGAATATTGCTTTCCCTTTTGTTTCTATCTTTGTCTTTTTGACAACGATCGCGCTTTTCTTTTCAAATTCGATATTCAGGAAAATAATTGCAGTTCTAATTGTGTTCTTGCATTTCTACTGTAATTTTTCATTCCATGAAACTCACCCAATCGATCGGAAATATTACGAAGAAATTGCTGATATAATAAAAGAAGGAAACAATAGATATGCTTATCTTTTCGATAAAAATACGTTGATGAATGGAAGTGTTGTCCGGAATGCCAACGTCATTTATGCCGATTATGATATTACCCGTTTTACGAACGATTATCATCCGGTATTTTTAAACTCATTTGATTTGTTGGAAATTACTTACAACAACAATCCTTTATACATTAAAGCGTCCGTCATCAATACGCCTTTTTATCACTATGTGATGACGAAAAAAGAAAATAATATCAAAAAAACTATCTTGGAATATCAGGTCGATTTTATAAAAGAAAATAACATCCGGTTTTTAATTACAGATAAAAACAACGAAAGTTTGATTCGATTGCCATTTAAAATCAAACGAATTGTAGAATCGGATACGGAAAATTTCTGGTTCGTAGAAATTTATTTAAAATAAGCATAAAATTTGTTAGGAATTAAACTTGAGATTTAAAATGGATTCTGAGCAAAAATGATTTATTTTGTATCATGATAAATAAAAGTGACTCATGAAAATTGCCTATTCTGTAGCGAATATCGAACGGTCAGGAGGAATCGAACGGGTTTTGTGTACGAAAGCCAATTATTTTGCCGATGTATTGGGTTATGAAGTACATATCGTTGTGTTGCAAAATTCGAACAAGCCTTTCTTCCCTTTTTCTGAGAAAATACATATCCATTCGCTTGATATCAATCGGATGAATCACAAACCTTGGATGATTTTCGGGAGCCGTTCAAGAAAAGAATATCAGGCAAAATTATTTCAAAAGTTAGACGGAATACGTCCGAATATAACCATCAGCGTTTTTGGTTTAGATGCCGAATTTCTATACAAAGCCAATGATGGAAGTGAAAAAGTACTGGAATTCCATTTTACAAAAAATTACCTGAGACATTTAGGTAATTCTCTCATTAATGATAAATACCGCTTGATAAGAAAAATCTGGTTGAAATTTTTATTGGCGAAAGAAAAGTATTATGCCCGAAAATATAAACAGATTGTTTTATTGACAGAAAAGGATAAGCAGCTTTGGGGAGGAGGAAATAAGTTTACAGTTATTCCTAATCCGCTTTCTTTTCAAACAAAAATATCCGCAGAACTCATCAATAAACAAATTGTTTCGATGGGGCGATTGGTAGCTCCCAAAGGATTTCAATATTTAATCTGGGCATTTGCATTGCTAAAAAATGATTTTCCGGATTGGAAATTAAACATTTATGGAGAAGGGCACGATAAACCCATGTTGCTCACGTTGATAAAAGAACTATCTTTGCACGAAAATGTATTTATTCTTCCTCCTAATCAGGATGTAGAATCTATCATGTTGTCATCTTCCGTGTTTGCACTGTCATCACTTTACGATGGATTTGGGTTGGTATTGACTGAAGCGATGGCTTGTGGAGTGCCGTGTGTCGCTTTCGATTGCGAATGTGGTCCTTCGGAAATTATCAAAGATGGAGAAGACGGATTTTTGGCCGAATTAAAAAATACCCGCGATTTATCAGACAAAATGAAATTACTGATGTCTGATGAACAATTGCGATTGAAAATGGGACATGCAGCCAAACAAAACGTAGTAAGATTTGAAGTTGATAGGATCATGACGCGTTGGGTGGCGTTTTTTGAAAAAATAAAGCAATAGAATGTATACTGCTATATCATATATAATTTTTCTTATTACTTCTATTTTAGGAGCCCGGTATATTTCTTTGAATTATAAAGAAACGTATCATCCATTGAACAAAGGTTTTAGAGTGAAAGTTACCGGCGTTCAATATTTCTTTTTATTCACATTGTATACCGGAATTTTGCAATTTGGAGGTTTATCGGCTGTGAGGTTAGCCGTGTGGATTGTTTGGTGTTTGATCGCGATATTTTATGATAAAAACAAGCCGGTTGCAAGCCTCACTGTGTTGTTGTATGTAGCCTATTTGGTCTATTTGGTGTTTTCTATTTTATTTTCTCCCGCTAAACTGTATGGATTTCGTGTTTTCCTGAAATATTTATATCCGTTTTTGGTTTTGTTATTGGCAACCCAAGTGACAACTAACCATTTATTTACACTCAGGGCTTTCAAAAATATATTTTATGTAGGAATATTTGGATCAGTGTGTTTATTGATTTTATATCGTATTCCTATTGTAAGTGGATTGTTGGCAACTACGATTTGGTGGGGACCTGCCATCCTTGATTTTATGCCGGTTGTTGTTTCAATAGCATTAGCTTATTTTGCGATATTCAATCAAAAAAAATATTTAAGATATATTCCATTGTTTATTCTGCCTGCTGTTTTAATGACTAACAGGACAGGAATGTTGGCTATTTCTATAACTATCGCGGTATTTTCATTAATAAAATACAAGTTGAAATCTGTACCTTATGTCGCTGTCGCAGCTTCAATATTTATTGGTGTACTTCTATACGTTCCTGAATTCAGGGAAAAAATGTTCTATAAAAAAGGCATGACTACAGAAGAAATCATTGAAAACAGGGATGCTTTGACTTCTGAAGATATTGATTCAAGTGGTCGATTCTCCATGTGGGAATGGAGTTTAGATAATTTTTACAAAGGAAAAGAACTGACAGGTTCCGGATTGGGTAATTTGCAGCAGGTATTTTATTCGCATAAACATCCTTTTGGACACTTAGAAGTCGTTCATAACGACTACGTGCAGATATTGTGTGATACAGGCTTGATAGGGCTAGTTTTGTATGCTTCTATCATTCTCTCTCTAGCGATTCATTCGATTTTGATTTTTTATAGGCAGAATGATTTGATAATTAAATTTTGCGCGATTGTAGCCGCATCTTCTATGGCTGGCTTGGCAGTCGCGATGTATACGGATAATGTGGTGAATTATTCTTTAATGACATTGAGTTATCCATTTGCTATTTATGGAATGTTGATTGGGTTGAAAAGTCGATTGGCAGCGAACAACTAAGAATTTTTGATTACGAAAAATGATGTAATTCCAAAATCAGAAAAATCTCAAAATGGATAAGGAAAATTTACTAAAACGACTTTCGGATATTGAATGGGAAGATTTTGAAGTAACCCTGTTCTTGCTAAATTATTTCGTTGTGCTAAACTTGCAGAAAATGCGGGTTATGGTTTCGACAAGATGTTGAAATGGGAAAAATCGACAAATACAAAAGTTTGTTTTGACAATACGATAGATACTTCATTGGTCACATTTAAACTATTTGAAGATAGCCATAAACAGAGAGAAAACAAGCAGAAAACAAGCAGAAAACAAGCAGAAAATAACAGACCAAATTTTGAATTTAATCCGCTTGAATCCTGATTTATCAAGGATTGAAATTTCAAATAAAATAGGAATATTATCCTCCGGAGGTGTTGATTATCATCTAGGTAAATTAAAAAAAGAAGGACGACTCAAAAGAGAAGGTGGTGCAAAAGGAGGTAAATGGATTGTTATCGATGGATAGTATTCATAAAAACATAAAGAAAGAGCATGATTAGCATCGTAATTCCTTTACACAATAAAGAAAAACAGATTAAACAAACTTTGCAGTCTGTTTTTAATCAAATATTTCAGGATTTTGAGGTGATTGTGGTAGATGATGGAAGTACGGACAATAGTGTTGCTGTTTTGGATGAAATTTCTGATAAGAGGATTCGTTTAATCCACCAAGAAAATCAGGGTGTTTCTGCAGCGAGAAACAAGGGAATTAAGGAGGCTAAGTATGATTATGTCGCGTTATTGGATGCCGATGATGAATGGAAACCTGAATATTTGTCTAATCAAATTGATTTAATTAATAATTTTCCTGAAAGTTCGGTATATGCTTGCGCTTATGAATTGAAAGATTCTAATGGAAATATAAAGCCTATTATTCTGAACAAAATGCCATTCAAAGAAGAGAATGGTGTTTTAACCAATTATTTTGAAGTGGCGGCTTGTTCGCATCCTCCTTTGTGGACATCTGCAATTGTCGCTAAAAAAGAAGCTTTTTTATCTATTGGAGGATTTCCCATTGGCATAAAGGCTGGAGAAGACTTATTGACTTGGGCAAGGTTAGCTGTAAATTATAAAATTGCATATTATGTAAAACCTTTGGCTATATTTTGTACTGGAGTATCTTCTTATCAGGAAAATGCACCTAAAAGGATTCCAGATGAAGAAAATAGAGTAGGAATTGAGTTGGAACGATTATACAAAAAAAATAAAAATATATCAGGTTTACGAAATTACATTTCTCTTTGGTATAAGATGAGGGCATCTATATATTTAAGATTAAATCAAAAATATAATTGTCTGAAAGAAATAATTAGGGCGTTAAAGTTCAATCCAACATCGAAGGTTTTGTTTTTTATTCCTTTGTTACTATTTCCATTCCGGTTTAGAATTAAATTAATGAGTAAGCTTTCTAAATAATTATAATAACCTTTTCAAAATTAAACTTATGAATATAATGTACCTCAAAATTAGGACAGTATTTGAGGTGTAAAATTATTATGAGTATCCGTTATTTTACCTAACAAATTAAAAAACTAATTTGTCATTGCGGGCTTGACCCGCAATCTATTGATAATCAGCAATTCATTAAGAGATCCTGAATCAAGTTCAGGATGACAGCATCAAGTGCGGGATGACA
>JAVBKZ010000043.1:0-21044 GCA_031553755.1 Bacteroidales bacterium | reverse complement strand
TACGGAATATGATGAATTGGGACGGGTAAGTAAAGTAATTTACCCAAGTGGTTACTACACTATCAACCAATATGATAAATACAGCCGTTTAACAGGAATAACCGACCGCAACGGTTCGAATATATGGAAAGCGTTGGAAAGCAATGTTCGGGGACAATTAACCAAAATACGGCAAGGAAATATTGAAACTTCTTTTGGATTTGATAGCCGAGGTTTCCCGAATGCAATAACAGCGTCCGGAGTCATGAATATGACTTATTATTTCAATAATAAAGGAAACTTGGATTACCGGCAAGACAATTTAACAGGTTATAAAGAAAATTTCATTTATGATCCGATAAATCGCTTGACGAATTGGAACGTTTCGAAAAATGGAACTGTACAGAAAAATAATTCCATGACATTCGATCCTTCAATGGGAAATATCACAAACAAGAGTGATTTAACCTATACCATGAATTATGGAGCAAATAATAAACCCCATGCTTTGACCTCTATCAGCGGTGTGCCTTCTTTTATTCCAAGTAATAATCAGGCTATTACTTATACCGATTTCAAAAAAGTGAAAACCATCAGTGAAAACGGGAATACATTGAGCATCTCTTATGGCGTGGATGAACAACGGATAAAAAGCGTTTTCAATAACACAACAAACAACAGCTTGACCCGTTACTATATCGGAGGGTATGAAGAAGAAATTTCCGGAAACAATACCCGGCGTTTGCATTACCTCAGCGGAGGCAATGGTTTAGTCGCGATTTATGCAAGTAATACACAAGGTGGCGACACTTTGTATTATGCCTATACCGATTATCAAGGTTCTTTGACAGCATTGGTACTGCCATCAGGAGAAGTGAAAGAACGTTATGCTTTCGACCCATGGGGCAATCGACGGAATCCTACAAACTGGACGCAAGCCGACAGCAGGAAAGGTTTTATCGTGAACAGGGGTTACACGATGCACGAGCATTTAGATGCATTCTGTCTGATTAATATGAACGGCCGTGTTTATGACCCGTTGACCGCCATGTTCATGAGTCCCGACCCACAATTGCAAGCACCGGGTAATTGGCTGAACTATAATCGGTATTCGTATTGTATGAATAATCCGATGATTTATACGGATCCGAGTGGGGAATGGTTTTTAATAGATGATTTAATTGCTGCTGCTGCTGGATTTGTTTGTGGTTATTTGGTGCATGGATTTACAACCGGCAATTGGGGATGGAAAGCGGTAGCAGCAGGTGGAATAGGTGCTGGTATGGCTTGGCTTGGATACAATACCATGGGAGGAACTGCGGCAATGAGCGGTTGGCAATTTGCAGGAAACAACGCTGTAAATACGGCTTTAGGTTTTGTTGTTCCACCTGTAAATTTCAATATTGGCAATGTTAATTTTTCCATAAATCCTATGGCTATGCTTACTGCCGGAACAATGGGAAATGTAAATGGATTTTCTTTAGGAGCAAGTATTTCAGCTTCTTATGATATTGGAGATTGGACGCTATATGCAGGTATGGGGCAGGGTTCTAAATATGCTGGATTTAGTTATAATGATAAGAACTTCGGATTTTCGTGGCATACAACAAAATATAGCGAAGGAATGGATGGAGGTTCTCAAGGACAACGGACGGCAACATTAGGACTTCGATATAAAGAATGGTCGATTAGCCATGAAAATGATGTAGATATTATGGGTGGAGATGGAGGAGATCGTTTTCGTTCAGCTGCTTTGGAATTGGGATATAAGGATTGGACTTTAGGGGTAAATGTATATACAAATGATCCTAAACCACATGGTGTCGACGAGAATAATGTGTATAAAAAAGGAGAGCAATTTTCAAAACAAATAAATGAAACTTGGCATTTCAAACAGTTTGATCAAAAGCCGGATAGTACAAATAACTATATCAAATAAATTCTGAAAATATCTTCCGCTCGGCGTAGGCTTTGTCCAATGTCGTCAACTTAAGAAAAAAAAGAGATAAAAGCCATTGAAATTTTATCAGAAATAATTACATTCAGTTATCACCCTGTTCGGCGGCGTTTTCATAACGCCGTTGTATTAAATAGTCGTTTTTAACGACATAGTCAGATAATTTTAATTTTATAGCTACAATGAGTACTGGGTATAAAATAGATGAAAAAGATGGAATTTATTTTCTTACATTCCAGATTGTAGAATGGATTGACATATTCACTCGAAAAATCTATCGGGATTTAATAATAGAAAGTCTGGATTATTGTATTCAATCTAAAGGTTTGGTAATTTATGCTTTTGTGATAATGTTGAATCATATTCATTTGTTGGTAGAAAGCAAAACCGAAGATTTAAGCGGAACGATTCGCGATTTCAAAAAATACACAAGTAAAAAAATCCCCCTGTTCGGCGGCGTTTTCATAACGCCGTCGTATTAAATAGTCGTTTGTAACGACATAATTGTCTGATTTTGTGCTTATTGCAAAATAAATAATCAAAAAAGAACATTCATTAGAAAGGATGATATATGTACCATTCAAAATGTATAATGAGTCTGATACTTTAAAAATAAATAATCAAAAAAGAACATTCTATTGCCGTCAGTTTAAACTGACGGTAAAGAAAATTAAATAATTATGTGGCTGGTTCAATAAAAAAGTCGAGACGAATCCAAATGATGAAGCGAAATAGGCAATGAAAAACATATTGAATATGTGTCGTTACAAACGACTATTTGATACGACAGCGTTGCAAACGCTGCCGAACAAGGGGCACGAAGAACATCGATTTTTTTTATGTAATTAAGTCTATTTCAATAATGTTTAATTTATTCTCCACGTCCTCTATGGCTCTATGGTGAAATAAAACTTATGTGCCTTATGTGGTTTAAAAACATTCATATTGTTCTCAATTGTAAATTTAAACAGTTACTAAAAATTTCTCTTAATTTATTTGGAAATTACAAAAGAGTGAATTAAATTTGCATTATATCAAGCGAGATATTTATCATTAAAATAATAAGTACAACCGCATTGTCAATTGGGAAACTCATCAAATTAATCACGATTCCGAGACAAGCTCTTACTACTAATGGCGGGCCGCGCCCTTTCGGGTATGCTTAGCACGGCGGATTACAAAGGTGGTAAAGCACTCAAAACATGTCATAAGGAGTTTTGTCAAATTCACAGTGCGGTTTTTTTTATGAAACAAATTCTACTTATTTTTCTACATGCTTTCCTTTTTTCAGGAAATCTTCTTTTGGGGTAACAACATTTTTTACCGAAAAATTTACAAAACGCGGGTGACGCCAACACAAACATGTATGTGAGGGGTGGAGAACCCGGACAAAACCTACTTCTTTATAACAATATTTCACTTTATACATCAGGACATTTATTGGGATTTTTCCGCTTTTCAATGCCGACCATTTATCGAATTTAGAATTGATAAAAACAGGTATGGATGCTTCATCGGGAGGGCGTTTAAGTTCGGTTGTTACAGTAAAAAGCAAACAAACGATTCCCGAAAAGATTTCGATTGCGGGTAATATCGGATTGTTGTCTTCTCAAGCGACTTTAGCGTTCCCTTTTTCGGAAAAATATGCCTTATACGTGTCGGGAAGAAAAATTAACGTGTTGTCTTAAATTGATTCGAAAAGGTATAAATAAATCATAAAACAAAAAAATGCCAAGGCTACAGAAATAAGTCTTTTTTCAGAAAAAAAATAAAGTTTACCATTTTAATATGATAAAATAATAACTTTGTCGTCCGGTTTTATCATTTTTGAAAAATCGGAAAATCAAGCATATGGAAGAACAGTTCGACATAAGAAGTTACCGCCCGGGAGACAAAGAAAAGGATTTTGAAAACGCGCTTCGTCCTCTTACTTTCAAAAGTTTCAGCGGACAAGAAAAGATTGTAGAAAACCTGAAAATTTTCGTACAAGCGGCTAAAATGCGGGCAGAAGCATTAGACCATGTATTGTTACATGGACCTCCGGGGTTAGGAAAAACAACTCTTTCCAATATTATTGCTAATGAACTGAATGTGGGTTTCAAAATTACATCAGGACCTGTTTTAGACAAACCCGGCGACTTGGCAGGAGTACTCACTTCTTTGGAAAAAAATGATGTTCTCTTTATTGATGAAATCCACCGGTTGAGTCCGATTGTCGAAGAATATCTCTATTCGGCGATGGAAGATTACCGGATAGACATCATGATCGACAAAGGTCCAAGCGCGCGTTCAATCCAGATAGAATTAGCTCCTTTTACTTTAGTTGGCGCGACTACCCGCAGCGGATTGCTTACTTCTCCGTTGCGCGCCCGTTTCGGAATCAATTTGCATTTGGAATATTATGACGCGGATACATTGACCGCTATCATCAAGCGTTCGGCGGATATATTGGATGTAGAATGTGCCAACAACGCGGCTGCCGAAATTGCTTCACGGAGTCGGGGAACTCCGCGTATCGCTAATGCGCTACTTCGCCGTGTACGTGACTTTGCTCAGGTAAAGGGCAATGGAAAAATAGACAAAGAAATTGCCTGTTTCGCGTTGGAAGCTTTGAATATCGACCGTTACGGATTGGACGAAATCGACAATAAAATTCTTTGTACGATTATTGATAAATTCAGTGGCGGACCGGTTGGTTTAACAACCATTTCAACTGCTTTAGGCGAGGATGCCGGAACTATCGAAGAAGTTTACGAACCCTTTTTAATTAAGGAAGGTTTTTTGAAAAGAACTCCCAGAGGTAGGGAAGTAACTGAATTGGCCTACACTCATTTAGGAAAAACCAAATTAGATCAACAAGGTTATCTTTTTTAATAAATCTTTTATCGAAAACGGAGTAAAAGAAGTTTATTTCACAAGGTATCTTGTCTTTTAATATCTAAATCGAATCTACTCCGTGAATAATTATTCCGCCTAACCTTGTGTTTTAAATCTATATTTTATGTTTTTTTATAAAAAAGGCCGAGACAAATTCATTGCGTAAATTACTTCAAAATATCAAAATGTCAAACTTTAACAAAGAATAACATTATTTTAAATCATCTCGTAATTATTTGTAAATAAATAAATTAAAGACAAATTTTCTTGATAAATAGGGGTAAAATAGGGGCTTTTTACTCCTTATTTTTATTCATAGTGTCAGAGTAGTATCTTTCTTTTTTGTTATAAGGATAAGTCAAGGTTACATTTGAACCAAAAATATTTATTCTTATGAAACAGAAAGTTTTTTACTTAATTACACTGTTTTTTTCTACAGTTTTATATGCACAAGCGCAAACAATCACTGTGAGCGGAACTGTAACGGAAAAAACATCGGGAATGCCTGCGATCGGTGTTTCTGTTGTTGTTTTGGGAACCCCTAATGGAACCATAACCGATATTGATGGTAAATATTCTTTGAATAACATTCCGGCGAATGCTTCTTTGCAATTCAGTTACGTGGGAATGAAAAATCAGACAATTCCTGTAAATAATCGAAAAGTGATCAATATTTCTTTAGAAGACGACACTAAGTCTCTCGAAGAAGTAGTTGTTGTTGGCTACGGCACACAGAAAGTCAAAGATTTGACAGCTCCAATTGCAGTAGTAAAAAAAGATGTTTTTGAGAAGCAAGCTACAACCAATCCCATGCAAGCATTACAGGGAAAAGTTGCCGGAGTACAGGTGATTAATAGTGGAGCGCCGGGAGCCGGTCCTGCGGTACGAATACGCGGAGTCGGTTCTATTGGCGATTATGCCAAACCTTTGTATGTGGTTGATGGTGTTTTTGTTGACAATATCGATTTTCTCAACAACAATGATATTGAAACCATGAACGTGTTGAAAGATGCTTCTGCCTCCGCTATTTATGGTGTACGTGCAGCAAATGGAGTAATAATTGTAACTACCAAACGAGGCACCAAAGGAACACCTACAATAACTTATGATGGATATTTCGCCATGCAGGTTCCAGTCAATATCATGAAATTAGCTAACACTTCACAATATGTCACACTCAGGAATGAAGTCAATAAAGATGAACCAGGCTATACTCCTTTAACAGTAGAGCAATTTAATGGAGCAAATACAGATTGGTATGATGTTTTATTACACAATGCTCCTATGTATAATCAAAGTTTGGACGTTTCGGGAGGAAATGAAATATCAAATTATTCATTGGGAATAAATTACTTATATCAAGATGGGATTTTGGATGTCGACAACAATTATAGCCGGTTAAATTTAAGAGGTAAAGGTGAATATCAATTGTCTAAATCCGTAAAAGCGGGATTTTCAACAGTTATCTCCAATTATACACATAACAAACCTAATAATGACGCTTTTTTCCAAGCCTATATTAATCCTTCCATTTATAATGTTTATGATGAAAATAATACTCAAGCTTATCCGGTTAAATTTGGTTCTCCACAAATAGCACCCGCTAACTTAGGAAATTCCTATGGAAATCCCTATGCAGTAGCCTACTATCAGGATGATTTGGAAACCGGATACCAAATAATTCCTTCTATGTTCTTGGAAATTGGCTTTTTAAAAGACAAACTGAGGTTGAAAACTCAGTATAACATGGATCTACGATTTATAATGGATCGAAACTATAGACCTGAAAACCTTGTTGGAGGCTCTCAAGGACTTAGTCAGTCTGAGTTAGTAAAGAGATATACAAACTATACCAAACAAATTTGGGACAACACATTAACTTATTCTGATGTTTTTGACAAGAAACATAATTACAGTGTAATGTTGGGAAATTCAATCAGACACGAAACAAATCCATGGCTACAAGGTACAGCAATTAATGTGCCGGGAAAAACAGATAGTGAAAAATATATTCGCAATGGTTCTGCCAATGACAGGAAAAGTGATGATGACAATGAGATTGTTAATGGATTGTCTTACTTTCTTCGTGGAACCTACAACTATGACAGTAAATATTTAGCAACATTAACTGTTCGTGCCGACGGAAGTTCGAAATATCAACAAAAATGGGGATATTTTCCGTCCATCGGACTTGGATGGGTAATGAGTGCCGAAGATTTTATGACAGATCAAAAAATCTTAGATTATTTGAAAGTTCGTGCTAGTTGGGGACAACTCGGAAATGACAATGTTCCTGCAAACTCTTCCTATATCGTTGGAACTGCCGGCATACCAAGTTCCGGAGTTTTTGGTGATAAATTGGTTGATGGAGTCGGAGCTCAAACTGTTTTGAGAAATTATTTGAAATGGGAAGTTGTGACAGAATTTGACTTGGGAGTCGATTTTACGTTATTACATAATCGCTTGAGCGGAACTCTCGATTTTTATCGCAGGGTAACTTCCGATGTAGTTTTTAATGCTCCTATTGCCAGTGGAGGAGGTACAGCCGAATTGTTGGGAAATAACGGAACTGTACAAAATATGGGTGTCGAATTTTCCCTCAATTGGAATGATAAAATAGGAGAAGACTTCAATTACAATGCCGGTTTGAATTTATCAACTGTAAACAATAAAGTAACAGAAGTATCTAATCGTCCTGATGGTAAAGTTCCGGGAACTTCGGTAAATGGGATGACGGCAACTTACGCCATAGTAGGCAAACCTATTGGTTCATTTTATGGATATGATGTTTTGGGGATTTATCAAACAACGGCAGAAACCAAAGGAACTTCAGCAGAACCCGGTTATTTCAAATATAGAAATGATGATGGAGATGGAAATCCGGATATTGTTTATCTCGGAAGCCCTACTCCAAAACTAATGGGAGGGATTGATTTAGGTGCCGGTTATAAAAGGTGGGATTTTTCTATTGCTTTTCAAGGACAATGGGGAAATAAGATTTTGAATCAAAAGAGAATGAAAAGAGAAACTTTCCCTGCCGGAAATTACGATGAGGCTTTCTATGAAAATCGTTGGACAGGAAACGGTTCTACCAATGAATATCCTTCTGCAAAAGCATACAATGCATCTATCAATCAAAAACCAAATTCATTTTTTGTAGAAGACGGATCCTACATCCGTATACAAAATGTACAGTTAGGATATACGATTCCTAAAGCTAAAGACTCCAAACTACCTCTGATTCGGTTGTATGTGTTAGCACAAAGGCCACTTACAATATTCGGCTATAACGGTTTCACGACAGAAATTTCAGGAGAACCAAATTCAACTGGAATCGACAATAATGTATATCCCATGCAAGCTGTTTACAGTGTTGGGGCAAGACTTACTTTTTAATAAAAAACTCTAAAAATGAAGACAATGAAAACTATAAATATATATACATTGATTATTTTTTTAGGATTGTTTAGTGCATGTTCTGATTTTCTTGATATTGATCCGGAAGGAGAAATGTCAGCGCAAGGTATTGATTACACAAAACGCGAAAATATGTTTCTTTCCGTCAGTAATGCCTACGCCTCTATGCGTTCCGGATTAGGACACGGAATGCCTTATTTTGGAATGTTGGAAATCACATCCGATGATGCAGATAAAGGTAGTGATATTGACGATGGTCCGGATATGAAAGCGATGAACGGTTTTACATATACTCCTACTACAGAAACGATTAATAATTATTGGATGGGACAATATAACATTGCCAGCGCTGCCAATAATTCCATTTTTACTTTGCCAAACTTTATTCCCATATTAAAATCAGACGCAGATTGGGCAGATTATAATTGTGATATGGGAGAAAGCCGTTTTATACGTGCTTATGCCTATTTCAATTTGGTACGTGCATTTGGTGGAGTCCCGATCATTGATACTTTAATGACTTCTGAACAATTGGCACAACAGCCCAGAAAAACAAAAGAAGAAGTGTACAAATTTATCCATGATGATTTGACTTATGCCGTTGAAAACATCAGTGAATCCTATACTAAGGAATGGGCGGGCAGAGTGACCAAATATACAGCAATGGCAATGAAAGCAAAAGTTTTTATGTATCAAAATCAATGGGATTCTGTAGCTTATTATACAGATAAAATAATTGAAAGTAATCGATTCGTTTTATTACCAACTCTTTACGAAGTATTTCGTCCCGATGGAGAAAACAGTAAAGAATCTCTTTTTGAGATTCAAAGTTCCACCATTGGAAAAACTTCCGGGCTGCCGGGAACAGATGCTCCAACAATTGAAGAATATGGCTACTATCAAGGCCCTCGGGGAAATGAACCGGCCAACATGCAAGGATGGGGATTTAAAGTGCCGAGTCAAAAACTAATAGACTTTTTAACTGCAAGGGGAGATAATGAACGTATCAGAGCTACTATCATGGTTCGTGGAACTAAAACCATAGAAGGAGATAGTATCAAATCAAAATGTACGAACCCATATTATAATATGAAAACTTATACCCCTTCCGCCTATAATAAATGGTCGTTCAATGGTTATAGTTTTGATTACAATATACGCGTTATCCGTTATGCCGATGTTTTATTGATGAATGCAGAAGCTAAAATTCACACAGGAGGAGATGCTGCTACTCCATTAAATAAAGTACGCGACCGGGTAAACTTGACAGGAATTGATGCTCCTATTTTACAAGACGTACTTGATGAACGCCGGGCAGAATTGGCATTGGAAGAAAACAGATTTTATGATCTTGTACGCACAGGACAAGCTCCTACCATATTAGGACCATTAGGATTTATTGCCGGAAAACATGAATTATTTCCAATTCCACAAAGGCAAAGAGATCTAAATCCGAGTTTAACTCAGAATAATAATTATTAATAAAAAGTGTAATAAAAGCCTTGTGAGGCAAAAAGTTCTTTGACATATTGGTTTACACGAAAAACAATAAACGAATAAATAAGTTAATGAGTAATCATTTGTAGGTTAACTTCTTAACTCGTAACTCGTCTACTTGTCAACCGTTAATTTGGAATTTCGCCAATCATTCTTTACTTTTGCTTTGAATATTAATCAAAACAAATTTATAAATTATGAGTAGCGCAAAACCTTTTGAAACAAGTGTTGTTTCAAAATATCTGAATCCATTAACCGACTATGGTTTCAAACGTATTTTTGGTAACGAATCTTACAAAGAATTATTAATTGATTTTCTCAATGAATTAATTCAGGATCAAGGAACAATTGTTGATTTAAGTTATTTAAATTCCGAACAATTAGGAAATGGAGAAACAGAACGCAGGGTAGTCTTTGATATTTATTGTAAAACCGATTGCGATAACTATTTTATAGTTGAAATGCAAAAAGTGCAACAAGCATTTTTCAAAGACAGAAGTATTTATTATTCAACATTTCCGATACAATCACAAGCGATAAAAGGGAAATGGGATTTTAGATTAAATCCGGTATTTACTGTTGCAATTGTAGATTTTATATTATTTGATGAAGAGGAATATTATCATAATGTAAAATTGATAGAAGAAAAGACGGGGAAAGTGTTTTATGATAAATTGGTTTATAAGTATTTGGAATTGCCCAAATTCACAAAATCATTAGATGAGTTGGAGACAAATTTTGAACGTTGGATTTATTTATTAAAAAAATTACCAACGTTTGAGAATCGTCCTCCGGAATTAAAAGGAAAAGTATTTGACAAGTTATTTAGAGTAGCAGAAATTGCTCAATTAACACCTAAAGAAATGGAAAAGTACAATAAAAGTATTGAAGAATATGCCGATGTCAAAAGCGCAATGGAATTTGCCAAAGAAAAGGGAATGAAAATAGGTGAAGAAAAAGGTGGAGAGTTGCAAAAGATTGAAATTGCAAAAAGATGTCTGCAAGAAAACCTTCCAGTAGATTTGATAATTAAATTGACAGGATTAACTATCGAACAACTAAATACATTGAAATAACAGAAAGATTTTTTTTTATAAATGTAAAGCGTGTAAACTAATATCCAAAGTTTTCACGCTTTGTATTTTAAAGTAATTCAAACTCAAAAAATTGCTATTCTATAGCATATAACTAGTTATAATATGAATTTATTGTTTAATTTTTTAATTTGAAAAATCATGAAAAAAAAGTTTTTAAAATTTGCGTATGTAGCATGTGCCGCAATTATCGGTGGCTTCATGTTTACTTCTTGTGGCGATGATGATGATAATGGAGGAAATCCCAATCCTCCAAAAACAGATCCATCTGATATCGCATCAAGTAATTTGATTGCTTACTTTCCTTTTGAGGGAAATGGTAATGATGTAAAAGGGACTCTTCCTACGCCTACAGAAAAGAATGCGACCTATCCTGAAGGAAGAAGAGGAAAAGCTTATCAAGGAGGAGGAACTGAAAGTGATCAAGCATATTTGAAATATGCTCTTACCGAATCAAATAAGTTAGCCAAATTGACAGGAACTACATTTGCTTTTTGGGCTAAAATAGCATGGACAGGGAATGGAGGTAAAGAACCTATGATTTTCCAAATTGATGGAAGTATAGATGTTCCTTGGGGTAATTTTTCTCTCAAACAAAATCGAACAACAACAAATGACTCTGTTGATTTTTTTAACGTTTTTGTTAAAGAAACTGCGGAATGGAGTTCTCAAAAAATAGCTAATTATGGTTCTAATCGTTTTACATATGGGACATGGATGCATATTGCTGTAACTTATGATAATATTAGTTCCAGATTCTATATGTATGTGAATGGTAAAGTTGTAGACCTTGGTGATGGATTTTCAAAAAGATGGACAGACCCATCAGAAACAACTCCTCTTGGAGATTTAAAATTTGCCGGAGTAAAAACATTTGTTATTGGAGCATGGGCTGATAATGTTAATAAAGTTGAAACTTGGGCTCCAACAGACTCATACAAGGGTTTATTGGACGAATTCCGCATCTACGACCGCGCTTTGACTGCTGCTGAAGTTCAACAACTTTATGATGCAGAATTCGAGAATATAAACGAATAATCTGATTTTTCATCACAGAGGGTGTCCAAAAAGTCTGTCATCCCGGCCTTGAGCCGGGATCTCCTAAAAAAATCAGACTGTGAATCAAGAGATTGCGGGTCAAACCCGCAATGACAAAACGTTCATTAATGACTTTTTGAACACCCTCTTTAATTCAACAAAAAACAATTCATCGTGCTAAAACAACATATCAAATATTATATCATTATCAGCATTTGCTTAACGGTTTCAATGCTGTTTTCCTGCAACGACGACGATGACAACGGAACGCCCGTGCCATCCAACAACAAGATAATGATTAACTACGTGTATGTAGATAACCAAAATTTGCCATACAATTCCAGTATTTCTGGTATTTCAATTAATGAACCTGCAACAATCAAAATCGAATTGATGCAGGATGTTGATTCTAATTATTTTACAAAGGAAACCGTCCAACTCTCCGGAGGCTTGGACTTCAATTATCATTTCATTGATAATAAAACAATTCAATGCGACATTACTACAACGCTCAAAGCGTTGACATCATACAAAATCAATATTCCGCAGGGAACGAATTCGAAGGGTGGAAATGTAGTGAATGGTTATACAGGTACTTTCGTGACGGCTATTGATTCAACTGATAAATATCCTCGTATTTCTGACGATGAATTATTAACCAAAGTGCAACGCGCTGCGTTCAATTATTTTTGGGAATATAAGCCGTATGTAGCATCTGGGCTTGCTCATGAGGGAACCGGTCATGGAAATGAAATCGCTACCACCGGCGGAAGCGGTTTTGGTATCGCGTCTATTCCTGTAGCCATTGAACGCGGATTTATTACCCGTGCCCAAGGATTGGAACGCATGCAAAAAATTACTCAATTTTTGTCGAAAGCTGACCGTTTTCATGGCGCTTATCCACACTGGATAAATGGAGAAACCGGAAAAATAATTCCATTCGGAACCAAAGATAACGGTGCTGACTTAGTAGAAACAGCGTTTTTGATGGAAGGATTAATTATTGCCCGTCAATATTTCGATCAAAACAATGAAGCCGAAAAAGCGGTACGTGATAGTGTCACTTCTCTGTTCAATGCCGTAGAATGGGATTGGTTTCGCCGTGATGGACAAAACGTGTTGTATTGGCATTGGTCTCCCAATTACGGTTGGGACATGAATATGAAAGTAACAGGTTGGAACGAATCTTTGATGACTTACTTGTTAGCGGCAAGTTCTCCTACCCATACGATTGATTTGCCAGTATATACGGAAGGTTGGGCGCGCAACGGGAACATGAAAAACGGAAGTAAGTATTACGGCATCACATTGCCATTGGGTTCGGCTTATGGTGGTCCGCTTTTCTTTGCTCATTATTCTTTTATTGGATTAAATCCTCAAGGATTGAGCGACCAATATGCCAATTATTGGGAACAAAACCGGAACCATACGCTTATCAACAGGCAATATTGTATTACTAATCCTAAAAAGTACGCAGGATATAGCGCCGATTGCTGGGGATTGACTGCCAGCCAGATACCAACAGGATACACCGCCTCATCTCCAACAAACGATGTCGGAACCATCGCTCCGACAGCCGCGCTATCTTCCATGCCTTATACGCCCGAAGAATCCATGCAAGCCTTGCATTTCTTCTATTATAAATTGGGAGATAAAATTTGGAATGGCGATAAATACGGATTTTATGACGGCTTTGATTTGACAAAAAATTGGGTATCATCCAATTACTTGGCTATTGACCAATTACCGATTGTATGTATGATTGAAAATCATCGCTCCGGTTTATTGTGGAAGTTATTTATGTCGGCTCCCGAAGTACAAGCCGGATTACAAAAATTGGGATTTAATTATTCATTATAATTATAACCACATAGGCACATAAGACACATAAGATTTTAGACAAAAAAATAAAGACTAAAAGATAAATCTTAAAGTCTTTTAATCTAAATCTATCTTCTTTGTTCTGTAAAGCTTTATTTTCATAATAATTCTATGTGTCTTATGTGCCTATGTGGTTCAAAAAAATATTCAAAAAACAAAATGAAAACATTCTTTTATAGTCTATTATTTATTTTTTCAACAACAATCTGTTTTTCAGCAACATCTTGTAGTGAAGATTCTCCGGCAGATAACGATGATTCAGGAAAAAACCCAAGCGATACCATCGTTCGTGAAAACAGTTTGACTAAAGTATTATTTATCGGAATTGACGGATGTGTCCCTTCCGCCATCACCGAAACAGCGATGCCTAATTTATATCAACTCGTACAACAATCGTGGGCTGCGACTAACGCGTTAGCCGAAGTTCCAACTTGGAGCGCTACCGGATGGTCGGGTTTACTTACCGGAGTAAGCGTGGAGAAACATAACGTAACCAATAATGAATTTACAAACAATCGTTTGGCAGAATATCCATCGTTATTCAAGTATATCAAACAAGAAAAACCGGGATGGCGTACCACTTCGTTTGTGCAATGGGAACCTATCAACATCAATATTGTCAAAACCGAAGATGTTACCAAGAAAATAAAAGGTTCAGACCAAACAGTTGAAAATTCTGCAATTGAAGAACTGCAACGCACGGATCCCCCTGAATTGATGTTCCTGCATTTCGATGATGTAGACCATGCCGGACATGATAAAGGTTTTGGTTTGGCAACAACCGAATATGCCAATGCAGTAAAAGTCGCAGATGCACGTGTGGGTAGAATATTGGCAGCAGTAAAAGCTCGTCCGACTTACGGTACTGAAAATTGGCTGATTGTAGTGGCAACCGACCACGGCGGCAACGGAACAGGTCACGGCGGTTCTTCCTATGTCGAACAAAACGCTTTCATTGTTTTGAATAATAAACATATTACACCTAAACTTGTCAATACACCGCCAACAATAACTCCACAACCCATTCGCAGTGAAAACGGATTCGTTGTTTATGAAAATGGTGTATACGGAACATTACCAGCTTTGCCGGAATTGAATTTTGCAGCAGACAAAAGTTTTACAATTGAAATGGATGTAAAATTGGATGTTGTAAACGGCGATGACCCTTCATTTTTCGGAAACAAAGATTGGAACAGTGGAGCCAACTCGGGAATCACATTTGTAAGCCGCAGTATGGGACAATTATTGATAAACATCGCGGATGTAGATAGAAATCGGTTGGATATGCGCTTTTCAGGAGTATTGGCAGATAAAGCATGGCATCATGTTTCGTTGGTAGTTGACAGAGCAACACAAACAGCGAAAGTATATGTTGACGGTCTGCTGAAAACAACAGATGCCGACAATGGAAACACCTCGACTTCTTCTATTTCCAACATGGGTTCATTGATTTCTTCGTTACCATTCCATATCGCGCAAGATGGAACAGGTTCATATGGAAGTCCATTCAATGGAGGTATCAAAGAATTACGTGTTTTTACAGATGTTGTAGATGCCGCGACTGTTGCCGCTTATAGTAACAAAACATTAGACGAACAACATCCGGTAATATCCAAACTGGTTGTTTACAATCCTGGAAATTTCAATAATACTACATTACTGGGAGCAATGGGTAAACCCAATGCAACGCTCACAACCGGAGTTGATTATGATTACAACGATGCGCCCTATTTATATAATGTAACTCCAACCATTTTCTCATTCCTTGGTTTACCTGCCAAAGCAGAATATCGATGGGATGGAAAAGCGTTGGTAAACTTTTAATAATATGCCAATTATTCAATATGCCAATGTGCTAATTAAATTACATCTGCTTATTGGCATATTGGCACATTAGAAAATTAAATTTATGAAACAGCTTTTTGCTTTCCTCACAATAATCGCACTGGTTTCCTGCAATCAGAAAACGCAGTCTGATGATGAGTTACTGGATTTAGTTCAACTGCAAACATTGAAATATTTTTGGGATTTTGCCGACCCGACCAGCGGACTTGCCCGTGAACGCAGTAATGTAACAACTAATTACGGCAATGAAGTATCTACAATCGGTGGTTCGGGTTTTGGAATCATGGGAATCATTGTCGGTGTGGAACGTGGTTTTATTGGTCGAGAAGAAGCTGTAGACCGGATGCTGAAAATAACGCATTTCTTGGATACGATAGCTGTTCGTTTTCATGGCGCTTATCCGCATTGGATAAATAGTGAAACAGGAAAAGCTTTTCATTTCAGCGAAAAAGATAACGGTGGCGATTTAGTCGAAACAGCTTTCTTGATGGAAGGATTATTAACAGCGCATCAGTATTACAACAAAGACAATGCAAAAGAAACCGAGTTAAGAGCAATAATAGATAAGTTATGGAGAACGGTCGAATGGAATTTTTATACCCAAGGCAAAAATCAATTATATTGGCATTGGTCGCCCGATTTTGGTTGGGAAATGAATCATCCGATTCGGGGATGGGACGAATGCCTCATTACGTACATTCTTTCGGCCGCCTCTCCTACTTATTCTATTAATCCGGAAGTATATCATCAAGGTTGGACTAACACCGACCATTTTATCAACGGAAAAAAATATTACGACATAACTTTGCCGTTAGGATTTGAATACGGCGGCCCATTGTTTTTCAGTCATTATTCATTTTTAGGATTAGACCCAAGAGGATTAAAAGATCAATACGCCGATTATTGGGAGCAAAATGTAGCTCATACCAAAATTAACCGGGCATATTGTATTGATAATCCAAAGAAATTTGAAGGCTATGGCGAAAACTGTTGGGGATTAACCGCTTCCGACAATTACAAAGGATATGGAGGACAATCACCAACCAACGATAACGGAACTATTACGCCAACCGCAGCGCTTTCTGCATTTCCTTATACACCTGAATATTCGATGCAAGCCTTGAAACATTTTTATAATGATTTGGGAAATAATCTGTGGGGAGAATATGGATTCAAAGATGCTTTCAATCCAACAGAAAATTGGTATGCCGACTCATACTTAGCCATCGACCAAGGACCAATTATTGTGATGATAGAAAATTATAGGTCTCAATTGTTATGGAATCTCTTTATGAGCCATCCCGATGTTCAAAATGGTTTAAAAAAACTCGGATTTACAAGTCCGCATATAAACCCCTAATTGACTAACGTCGAACGTTGTTTCCCCTGAAGGGGACTTCCTTTAAGTCCTCCACTTTAGGGGAGGATTTAGGAGGGATAAAATAAAGAAAAACATAAATGCCAAATTTTTAAACACTGAGTTCCACAGAGTAAATATTCACAGAGTTAAATTTGATATAAAATTATGCACTACTCCGTGAAATAAACTCCTTTTACTCCGTGTTTAATAAAATAAGATGACTTAATTGTGATTTTTGTTTAAAAACTAATAACGAAAAATATGAAACAAATTGTAATGTTATGCTTTTCATTGGGACTCTTGGTTTCCTGCTCCAACCCCCAAAAATCTGCGGATGCAACTCCGTGGAATGACGATACCCGTTTGGCTTCCAAAGTCGATTCTGTCTTAAAAATGATGACATTGGAAGAAAAAATAGGCCAAATGAATTTGCTTACCAGCGATTGGACTGTAACAGGCCCTTCGCTCAGAAATGACTATATCGATTTGATTAAATCAGGCAAAGTCGGCAATATTTTCAACGCGCATACTACAGCTTATACCCGCTCGCTGCAAAAACTGGCAATGGAAGAAACCCGCATGAAAATTCCATTATTGTTTGGATATGATGTGATTCACGGATACAAAACTATCTTTCCTATTTCGTTGGGAGAATCAGCCAGTTGGGATTTAGAAGCCATTGAGACAGGAGCGCGAGTATCTGCTGCTGAAGCGGCTGCCGCCGGATTGCATTGGACATTTGCTCCAATGGTAGATATTGCCCGCGACCCACGCTGGGGACGGATTTCCGAAGGCTCTGGAGAAGATACTTACTTAGGTTGCCAAATAGCGAAAGCACGTGTGAAAGGTTTTCAGGGAAACAGTTTGTTGGATGTTAATACCGTGATGGCTTGCGTTAAACATTATGCCGCTTATGGGGCAGCACAAGCCGGTCGTGACTACCACACCGTAGATATGTCCGATAGAGTATTGCGTGATGTATATCTTCCTCCTTTCAAAGCCGCTTTAGATGCCGGAGTTGCCACATTTATGACCTCATTCAATGAATTGGATGGAGTGCCTGCAACCGGGAATTCCTATTTGTTAAACCAAATTCTTCGCAAGGAATGGAATTTCAAAGGATTTGTTGTAACAGACTATACTTCTATCAACGAAATGATTGAACACGGAATTGTCGGCAATTTGAAAGATGCTGCTGAATTGGCTGCCAATGCGGGAGTCGACATGGATATGCAAGGAATGGCTTATGGCGACCATTTGGTTGAATTAGTCAAAGAAGGAAAAGTATCTGAAAAGAAAATTGACGATGCTGTCCGTTACATATTGGCGATGAAATTCCGGTTGGGATTATTCGACGATCCATATCGTTATTGCGATGAAACTCGAGAAAAAGAAGTTGTATTCTCAAAAGAAAACCAAGAAAAAGCGAGAGATGCCGCCCGCAAATCATTTGTGTTATTGAAAAATGACAATCAATTACTCCCTTTGGCAAAAGATAAAAAAATCGCGCTTGTCGGATTTTTAGCTGATAGCAAGGAAGATATGTTAGGCTCTTGGTTTGGAGCCGGTGAAGCCGGTCAGGTTACCACCATTTTAGAAGGAATGAAAGAACAATTCCCAAATATTACCTACCTCAAAGGTTGTGATGTTGACAATGACGACAAAAGCGGTTTTGGAAACGCTTTATCGGCTGCGAAAAACGCCGATGTCGTTGTTCTTGTGATGGGTGAAAAAGGTAATATGAGTGGTGAAGCGGCTTCCCGTTCCAATATCAATGTGCCGGGTGTTCAAACCGAACTATTGGCGGAACTAAAAAAAGCAGGAAAACCAGTTGTCGTTCTTTTAGCTAACGGACGTCCGTTAGCGTTGGAAAAGGAAACCGCACTGGCCGATGCCATGCTCGAAATCTGGTTTCCCGGAACACAGGCTGGACAAGCTGTAGCCGATGTACTTTCCGGAACTTATAATCCTTCTGGAAAACTTCCGGTTACATTTCCACGCAACTTGGGGCAAGTACCTATTTTTTACAACATGAAAAATACCGGCCGTCCCATCGATGAAACAAAAGAAGAAAAATACAGAAGTAAATATATCGATGTTCCGAATACACCATTGTTTCCTTTCGGTTACGGATTGAGTTACACAACTTTCGAATATTCCGATATTACGCTGAATAAAAAAGAAATGGCTTCGAACGATTCACTTGAAATCAGTTTCACAGTTTCCAATACAGGCAATTATGACGGCAATGAAGTGGTACAACTTTATGTTCGCGATTTGGTGGGAAGTGTTACACGTCCGGTCAAAGAATTGAAAGGATTCCAAAAAATATTTATCCCTAAAGGAGGCGCGCAGAAAGTTACATTTACATTGAAAGCTGACGATTTGGCGTTCACCCGTGCCGATAATACATGGGGAACTGAACCCGGAGAATTCGAATTGTTTGCCGGAACTAATAGCAGTGATGTTAAATCTGTTCGTTTCAGTTTGAGATAGATAATTTTAACCACATAGGCACAATAGACACATAGAAAATTAAACCATGGAGGCACGAAGAACATAGAGATTTTTTTTTATGTAATCAAGAGTATTTCAATCATGTTTAATTTATTCTCCATGTCCTCTATGTCTCTATGGTGAAATAAAGCTACTGTGCCTATGTGGTTAAGGAATAAATAATATTATTAACATTTTAAAAATTATGAATTATGAAAAAAAGAAATTTACTATTGATGTTATTGTGTACATGTGGTTTGTTGCAAGTGAAAGCACAAACGCCTCTTAAAGTGGATGGATTTGATGGTGGAATTGAACACCTTGCGGGAAGCAGTTGGAACGCAGGGCTTGGTCGGTCGGTTGTTGAATTTCCTGCATCTTCCGGAAATTATGTACTAAATTTAACGTTAGAAACATTGGAATGGGGGAGAGTTGCCGCATTTACTTCTTTGAATCCTAACTTCAATGCAGGCACTTACCGTTATCTTGTTTTTGATGTTTACAGAACTAACCCGGATATAAAAATAAATGCGAAAATTGAGCGTGCCGGCGATTTTCACGAATTACCTCCTATTAACAATCTTTCAACGATAGCGGACAGATGGGAACGTCTTGTTTTTGATTTCGGAGGAAATGGAGCGACCGGAGAATATGATCAGATGCAAATTATTCTTAATAATGTTCCAGACGGAAGTGTTGGTTCTGCTTATATAGATAATATCTATTACTCCAACGAACCTATGACGTATGACGGAAATGTGATAACAGTAGCTACATCTTCTATGGCAGCCACCTCTCTCACTTCTCTTAACGGATATATAGGGAAAGGAAATATTGATCAGACCAGTTCTGTTTTTGGTGGAAACTGGAACGAAGGAGATTTTCTCTATTGGAATATATCTGTTCCCTCTACAACAACTTTCACTGTAACCGGAAGAAACGCGGTAGATATAGATGCTTCATTTGTCGTTGATTTAACAACAGTCCCTGCAACACAAAGTATCCAAAAGGCGTATGATTTTGATGCAAGTTGGGTCATGAATGATGTAAATTATGGAGACTTGACGCTCCCCACAGGAACATATCAATTAAAACTGACTGCGAACAGAGCCGCTTCAACCGGTTGGCGAGGAATGAATTTGGAAAATATTACATTAACCGCCCACTCTCCCACGGATATGCAAAAAATACAAACAGGGCAATCGTTCAAAATAAATCCAAATCCTTTTACTGAATCAATTACAATAGAATCCTACGAAGAATTAATCCTCAAAAAAGTGGAATTAATTAATCAATCCGGTATAACGGTTGCCTTCAAAAATATTTCAAGTGGAAGTTCTACTGTATTGGAAAACTTAAATAATTTACCCAAAGGTGTTTATTTTCTTAAAATCACAACGGAAGAAAATATTACCACTCATAAAGTAATAAAACGTTGATATTGTTACATATTATTAAGTAATATGAGTATCCGTTATTTTACCTAACAAATTAAAAAACTAATTTGTCATTGCGGGCTTGACCCGCAATCTATTGATAATCAGCAATTCATTAAGAGATCCTGAATCAAGTTCAGGATGACAGCATCAAGTGCGGGATGACA
>JAVBKZ010000093.1:0-6562 GCA_031553755.1 Bacteroidales bacterium | reverse complement strand
AAATTACCCATGAAATGAGAAACTACCGCGTATCCGATAAGTAAAGACATAAAAGCGAAAACTTTGATTTGTCCGTTGATTCTTTTTTGATTTTCGTTGTTGCTGTTGTTGTTAATTGTTGCGTTCATGTTGTTTAATTTTTTTTGTTGTGTGTGTTACTTATTCTTAATTGTCTGTGTGTGTCGTTTAATTACAATGCAAATGTACGGCGGAATTCCAAACCGGAAGAATAAATGTTTTTACAAATACAAATAATTACAATTCATTAACAAATAAACGATTTTAACACTTATATTTTAATTAATTTTTTACAAAATTCAGGAAAATAATAGAAAATTTGGAGTAAGGGGGAGTTTGGAAGACGTTATTTCAAGTTACTATTTACCAATACCAAAGGTATTGCATGTTTATAGAAAATTTAGTCTCCCGTTTTATACGACTCCTAAGGAGTCGAATGAATATACGGACAACATACTATGCTATAAACATTTGAATCCTCCGGATTCTATTTTATTAAAAATCAAATAATTTTTTAGAAGATCCCGGCTCAAGGCCGGGATGACAGGATTTTTAGACAACTTCTAGAGAATGATGCTATTTTACAACTACTTTTTGGCTTTCGTTATTTAGCTTCACAATATACGTGCCTTTGTGTAATGGAATTTCTGTATTTCCATCAATCATGGATTGATATACTTTTTGGCTGGAAAAATTATAAATTGATATAGATGTTTGTGTTTTTGTATCAATAACAATTCCGTTTGAATTAGATTGAACAAAATATTATCCTGATTAATCGTATTGATACTCGTAACTTTTCGTTTGGTATCTTAGCCCTTTTATAAAGGGAATTTTAGCCTTTCTCTTTTCTATTTTGTCTTCCATAAAAGGGATTTTTGTACTGCTTTATCTTCTTTTTTTTACTTTTATATTTGCACTATTTATTTATTAATCAATTAAATTATTAATTATAAAAAGGACATTGTATTTTATGCTGCTAATATTTTGTATTGGTAGCAGTAGTGAATTAACTGCTCAAATTCAAGTAGCGACAACAGGTACCACACCATTGAAAATTGCTGAAATCTGCAAAATGGTGGAATTAAAAAATGAACAGAAAACACTTTTGAACCAGCTTTATGATGCGTACATGCAGGGTATGGATTCTGCCATTTATGTGATCGAGGATAAAATTATTGCTTCAAAACTCATTTACAAGACAAAGGAAAGATTTGACGCAAATTTTTATGGAATGCTTTCGAACAAACAAAAAATTGAATACATAAGGAACTACTCTGTTCCTGAAATTGCACATAAAACAGAAGCAAAAATCAAAACACTACAAGATTCTGGTAATTATACAGAAGTTGAATTGTCAAATTTTTATTCTGAAATATTCGAATATTTTATGCTGGAAAAAATAGCTTATGTCACGGATAAATATAACATCACGAGGCAAAAAGAAAATATCGCTCAACTGAAAAAGCTTGAACCCAAATCTCTTAAAACGGCAAATTCTTTACAAAAAGCTAAAGTTGAAGGAAAGACATATCAAAAAGGGTACCAGTGGTAACACCTAAAACAAAAAGGACATGAAAACAAAAAGAAGAAAAATAACCAGACTTGTTTTACTATTCGTAATAAGCTATTTTTCATTAACTTATCTTAATGCACAAAGTAGCAATGATAGTTTAAAAACAAATCGGGATAAAGCAATTAAGTACGCTTATAGGAATTTGAATGGTATAGGAATTCAACTTAATTATAAGAAAGCTTATTCAATATTCAATGAATTGGCAAAACAGGGCGACGGAGAAGCCTGTAACGCCATGGGCATGATGAACAAACTTGGTTTGGGAGTTCAGCAAAATGACGAAAAAGCCTTGTTCTTTTTTACTCAGGCTATTAAAAATGGGTATGGTAAAGGAGCTTATAATTTAGGACTGATGTATAAATATGGTCACGGGGTAAAACAAGATTATCAAAAAGCGGCCGAACTGATTGATATTTCTCAAGAGATGGGATTTAACAAAGTCGATTATGCTGTTGGATATTCATACTACAAGGGGCAGGGACGAAAACAAGATTATCAGAAAGCCGTAGAATTTTTCAGACAAGGAGCTGAAAAAGGTGATGCTGCTTGCATGTTTAATCTTGGTTACTGCTACTTTAAAGGACATGGCATTGAGAGGGATCCCAAATTTGGGAAATACTGGATAGAAAAAGCGGCCAATAAAGGATTGACCCGCGCTGTCGATTTCATTGCCAAAGTAGACTCTAAAACATTTGGACAACCCAAAAACAAACTCAAATCAAGTGATGAGATAGACAATTTTATACCTCCTATGCGCAAGGTTATAGGAAGTTCTGCCAACAATGAGCATGAACTTGTTGGAGAATGGAAAGGTAAACTTATCACTTATGATTGGTCGGGCAAGGAAATTGAAGAGGAATCAGACCTGAATATTGTTTTTGAGATCGAAGGTAACTCCCTGACAGGATTTTGGATTGAAAACGAAACCAATCCGGTCAAAATAAGCGCTATCCATGAAAAAACAGAATGGATATTCGACAATATGTTACTTTACGAAGATAAACGCCCCTTACAAATGCGACAAGGAAATCTAAAATTGGAAAAAAACGAGGGTGTCGATTATTTGGTTGGAAATGTCTCTTTTTACAGCGAAACTTTAAAAGAATATACCCAGCCCAATTACATTATCCTGAAACGTAGCAATGTGCAAACTTCAACTTCTAAAAACAGGATGGATAATGGAATTATTATTTCTCCGAATCCCTTCAACGATATATTGAATATTCAATTTACATTGAAAGAAATGGATAATGTGATGGTCAATATTTTCGACATGTCGGGGAAAAGTGTCTATGAACATGCCCGAACGGAGGCTTATCAACAGGGAGAAAACAGCCTGGCAATAAACGCGTCTTCTTTTTGCAAGGGAAATTATGTATTACAGATTGTTGGTAAAAACATCAATTACTCAACAATCATAATAAAATAGACAAAAATGAAAAAATACCGCGTAAAATTGATTTTAGCGTCAATAATCTGTATATTTGCCATGCAACCCATCTATGCATTCGACATTAATGGAGGCTGGTTGGATGAGGTTGTGATTTATCCTGATGATGATTATGATTGGGGACTCGACGATGATTGGTGGAGGGATGCGTATGTATATGACAATTACGATAACGATTATGATCATTACGACGATTATTACGATGATTATTATAACAATCATTCTTACAATGATAATTATAGGTATGATTCGGCCCCAAGTAACCCTTTGCAAGCGCTTTCTCCATCTCAAATAAAAGCATTGTATAATCAGTGGAAAAATTTCGATTGGAGTAATCCCAACATGAAATACATGGTAGACATAGATGGCGATGGTATTATTGACGGATATGTGTTTATGGATAAAAACGGCAATCTGCATTATCAGAGTTTTGATTTGAAAGAGGTTGTTATTGAAGGGGATAAGCCTGACAATACGAAAATAACTCCGGTTCCGGTTCCGACTCCGTTAGACCCTTTGGAAACTGCCGGAATATCGGATGCAAAGAAAATATTTCGAAACTCAAAAATGACCGATGTCAATTGGAAGAAGATAGATGATCTGTTGAAAAAAATATTGAAAGATTGCCTGGGAGAAGCATTGTATAATGCATTGATTAATAATTTGAACGGAAAATCACTTGTTATTCAGTTTGGAAATGAATCATCGTTTGATTATACAAACGGAACAATTACTTTGGACATGATGGCCGCAGAAAGCAATCGTCTTTTTCATGAAATGTGGCATGCGTACCAAGCGTATAATGAAACACAAACTTCTTTTTCTTCTTCTCTAATGAACCAAGAATTTGAGGCTTGGTATGCGCAATATTTGTATATCAGTAAATTACCGGAATACAAAGAGGGTAGTACTTGGTATAGATGGTATAATGATTCTAAAATAGGTATAGCAGTACAAAATCTTAAACGATTTGTTAATACAAAAGGTTATTTACTACAAGGTGAATTAAATTTATACAGTTATTTAAATAACGTGATGATGCCAATTTTTAATAGGAGTGGATATTCTCAGAGTTCTTATCCATTTGATTATAATAGGTCTGGTGCAGAGAATTTTAATAATTTTAAAAAATTATCAATCAATTGTCCATGAAAACAAAAATAATATTATTTTTCTGCCTATTATTTACATTGGTAGAAATTTCGGCGCAAACGTATTATTACAATACTACAAAAACGTTTAATGTGGCAAGAACATTGTTTGAGTCGGGATACACTTATCAGTGTGATGTGCCAAATTGGGGACTTGTTACGCTTTATAACAAAGAAAACTTGTATACTAACACTATTACATACGTGTATAAAGATGGTTCTACTATAACTGATACCAAATTATTAAGGGGAGATATCAAACTGATTGAAGACGATAACTGGACTAAACAACAATGTTTTTTCATTGTGAACAATGCTTTTTCTGATGCTGAAAAACAGCGGGTAAAAGGGAGTGAATTGCAAATAGTGATGACGGTAGATACTTCCACAGGTAAGGTTATTGAGGCGTATTTCTCGTTTTATTACACTGACCCTTTTGCTACTATACCTGTTTCTACTTATCGAAAAATAGAATTGGAATTAAAAAAGCGAATTTGGTTTACGCTCACTGATGCCGGTAAATCACTTAAATTTGTCCAGAGGGGATGGATGCAAGAGGTAAAATAATAAGAAGCCCCACCTAACTCCTCCCCAAAAGGGAGGACTTGGGCTTAGGTTATTTTTCATATAAGAGCAAATAATGAAAAAAACAAAGCTAATCTTTGCATTAATCTGTGTTTTATTTTTTGTCATTGATAGAACACAAGCCCAAACGTATTATTACAATACTACAAAAACGTTTAGTGTGTCGGGAAAGTCGATACTAGGAATCCAGATTGAACCGGGATATACTTATCAATGTGACAAACCGGATCATGGGCTTGTTACGCTTTATAACAAAGAAAACTTGTATACTAACACTATTACATACGTGTATAAAGATGGTTCTACTATAACTGATACCAAATTATTAAGGGGAGATATCAAATTGATTGAAGACGATAACTGGACTAAACAACAATGTTTTTTCATTGTGAACAATGCTTTTTCTGCTGCTGAAAAACAGCGGGTAAAAGGAAAAAAATTTGATGTAAATATGACTATTGACACTTCTACAGGAAAGGTTATAGAGGTTGAATTTTGTTTTTATTATTCCAGTGCTTTTGGGACTATACCTGTTTCTACTTATCGAAAAATAGAATTGGAATTAAAAAAGCGAATTTGGTTTACGCTCACTGATGCCGGTAAATCACTTAAATTTGTCCAGAGGGGATGGATGCAAGAGGTAAAATAAATATTTTAATTATCCGGCGGTGTGCTATGTGAATGCTGCCGGATAATAAACATTAATGAAAACAAACATAAAAATATCAGTAATATTTATTTGCATGCTATTCGCAGTGGCAGATACATCGGCACAAACGTATTATTACACGCAAAATAAAGTTCTGTCGGGAAAAGACAACGATGGTTTATTCGGCTTATTCGGTACTTCATATAAATACCAATGTATTATAGAATTGGATCATAGGACAAAACTTTACAATATTACCAATAAGTACACAAATGCAGAGCAAACATTCAAAGACGGATCTCCTTTGACAGAAAGCTTTTTAATGGGATACGAAAAATTGATTGAAATTAAAAATTGGACAAAGAGACATTATTCAATTGTAATAACGTTTTTTCTTCTGCGGAAAAACAAAGAGTAAAAGATTTTGGTCTTATGGTAAGTATGACTATTGATACTAATACAGGAAAAGTAATAGAGGTTGATTTCGATTTTTTACGAGATAAAGGCTTTTGTACCATTCCGTTATATGTTTATCGAAAAATAGAATTGGAACTGAAAAAAAATATTCAAGTTACATTGACAGATGCAGGTAAAAAACTCAATTTTATACAAAGAGGTTGGAACCAAGAAGTAGAATAATAAGAAGCCCCACCTAAGTCCTCCCCAAAAGGGAGGACTTAGGCTTGGGTTATTTTTCATGTAAGAGCAAATAATGAAAACAACAAAGCTAATCTTTGCATTAATCTGTGTTTTATCTTTTGTCATTGATAGAACACAAGCCCAAACGTATTATTACAATACTACAAAAACGTTTAATGTGGCAAGAACATTGTTTGAGTCGGGATACACTTATCAGTGTGATAAACCCGATTATGGCATTATAACTCTTTACAACAAGACAAATAAATACACTTATGCCCGTTAGCCAATTCTATTATTTGTTTTAAACAAATAAAAAAAGAAAAAATCCCCAAAGCAACAATTCTTCGGGAGGTAACTACTCAGGTCTCATTCTCCAATAAAAAATCAATAAAATAAAATATTTAGGAGTTTTAAATACTAAATCTCCCGATTTTTCGTTTAGTATATATAAAACAAAACGGTGTTTCTATTTTGACTTTACCAGTTACCTA
>JAVBKZ010000096.1:0-37004 GCA_031553755.1 Bacteroidales bacterium | reverse complement strand
TGAACCTTAGTAGTCATAATGTGGAGTAAATTCTGATATATTTTCCTCTAAGATAATGATTATTAAGGTTCTATCCTAATAAATTCGCGACTATTTTACTGAATATCTGTAAGTTATTTATTTTTTGTCATGTACTAAGCTTCGGGGAAACACTATTCTATTAAGCAATCAATGTTTATTTTATAAATTTATGTATAGATAACTTATTGTTTTTCAATATCTTTAAAATATACGCGCCTTTAACAAATGAAGAAATATTGATAAATTCCGAAGAAAAATCGGTTTCCTGCAAAATAACGCGTCCGCTCAAATCAACAATTTCCAACCTATCGATAGTACTCCATGGATAATTTATATTTAATTTATTTCCCTGTAAATCTAAATAAATAGTTACAGTTTCGGACGGTGCGTTGTAAATCTCTGTTGTATTATAAATAACTTTAACAGGGTAAGGATTTACAGGACTACCGTGAATCGCATCGGTAACAAAAGGCAGGGTGCTATTGCTTGTCGCATACTCTTCTCCCGTTTCGTGATTGTAAACTTTCAGGCAGATATCTTCATTATTTTCTCCATAAACGACTAAAAATCCCATATACGGATGCTCAGCAACTTGTGTGAAATTTTTCAATTGCGCCGTTCCCCTGCATTCATCGCCGCAAAAAGCGCCGATTTCTATTTTGTCACTTTCTATCACTTCATTCGTTAATTCAACAACAGACGTGAGCGTCATCGTATTGGCAAAACGATTGGAATTGGCTGTCCATTTCAAATTTAATTCTTCGTCATTACTATTGTTGTTGCTACTTCTCAATTGTGGCGATGCCGATGATGGATACGTAAATGATTGTGTAGCTGCGTTTGTAGAATAATATTTGTAACCGTTGCCGGGATATAAATCTGTTAAACTGCCTACCCAACCTTGTCCGTTTACATAAGTGCTATATTTCGAACGCGATTTGATTTGATCGCCGTCTTGCGGACTCAAGCTATTCAACGCTTCACTTAAAAGCAAAAATTGTTGTGGAGTATATCCAATCCAGTTCCATCCATTTTGTAGATAAACCGGAGTGGAAGCCGTATTAACAGGTAAACCGGTAAACGATAAATTATGTGTAGCTGTAGCGTTGACCATATACATATCAGTGTTATTCATTTCGGATAAAGTACCAATCCAATAAGGAGCTTGGATAAATTGGTTGCGAGCTTTCAATAAAGTACCGTTATTGCCTATATTCTGTTTAAATTGATTGAGTAATGGTGTTTCACTGTTAGTCACGTTGGTGGAAATCCACGACCAACCCTCGTTTAATGCAATTTGCTGTGTGACATTGTTGGTAATGTTAATTGTATAAGGTACATCGGAATTTCCGTTAATCGCATCTGCCGTAAACGCAATAGGACTGTTTGTCGCGGTATATTCTTTTCCGGTATTACGATTATGAACCTTGAATGTAAACTCCTCGCCGCTGTTTCCATGCACGGTAAGAAAACCTAAATAAGGATGAATCGATGATTCGGGATAATGTCGAAGCGTTACCGCACCACGACACTCTTCTCCAACAAACGCGCCGATTTCTATATTAGCGCTTTGGAGTTCAACATTGTCTAAAACGATATTAGCGGTATAAGTCATGGTGTTGGGGAAAGTAGAATAATCGGCTTGCCAACGTCTAATAGCTATAATTTTGTTGAAATTATTCCAAATATCGGCAGTACGGTAAGTATTCATTGAACTAATAGGTACAAAGAGAGTACAGCCCATTTTGCTAATCTCATTAAATGTATCTTCGTTAATTGTCTGTGGAATAGTTGCATGATTTATAAAATTGGTTAAATAGCAATCAAGAAAAGCTCCACTTCCAATGTTTGTTACAGAATTAGGAATAGTAATAGAAGTCAAACCAGTGCACCTCTCAAAAGTATAATTTCCAATGCTTGTTACAGAATTAGAGATGGTAATTGAAGTCAGACTGGAGCAATTCCAAAAAGCATGATCTTTAATACTCGTCACAGAATTAGGGACGGTATAATTGCCTTGTTTTTTTCTCGGAAATTGTATTATTGTTGTTTGATTTTTATCAAACAAAACTCCATCTTTTGAAGAGTAATATGGATTGCTACTGTTTACTTCAATTGAAGTCAAATCGCTACAATTGATAAAAACATGATCTTCAATACTTGTTACAGAATTGGGAATGGTAATGGAAGTTAAACCGCTACAACCATCAAATGAACCATAATCAATGGTAGTTACAGAATTGGGAATGGTATAACTACTTTGTTTTCCTTCTGGAAATTGTATGATTGTTGTTTTATTTTTATCAAATAAAACTCCGTCTTCAGAAGAATAATATGAATTTTCACTGTTTACATCAATTGAGATTAAATTACTACAACCAGAAAAAGCAGAAAAATGAATTGTAGTTACTGAATTGGGGATAGTAATAGAAGTCAAACCGCTACAGCTTTCAAATGCGCGATAATTAATGGTAGTTACAGAATTGGGAATGGTAATGGTAGTTAAATTGGTGCATGATTTAAACGCAAAATTTCCAATATTAGTTACAGAATTGGGAATGGAATAACTACCTTGTTTTCCTTCTGGAAATTGTATGATTGTCGTTTTATTTTTATCAAATAAAACTCCGTATTCAGAAGAATAATGTGAATTTTCACTATTTACATCAATTGAGATTAAATTGCGACAACCAGTAAAAACAGAATCATGAATTGAAGTTACTGAATTTGGAATAATGATCGAAGTTAATTTACTACAATAAGAAAAAGCACTTTGCCCAATAAAAGTTACAAAATTGGGAACAATGACGGAAGATAAACCACAATTACTAAATGCACCTGAATTAATGGTAATTACAGAATTAGGGATAATGACGGAGCTTAGATTAATACAATTATAGAAAGAATAACTACCAATACTATTAACCCCATCATCAATTATGACATCAGTAACAGATTCTCTATAATTATACCAAGGTGAAGCATTCCAATCCCATTCATAATCCGGCATCGCCCCCGTGCCGCTAATCGTTAATGTTCCATCAGTTAACTCCCAATGCAACGCGTTGTTTTCTCCAAAATCGCCGCTTTGCGCCCATCCGCTAAGCGTTCCGATAAATGACAATACAATTGCCAATAAAAACATTTTTTTCGTTTTCATAAATTATTAGTATGTGTGCTTCAAGTCCCCTCCAAAGCGGTTAGTATTTAAAATGCAGAAGCGTGGGAACTGTTAGGATTATCTGTTATAGAGGTTCTGGACGACCTATTACGAAGATAAAACAACACCCCACGCTTAACCATATATAAGCACGGGTGTGCATATAGGCAAGCATGAACGTTTGTATCGCCTTTCCCTCGCAATTAGAAATTGTCCAGATTTCTATAACGGGCAAAGCTAAACGCTTCAATAAAATATGTTTGTTTCCGGTTCTCCGGCAACAATGCAAATGTAGTAAGAAACTTTAGATTTTCAAACTCAAGATTAAATTAGCGTTATACAAACGTCACAAGGGGTGTCGGTATAATAACGGAGGTTTCTATTTATTCTCCGCTCTAACTCAATTATTTATTTGCATGAGAATTGTAAATAAACTAATTTTGTGAAAATTTTGACTCAATATATGATAGAAATCATCCCCGCCATAGATATAATCGACGGAAAATGCGTCAGACTTTCGCAAGGAGATTACGAACAAAAGAAAATCTATAATGAAAATCCCTTAGAAGTCGCTAAAATGTTTGAAAATAACGGAATCCGCAGGCTTCATTTGGTTGATTTAGACGGAGCTAAAGCGCATCACATTGTCAATTACCGTACATTGGAACAATTAGCGACAAAAACTTCCCTTATCATCGATTTTGGAGGAGGTTTGAAAAGTGAGGGAGATTTGGAAATCGCTTTTGAAAGTGGAGCGGAGATGGTTACCGGAGGAAGTATTGCCGTAAAAGATCCAACTGTTTTTAATGGATGGATACAAAAATTTGGAGCTTCACGCATTATTTTAGGAGCCGATTGTAAAGACAAAAAAATTGCGATAACAGGTTGGACAGAAGATACGGAAGAAGAAATCATCCCATTCATTCATGATTGGCAAAAAAAAGGTGTCCGAAAAGTAATTTGCACGGATATCGCCAAAGATGGTATGTTGGAAGGAACTTCGATTGAATTGTACAGAGAAATCATCCAATCTACTCAACACCTTCACCTTATCGCCAGTGGGGGAGTTAGCGGAATTGAAGACATCGAGAAATTAGTAGACGCCGGAATTCCGGGCGTTATTATCGGGAAAGCGATTTATGAAGGCAAAATTACATTAAGGGAACTTTTGAAGTTTCTGTAAATAAAGAATTTATGCACAGGGAATTTGAAACATTATTGAATCGTTTCAATGAATTAGACATAAAAAACGCTATCAATTTTGAATTGATGAATGAAATTCTTATTTCTCATCATTCAACCGCGATTGAAGGATCTTCTTTAACGCAAGAAGAAACACTGCTTTTACTTACAGAAGGAATTACTGCAAAAGGGAAACCCTTAGAAGACCATAATATGGTTAAAGACCATCAGGACGCTTTAGTTTTTACAGTTGATATAGCCCGAAAAAAACAAGATATAATACCTCAGGTTATTCAAATGATGAGCGCGATGGTTATGAAAACAACCGGAGGAGTTATCAACGCGACTGCAGGTAGTTATGATTCTTCGAAAGGAGATTTCAGAAAATCAATGGTGTCGGTTGGAACTCGTTATTTTGTTAATTATCAAAAAGTTCCGGGAGAAGTTGAAGCGTTATGCAATGAAATAAATAAACGGATAAAAGAGGTTGAAACAATCGAAGAAATTTATGACCTTGCTTTTGACGCGCATTTTTTTTTAGTTAGCATACATCCTTTTGCTGATGGAAATGGAAGGGTTTCGAGATTATTAATGAATTATATATTGGAATATAAGCAACAACCATTGGCAATTATATTCAAAGAAGATAAATTAGAATATTTTAAAGCGCTTGAAGATACGCGCGCGACAAATCCGGTAAATATTCAGTTGTTCAGGAAATTTATGTATTCTCAACAAGTTAAATATTTATCCCTTGAAATAGAAAAGGTTATTCATAGTTTATAAAATAATTAAAATTACAATAATGCTTGCAAAACGAATCATTCCTTGTCTGGATATCAAAGATGGAAACACCGTAAAAGGAATCAACTTTGTGAATTTCAAGGATGCCGGAGATCCGGTCGAACTTGGCGCGCAATACAGTGAACAGGGAGCCGACGAACTTGTTTTTTTAGATATTACCGCTTCTCACGAAGGAAGGAAAACATTTGTTAATTTGGTAAAGCGAGTAGCTGCCAATATAAATATTCCGTTTACAGTAGGAGGAGGAATAAACGAATTGGCGGATGTCGACAGGTTATTAAATGCCGGAGCCGATAAAGTTTCTATCAATTCGGCCGCATTGCGGAATCCTCAATTGATAGAAGAAATCGCTAAAAATTTTGGAAGTCAGGTTTGTGTTGTCGCAATCGATGCCAATAAAGAAAATAATGATTGGATTTGTTATCTCAATGGCGGACGTATTCCTACCGATAAAACCCTTTTTACTTGGGCTAAAGAAGCCGAAAATAGAGGAGCCGGGGAAATTTTGTTTACCAGTATGACTCATGATGGAGTTAAAGAAGGATATCCTAACGATGCATTGGCTCAATTAGCCGATTCGTTGAAAATTCCGGTTATAGCATCCGGAGGAGCTGGCAAAAAAGAACATTTTAAAGATGCGTTTATCGAAGGAAAAGCAGATGCTGCTTTGGCAGCGAGCGTTTTTCATTTTGGAGAAATTGGCATTAGGGATTTAAAAGAATACCTGAAAAAAGAAGGAATTGTAGTTAGATAAAATTTGTAATTAATTTATGAAATTGGATTTTGATAAGCTTGGCGGATTGATTCCCGCGATTATTCAGGATAATCAAACAAATAAGGTTTTAATGCTTGGATTCATGAATCAGGACGCATTCGACAAAACAAAAGAAACCGGAAAAGTTACTTTTTTCAGTCGTACGAAAAACCGTTTGTGGACAAAAGGAGAAGAAAGTGGAAATTTCTTGAACGTTGTTTCTGTTATAGAAGATTGTGACAGAGATACTTTGCTGATCAAAGTGAATCCGGTTGGCCCAGTTTGTCATACAGGAACAGATACTTGTTTTCATGAAAGAAATCAAGAAGACATTATGTTCCTAAAATATTTGCAGGATTTTATCGAGCGTCGTCGTCAGGAAATGCCGGAAGGTTCTTACACCACTTCTTTGTTCAATAAGGGAGTTAGCAGAATGGCGCAAAAAGTTGGAGAAGAAGCTGTCGAAACAGTCATTGAAGCAATGGTTGGAAATGATGAAAGGTTGCTTTATGAAGCATCCGACATGCTTTATCACTTGATTGTTTTGTTGACTTATAAAGGATATCGCTTAGAAGATTTGGCAAGGGAATTGAAAAAAAGGCATCAATGATGACTTAGAAAAAAAATCTTTACATTTGTTCCGGTAATTAATCAAACCAATATAAACGTCAAAACTAATTTTTATGGAGAAGGAACCAATTTTAGGAGGAGCTAAATATTTGAATCCCCTCACAGATTACGGATTTAAACGCATTTTTGGGTCGGAAACCTACAAAGAGTTGTTAATTGATTTCTTGAATGAACTGATCAATGATCAGGGGAAAATCATCAACTTGAGTTATCTGACAACAGAGCAGTTAGGACAAAAAGAAACCGACCGGAAAGCAGTTTTCGACATTTATTGCAAAACCGATTGTGATAAATATTTTATCGTTGAGCTGCAGAAAGTACGACAAGCTCATTTCAAGGAAAGGAGTATTTATTATTCCACGTTTCCGATTCAGTCACAAGCTCAAAAAGGAATTTGGGATTTTCGTTTGAGTGCTGTATATACAATCTCACTTGTGGATTTTGTTTTGTTTGAGAATGATGAAAACTACTTCCACGATGTGAAATTGATAGAAGAAAAAACAGGTAAAGTATTTTACGATAAATTAGTCTATAAATACTTGGAATTACCTAAATTTACAAAAGAATTAGACGAACTTGCAACAAATTTCGACCGTTGGGTGTATTTATTGAAAAAGTTGCCCTCGTTCGAAAACCGTCCGGCAGAATTACAAGGCAGGGTTTTCGATACGTTGTTCCGGGCAGCCGAAATTTCACAATTAACGACAAAAGAAATGGAAGAATATAAGAAAAGTATAACGGAATATGCAGATGTCCAAGACGCTATACTCTATGCGAAACAAGAAGGTCGTGATGAAGGTTTTTCTGAAGGCGTCGAAAAAGGTCGTGAAAAGGGTCTTGAAGAAGGCGTGGAGATTGGAGTGGAAAGAGGCAGAGAAGAAGGTGTGGAAATCGGCATTGAACAAGAAAAAATACAAATAGCTCAAAATTGCTTAAAGGAAGGCTTTTCTATTGAAATGATCTCGAAATTGACAGGTTTAACTTTAGAACAAGTTGAATCTTTAAAATAATCATCTTTAACCTGTTTTATTAAAGCTACTTAAAGATAAATTAAAAATTATGGAAGGCAATACATTAATCAGTTATAAAAATGTGGAAATCCACAGGGAAGAAAATATCGTTTTACGTGATGTAAATTTGGAACTGAAAAAAGGTGAATTTCTTTACATTATAGGAAAAGTAGGTTCAGGAAAAAGTAGTTTACTAAAAACCATTTATTGTGAAGCTCCCATTAAAGGAGGTGATGCTTATGTGTTTGACTATGATTTGAATAAAATCAAACGCAAACAAGTCCCTCATTTAAGAAGAAAATTAGGAATTGTTTTTCAGGATTTCCAATTGCTTACCGATCGTTCGATTGATGAAAATCTCAAATTTGTATTGAAAGCGACCGGATGGAAAAATAAAGAAGAAATAAAAAAGAGAATAGAAGAAGTTCTTATCCAGGTTGGAATGCAGAACAAAAGTTATAAATTTCCTCACGAACTTTCGGGTGGAGAACAGCAACGCATGGTGATAGCACGGGCTTTACTCAATTCTCCCGAAATAATTCTGGCAGATGAACCCACCGGTAATTTAGATCCTGAAACAGGAAAAAAAATTCTTCAGTTATTACACGATATCTCAGAAAAAGGAACCGCGGTAATCATGTCTACTCATAATTATCATCTTGTTCAAATGTTTCCCGGAAAAGTGAAAAAATGCGATAATGGATTTATTTCTGATTTCGAAATGTAATATTTTACTACCTTTGCATCAGAAAAAAGCAACAAAGAAAATAGGAATAAAGAAGTAAAGAAAATGAAAGTATTAAAATTCGGAGGAACCTCCGTCGGTTCGGCTTTAAGAATGAAAGATGTTGCCTGTTTGGTTCAGAAAAGAGGTAAAAATATTATAGTTTTATCTGCTTTATCTGGAACGACTAATACGTTGATTGAAATTTCGGATTATCTCTACAAGAAAAATCCGGATGGAGCAAATGAAATCATTAATCAATTAGAAAGAACATATTCCAACCATATTAATGAATTATATTCTACATCTGAATATAAAGAAAAGGCATTAGATATACTTAAATCTCATTTCGATTACATTCGTTCTTTTACAAAAGATTTATTCACTTTGTTTGAAGAAAAAGTAATTGTAGCTCAAGGAGAGTTGATATCTACTTCTTTAATGGATTTATACCTGAAAGAACAAGGAGTAAATTCGTATTTGATACCCGCGTTAGATTATATGAGAACAGATAAAAACGCGGAACCCGATCCTGTTTATATTAAAAGTAAATTACTTAAAATATTAGAAGAAAATTCCGAAAAAGACATTTATATAACGCAAGGATTTATTTGCCGTAACGCTTATGGCGAAATAGATAATTTGTTGAGAGGTGGAAGTGATTATAGCGCGTCATTGATAGGCGCCGCTATCAATGCAGAAGAAATTCAGATTTGGACGGATATTGACGGAATGCACAACAACGATCCGAGATTCGTGGAAAATACATCGCCTGTTCGCAATTTACAATTCGAAGAGGCTGCGGAGTTGGCTTATTTTGGAGCTAAAATATTACATCCGACCTGTATCTTACCTGCTAAATTAAATAATATTCCAGTCAGGTTGTTGAATACTTTACAGCCCGAAGCGTCAGGCACATTGATTTCCAATAGTATGGAAAAAGGAAAAATCAAGGCCGTTGCCGCTAAAGACGGAATCTCTGCCATAAAAATAAAATCAGGACGCATGTTATTGGCGCATGGATTCCTCCGGAAAGTATTTGAAATATTCGAAAATTATCAAACTCCGATTGATATGGTAACTACTTCTGAAGTAGGAGTTTCTGTTACGATAGACAAGGATAAGCATTTGCCGGAAATAATTGATGACCTCAAAAAATACGGAACAGTTACTGTCGACAATGATATGACAATTATCTGTGTCGTAGGTGATTTAGAACAACAAAATTTAGGATTTGAAGCTAAAGTTGTCAACGCGTTGAAGGATATTCCGGTCAGGATGATTTCTTATGGAGGAAGTAATTATAACATATCATTCCTGATACATTCAAGAGATAAGAAAAGAGCGTTACAGGCGTTAAGCGATAATCTTTTTAATTAGGAATTAAGAATTAGGAATTAAGATTAAAAATATAAGAATTCGGTTTTATTTAATCATGAAAGGAATATTCCCTGTCGATAAATTCAGAACATTAGAAACTCCATTTTATTATTACGATACAGATGTTTTAAGAAAAACATTAAACGTTGTTACAACAGAAGCCGAAAAATATGATTTTCATATACATTACGCGGTAAAAGCCAATGCCAATCACCGTATTCTTTCTATCATTAGGGAAAACGGATTGGGAGCGGATTGTGTGAGTGGAGGAGAAATTCAAGCCGCTATTAATGCCGGTTTTCCTTCCGGAAAAATAGTATTCGCGGGAGTTGGTAAAGCCGATTGGGAAATCAATTTAGGATTAGATAACGATATATTTTGTTTCAATGTCGAATCTATCGCGGAACTCAGGGTTATTGACGAATTAGCCGGAATTAAAGGGAAAGTAGCTTCTGTAGCGTTGAGGATTAATCCCGAAGTTGACGCTAATACACATCACTATATTACTACCGGATTGAAAGAAAATAAATTCGGAATAAATTTAAGTCAATTGGATGATGTATTGGACGTAATTCAAACTCTTCCGAATGTCAAATTAATCGGTATTCATTTTCATATTGGTTCTCAAATAACAGATCTGACTTCATTCAAAGCATTGTGTTCCAGATTTGCCGAAATACAGGAACAATTGGCGAATCGCCGTGTGTTATTGGAGCATATCAATTTTGGAGGTGGATTAGGAATTGATTACGAACATCCTAACCTCAATTCTATTCCCGATTTTAAAGCGTACTTTGAAATATTCCATAAACATTTCAAACGCCAACCTAATCAACAAGTTCATTTCGAACCCGGACGTTCTATCGTAGGACAATGTGGTTCGTTGATTTCGAAAGTTTTGTATATCAAAGAAGGAACAAGTAAAAATTTCGCGATTTTAGATGCCGGATTCACCGATTTGATTCGTCCGGCTTTGTATGACGCTTTCCATAAAATAGAAAATATTACATCCGAAGAACCTTGCGAAACTTATGATGTAGTGGGGCCGATTTGTGAATCATCTGATTGTTTTGCCAAATCATTGGATTTAAATAAAGCTAAAAGAGGAGATTTATTCGCGCTTCGTTCCGCCGGCGCTTATGGCGAAATTATGGCGTCTCAATACAACTGCCGGAAATTACCTAAAGCATATTTCTCTGATTTAATTTGAGATTTTTTAGAATAGAAAATGGGAACCCTTGATATTGTTTTGCTCGGAAGTTTTGTTTTGTGTTTTTTTATACAAATGTTTTACATGCTGTATTTTTACGCGAAACCTCTTTTTTTCAGGAACAAAATAAATAAAGGAGAAATAGCCGTTGGTGAAGAATTACCTGGGGTTTCCGTTGTAATTTCAGCCAAAAATGAATCAGAAAACCTGGAAAAATTCCTACCAATGGTTTTGGAGCAGGATTATCCGAATTTTGAAGTCATAGTAGTCAATGATGGTTCAACCGATGAAAGCGAAAATGTTCTCGGAAGGTTCGAGCAGCAATATAAAAACCTCTACAAAACTTATATTCCGGAAGAAGCCAAATATGTGAGCCGTAAAAAATTGGCGTTGACAGTCGGGATCAAAGCCGCGAGAAACGAAGTTTTACTTTTTACAGAAGCGTCATCAGAGCCTTTAAGTAAGAATTGGATTCGTTCGATGGCAAGGCATTTTGACCAAAATACTGAAATTGTGCTTGGTTTTGGCATATTCAATCAAAAAGGATTTTTCTCTCGTATGGCAAATTACGATAATTTATTACTTGGATTAAAATATTTAGCAAAAGCGATTTCAAAACAGCCTTACATGGGAATCGGAACAAATCTGGCTTACCGGAAAGAATTATTTTTTGCTAAAAAAGGTTTTTCGAAACGATTGAATCTTAGGGCGGGAGATGATGATTTATTTGTCAATGAAGCGGCAACTAAAACAAATACCAAAGTTGAAATTTCTGAAAATTCAATAATCCAAACTAACATAGATTCTTTTAAAATCTGGCAAGAAATGAAAGTTTCTCATGCTGCTACAAAGCGTTATTATAAGGGAAATGAAGTAGGTTTATGGAGATTCGAATATTTTACAAGATACCTTTTTTTAAGTTTGGCTATCGCTATTTCGATTTTTTATTTTCAGGATTATTACATAACCGGTGCTACTTTATTCCTATTTATCATCCGTTATTTAACCCTGTTCTTAGTCGTTAATAAATCTGCTAAAATATTTCAAATCAATAAGTTTTATTTTACATTTTTATTATTCGATTTTTTACAGCCAATTCTCAATTGCTGGTTTGATTTGAACCGGATGATGAGAGGAAAACACGATTATACTTGGAAATAATGTTTCCATTCAATGTTTTTTATCGGGTTTTTCTTTATTGTCTTTTATTTTTTCTTTGTAAAAATTCCATCTTTCAATCACCGAAGTGACGTAATTCAACGTTTCTGTTCCTCTGAAATAACCATATTTGCAAACGCTATCGTTGTAAAACTCAGGAAGCCTTTTCCATTTCAGGCATTCTTCTACGTTGTTTTCCCAAATGTGAGGATTCTTACCGTATTTTTTCGCCAATGCTTGAGCGTCTAATATATGCGCGTTTCCGGCATTGTATGCGGCAATAATGAATTTTAGTTTTTCGTCGTTTTCCTTTATTTCGGAATACGTGTCTTTTAATGCCTTGATATAGGCGACACCCGCTTTTATACTTGGCTCCGGCAACAATCTTTCTTCCGGAGTTATTCCGAATGTTTTAGCGGTTCGAGGCATTAAACCCATCAAACCAACGGCTCCGGCCCACGATTCGCCATCTAATGTAAATTTAGATTCCTGATAGGATACTGAAGCTAATAAACGCCAATCCCAATCGATTTGAACGGCGTATTTTTTGAATAAATCGTCATAAGGAGATATTTTTCCTTTCGAGTATAATTCTACAGGTTCGTTTCCCGGCATTTTACTCATTTCAAAATAACGTTTCATAATAGACTGATACCTGACGGAATTAGAATTTTCCTTGAACCAATCATTTAGCGCTTCGGCTAATTGAGGAGATGTTTTGTTTACAGCCCATGATGAACGTTGGGGATGGCTGATTTTAAGATTGATATTGAGGTTTGAATAATATGTTTTATTTAGTCGTGCGATATCTAAATCGCTTACCGTATATTTTATTTCTCCGTTAGCGACCATTCCGATTAAATCTTCGATTGTTACGGTATCTTTTTCTATATTTTTGATGATAATACCTCCGCCGATTTCGTTGTTAAGATTGACCAGTCGATTATAATATTTGCTGTTTTTTACCGCCCAGATTTCTTTTCCGATCAGATCGGTTACATCTTTCAGGATGGTATCTCCTTTGTTGGAACGTTGTACAAGAATTTGTTCGTTAATAAATTCTTGTCCGCAATAAATGATTTCTTTTTTTTTCTCATTGGTTAAAGGAATATTGTAAGCGATCACATCACCTTCTCCGGCTTGTAGCATTTCGGATAAACGATTGACATTTTCAGCGATTTTAATTTCTAATTTTAAATTTCGGGATTCGGCAAAATTTTTAATCAGTTCGTATTCATACCCCATTTCTTCGCCTTTGTATATGAAGTAAGATGCTGAACCGGAAAGGGTTAAGGCTGTTAACGTGGTGTCGCTTGTTATTTCCGGTAAATCCCGATGCTTAATTTTAGATGGTTCATTTCTTTTACATGAAGAAATAATAATCAATAAAAAGATAAAAAAGACGGTGATTTTGACATAATATCGTGTTTTCATTTTCTAAAAAACATCCAAGTGAGAATCTTTATAACCGAGAAAATAAAGAATACCATCAAGTCCGATGGTCGAAATAGATTGTTTGGCATTGGCTTTCACTTTGGGTTTAGCGTGGAATGCGATTCCTAAACCGGCAATACTAATCATGGGAAGGTCGTTTGCGCCATCGCCTACAGCTACAGTTTGTTTGATGTCTACATTTTCGACTTGAGCAATTAGCCGCAATAATTCGGCTTTTCTTTTTCCGTCTACGATATCTCCGTTATAATTTCCGGTTAATTTCCCGTTTTCAATTTCCAATTCATTGGCATAGACATAGTCAATATTATATTTTTGTTTGAGATAATTGCCAAAATAAGTAAAACCTCCGGAAAGTATTGCGATTTTGAATCCTACTTTTTTCAGGATATTCATTAAACGGTCTACACCCTCGGTTATCGGAAGATTTTCGGCGATTTCCTGCATAACCGAAACATCTAATCCTTTCAATAAAGCGACCCTGCGTTTGAAACTTTCCGAAAAATCAATTTCTCCCCGCATCGCGGCTTCCGTAATCGCTTTAACTTCCTCTCCAACACCGTTTTTTATGGCGAGTTCGTCGATGACTTCCGTTTCGATTAAGGTCGAATCCATATCAAAACAAATCAGGCGGCGCGTGCGGCGAAACATACTTTCTTCCTGAAAAGAAATATCCATTTCCAGATCGGCCGACAAATCCATGAATTGCCGTTGCATCTCTTCCTTGTTTTTAGGAGTTCCCCTTACGGAAAATTCAACGCTTGCTTTAGGAGTCCGGATATTTTCGTCTAAAGGAATACGTCCGGTCAACCGGTTGATGTCGTCAATGTTCAATCCCTGTTCGCTCACGACTTTAGTGACTGCGGCAATTTGCCGGGCAGTTAATTTGCGTCCTAACAGAGTAATTATATAACGGTTTTTTCCTTGCAGTCCGACCCAATTATTGTATTCTTCTTCTGTAATAGGTCTGAATTTCACTTTAACGTCCATTTCATAACTTTTGAAAAGAAGTTCTTTGAGAATTTCTCCGGAATAACCGTTTGTGGATTGAAATAAAATTCCTAATGACAGCATGTTGTGAATATCAGCCTGTCCGATGTCGAGAATGTTGGCGTTGTGTCTTGCTAATATTTCGGATAAAGAAGCGGTTACTCCCGGTTTATCTTCTCCTGAAATACTAACCAAAATAAGTTCGCTTTTTTCGATATTATGCATGATAGAAATTTTTAACTCAAAGATATACATTCTTTTGTAAAAGGATGCTTTTTCTCCTGATTTTTATCTTTCATGTAAAATGCTTGTAATGTATACGAGGTTTGTGAAGAATAATCGCTTTCTTTTATGAATATTCAATTTAAGAATCTTACTTTTGCATAAACATAGCTAATGGGTAAGCAAGTTTTGGTTATTCAAAATCAGGCGTAAGCCACTCGTAAACTTCTCTACTTGTTAACTTGTTTACTCAAAAAAAAAAAACAATGTATTTTATAGAAACTCAGGATGTAGTTAAACAATATGCCGGACATTTGGCTTTGGATAAAGTTTGTATCAGAGTGCCGGAAGGTAAAATTTTCGGATTGCTTGGTCCTAATGGAGCAGGAAAGACTACGTTGATCCGGATTATTAACCAGATTACGGCCCCGGATAGCGGAAGTGTTTTGTTCAAAGGACGGTTGTGTAATCCAAACGATATATACAATATAGGTTATCTTCCCGAAGAAAGGGGATTGTATAAAAAAATGAAAGTAGGGGAACAGGCGATTTATTTGTCACGCCTGAAAGGATTGGGTTTGGATGAGTCGAAAAGAAGAATCAAAATCTGGTTTGAAAAATTTGGAATCACTTCGTGGTGGGACAAGAAACTGGAAGAACTTTCGAAAGGAATGCAACAAAAAGTCCAATTCATCATCACGGTAATACATGAACCTGAATTGCTTATATTTGATGAACCTTTCAGTGGTTTTGACCCTGTGAACGCCGAACTCTTGAAGAACGAAATTCTTGAACTCAAAGCAAAGGGAAAAACGATTATCTTTTCAACTCATAACATGGCTTCTGTTGAAGAAATTTGTGATGAAATCGCTTTACTCAATAAATCGAAAGTGATATTGGATGGAAATATCAAAGAAACAAGGTCGCGTTATAAAACGAATATTTTCAAATTGAGAGTATCAAATTCAGACTTTAAAATCAATTCCGAAATTTGCAATTTGATTGACTCTCAAATCTCTGATAATACGATTTTATTAAGAATAAAAAAAATACAAGATATTTCTAATTCAGAATTATTGTCGGATTTGGTGAAAACGAATGAAATTTTATCGTTTGAGGAAGAAGTTCCGTCTATGAATGATATATTTATTCAGGAAGTTGGTAAATAAAAAACAAACTTTCGGTTTGGAAAATACTCAAATCATTTTTTTTTCGTTATTTATTCTGTAATAATTATCATTGCTAATGAAATTTAAATCCGTAATAATACTCCTATTTCTAATTTTCTCATTTACAATCAAAGCTCAAAAGGCCAAAATCACAGGTATTGTTACCGATGAAGACGGAAATCCCATAGAATTAGTTATCGTACAACAACGAGGAACTGCCAATGGCGCGATGACCAACGAGAAAGGTTTATATTCTTTGAACGTCAATGTGGGAGATTCATGCACGATTGTTTTTTCTTGTATTGGATATAATAAAACTCAACGAATTATTCCGAATGTGTCGGGAGATATGAATGTGAGCGTGAGGATGAAATTCATGTCGATTGATTTGGGAGGCGTTGAAATTAAAGGAACGCAAAGGCGGACGAATACCAATGAAAAGTTAGATCCTTCGAAAGTCAGGATGTTGGCTGATCCGGCCGGAGGTAGTATCGAATCATTGCTTGTTACTTTTGCCGGAGTATCGAGTAGCAATGAGTTGAGTTCCCAATATTCGGTTAGAGGCGGAAATTTCGATGAAAATATAGTGTATGTGAATGGAACGGAAGTAAAACGGCCTTTGCTTATCCGTAGCGGGCAACAGGAAGGTTTGAGTTTTATTAATCCCGACCTTACGGCTGAGGTGAACTTTTCTTCCGGAGGATTTGAGGCTCGTTATGGCGATAAAATGTCGTCGGTGTTAGACATCATGTATAAAAAGCCATCACAATTTGAAGGCGCTGTTGCCGCTAGTTTGTTGGGAGGGAGCGCGTATATCGGAAATGCTGCCGGAAAATTTTCTCAAGTTACAGGAATTCGCTACAAAAGGGGAACAAGTTTGCTTAAAACTTTAGATACTTCGGGAGATTACGATCCCACTTTCCTTGATTTGCAAACTTTTATGACTTATGATTTTACTCCGGCTTTATCGTTGAGTTTTTTGGGAAACTTGTCGCAAAATACCTACAATTTTGTACCTGAAACACGCAATACGGCTTTCGGAACAATTTCTAACGCTAAAACATTGACTGTATATTTTGACGGACAAGAACGTGATGCTTTCAATACCATATTCGGAGCAGCGACATTGAATTATAAATTGAACGAAAAAACAAACCTGGCATTGCAAATATCAGGATTTGAGTCATTGGAAGAAGAAACGTATGATTTTTCGGGAGAATACTGGTTAAGCGATATCATGGGAGAAAGTGAAGATGAATCAGAAAAAGAAGTGATTGGTGTTGGTCGTTTTCAGGAGCATGCCCGCAACCATCTCAATTCGGAAGTGTTCAATGTTTCCCATATTGGTTCTTTCCGGATTGAATCTAATCATATACAATGGTCTTTGGCTTATCAGAGGGAAATAATCAGCGACCGTATCAGGGAATGGGAAGTGCATGATTCGATGGGATATTCAATACCGTATAATGACCAGACCGTTAATGTTTACCGGAATTTGTTTTCCAAAAACGATATCGCTTCAAATCGTTTTTCAGGATATTTACAAGATACATATAAATTTAGGACTGAACAAGGAATTTTTTCTTTAATCGGCGGAATCCGTGGAAGTTATTGGAATTTCAGTAAAGAATTTATTTTCAGTCCGAGAGCATCTTTAGGATTTATTCCTTCGAAAAATCAAAATTTTACTTTTCGTTTCGCTACCGGATTGTATTATCAATCTCCTTTTTATAAAGAATTCAGGGTTACTTCTTACGATTCGGAAGGAAACGCTTATATCGAGTTAAATAAAGATATAAAATCGCAACGTTCGATTCATTTTGTTTTAGGAGGAGATTATACCTTTTATAAAATGGACAGGCCATTTAAATTCACAGTTGAAACATATTATAAAAATTTAGGTAATCTTGTGCCTTATACCGTTGACAATGTAAAAATCCGTTATTATGGATATAACCTATCATCGGGATATACTACGGGATTGGATATGAAACTTTCGGGAGAATTTGTAGAGGGTACAGATTCTTGGTTGAGCGTTTCTCTTATGAAAGCCCAACAAAATATAAACGGTCAGAAAGTGCCTTTACCAACCGACCAGCGATACAATATTTCACTTTATTTTACCGACCGTTTACCCAAAAACGATAGGGTACAAATGAATCTCAAATTGGTGTGGGCCGGAGGATTGCCATTTTCCGCGCCGGGACAAGGATACGAAAGCGGATATTTTTATTCCCCTTCCTACAGGCGTGTAGACATCGGAATGTCGTATTTATTGTTGAGGGAAACAGACAAAGCCCATGAAGGAAAAGTTGGACGTTTTTTCAAAAATATCTGGATTGGAGTAGACGCTTTTAACTTGCTGGATATCAAAAATGTAAACTCTTATTATTGGGTTTCTGACGTAAATAATATCAGGTATCCGGTTCCTAATTATTTAACAGGAAGACAATTGAACGCTCGCGTCGTCGCTGAATTTTGAAAAACGGAATCTTTTATTCTGTCAGATTGTCATAATTTTTTCTTGGGTATATTTTTTGTCTGTTATTTTCTATTCACTATTCACAATTTATCATCATGACAAACCAAAATTGGCATAAACAAATACTCGAAATACATCAGGCTTTAGAGAATTTTCAATTGAAAGAGGCTTTCGATTATCTTCATTCATGGATTCAAAGTTTACAAAATTGGCTGTTGGAAGAAGAACTAAACGAATTGGAATTGACTTATAAAGCAATGTTAAGCTATTTTTCCAAAGGAGTGGAAGATACACAACAAGACAAAGTATATCATGATTTGTTGCGTTCTTCTTATAAATTGGCAGACGGTGTATTGTTACAATATCAAATAAAAAATTCATCTTCTTTTTATTTTGATAAAAAAAGAATATTCAAACAACACGAATCAGAACATAATCTGAAAAATTTGTCCATTTCGCTTGATGATATTATTGGAAAACAGGCTCTTAGTAGCTTGTTGGAAAATGAAAACGATTTGTCTGTCAGTTTACATAAAGATTTGGAAACCATTGCCCGGCAAATATTTGATTTTGTATGGTTGAATGATGATTTGGATAAAGATGAGTGGAATATTCTCTCGAATTTGCTTTCGAATCATTCAAATCCATTTTCCGTACAATGTTTAATTGTTACCGGATTAACATTAGGCTTACTTGAAAATTTTGATGCAAATAAAATAGAACTGCTATTAGAAACCTGTGAAAATTCTCATCAGGAAGTACGTCAACGAGCGATAGTCGGATTGTTACTCGTTTTTAGGAAATACGACAAGCGATTGTATTTATATCCTGAAATAGATAACCGCCTGATGCATTTGTCCGAAAATAAATCGTTTGTTAAAAGTGTAGTAAACATCATACTCCAATTTATTATCAGTAAAGATACTGAAAAAATTACCCGTAGAATTACGGAAGAAATTTTACCTGAAATGATGAAATTAAATCCCGGTTTAAGTAAAAAAATCAATTTGAACGATTTAATATCTGATTCAGGAATTGATGAAAAAAATCCGGAGTGGAAAAATTTGATAGAAAAATCGGGGTTAAATGAAAAACTTCAGGAATTTTCGGAATTACAGATGGAAGGCGCCGATGTGATGCATTCTTCGTTTTCTCATTTGAAATCAGATCGTTTTTTCAATGAAATCTCCAATTGGTTTTTACCGTTTTCGCTTTCTTATTCCGAATTTTTAACACCTTCCGGCAAACAGGAAATGAATGAAATTGTTGAAATGATATTCCAATCTTCATTCCTTTGTAATTCGGATAAATATTCGTTTTATTTGAGTTTGAAACAAATGCCTGAATCTGTTAGGAAAATGATGAGCGGACAATTTACTGCCGATTCTATGTCATTGAGTGAATTACAAAAATCGGAGTTGCCCAATCCTGAAAAACAAGTCAATAACATTGCCAATCAATATATAAGAGACTTATATCGATTTTATAAATTACATCCGAGAAGGACTGAATTTGAAGATGTTTTTGAATATGGAAAAGAATTTTATCAATCCGGTATGATATTCAAATTAATAGATGATAAATCATATTTATGGATTATCGCGGAATATTATTTCAATAAAAATTATTATAAAGAAGCTGCTGAAATATTCGATGATTTGTTGAAAAAAGAACCGGATAATTATGTTATTTTCCAGAAAAGAGGATATTGTAAACAAATTGCGGGGCAGATTGAAGACGCGTTAAATAATTATCTCGCGGCGGAAGCATTGCATCCGGCCAATTCATGGACACTTAAAAAAATCGCGTATTGTTACCGGATTTTGAAGAAGCCTGAAGACGCTTTGTTGTATTACAGAAAAGTTGAACAGTTGCATCCCGACAATTTATCAATACAGTTGAATATTGGCCATTGTTTCCTCGAACTGAAAAATTACAAAGAAGCGTTGAACTGTTACTTTAAAGTAGAATATATTGATAAAAATGGAAGTAAAGCCTGGAAACCTATCGCTTGGTGTTCGTTTTTAACCGGGAAATACAGTCAATCGTTGGATTATTACAATAAAATATTAGAAAAAAATCCCGAAGGACATGATTATTTGAACATTGGGCATACTTATTTGGCGATGAAGAATATCAAGCAAGCAATAGATTATTATGTGTTATCTGTGAGATATTGGGGTTCATTTTCGAAGTTTCAGGAAACTCTAAATATAGATATGCCAGACCTTATGACGGTGGGCGTGAATCATACAGATATACCTTTGATTTTGGATTTAATAAAATATGAATTGAATAAAGCATAAGAGTTAAATTTCAATCAGGCAGATAATTCAAAATTTCCGAAAATATTAATTCCATCTTTGTTATTCATCATGAGAGTGTATGAACCGGCTGGCCAATTATACATTTCCACGATAAGATGAAAAGTTTTTTCTGTATTTGTAATTTCCTTATAGACAATGTCTAATGTGTTGTTTATAATAACAACAAGAAGTTCGTTAGAAGATTTGAAAAATTCAATGTCTAAAACTTGTTGGTCGCAAAAACATGCTTTAACCAGATTGTTGATTTCTTTTGTTAAAGAAGTCACTTTTTTTTGACATATAAAACCGTTCAAATCTAAATTATTCAATGAATTAATTTTAGGTTTGAATAGTTTTGTGAACAATTTAAGATTGCTTTCCATTGGTTTGCGTTGTTAGAGTTATACAAATAAAAGTTTTTTTCAACCACAAAAATAATTTGTAAATAGCATCAAATAAAGTCAATTTAATGCTAAAAATACATTTTTTTTGTCTTATTTTGCAATAATTTGGGTTAATTTAGTGCATAAAATCTTAAAAAATCAAGTTTACTGAAAAATTGTTCAATTTGTGAAAATTGAAAAAAAATATTTTAAAGTGAAAAATATCTTATATTATTTTGGGTTAAATATTTGAATTTGTCTCGACTTAAAGACAATCTTTCATATAATGTACTGTCGTATTGCCGTTGAAGTTCTCGTAGGCTCCAATTGTTTTGAAAAGATTCAATTTCGTAAAATCGGCGTTCTTGAAGATTGTCAATTCGCATTAGTTTTATATAGTGCGACCAACTGAGATTAAAATCATATAGCTGTACATGATTTTGTAATTCATCAGACAGCGTCTGAGGAATTTGTGTAAAATTAGCATTATTAGCATTTTGCAAATTCCGAGACACTGTCTCGTATTTTTCGGAATTGATTTGCAGAGAATAGGTCAAATAAAATTTTCGCATATTTTCAAGATTATCAACCGAAAAGCCTTTGCCAAATTCTTTTGTTAGCCTTGAAGATAGTTCGGCTAATATTTGTTTGCCGTATTCCGCTCTTTGTTCGCCTTTTTGCTCGCTTTCAACAATCGTGCGACCGATTTCAAAGTAAGTATAAACCATTGTTCGATTAACACTTCGTACTACTTCCTGTCTTGCTTTGTTGAGTAAGTTGATTATCTTTTCAAAAAGTTCGTTACTATTTGTTTGTTGAATTTTCATGAGGAAACATTTTGTGTAAAATTACGAAAATTATCAGTACCCACAAAGCCTTTCTCAACACCTTAATTTTCTATGATGTCTGTCGTCAAAATTACATGCAACTCTGTGTATAAAATCTACTATCTATTTTTTATGTCTTTTGCAAAAAGTCAAAAATAACTTCACCAATAAATAATAATAATGAAAATTTATAAAAATTTACAATAAACCAACCTGTATAATTCTCCGCTTGTTAAAAAAGATAAACGTTTAAAAGATATTCATATAAAGTCATTTGTTGAGGCAATTTGTTTCTGTACATTTGATTATTAATTTGATAAAAATTTAGGTATTAATAAATAAATTTACATGTTATGAACTCACATATAAGAAACATAAATACAGAAAAACGCCATAGCCGGAAGGTTAGTAATAAAATCACATTTTTTTCATTAGCGTTAATCGCTTTTGGAATATTGGCATTATATGGACGTATTCAACATGTTGATCCAAAAGACGCGTTGAGCATGTTCTTTCTGATTACAGGTTCTATCTTGTTGGCTTCGGGAATAACTTTGTTATTCGCGCATCCTCGGCACATTACAATTGATAAGGCAAAGATTGTTTCCAAAGTCAGCATTGTAGATAAAGTCAATTGGGGCCAAGTGAAAGTAGCGTTGCTTGTTTCTGTTATTTTAGGCTATGTTGTTTTTTCTCAATTTGTTAGTAATTTGGTAGTCTTCATAAAATAAGAAGTATATAGTAGTGTAAAGCCGTTATCAGGCGATAAAATAGAGGGTGGCTAAAATCACCCTCTGTTTTTTTTGAATCACAATTTTTAATTTTGTAAAAATATCTCTTATTTACTTATTATGCATGGAAGTTTGAATTTTGAGATTTCTCCGTTTTGCGAAATTATTTCTACATAAATGATATATACACCAGGTTGGAGATTTTTATCTGTTTGTGATTTTCCATTCCATTGAATACTACCTTCTGTTCCTAATAAATGATTGTCGGCTATTGTGTTGATTAATTTTCCTAATGCGTCAAAGGCCATAATTCTACAACGATTGTTTGCGGATGATAACTTGTAATGAATATTATAATTATCAGTGTATAAATCAGGGGCTGTAATATTAATCTTATCTTTAGCAGAATTAGTCGCGTTTTTTTGAGAATTTTCATATCCGGGAGTTCCAAAACCGGAATCAGACGAAGAAGAAGTCCAGTTTGCCGTATTGTCTGTTTTTCCGTTTATATCAATCCTTTCTAACGAAACACCTTTTTTATTTTTGACATTTTCGTTGTGCATTTTTTCATTGTAAAAAAATTCATCTACAATTGTATTTGATTGATTATTAATCAAAACAACGCATCCGGAAGTGTTGGTTATAACAGGCATCACAGCTAGTTCAATAACATACGACTCTTGTTTGCATTGATAGAAATTACAAACTTTATCCCGGCTTTTTGTTATCAATAAATATTTTCCAGGATGGAATAATGTAGGAACAGATGCTAAAGGATATGCCTTGTTTAATGTACCATCTGTATTTTTTCTGCTTGCGACACTTAGGAATGATAAATCGATAGCTTTTTGCGACCGGTTATATAATTCGATATATTCGTTGCTGTCGGTCTGTGGATTAGGCATTAATTCGTTGAAAACAACGTCTAAAGAATCGGCTTCTTGTCCCGAACCGACCGGAATCGTTTGTGTTTCAGGAAGATGAAAGCCCGATAAATCGTAAAGTCCTTGAAAATTCAACTGAATCAGTTCTCCTTTTGGCGGCATTTGATTTAATTTCAATTTAACTTCGGTTCCTTGCGGATAATTAAAATCAACATAAGATATTTCGTACTTTTCATTATTGAAATGATATGATTTTTTATCTGATAAAGATTGTAAATTGATAGGTTTAGAAAATGTGATTTTTAAAGTATCGTTTATTTCTTTTATAGAAGATACGACTTCCGGGAGTTCTTTATCCTGATTTTCAGCTTTAACCGAATTGACTAATCCGGGAGTTCCTCCTTCGGAAACAGATCCTTTCCAATTGGAAGCTGTATTACTTGTATTGTCGAAATCAATACATTCTAAAGACCATCCGCCTTTTGTTTTCTTTTCATCGTCTTGATACATTTTCTCCGAATATTCGAACCAATGTACCAAATTATCTTTATTGTCGGATAATTTCAATAATTTACCTGTATTGGCTAAGTCGGGAAAAGAAGAAATTCCCGCGATGTCAATTGTATTGGGAAAACTGCTTGTCACGGTGTTTTTTGTCAATATAAAATATCCATGAGGTTTTATTGCTCCGTCCGGAATATTGTATGGCTTGTCTCCGTAATAAAATTGCCAATTTTTTAGCGAAATGGTTTTGTCCGAACAGTTATAAAGTTCCACATATTCAGGATTTCCAGTTGACGGTTTCGCCATGATTTCACTGAAAACAACAGTTCCGAATGTGGTTATTTCTTCCGGTTCGGGAGTTGGCAAAGTATCATCATCGTCCAATAATTTCACTTCAAAATCATCAAAAAGAAAACTTTCATTTCGAGTAGATGTATGCGTGCATACAATCCCGAAATAGTTGCAAGGCGGATAGTTTGAAATTTGCGTGTTTCCTTCCATCTTGTAATCTGATTCTCCGCTAAGTTTTGAATACAAATTAAAATTACCTTGTTTGTCTAATGTTACTTTGATTCTTACAGAAACGCTCGTTAAATCGATTCGTTTCGCGTCTCCTTGTACCAAAACGCTAGTTTTAGAACCATTTTGAGATAATAGCGATATATTTTTATCGGTATATCCCAATCTTACGAAAAAACCGTTGGTAGTGTCTGTTAAAGCTTGATTTGAACTACATAGATAAATTTTTGAATAATTGGAAGTTGTAGGATTGAAATTCATCTGTACGCTAAACTCCCAACTTGTATTTCTCATTCGTTTGGAAGCCGTAGATAAATAGGCAGAACCGCTTTCCTTCGGCGCGTTTAGTTGTAGCTTAAAATCGTTTGAAACTTTGAATTTAGAAACCTCTCCTGTCCATGTCGGATTTTGGATAAAATTACCATCTGAAAAATCATCTGAAAACTGCGAATAAACACTCAAATAAGATGTTAGAAAAAACATCAAGAAAATTAAATTCTTCATGAAATAAATTTGTTTTGATTATTAATTAGTATTTTTGTAGCCCTGAAAAGCTATTTCGGATTTGGCCATTTCCGTGGGCAAAGTTAAGTCGGCTTATTCGAAAAAACAAAAAAATAAGTAAAATTTCTAAAAAAAAATAAAAGGATTAGAGTTTGGTTAAAAAATTTAGGCTGAAATTAGCTTTTGAAAGTTGTTTTTTATTATTGAAGTTATCTTGATTTTTTACAAAAGGCATAAAATAACAGGTTTTAAACACAGAGTAACACGGGGTAATTATTCACAGAGTAAATTCTGAAAACAAGGAATAAATACTCTGTGAAATAAACTCCTTTCACTCCGTGTTTGATAAAAAAGTCGAGATGAATTCTATGTATTTATTAGAACCTAAAATAAATTATTTAAAATATAAATTTTTAATTTGAAAAAAATGAGAGTAGCAATTGTTGGAGTAAGCGGCGCTGTTGGACAGGAATTTCTCCGTGTGCTTGAAGAAAGAAATTTTCCGATGGATGAGTTGGTGCTTTTTGGCTCAAGCCGAAGCGCGGGAAGTGTTTATGAATTCAGAGGAAAACAAATTACAGTCAAAGAATTGGCTCATAATGATGATTTTAAAGGTATTGATATTGCCTTTACATCGGCAGGAGCAGGAACGTCTAAAGAATTCGCGGAAACAATTACTAAATATGGAGCTGTGATGATTGATAATTCAAGTGCTTTCAGGATGGATAATGATGTGCCGTTGGTTGTTCCTGAAGTAAACGCGGAAGATTCGAAAAATCGTCCGAGAGGGATTATCGCTAATCCTAATTGTACCACCATTCAAATGGTAGTCGCTTTAAAACCTATAGAAAAACTTTCTCATATAAAAAGGATTCATGTAGCTACTTATCAGGCAGCTTCAGGAGCAGGTGCTGCCGCGATGGACGAATTGGCCAATCAATACAAGCAAATCGTTGGAGGAGAAAAACCTACGGTAGAAAAATTCGCTTATCAATTGGCTTATAATTTAATCCCTCAAGTAGACGTATTCACTGATAACGGATATACAAAAGAAGAAATGAAAATGTTTCATGAAACCCGGAAAATTATGCATTCAGACGTGGAAGTAAGCGCTATGTGTGTACGTGTACCGGCTCTTCGCGCGCATTCGGAAGCTATTTGGGTAGAAACAGAAAGTCCGGTTGAAGTTGACGCGGCTCGTGAAGCATTTGAAAAAGCCGAAGGAGTTATAGTTATGGATGAACCTGCGAATAAAGTTTATCCGATGCCATTGTTTGTCGCTACTAAAGATCCTGTATATGTTGGTCGCATTCGTAAAGATATATCTAACCCTAACGGATTGTCGTTCTGGTGTGTAGGTGACCAAATCAAAAAAGGAGCAGCTTTGAACGCGGTTCAAATCGCCGAATATCTGATTAAAGAAAAGGCTTTTTAAAATTAAAGTTTTTCTAAAAATTAAATAACACACAGGATGCTCAGGATAAATCGGAACATCTTGTGTGTTATAAATAATATTATTTCGGTAGATTGAATGCCTCTTTCAGTTCATTCATTTGTTCCGCGCTCGTACCTTCCGGTTCAAATCCCATATTTTTGGCTGTCATATAAATTTGAGCGGATTTAGAAAGCGTATCAACCATGTCGAAAGCTTCCGTAATATCTTCTCCGACGGCACAAATTCCATGTTTTTCCCACATAACGACATCATATTCTTCCAATTCTTTGATGGTAGCATCCGCTAACTCGAAAGAACTCGGCATCTTGTAAGGAATAATACCCAATCCTCTCGGACAAAAAGCGCGAGTTTCCGGGATCATACTCCAAAGTAAGTTAGTCAATACATCTTTCTTCAAAAAAGCAGGATTGTGAGTCATCGCTACCAAATCAATCGGATGGGTATGCAACGCTGCTTTATAGTTCGAACCTTTTCCTATCAGATAATTATGCATAGATAAATGTGACGCCAATTCGGAAGTCGGTTTTACGGGTAAATCAGCGATAATTTCGTATGCGCCGCAATCTTCCGTAATACGAATTAAAGAACCATTTTCCATAGGCCAACGTGCTAAATCACGCATGCGTTTATTTGTTCCTTTACAGAAAAACCAACATCCTTTCAGGTTGGGAAGAGTTCTTCCAATTGAAATAATATCGCTAATGGGTTTCATTATCCGGATTTCATCGTTGACGACATCCGTAACGTTGATTGTAATATTTCCTCCATTTCTTTCTGCCCACCCTTTTTGCCAAAGATAACCGGCTACTTCTGCCACATCGGCTATTTGTTTTGCTAATTCGGGACAAATTTCTAAGATTGATTTCATTGAGTTTTAAGTATTTAATATTATATAAAGCATAATAAGTTTTTACAAATGAGGCTGTCTAAAAAAACTAACATTAAGCACACGGATTATACAGATACTTACTGATTAAATGTGACTTGTTTGCTGAAATATTATGATTGAGATATGGCAACCACGACAATGGATGAAATAAGTACAACCAATCCGAGTACAAGTACCATGATCGTTTTTTGTCCGACACCTTTCCACTCTTTGAGCAGGATTCCCCAAATATTACTGAATAAAACATTCAAAGACATCAGGATACTCCACGAGAAAGCTAATAAAACAGGGCTTTCGGTAAGAAAACTTTTTCCCATTTCAAATCCGAAGAATTGAGAATACCACAATACTCCTGCCAAAGCGCAAAATAATACATTGTTTATCAATGTTTTACTATTTACCGACAGGTAATCTTTGCCTGTTTTGTTTTTGATATTTTGTTGGACGCAATAAATCGCGTTTGTGAAAAATCCTCCTAAAGTAACAAGAAAGACTACGGGTAAACCGGCATAAATGCTTTTTACGTTTCCTGCCAAGGCTGCTTCTTTAATAGGAGTTCCGGCTTCCAGTCCTAAAGCGAAACACGCGCTCATTACGCCAGCCAATAAGGCCACTAACAGACCTTTGGTTAAGGCGAAATCTTTGATTGCCGCTTTCCTTTCTTCCTCTGTCATATTTTTTGAACGAAGGCTTCCGGCATAACCAATAATCGCGATACCTGCGATGGTAATGCAAACTCCGATTAATAACATCAAACCTTCTCCCTCAAATAAATTTTTTCCGGCAAAGATGGCGGGCAACAGTGTTCCGAACGCGGCACAAGTTCCCAACGCGATGCTTTGTCCTAAAGCTACACCTAAATAACGCATGCTTAATCCGAAAGTAAGACCTCCAACTCCCCAAAGCATTCCGTAAATAATGGATTTAAACATACCTCCCGAATTCCATAATTCAAACAAATTACTTTCTTCGGGTACTCCCAATAAGGCTCCTGATAAAGGAAAAACTAACCAAGCAAAAATTCCCTGGGTCAACCAAAAAGATTCCCAAGACCAGTTTTTTACTTTCTTAATCGGCACATAAGAACTTGATTGTCCCAAACTACCGATGGCAATTATTAATAAACCAATGATTGTGTTCATAAGTAAGTTGACGAGTTGACGAGTAAACAAGTTGACAAGCCAGTATACCCGTCTACTCGTTTACTTGTCAACTATTTCATTTTCGTTTTGAAGTTACTTCTCTCTCATATTGTTGGATTTCCGCGATATAGTTTTCGCCAACAGCGATATTGTTTTTCATGCAGAAATAATCCCATACGGCATTCCAAGGTAAACCTTTGGCTTCTTCGAGAAGAGCTAATCTTTCGAAATATTGTTCGTTAGCTTCGAATTCTCTCAATTTGGCAATAGGTTCGAGCAATCCTTGTAAGAATGCTTTTTGAGTAGCTTTGATACCAATAACATAGGCTCCGATGCGATTGATAGAAGCATCGAAGTAATCCAAACCAATATGGACGCGGTTTAATGCTTCGGCACGAACAATTTCTTTAGCCAAATCAGTCACATCATCATTTAAGATAGTTACGTGGTCGGAATCCCAACGGATTGGACGACTTACGTGTAACATGATTTCGGGAGTGAATAATAACAAAGAAGAAATCTTGTCGGCGATACTTTCTGTTAGGTGGAAGTGTCCGGTATCTAAAGTAACAATCTTGTTTTTCTTGGCTCCGTAACCCAAATAAAAATCATAGGAACCTACCGTATAACTTTCCAACGCGATACCAAAAAGTTTAGCTTCGATACAATCTCTCATGTTTTTATATTCGGTAGCGAAAATTTCGTCCAGTGATTTTTCGAGTAATTGACGATATTTTAGTCGATTGACGGTTAAGTCTTTCATTCCATCGTGAATCCATAAGTTCATGATACAAGGGTCGTTTTGGAATTTGCCCATTTCTTCCGAAATCCAACGGCAACGTTTGGTGTGTTCTACCCAAAAATCACGAATGTCCTTATCCGGATTAGAAAGCGTTAAGTCTCCACTTTTGGGGTGTCCGAAAGAAGATGAGTTGAAGTCCAGCTTCATGTTCTGTTCTTTTGACCACTGCATCCAAGATTGAAAATGTTCCGGAGTAACTTCGTCACGGTCAACTATTTTTCCTTGGAAATCTCCATATATTTCATGCAAATTCAAACGATGTTTTCCGGCAACCAAAGAAGTAACTTTCTTGATGTCAGCACGCAATTCTTCTATGTTACGAGCTTTTCCCGGATAGTTTCCTGTAGCCTGAATACCGCCACCTCCAAGATTATCTAATTTTTCAAAACCGGTTACGTCGTCGGCTTGCCAACAATGAATAGAAATGGATATTTTTTGTAATTTATCCAAAGCTTCATCAGTGTTTACACCTACTGCTGCATAGCGTTCTTTCGCTATTTCATACGCTTTTTGAGTTAATTCACTTTTGTTCATGATATTCTTTTTAATGATTATCCGTTATACTGCCTAATCGTTCTGTCATCCCGCACTTGATGCGGGATCTTTTATCAATAATTGCTGATTATCAATAGATTGCGGGTCAGGCCCGCAATGACAAATTAGGGTTTCAATTTATTTAGGTAAAATAACGGATACTCATATTCTTTTTTTAATGCTTGTTGTTAAAACTATATTTTGGTAATAATTTCTGTAAATTTTCGGTAAGCAATGTTCCAAGCTTCTTTGTTTTCGGGAATGAAAGTTAAAGGAACAACAGAGTCTCTGATTACTTGTCTCATTCCAGCTAAATCGTTGACTAATCCAACTGCTTTTGCTTGTACCATAATATTTCCGATTGCTGTAGCTTCGGAAGGACCGGCGGCTACGGGAATACCGATAGAGTTGGCTGTCCATTGGTTGAGTAAATTATTTTGAGCGCCCCCTCCAATTACGTGCAGTTTTTCGATATTGAAAGGCGCAACCTGAATTAATTTGTCTAGAACCGATTTGTATTTAAGAGCTAAACTTTCAAAAATACAACGCACAATTTCGGAGTCGGTTGATGGAACTTTTTGTCCTGTTTGTTTGCAGTAGTCTGAAATCGCATTAATCATACTTTGCGGATTGGCGAAAGAAGGATGGTCTGAGTCAACGAAAGACTGAAGAGCCGGGGCTGATTCCGCCATTTTTACGATTTCAGGATAGCTATACTCTTTTCCTGCTCTTGCCCATTCTTTGCGGCATTGTTCTAATAACCACATTCCTGTAGTATTTTTCAAGAAACGAGTAGTTCCGTCAATTCCTCCTTCATTTGTGAAGTTCATTTGGAATGATTCTTCTGTGATGATTGGATTTTTTGTTTCGATACCCATCAAAGACCAAGTTCCGGAACTGAGGTAAGCAAAACGTTCGTTTTCAGCAGGAACGGCCGCAACAGCAGAGCCTGTATCGTGTCCGGCTACTGCAATTACCGGAATTTCGGATAATCCGGTAGCTTGAGCTAATGAAGATGTTAATGTTCCTACTTTTTCGCCGGGATAAACTAAACGTTGTACTAAGTCAGGAGAAATTCCGGCTGCTTTTAATAAAGAAGCCTCTATTTGTTTTGTTTTAGGATTCAGGAATTGAGAGGTTGATGCAATGGTGTATTCGCAAACTTGCTTGCCTGTTAGTAAATAAGATAGCGCATCAGGCATGAATAACATACTTTTGGCAGCATTTAAAGCAGAACTGTTCTCTTGTTTGGCTGAAAATAATTGATAAAGACTATTGAAATTCATAATTTGAATTCCGGTCAAATCATATACATCTTTTCTTGAAACAATTTTGAAAAATTTTTCGGGGGCTCCGTCGGTATATGGGTCGCGGTATGCCCTTGGTAATCCTAAAATAGAACCGTCTTCTCCGATATAAACAAAATCTACACCCCAAGTGTCGATTCCGATGGCTTCAATATTAACTTTTTCTTTAGCTGCGGCATGTAAGCCATCTACAATGCAGCCGAAAAGGGCATAAATATCCCAATAAAATTTTCCTTGAACTTCGATGATTTGATTTGGGAAACGGGTAAGTTCTTTCATTTCAAGTTTCCCGTTTTCAATGGAGGCCAAAATAGAACGGCCACTGGTGGCACCTAAATCGAATGCCAAAAAATATTTCTTTTCCATATATTTAATAAAAGAAGTTGTGTTTTTTAATGATAAGCACAAAGATATAGTTATAATTGTTCATGGAATTGATTTTTTTGATATTAATATATGGCTAAATGATTTTATTCAATTTTATTGGTATTTAGTTTTAATATTATCAAACAAGTGATATTTATTTGTGAAAAATAGGAGTGAAAGTTTTAATATTAATGGTTTGCTTTTTATTTTCAATAAATTAAAAATAAAGATGTACCTTTGCAAACTCAATTTTGACAATATAATGTCGCAAAAAAGTAAACAAATAATAGGGAAAGTCCTTTTATTGATATTCGCAATTTATTATGTGAATATCACGTTGTTTACGCATAGTCATACTATCAATGGCGTTACCATCGTTCACTCGCACATTCACAACAAAGCGCACGCGCAAACAGGAACGCATACGGCAAGTGAATTGACATTAATTTCGGCACTGTCCACATTCCAATCGACTCAAGCAGCTTTATTCTTTGCCGGTTTGAGCGTTTTCTTTTTTATAGTAGCGGCCATACGAATTATCTCTGAAAAGAAAATTATTTCGACAGCTATTGTCAACCATCCTTTACGGGCTCCGCCTTATTCATTCTAAAGCTATCATAAATTTATCATTCTAAGGAGATAAAAGACTTGATTAGCACACGAAATACACAGAATAGACGGAAAATCACAATAATATTATATCTATAATATGTTGATTTTCCCGAAAATAAAAAATCTGTGTTATTCGGTATAATCGGTGTATTCCATTTGCTATTGTGTGACTTTTAATCCCAATGGGATGATACGTTCCTAACATCAACTATTTCATTTATTTTAAATCATAGCTTCAATGAACAAGTTATACCTTTTGGCAAGCCTGTGTGTATTATTCCTCAGCGCATGCAAACAAAACAAACCTGCGGAAGAAAATGCAGGAATCCAAACACAAGGCGACACAATATATGTGGCCGAAAATTCCAATGTCAATTCCAAAATAAAACTATATACGGTAACCGAACAAGACTACAGTGCCGAATTCAATACAACCGGCACGGTAAAAGCCATTGCCGGACAATTGGCGGAAATCGCGCCGCCGTTCGACGGACGAGTCAGCAAATCGTTTGTTCAACTCGGACAAAAAATAAATGCCGGAACGCCGGTTTTCGAACTTCATTCCGCTGATTTCTTCGAAGCCACAAAGAGTTATTTCCAAACGCTTCAAACCAAGAAAATGAAAGAATCGAACCTGCAACGCCAACGCGATTTGGTCAAAAACGGCGTAGGCGTGGCCAAAGAATTGGAAGAAGCGGAAACCGATTACGAGGTAGCTTCGAAAGATTACGAAAACGCTGAAGCCACGTTGAAAATGTTCAATATCAATCCCGGTACTATTTCGATGGGGCAAGCTCTGAAAGTCATTTCGCCCATCGCCGGAGAAGTGGTGCAGGCCAATGTCGTTATCGGACAATATGTAAAAAACGACGCCGCGCCTTTGGTGATTGTGGCCGACCTCGGCAAAGTGTGGGTGATGGCGCAGGTAAAAGAGAAATACATAGGCTTTATTCATCCGGATGATCGGGTAGACGTGCGTACCGATTCCGACCCCGAACATACGATTGCTGGCCGTGTTTCGCACATCAGCGAATTGTTGGACGAAGAAACCCGTTCGGTGCAGGTGTTCATCACTTGCGATAACAACGACCGCAGGCTTAAACCCGGCATGTTTACCAATGTCCATTTTATCAACCGGCCTCAACCTTCCATTCTTGTTCCGTCCACCGCATTACTGCAAGAAGAAGATGACGCGTATGTATATGTGCAGGAAGAAAAAGGAAAATACCGGAAGCAGAAAGTAACCACCACAACAGCCAATCCGCAGCAATCATTAATTACCAAAGGATTGAAAACCGGCGATAGGATTGTGTCCGAAGGAGCCATTTACTTAATGGAGAATTGAGAATTGAGAATGAAAATAATCTAAATCATTCTCAATTCTCCATTCTCAACTTTCAATTTTCAATTTTCAATTATGAAAAAAATTATTAGTACCCTCATTGAACGCCGCTGGCTGGTGGCCGCAGTGTTCACCATTATATCGGCCATCGGCATTTATGCATGGAGTCAACTGGCCATTGACGCGTATCCCGATATTGCCGACGTATCCGTGGGCGTTGCCACACAAGTGCCGGGACTTGCGGTGGCCGAAATAGAACAACAAATAACCATTCCCCTTGAACGGGAACTCAATGGTATTCCGGGTTTGAAAATCATGCGAAGCAAGAATTTTTTCGGAATCTCCAAAATCACCCTTGTTTTCGAAGATGGAATAGATGAATACTGGGCGCGCCAACGGGTGCTGGAACGCATCAACGAAGTGGATTTGCCTTTCGATGCCCAACCCGGACTCGACCCGCTCACTTCGCCTACCGGCGAAATATACCGTTACGTAATTACGGGAAACAAAAGCCTCCGGGAACTTACCGAACTGAACCATTGGCTCATCATTCCCCGCCTGCGGCAAATTCACGGCATTGCCGATGTAAGTAACTTTGGCGGTATCACTACGCAGTTCCAGATAGAAATTGACCCCAATAAGTTGACCGAATACCATCTTTCGCTCGGCGAAATCACCGAATCCATTGAGCGTAACAATTCGAATGCCGGAGGTAGCACGCTGATTCGTGGAGATTTGAGTTACGTAGTACGCGGCGTAGGGCTTGTTCGCGATTTGCAGGACTTAGGAAATGTGGTCGTAAAAACGGTGGGTGGCGTACCTGTTTATATTAAAGATTTGGGAGAATTAAAATACGGAAACCTCGAACGTAAAGGAATTATGGGTTATCTGGACGACAAGATAAACTATGAAGACGGCGTTCAGGGCATGGTGCAATTGTTGCGTTACGAAAATCCGTCGAAAGTACTCAAAGAAATAAACAAAACTATTGAAGAACTGAATAAAAACGGCTTGCCTGAAGGAGTACAGATTCAAACTTTTTACGACCGGACGGATTTGGTGGATGCTACGCTGCACACGATTTCGCATACGCTTTTATTCGGTATTTTGTTGGTTATTGGCGTATTGATTATATTCCTCGGAAGTCCGAAAGGAGCACTGTTGGCTACCATTACTATTCCCGTTTCGCTGCTGATAGCTTTTATCCTGATGTGGTTGACCGATATTCCTGCCAACCTGCTTTCGTTGGGAGCGCTCGATTTCGGTATTATTGTGGATGGTACCATTGTAATGATGGAGACCATTCTCAAAAAACGGGAAGATGAACCTAATGAGCCGTTGGAACAAGCGAGCATTGCCAAGCGGGTGAGCGAAGTGGCTAAACCCATTTTCTTTGCAACGCTCATTATCATTGTCGCCTACATGCCGCTGTTTGCCTTCGACCGCGTGGAGAAAAAACTCTTTACTCCCATGGCATTTACCTTGGGCTTTGCACTGTTGGGGGCCTTGGCTTCGGCGTTGATTTTAATTCCCGGATTAGCATTTACAGTATATAAAAAACCGCAAAAAGTCTATCGTAACCGTTGGCTCGAACGCCTGATAGCGGTGTACAAACGTCAGACTACAAAAATTATCGCCGCCCCGAAGAAACTGATTGCTCCCATTGCCGCTTTGTTGATCGCGGTGGTTGCCTTGTCGATGTACGTAGGGAAGGATTTTTTACCTTACCTTGACGAAGGAAGTATTTGGTTGCAAGTACAACTTCCTCCGGGCATGTCGCTCGAAAAATCTTCCGAAATGGCCACGGTACTCAGGGACAAACTCAAAAAATTTGACGAAGTAACTTATGTCATGACCCAAACCGGACGCGACGACGAAGGCGTTTGTCCGTTCTCGTTTTCACATATTGAAGTAATGATAGGACTCAAGCCTTACGATACTTGGAAAGACGGACGCAGAAAATCGGACCTTATTGCCGACATGGCCGCCATGACCGATACCATGCCCGGTTACGGCATCGGCTTTACGCAGCCTATTATCGACATGGTAATGGACCAGGTGGCGGGAGCTCACAACGATATGGCCATAAAAGTTTACGGTGACGATATGACCGAAGGCCGCCGCATTGCCGAGCACGTGAAAAAGATACTGGAAAGTGTACCGGGTGCCGCCGATGTGGGCATTGCGGAAGAACCTTTCCTGCCGCAATTGCAGATTGTGGCCGACCGCGACAAAATTGCCCAACATGGGTTGAATGTGGCCGATGTGGCCGAATTGATAGAAGTGGCCATCGGAGGAAAAGCCGTTTCGCAGGTATTTATCGACAGCCGAGTGTATGATGTGATTTGCCGCTACAACGAAGCATCGCGCAATACGCCCGAAAAAATCGGAGCGTTGATGCTCACTTCGGCTTCGGGAACCATGATACCTCTTTCGGCAGTGGCGCAAATTAAGACTACCACAGGAGCCAGTATGATTTCCCGCGAAAAGAATCAGCGTTTTACTACCGTGAGCCTGAATATCCGCGGGCGCGACCTGACCTCTTTTTTTAAGGAAGCGCAATCGAAAATTGAGGAACAAGTGCAATACGACCATACTAAATTCCGGTTCCATTGGGACGGACAGTTGGAAAACCAGCGGCGAGCCTTCGGAAACCTTGCCGTCATTATGCCTATCACACTGGCGGTAATGTTTCTGCTGTTGTTCTTTACTTTCGGGAAATTCCGCCAAGCAGGCTTGCTTATCGGAATATTACCGTTGGTTGTTTTCGGAGGAATGCTGGCCTTAGTATTACGCGGAATGACGTTTAACGTTTCGTCGGCAGTAGGATTTATCGCGCTTTTCGGTGTTTCCATACAAAATGGCGTTATCATGATTTCGCATATCAATGTACTTCGGAAGAGAGGAATGGAATTGAAGGATGCCGTAATTTCCGGGGCGTCGCACCGCTTGCGTCCGGTACTGATGACTGCTACGGTGGCTATTCTGGGACTTCTACCAGCTTCCATATCTACCGGTATCGGTTCTGATGTGCAGCGTCCTTTGGCTACGGTAATTGTTTACGGTTTGCTGTGCGGAACTATTATTACCCTGTATGTATTGCCGACATTTTATTATTTATTGGAAAGAAGGAAATCGTAATTAATTAACCACATAGGCACAATAGACTCACATAGTTTTTTCTATGATTTCTATGTGACTATGTGGTTAATAAGGGAATCTAAAACAACAAATATTTCTTTATAAAAAAGAAAGATATTTGATTTGTTTACAATGTTATTTTGCAAAAAGAATCCTTTGGATTCACATGTTTATAGAATAAATGTAACAATTAAGGAATATTCGACCCCTTTGTTAAAGCCAAATGGCTATGCAAGGGATTAAAAACAGAATATTTTGTATAACATATCTAAGTACATGACAAAAATTTAAAAACGTCTATCTTTCTTTTGTTTAGAGGATTTAGCAACATATTAGCAATAACCCCCAACCCATATTTGAATAGAGATTTTTCTCTTCGTCCATGTTTCTTTATTTTAATTTGTCTT
>JAVBKZ010000035.1:0-7498 GCA_031553755.1 Bacteroidales bacterium | reverse complement strand
AATGCCTTTCGTTGCGACAAATATAATAGTAATTTTTTTTGACATAATGGTAAATTTAGAAAAAAGTGATCTTAACGGGCGATTTTCAAAGTACTGATTTTTAAGGTTTTAAAAAATTAATTTCTTAACGGGTGGAAAATTCCTAATTTTGACAAAAAAATAAAGACAAAAAGGCTTGTCTTTTAGTCTTTGTCCTATAAATCTTTATTCGCATGAATAAAAATTTTCATCTCCTTATAAAGACACGAAACACATCCTTATAAAGACACGAAGCACCTCCTTATAAAGACACGAAGCACCTCCTTATAAGGACACGAAGCATATCCTTATAAAGACACGTTCCTGAACATTGTTGGGTATCTTATCCCTTGCCGTCAGTTTGAACTGACGGCAATAGAATGATTGTTTCCGGATTACTAATTCTGCAATAAATATATAACTATGTCGTTAAAACCTTGAATCGCGTCTACTATACGGCTCTTATCCCGGAGTGGTAACAATGGACAGTTTTGAATGTATGCCTGTCGTTTTTAAAAATAGAGGATTGTAAAAACAAAAAAAGCCAGCACCGTAAAGTACTGACTTTTCAAGTAGCGCGACCCAGGATTGAACTGGGGACCTCATGATTATGAATCATGCGCTCTAACCAGCTGAGCTATCGCGCCAATATATTATGTTTTATTTTCGTGGCGCAAAGGTACGACTTTATTTTAAAAAACAAAACAGAAGTTTACTTTATTTGGGCACTTCTATTTTTTCGATTATTCGCTGACAAATAACAGCCGGTGAATGTCCTTCCATTTCAGTTTCGGGGGAAAGAATTATCCTATGCTGTAGAACCGGAATCGCTATGTATTTGATATCATCGGGCGTTACGAAATCTCGTCCTTGCAAAAGAGCGTAAGCTTTAGCCGCGTTGAGAACCGCGACCGACGCGCGCGGAGAAGCTCCAAGATAAATCGCCGGACTTTTCCTGGTAGTAAGAATTATTTCGGAAATATATTTCAATAATCCGTTATCAACAAAAACCTGAGATACCAAATCCCTGAAAGAATGTATTTCCTGCCTTGAAAAAACAGGAGTTATCCCATCCAAATTGGTAAATCGTTTGTTTTCATTATGCCGTTGCAAAATCAATACTTCTTCTTCGGCCGAAGGATAATTGATTGATATTTTCATCATGAAACGATCGAGTTGAGCTTCAGGAAGCCGGTATGTACCTTCTTGTTCTACCGGATTTTGAGTAGCGATAACAGTATATAAATCACTCATTTTATGGGTAAATCCTTCGATGGTAACTTGCCGTTCTTCCATCACTTCAAACAATGCGGCTTGCGTTTTGGCGGGAGCGCGATTGATTTCATCAATCAACACAATTTCCGAAAAAACAGGCCCTTGGTGAAATTCAAATTCACTTGTTTTAAGATTAAAAACGGAAGTTCCCAATACATCAGAGGGCATTAAATCGGGTGTGAACTGAATACGGGAATATTCCGCGTCAATCAATTTGGCCGTAAGTTTTGCCAATAGCGTTTTAGCCACGCCGGGAACACCCTCGATAAGAACGTGTCCATCAGCCAATAAAGCCGTTAATATCAAATCGATAACTTTTTCTTGTCCTACAACAACCGAAGTTATTCGCGTTTTTAATTTCTCTATTTTTTCGGAGAACGCGGTTAAGTCTATCCTGTTTTCAAAATTTTCCATAAACGAATGGAGATATTATTGTTATTATTTTATTTTTTTCATTTGGGTGATTAACTTCATCATACGGTCGTCAGATACACGCGTATCTTCGTATATTTCATCCAAATATCGGAATAATTCTTGTATAGAACTTGTGGATTGCCCTGTTTTTGACGCAAAACGTTCAAAAAAATCAGCGTTATGTTTTTCATTAATTATATCGAGGCCGTATTTGTGTTTCAGACTATCCGCCCAATAGATATATTTTTTATGTATTATATCCGAATTGTTGTTCTTATGTAAATATAACGATGCGATCGAACGTACAAAATCGAGTATTTTATTGGGAGGAGGCTTTACCACCGGAATTGGTTTTTGCTTTCTTTTTGCCGTGAATATCATAAATAGGGCAATGGTAAAAAATGTTACATACAAAGCCCATTTCAACGATCGTTGGCTCATTACATGACTCAACGGGGAACTGGATTTTTTAGAATCAGAATAATAACCCGAATGATAATATTCAGAACGGATCAATGGTTTGTCTTTCACAAAGGCCAACGCGCTCCCGATAAAGCCATTATTACCACCGTTTAATATTCCGTAATTTGTAAAAACCAACGGATTACAAAAAAGTATCAAATTTCCCTTTTTCATCGGAAAACCTATCATAACCGGATGTTTTTCTTGATTTTTGGCTATCACAAACACAGAGTCCCTTCGTTGTTCCTTTTGCAAATAGAAATACGCAGGTGTTATTGCCGAGGGGAATTGATAGCTTTTTTGTTGAAAAAACGGAGAGTTAAACCGAAGTGTATCGAACGATTCTTCATGTTTTTTATCCAGTGAAATATCGAATTTTGTCTCGTAAGAAACACGAAAACCTAATTTTTCACAAAAATCAGGGATATAATATTTGGCTACTATCAGCGCGTTTCCTCCTCTTTTGACGAACTCAAGCAACGCTCCTATTTCATCATTAGATAAATAAAAAGATTCGGTGACTATCAGCAGATTTTTTCCTTCTAATTCGTTATTTTCTTCTAAATCAATAATTCTCTGATGAGTATGGATATAATCTTTTTCCCATGAAGTTTCTAATATTTTATCGAAAGCATAAGCGCCATAGGGTTGCTTGTCTTTTGTGGAATAAGTTGGTTTCCATATAAATCTTACAGGTGTCTGTTTATTGATAAAAAATATCAAGATGATTAGCGTTAAAACGACAGTGACGTATATGATTTTTTTCTTCATTCCTACAAATATTTGACTAATTGATCGTTTAATGAAGAAAAACGAATATATGATTCTTTCGAAGCATCAAAATTTCCATACCTAAAATATAAAAATTCTCTTGATAAAATCGTAAATTCCGGTTTCAAATCCAACCGTTTCATTTCATATACATATTCATTCACGGTTTTGTTAGGTTCCCATGAAATATATCCGCGATCTTGCATCAATTTCAAGGAATGAAGGTAAGTCCAGCGTATAGCATCCGAATAAGCCTCTGAATCTAACGATTCTTTGATTAACTTGTCGAAATTGAGTTCGTGAATATCTTCATCTTCAACGGAAAATGAAGTCTTTTTTTTCTTATTTATGTAGAATAATGAAGGTTTGAAAAAGTAAATAACAACAATTATTAAAATTACAAAAATAGCAGCCAAAATCCACAATACAGCATCGACTTGTCCCTGAGATATGTCAGGGTCAAAATATTTTCTCAACCACCTGAAAATAACTTCCCTTAATGTATCACCCAAATGAAGTCCTTGTGGTTGTGTGTGGTAATAATCAAAATTTTTATCCGCTTTTAATTGATTATATGTTTGAGAGTCAAATGAAACTTGTTCAAGAGTAATTGTATCTTTATAACAAACTTCAGACATACCGGCCTTTTGAGCCGACATGCTGAAGCCTGAAAAAAACACAACAAGAGTAAGTAGCGTTATATTTTTATAGCGAATTATCTTCACAAATTATCAAATTCATCGACTTTATTTTGCAAAGATACACCATCTTCCTTTTCCCTGATACTAAAATATTGAAATGCCATGAAAATAATTGAAAAAGGAAATGCTACAACAGATCCTGCTACTGAAATCATAGCGAATAAATAACGCAACCAAAAAGAATTATCAGGAAAAAATGTTAAGACCTGAGTAGGTATTCCCAATATAAATTGAACAATAAAAGTAGCGCATCCGATGATAAATAACATGCCGGACGTAGTTCCCCAATTTTTAAATCCTAATGAAAACCCTTTTCCAATGGAAGCCCAAGTTTTAGCTCCCTCGAAATAAGCCGGATAAATCGCGAGTGATAACGGAGGAAGTATAGCGAGAAGAGCGACAAAGAGGAAGAAAATAAGGAGTGCTACTCCCAAACCTCCAACGAATAGAAAGCTCATCATTGATACCAACATTCCGATAGCGGTGGACGCGATTGTAAAAAGAATACCCAATAAAAAATAAATAAGGAATGTCTTACCTGTATATGAGAATGTTCTTTGGCTTAATTCGTGCCATTCCGTATATCGGTTCAGTTCGTTTTTTTCATAAGATACTAAAGCGGATCCTAAATATCCCGACATAAAAATCATCATCAACGCGTAGAATATTCCGAATAAAGAAGTTCCGATAATCAATTCCACAAATGAATCGCTATGAATAAAACCAAGCGGATCGGCTGTATATAAAGTTACTAAATCTAAATATTGCAGAAAAAAATAACTTATTATCAAAATAAAAGGAATCGTTGAAATAAATAAATATTTATAGATAACTTTCCAATTTTGTTTCATAAAATCCGCTGCGACAGATATTCTTTCTCCAAAACTTCTTTGTTTGTAATAATTGATTTTATCCAAGTAATTCATAAGAAAAATTTATTTATGTTGTGTATTTTTATTGTATTCTTTTTCCCTTATTAACATTTGGGGATAAATGATATAATATGCTATAACAAAATAGAATGACAAAAAGATTATTGAAAAACGGATATAATTCGGCATTTCAGTATGACGGGTTATAAAAGACTCCAAAAATCCAGCTAAAATAAACATGGGAACAGTTCCTATTACTATTTTCGCGCCTCGCTTGGCCGAACGTTTAAAAGATTCTATTCTCGTATATGTTTTAGGAAATAACCACCCGTTTCCCATCGTAATTCCTGCGGCTCCAGCCACAATAATTGCCGATATTTCTAATGTTCCATGTATCCAAATCGTCAAAAAGGAATCCCAAAGCAATCCTTGTTCATGAAAAAACCATTGAAAAGCGCCAATCATTATTCCGTTTGTAAACAGTAAATAAGCTGTTGCTAAAGATGTAAACAAACCGGAAGCAAAAGCCGTAAACGAAACCTTGATATTGTTGTAAGTAATCCCGGAAAACATCACGCCCTCATTCATTGACTTATACACCGCCATCGGGTCATTATTTTTGATGTTATTCAATGTCATATCAACGTAATAATCTCCTAATATAATCCGTACAAAATTTTCATCGTTGGCAGTAGAAAAAACACCAATAATGGCAGAAACAAAAAAAATAAGAAATGAATACATTAATTCTTTCCTTGATCTATACATGATTTCCGGAACTTCCTGAGTCCAGTAGGTAATAATACGTGAGAATTTTTCTTCCTTTTTTTTGTGTATAAATTGATGCAATCTTGATGACAGGCCATTGAGATAAGCTGTTATTTTCGACGTCGGGTAATGTGAACGGGAAAACGACAAATCATTTGTGATGTCGATATAAATATCGGCAACAACATCGGGAGATTGTTGGCTCAAATTTTGCAACAACCCCTCATATTGTTTCCATTTTTCTTTATTTAGTCTAATAAAAACAGCTTCTTTCACTACAATTAAAGTGTTTTATAGAATACCTAATCTATATAAAATGAATTTTCTTTTTGCCTAAGAGATATTGCAAAGATAATGCCGTTTTTTTAAAACGTTAAAATTTTATATCTTTGTATTGTTTCAAATATAATTTTCAATATGGAATCTATCGACATTGTAACCGGACAACATGTTACGATTAACTACGAACCTGCTACAATTATTCAACGAATGACAGCTTTGTTGTTAGATTATATCTTCATGGGTATATATCTTGTTATTTTATTTTTTCTTTCTTTTTATTTTTTAGATAAAAAAATTGTCGAACCCGATTCTTTCTTCTTTATTTTATTGGGGATATTGTCTTTACCCGCGATTTGTTACCATGTCATGTTTGAATCGTTGATGGGAGGGCAAACTCCGGGAAAAATTATAGCTAAAACAAGAGTTACTAATACGGATGGTTCGACTCCCGGTTTTGCCGCTTATTTTTTACGGTGGATACTTTTGCCTATCGATTCTTTTATCTATGGGAGTATAGGCCTTTTAACTATTCTTTTCACAAAAAAACACCAACGTTTGGGCGATTTGGCCGCCGGAACTATTGTCGTAAAAATAATGCCATCCGCGTCTAAAATCAATTTGGATAATATTTTGCAAGAACTCCCTCAAAGCTATATCCCTACCTATAAAGAAGTTGAGCAATTAACCGAAGGGCAAATCAAATTTGTTTCCGAATTGTTGTTAAATCCCGAAAATCAAAGTTCGGTCGAAGAATCGATAGATGAAATAGCACTGAAAATTAAAAATAAATTACATTTGGAATCTTCATTAAGCAATCGCCGTTTTTTAGAAACTATTGTGGAAGATTATCATTATTATACCACCTTAGGATTATAATTTATGAAAAGATATGCCGCTCACTATACGTTGTTGTTCCCAAATCAGATTCTGAAACAACATTATATAGAATTAAACGAAAAGAATCAGATCACGGTAGTCGCTCCATTAACAGAAGAAATAGCCGGAACTGTTTTTTACGATGGTATCATATTTCCTTCTCCGATAGAGCACCTTGATTTCAACAACATCATAGGCGAATTGGGGTATTTTCCTACAAAAATCGCACAATATCTGTTCGAATTGGGGATTATTGCGTCAATCGAGACATTTCCGGTATTTATATATATTTTAAGTGGTGTAGACTTCTCTTCTCCTGAATTCGGCACAAACAACCGCGGTCGCGATTGCGACATTGAGCGACTCTGACAAATGCGGAAACAAATGCGAATACAAAAAAGAAATTTCGTTTTAACATGGAAAATCAGAATCTACTCTGTGAATAATCACTCCGCCCTATATGTTTCGTTTAATTCCTTCTAACTTCCTGAACCCCTTTACCTTCCTCTAACTCCCTTGTATTTTCTATTATTTTCCTGAATTTTGTAAAAAATTAATTAAAATATAGGTGTTAAAATTCAGTATTTGTTAACGAATAGTAATTATTTGTCTTTATAAAAACATTTTTTCTTTCGGTTAGAGATTCCGCCGTACATTTGCATTGTAATTAAACAACAAACACACACAACAATTAAAAATTAAACAACATGAACGCAACAATCAACAACAACAGCAACAACAACGAAAATCAAAAAAGAATCAACGGACAAATCAAAGTTTTCGCTTTTATGTCCTTACTTATCGGATACGCGGTAGTTTCTCATTTCATGGGTAATTTGGTTACAATCCTACAATAAGAAGATATTTATAGATATTGGTTGATAATAAGATATTCATTGTTTTTAAGATATTTAGAGGATACTAAAATTCTCAACTTTCCACTCTCCATTCTCAATTGTTAATTGTTAATTAAATATAGTGTGTTTCCCCGAAGTTGTTGTTGCTCCGGGGATTTTTTGTTTTTAAAGTATAATTCGAATATAGATTACGCTATAATTA
>JAVBKZ010000119.1:0-5714 GCA_031553755.1 Bacteroidales bacterium | reverse complement strand
TCCGATCCGATGCCGGTGCGGACTCTTTCTCACAACTGCTTTCTATCGCTGATACTGCCAGGAAGAATGGAAGGTCAAGGTATTATGCGTTGGCAGAAATTGCCAAAAGGTAAAATTAAAGTTCTGACCTGAGTAGTTACTTTCTTTCATAGTAAGAATCAAGTTTTGTAGATGCTTGGTCTATTAGAAAGTTTATATTTAAAGGCTTAAATTCACCAATTTTTACATTGCCAATGTCATTCCTTTCCAAAAGCTTTTTGTCGGTAGAACCGATAAGCAACAACTCATAGTCTGTTGCATTTGGGGAACTTGTTTCAAGTTCCTCGCACCACACTTTAGCAACAGAAAATCTAATAACATTCTGTGAGGATTTTACTTGACTCACCTTTAATTTATTTTCAGGGTAAGTCCATTTAATATCCACTTTTTCAGATTCATCCAATGGTTCCAATGTCACAGACAACCAGTTATTATCTGTTTCTAAAGCATCCAAGACACATATTAATGTTTGAATGATATAGCCTCTTATTCCAGCATTACCTCCCATATTTATAGATGTTTTTAGATTTCTATTTTCTCCGATTTAATCTCCTTACCGACAGTTTCTTCCAAATACTATCCGCTAATTCTATTTCCTTATCTGTAAAACCGTAGCCATCTTTGAGAATTTGTTGGTTTGTGATTCGCAGAGTATCGTCAATGCTTTTTTTCTCACGCATCATCTTGTCAATTGTTTCAAGCAACTCAGAGTTATTGACTTGATAAGGCAAAAGAATTTGTTCGGTTTCGCTTGGCATTAGTTCCAAAACGCCACCACCGTAACTGCGTCCCACGATTTCAGAAAAAGCTAAGGACAACGAATTGTAAAAACTCGCAATGAAAGCTGTTTTATCAGTTGTTGCCTTTACAAACACTCTGTGCATGGTGTCAGTAGTATAGGCATTTGCTTCATTTAAGATTAAGCGTGGAAATAGGTTGTTTCTGCGAATAAACAGTGCATCGGAAAGTTTAATGGACGGAATTACAAACCAATCATCACGAATGCCTGTTTTGTAGCCTTTATTTATGCCTATAGATTCGCCATATTCTATGTAGCACTTTGCACCTGAATTTCCATTAAGTTTTTCTTTGGATGGAAATACCAATAAATTAGCTTTGGCTTCGGTTTGTTGGTTTTGTTGCCAATCTTTTTTTGTAAAAATTATGCTATTTACCTGAACGCTTCTGCCCACCATAGGCTTGGCAAATTCTTCCAATTGGTAAAAAGCAACAGTTGAATAGGGAACCGTGAAATAATTATTGGCTCCTGTGGTAATTCCAACTTCAACATTGGCATAGTCGCCAATTGTTGGTATTTTTCTTTTCGTTGCAATGCTTTCCAAAAAGTCAATTTCTTCTTGTTCCAAAAAATAATAAGTCCATTTATTGGATTTAAAATCTATTTTTTTGGTTGGACTTTTCAGCCTGTTTACATCTAATTTTTCAAGGGAAGAAGCATCTCTCAATTCCAAATGTTCAATCAAATGCGAATCACTTTCGTTTTTCTCGCAAAGTAATAAAACAACTTCTTGCTGAATATCAGGGAATACTAACTTTTGGAATGAGATAATATTGATTTTATTATAGAAATGAGCCAAAAACTCACGTAATTGTTGAGCGTACGAAACCTGCAATAATTCCGCAGGAATTACAAAACCGATTTTTCCTTTTTCTTTGAGTAACAAACTGGACCCAACCACAAACGAAACCCACGCATTGGTCAATTTCGAATATTTTAAATTAGCTTTTTTGAAAATTGTATCTGATTCTTTTTGCTGTTCCTTGTCAAAATATTGATAGCGAATATAAGGCGGATTGCCGACAATTAAATTAAATCGTTCTGTTGTTTTGTTACAATACAAATGGAAATCGGTATTGATTACATTTTTATTTTTGAGTTTTATTTTATCTGATTTTTCGGCTTCAATTTCGTCAAATTCAATGGCTGTAACCGATTTGAATTTATGATTATTTTCTTTCAGTTGTTCCAAAAACACGCCGTCTCCACAACTTGGTTCTAAAATTTCATAATCAGAACTTCCGTTAATGCCCCATTTCAAAATAAATGAAGCAATCGGTTCAGGTGTATAAAAACCACCTCGAAGTTTTTCTGCTGATGCGTTTTCAATTAGCTTCATACAATTCTTTGATTAATGGGATTAATGAATCGTCATTGCCTAAATTGTATAATTGGGCTAATAGCTTTTCTAAGTTCACTTTTTCTCTTGCAAACTGATTTTGCAAAGGTATTAATGCTCTTTTATTTCCTGCATTTGCATCTATTTGGTCATAAATGCTGATAAGTTCTTTTTGCGTTTCAACAATTTTATTGTGAAGTGCTTTTTCTTTTACGTTAGCAAAATCAATTTTTCGAATAGGCAAGTTTTTCAAAACTTTCGTCCCTCTTGCAATGTAACCGCCTCTAAAAACTTCGCCATACAAAGCACTGAACCACTCTAAATATTTTGAATTAAGAATTGCTTGAATATAGTAAATGGAATAATCCGAATTTTCGGTAACTGCAACTACACAATAACCTGCTGTTCCGCCCGATGAAATCAACGTTCCATGAACATCAACGGCATATTTATCGCCAACGGAAAGAACGCCTACGATAATTTTCTGTGGCAATCCGCAACTGTCCAAACTTTGATGTCTGCCGTATCTGTGCCATTCGTTTTTTGTTTGTGGTTCAGGTTTAATATCTCGTGTGGGACTATTCAAAATTGCTTTATGCTTCTGCAGATAGCCAGAAGCCAAAGGAAATTTCTTTTTAATGCTTGTAAGTGGCATTATATCAACGCCTATTTTTGTTTGTGTGTAGGGATAGATAACCCTTGCATTGGGTATAAAAGTTCGGTATGTGTTTAGATTATCTTCCCCCGATAAAGTCTGGAAATACGGTTTTGTAATTTCTTTCTCAATCTTGTATTCAATACCTTTTTTAGAAAAGAAATAATACTTCTTATCTTCTTTTGTCGGCGTAAAAATATACACATCATTTGCACTTGTTTGAATGCCGTTGAAAATATTGTCATTTTCAATCAAATCACTCAATTTTTCGCTTTGCGAAATGATTTTGTTGTAAGCGTTAGTTAGGTCAGGCGGAACCAATACCCAAACTTCACTATCTAATTCTTTTGTTGCTTTAGAAGCAAATTTTATGGCGTCGGGTTTACGAATTTTCCAATTGTCTAAACTCTTTATTTCTGCATACTGAAAAACCTTTTGAGATTCTTTGTTTAGAATCAGTAAACAGGTATATGTTGTTTTATCTGCAAAAACTTGATTTGCACCAAAAGAAACGATAGAATGTAAGTATTCCTTTTCTGCAAGTAATTCACGCAGTTTTTTACCTGCACCAACTTTGGCAAATTTGCTTGGAACAATATATCCTAAAACTCCATTATCGTTTAATAAATTCAATCCTTGTTCAAGGAATAGAAAATATTTATCAAACTGTTTATAAGCGGAAGTGTAATTAGTTTTGTAAAGTGGCAATTCAAGCGGCGTAATATTTTTCATATCCTCCGATTTCATATAAGGTGGATTACCAACAATTACATCAAATTTAAGTCCTGAAAAATCAAATGGATTGATTGTTGTTTGACTTTTCTTTTCCACTTGTTCAGAATTCAATAAACTGTTTCCAAAGAAGATATTATTTGAAAGGTCAGGCAAAACAGGTTTTGTTTTGTTCGTTGAGTTTACATCTTCACTTTCCAATAACTTTAACAGTAATCCAAATTTTGTTGCTTCAACAGCGTTATAATCTTTATCTACTCCGTAAATGCAATTCAGTAAAATTTTTCTTTTCGTTTCAAACGGAAGTTTGTAAGTGTTAATATTGGTTTGAATGAGTTTTGATTTATCAGTCTTCAAATAATAATCAATCAAAATATCATCCAATAATTGAAAAAGCTCCAACAAAAATGCACCCGAACCACAAGCAATATCAGCAAATTTCAATTGCAAAATTTCTTTATCGGTTTTGTCTTTACATTTTGGTAAAACGGTATTTCTTAAAATATCGTTGATGATAAATGTTGGGGTTGTAACAATATCTCTGTCTATGTTTTCAGGTTTCTTTACCAACTCAACTATTCCATTTTGAATAGCCAATTTTTCGGAAAGGAAAATTTCATAAATGCTTCCTAAAACATCAGAAGAGAAAACGCTAAATGAATAGGGACTTTCAGGATAATAAAGTTGTTTGATAATTGTCCAAAATACAGAACTTAGATTCCCTACAATTTTGTCCTTTAGTAATTGGTCAAACAACCCTGAATTATAGCGTTTATCTGCTTCTTCAAATTTCTTGATGAGTGCTTTGAAATCGTTTGCATTGGCAAATTTCAAAAGTGTTTGGTAATCTTCTAAATTTCTATCTTCACAAACACGCAAAAATAATATACGGTTTAAATAGCTTTGAACAACATCATTTAGTTGTTGTTCATTCATTTTTGGTTCATATTTGTGAATTTCAGAGCCTAATGCTTTTCGCCATTCATTAATTTGCTTTAAAAATAAATTGTCAATGGAATATTGATTGATTTTAGTTTCAATATCTTTCCATTCTGTGTCAAAACTTCCTGTATAAACAGATTCTTTTCCTAACAATTGCTTGATTTCATCAAACTTACTTTCGTATTCAGTATAGTGATATTTCTTTACAAGCGCTTTTTGAAAAGTATCATCTTTTTCAACTTTTATAGAAGTGTCGTAAATGATAAGATATTCAAAGTTTGATAAAACTGAAATTTTCAATTTGGCAGTGAAACCATAGCGTCTGGCTTGTTTTGCCGTTTCGCTGTTTGCCTCTATAGAAACGCAAGGTTTCTTTGCTTCTAAAAAGAATTTTCTTTCGGCAAACAAACGAAAAGTATAATCAGGTTTTTTGGAATGTTCGGAAGCATTGGCTTTCAATGCTTCTTCCAAAATTACCTCGCGTTCGTTCGTTGGTTTTCCTGCGTTGTTTTTTATATCCCAACCTAACAACTCAAAAAAGGGGTCTAAGAAATCACTGCGAAGCAGTGTTTCATTATACTTATTGGTCAGATAATGGTCTCTATCCGCCTGATATTTTTCTATGAGCTGTTTGATGGTCATTTCTTGTTTGCTTTTAGATATTTTACTTTTTCTTCGGCAACTTTCAATGCTTTTTCACCCAAATCCTCATCTTGAATTTCATACATTATTTTGTCGCTGAGAAAGAGAACCAACAATTCATCAGGATTTTGTTGGTATAAGTCTGCGAGTTTGAGGACAATCTCTTTTGTTAGTTTCCGTTCGCCACGTTCCATTTTGCTCAAAATGGCTACATCAATATCAAGTAATGCAGCTACCTTTCTCAATGGAAACTGGCTGGTTTCTCTTAATTCTCTTAGTTTTTCGCCTATTGTTTTTGTTGACATATTTTTCATTGACAATAATTGTCAAAATTAAAAATAAAAATCAAGTCTTCTACATTGTCAAGAAAAAACTTTTCAACAGTTGCGTGTGAATGGTTACTTGGGTGCTTTTTAGGGTTGCAGATAACGTCAGTCCGTCTAAAAACTCCATTTTGTATTCAAAAGTAGGATAATTCATTGACATATCGGTCGTTTTAAGCAAAAATCCGACAATATGAAGATTTATGTGATGATTCTTTCAAGAAAAATAAAATGCCGCATATC
>JAVBKZ010000078.1:0-3710 GCA_031553755.1 Bacteroidales bacterium | reverse complement strand
GATATGCGGCATTTTATTTTTCTTGAAAGAATCATCACATAAATCTTCATATTGTCGGATTTTTGCTTAAAACGACCGATATGTCAATGAATTATCCTACTTTTGAATACAAAATGGAGTTTTTAGACGGACTGACGTTATGCACCACTTTAAAACGACACGACAATGAATTATTTTGACAATGCAAGTGAATTGGTAAATCATAGCAAACAGACACTGGAAAAAATAAAAAGTGCCTACGATGACAGTTTGCACGACAAGACAATTAAACCATCTCTACTAATTGAGATAAAAAACTTTATGGAAAATCTCCGTTCAGCCTTGGACTACACTGCACACGGACTTTATGACAAATATGGAGACAAAATCAAAAAAGCTGATAAGATTTATTTTCCTTACGCTTGGACTGGGCTTGACAAGGCAAACTTCACCGCTAAAAAAATAATCGACCAAAAAATTCCTGGGCTGACAGCAAATCGCGCTGACATCTCGGCAAAAATTGAAACCTATCAACATTTTGCGAGCCAAGACAATTCTTGGTTACCAAAATTTATGGACTTGAGCAATGAGAATAAGCATCAGAAACTCACTCCGCAGACAAGAAAGGAAGTGAAACAATTAAATATTACATCGGGACAAGTCGGAATAAAATTATCGGGTGGAGCCTCGATAAAACTTGGTGGTGGTGCTTTTATTAAAATGGGCAACGCAATCATCACGGGCAATCAGTATATCAGTCCTGACAATCCGGCAAATATTATTGGAGACGCTAAACAAGAAATTATTACTTGGGTTTCATTTCATTTTACAGACAACAATGAACCTGTTGTTCCATTGTTGACACAAGCATTAAATGGAACAGAAAAGATAGTAACTGAATTATTTAATCTGTGACAGAAAAGCGGTGCATAACAAGCGGTTTGGCGTCAGGCGGGGGGGTGGTGTTCGGGGGACACGTCCTGCGGACTTCGCCCCGCCCGAACGCCAAGCCCCGGAACGTTATAGGCAATGCGTGCGGAAGCATGCAAAATAGTAATTTTAAAAATAAAGGAGATGAAAACATTTTTACTTTCTACATTACTTTTGATATTTGGTTTGAGTATTTATGCCGAAGAAAAGACTTATATCATTGAAATTGAAGAATTGACACTAAATTCTGTTACTCTATCTTGGCATAGAACCGATGGGTCCTCTGATAACGAGAACAATCAACCTTATTTTGGATATTATGTAGAATTCGGCATAAAGGGATTTGAAAGAGGAAAAGGCATGTCTTATTCGACTTCGGGACCTTCGTTTGCTGTCTATTATGGGTTGACCCCAGATACAGAGTATTCTCTTTTTATTCGAAGAGAAACTGTTAGTGCGGATTCTCCCATTTGGCTTGAAGAGTATAATTTCAAAACCCCTGCTTGTAATACTGAAATATCAAATACTAAAGAAGAAATGGAGTATGCAAACGGTCAGATTATTAAAGATTTGATTGATGTGCACATTACTTTTAATGATGTAGCTGAATCCTACGAATTGGAATATGGGACAAAAGGATTTGAAAAAGGTAGCGGAACTGTTATTGTATCAACTTTAGACAAAAGTAGTCAAACGATTGCTCCAAATAGTGTAAATAGATTTTCCATTGGTAATGAAAATTTACAGTCTAATACGGAATATGATTATTATGTACGGGCAAAATGTAATGATATGTATGGAGGATGGTCGGAGAAAAAATCTTTTGCAACAACAAATGTCTTTCACTATTTGGGAAATGAAGCGTTTGAAGTTTCTTTTGAGAATATTACAAACAAATCAGCCACAGTCGAGTGGAAAAAGATTGTAGGAGGTGCTTATTCTAAATCTTATTTAATAGAATATGGACCCAAGGGGTTTGAAAGAGGGACAGGTAAAACCCAAAACCCAATGATGAACATTATTCTGCTTTCCGAGTTAGAGCCTGATACTGAATATTCTTTTTTTATCAGAAGTATTGGAAAAAGTACAACAGAGCCGGTTTGGTCGGTTGAACACACATTTAAAACATTTCCTTGCAACACCGAACTATCTGGGATAGAAAGCATGGAGAGGTGGACGACATGCGAATGCCACAATGGAGCTGTCGGTGTGGAAATAATGTGGGACGATATGGCAGATTCATATGAATTGGAATATGGATTGAAAGGATTTCAAAAAGGCAAGGGAGAGTTAATAGAAGGAGGAAACGGAGTTTTCATTTCTTATGAGAATCTTAATTCTAACACAGATTATGATTTTTATATCCGGGCTAAGTGTAGTGACGAATTCGGAGAATGGACAGATGTAAACTCCTTTTCCACTACCAAATTACACACTGGTATAGAAAATGTAGAAAATTCAAACATTAAAATATTTCCTAATCCTGTTGAAGATATATTGTACATAAACTTTAATTCCGTTTTCGACCTTGATAATATTGCTGTATATATTTTTGATTTAGCAGGTTTGGTAAGGTATAAGTCTGCATATAGGGCAAATTATAATGTATCTTCATTATCTGCAGGGACATACATTGTGAATGTTAGAAATTCAAAATTGTTAAAAACGATGATTCTTCAAAAAAAATAATTAATAGCTGAAGTATATATAAAAGCACTGCCTATAACAAGCAGTTTGGCGTCAGGCGGGTGTCGTTCGTGGCTTGAAACGTCCTGCGGACATTGTCCCGCCCGAACGCCAAGCCGCCGACCGATAGCAGCCATTTGCGAGAGAGCGGACACTTCTCGAAGAAAATAGGCTGAGAAGTAAACAATAAAAAAACAAAAAAATGACAACCGCAACAAGTATTATTTATCTATTTATTGCCTCATGGGCAGCATTCTCAATCTATTACATTAATTCAAGTTGCTATTTATAAATATCTAAATTTTAAATACTAAAATAAAGGTCAATCCGTTCATAGTATATCTAAACTAACAAACAAACAGATTGACCATGATTACAAAAACCGTTGCAATATACGTATTTTTTGATGATATTCTCAAATCTATGGCACATAAAGAGCCAATAAATCGCAAAACGAGTGATGCAGAGATTGCTACCGTCATCTTGCTTGCGGCTCAATATTTTGGAGGAAATATTGAGAAGTCCATGTTTTTTGTTCACAGTACCGGATTGATGCCGGGTATGTTGGGCTAAAGCCGTTTTAACCGCAGGATGCATAATATAGGAGAACTTTTCGCTGAATTTTTCTTTTATCTGGGTCATGCAATAAAAAAATTGAACATAAGTCAAACCTACTGTATTGACAGTTTTCCAGTTGCCGTTTGTCAAAATATCCGTATTTCCCGTTCCCGGATAGTACAGGGAGAAGAATACAGGGGGTATTGTGCTTCTAAAAGAACTTATTTTTATGGCTTCAAGGTACATGTCATTGTTACTTCCGAAGGCATTCCGGTAGAATATACTTTTACAACCGGAAATAAACATGACATAGAGGGAATGAAACAAATGCCTTTGAATTTGCCTCCAAATAGTGAAATATTGGCAGATAGCGCGTATACGGATTATATTACTGAAGAAATGATGGCTGATGATGGCTTGATTCTCCTTGCCCAAAGAAAGTCCAATTCCAAAAGACCTCATAATCCTTGTCGGGAATATCTTATTTCCTATCAAAGAAAACGTATCGAAACGGCATTCAGTGACATGGCTAAATATATGCCTAAAAAAATTCATGC
>JAVBKZ010000040.1:0-5776 GCA_031553755.1 Bacteroidales bacterium | reverse complement strand
CTAATAGTATTTGTGTTTATTTCACAAATCAGGGATATTTCATTGTTATTAAATCCGGCCTTCAATAAACTACACAGTTGTATTTCTCTTTCAGTTAAATAAGGACATGTTTCCACTATTTTCAGGGAGAAATTATCATATGAATCATTCAGCAAATTGTAAAAATCATTCCAATTAAAGTCGTTATGGCCTTCCCCGTATAGGATGCTGTTGATTTTCCTGAAATTTTCTTTTTCAATATTGGTCGTTGAAAGGGAACTCATAATCGCGACTTTCTTTGATACCTCTATTTTTTCAAATAATAATTGTTGTATTTTTTGGTTTTTTTCGTTGTAATTGAGAGATGAATTTTCAAGGGAAAATATTTTTGTTTCTACTTTCTGTAATTGGTTTTTGATTTTATAATTTTTCTTAGGATAATATACTAAAGTAGATAATGCCGCGATACTTACAAGGATAGAAAATATAGTAATTCGTTTTTTTTGGTTGATGATCTGTTTATATTCGCTTATCAAATCATCAACATTAGATATTTCCATATTATTTTGTATGGATTCTTCATCAGCTTTTACAAAACCAGAATTATAATAAAGTTTATAAAAGTAAAGGGCTTCCTTATAATTTTCATTTTCTTCATATTTTGTTGCGTACAGTAAGTAATCTTGAATTTTCATTGTTATTCCGGATTCATTTTCAGCGTAAGAAAAAATCCCGGTTTGATTATTACTTTTACAGTTAACAACAGATGGTAACAATAATATTCCGGTTAAAAAAGGAATAAATATACTTTTCCTCATAATTAAAATTTGTATGATGGTGTATTAAAGACGCAAAAATATGTTTTTTTTGTTAACTGCAAAAGTTTTTGATAATTTATTTCAATTTACGGTTGAATTTGCCTCGACTTTTTTATCAAACACGGAGTCGTAGGGGTTTATTTCACAAAGTATCTCTTAATCCACTCTGTGAATAATTACTCCGTGTAACTCTGTGTTAAATTTATTATTTTATGCCTTTTGTAAAAAGTCAGGATAACTTAGATAATAAAAAACTAATTGATGTACTTTTGTGATATTAAGTAAAAAATCAATTTATTTTTATAGCTTTGCAAGCACTGAATTTAACTACCACTACTAATGCACGATGCTATTTGTAAAATTTCTGTATACATGACTTGCTATAATGCCTCTCCTTTTATAGAAGAATGTATAAAAAGTATTCTTAATCAATCATTTGAAAATTTCGAATTGATAATTGTTGATGATGGCTCAACTGATGATACGGTAGAAAAAATCAATACATTCCGGGATAAACGAATCAAACCCTTTCATAACAATCATAATTATATTGAGTCGCTGAATCTTGCCATAGAAAAATCTCAAGGAAAATATTTGGCCAAAATGGATGCCGATGATGTAATGATGGAAGACCGTTTGTTGATTCAATACAATTATATGGAACATCATCCGGAAATTGATTTATTGGCTGGAGGAATGGAACTTTTCGGAAACCGAAAAGGCTTTTATGTTCCCAAAGTGAAAGAAACAACTGTTTCGATGAAAGAATTGTTTGAATACAATGTGATTGCCCACCCAACTGTGATGATACGAAAAAAATCGCTTCAAAATCTACCTTATTTATATAAATCCGAATACACTTATGCCGAAGATTACAAATTATGGTTTACTATGTTAAATCATGGATTGAAATTAGATAATATTCCCGATATTCTTGTCCGGTATCGTATAAACAATAATCAGATTACCATGACCAAACGACAAGAACAAAAAGAGATAACCGATAAAATCAAATCGGAATATAAACTGAATATTACCCAATAAACGATGAAATCAGAATTAACTATTGTTATTCCTTTTTTGAATGAAGGAAACGAAATAGGAAACACCGTAAACTCTGTGTTGGAAACAGCTACAACAAAGCCGTATATCATCCTGATTAATGATAACAGTACCGATGGTTTCGACTACGAAGAAACAGCCAAAAAGCATCCCGGCCAAATAACTTATATCCGGCATGAAGAAAGGAAAGGTGTTGCCGCCTCACGCGATGAAGGCGTTGGTTTATCCCAAACTCCTTATTTCCTTTTATTAGACGGACACATGCGCTTTTACGAAAAAGGATGGGATAAACGATTGATAAAATTATTGAAAAAATACCCAAGAACTGTATTGTGCAGTCAAACGCGTGTATTGAATAAAAAAGAGTCGGGAGAAATTATTACCAAAGATCATATTGCCAATTATGGCGCCTATATTCAATGGAATAATTTAAAAGTGGATTGGAATAAACACGATAATCCTAAAGCAAGGATAGTGGAAATCCCTTGTATTTTGGGAGCCGCTTACGCTTGTGAAAAATCTTATTGGCAATACCTGCATGGATTGAGGGGATTGATTCACTATGGCATAGATGAACAGTTAATCAGCACAAAGGTTTGGATGGAAGGAGGAAAATGTTTGTTGGTTAAAGACTGGGTGGTTGGACATGTTTACAGGAAAGAAACGCCTTACGGCAATCCAATAAACGATTTTACATATAATCGCTTGTATTTTGCCCAATTACTGCTTCCTTTCAACATCAAACAAAAAGCATTTGAAAAAATCCGTTCCGAGGATAGGGAACGGTTCGAAAACGCGTATAATATATTGAAAGAAAACTACAAAGAGATTAAAAAAGAAAAAAAATATTTATCCAAAATACTTCAATTGCCCATCGAAGAATTTGTAGAAAGCAATAACCGATTGGCCAAACAAAATAAACAGAATAAAAAAATAAGAGAAAACGATATTCATTTAATTATGGAATAAAACAGGAAAAAGGGGAAGGAAAATATGTAAACTTTTGCGGGAATCCATAAATACTTCCCCCGGCTCCTAAAAAAGAAAGGAGGCTACAAAAATACGGAATTAAATTGAAACTTACGTGGTTTCGGTTGTTGAAAGGATAGATACAACAATTAAACAATTAAAAAAAGCAACTATTAAAATTTTAAATACATGAAAAAAGCAAATCGAATAAGTCTTGAAGAATTAAAGTTGGATTACAATGAAGCTACTGAACTGTTTTCGGATGAAACTTTAAATGCTATGCAAATGGCGAAAGTTACAGGAGGAAAAGATGATTGGGTAGAAGACGCAACGAAAGCTTTGAAAGTGGTAAAAGACGCAATAAAAGAATCTGTTAAGGAAGCTATAACTGAAATAGGACATGCTGTTGCAGAAATTGTAACGGCAAGTCAAGGATCTACTACAAAGATAACTACTCCTGATGGAATAACTGTAGAGGGAGATAATATAGGGGTTGAAATTACAAAGACAGATTCTACCACTACAATAAAAACAACTCCTAAGAGACCATAAAATATAAGACAGAAATTAATTTATGTACCCCTCTCTACAAGAGACCTACATCCCAACCTTCCTCTACAAGGGGAAGGAGTTTAAGCCTCTCCCTTGTAGGGAGAGGTTGGAGAGGGGTTAAGAGGAGGTAAAATTCAACATAATGAAAAATAAAATAATAAGGAGAATAGGCATTTGTTTATTAAGCATAATATTGCTATTGTTTTTTGGAGTAATTGTACTTTTTGTTTATATCAGATCTTCTGAGTCTACAGTTGATTTACTGGTAGGAGATGAAAGGAACAAACATCAATTTGTTATTCCATTAGAAATTGAAGACAGTACGTATTATTTTTTATGGGACACCGGTTACGGAACTTCTGTTATTGATAAACAATTTTTTTCCGGCTTAAATTCAAGGAATAAAGTTGACTCGCTATTTTTAAGCATAGAGCGAGTCGATGATGTCGTAGAAAAGATTTTTCCGAAAAGTGAGCTCAAGTGTAAACTGGGTAATTCAAAGATTGATATCTCTTTTATCATAGACAACTCATTAATGTCCACAGTCAAGAGGCCGTATGTAAAGGGGATAATAGGCCAAAATGTAATATCATGCTACAATTGGTTGTTTGATCTGCAAAATGCCAAAGTAACTTTTAGCCGAAAAATAAAACAAATTCCGATCAACCATCAAGTTGATGATACAGTACTAATTTTACCATATTCAATATTTAAAGGAATTCCTTTTGTTGATTTGAATTTGAATGGCCTAAATTCGAATTCGTTTGCCTTTGATACCGGTTTTGAATGTTGGGGAAATATATCATATCAATTATTTCCTTCGTTAATAATAAATGACGAAACAACAATTGATTCTCTTTTGTGTGAAGATAAAAATTTAATGCAACTAAAAGATTCGTTTACTGATGAGGTGAAAATTATATTATGTAAAAATATCTATCTCAATGATTTCCCATTAAAAAATGTAAGCATTTTTAATAGAAAGTCATATAAAGAACGTAATTACATTACAGCCAATTTCATTTTCCAATTTGAAAAAATGTATTATGATTCGAAAAACAAGGAAATAAAATTAATTAATTATCGAGGAGATAGCCATCCGACAGGAGATGAAAAAAAAATTATTCAAGATTATTTCTCGGAAAAAGAAACAACCTTGCTCTAAGTAGAATAGAATGATATGAAATTTACACAATTTCTTTTGATCTGTTTGTTATTGCCTATAGTATTGTCCATATACATATATGGCAGCAGTCATCGGCAAACAACCCTTGATGTAATAACAAAAGACAATGCTGCAAAGTATCAATTGGCTATTCCATTGGAAATTGAAGACAGTACTTATTATTTTATTTGGGACACAGGCGCTTCTAAATCGGATATCGATCCGAATGTTGTTGAATCTTTAAGGATTCGGAATAAAAGTACTAAAAAGCGTATTACAGTAAAAGGAGTTTATGGTGAAATGACTGACTCTTTCAATATTGAAAAAGTTTTTTGCAGGTTAGGCGAGTTTCACGTTAATATCCCTTTTAGAGTTATGAACGCGAAACACATGGAGCTGGCGGAACTTGGAGATACATATATAAAAGGGGTAATCGGGCAAGACTTAATTGCCAAATATAACTGGCTCTTTGATTTACGAGAATCAAAAGTGACCGTATCTAAAAGGGCAATTGACATCCCTGATTATGATGATTTATCAGGTTTGAGTTTATCTTTCAGCATTCCTCGTCGGACACCAATAATTGAGTTGGAGTTAGATAGCGTCGGCAATAATGTTCCTTTTACTTTTGATACCGGATTTTTTCACAAAGCGAATTTATTGATGGATTCTATGAAATTCCTGCTATATCCTTCTTTTTCAATCACAAATGATTTGGCCTGTAATCCGATTCTACAAAACAAAGCGCTTTTTAAATTTTCTGAACTGTTTCTGTACGACAGTTTAAAGATTAACAATTTTCAATTTCATAATATCAGCTTTGCGAATGACAATAGGTACAAGAAAAATTATATTACAGCCAGTTTCATTTTTCAATTTGAAAAAATGTATTACGATTCGAAAAACAAGGAAGTCAAATTGATTAATTATCGAGGTGATAGCCATCCGACAGGAGATGAAAAAGAAGTTATTCGGTATATGGAAGAATAGAAATCTCGAAAATATATCTACCCCCATCCCAACCTTCCCCTACAAGGGGAAGGAGTTTATGCCTCTCCCTTGGGGAGAGGTTGGAGAGGGGCTAGGGAAGTAATTCAACATAATGAAAAATAAAATAATAAGAATAATAGGCATTTGTTTATTAAGCATAACATTACTATTGTTATTGTTTTTTGGAGCAATTGCACTTTTTGTTTCTTCTGAGTATACGGTTGATTTACTGGTAGGAGAT
>JAVBKZ010000062.1:0-52347 GCA_031553755.1 Bacteroidales bacterium | reverse complement strand
CTGTCATCCCACACTTGATGCTGTCATCCTGAACTTGATTCAGGATCTCTTAATGAATTGCTGATTATCAATAGATTGCGGGTCAAGCCCGCAATGACAAATTAGGTTTTTAATTTGTTAGGTAGTATAACGGATACTCATTTGATTTTTATTTTGAATTTGTCTCGACTTTTTATCAAACACGGAGTAAAAGGAGTTTATTTCACAGAGTACTCCATCACTATATATCAGAATCTACTCTGTGTCTAAAATTTATTATTTTATGTCTTTTGTAAAAGTCAAGATGATTTCTTTACCAAAATTTTAAATGCTGTTGATGTATTGTTATTCAAATTTACAGTCATTATATATAGACCAGGTATAGTCGGAGCTTGAAACACATATTCATCACCTGAAATAGATTTGCGATAAACTTCGTTACCCGCAATACTATAAAGGATTATCTCAGACAAAGTAGATCCATTTGTATGAGATTTGACGGATAAATTTTGTCCAGGATTCAACACTCTCGGAGTTACCTCAACGTTATCTGTACTTACTTGTGCAATACCTGAACTACTTTCTTTTTTGTGAACCTCAAATTGATACAAACGTACAGCACTGGATGTGTATGAACGAGGAATTTCCAGTTTTACATAACGAGCTGTAATAGGCGTGATAATATCTGTTTTTACATTGTCGTTACGGCGACCTTTTGTATTTACTACTTTTGTCCAAATCGTATTTTTATCTTCCGTTTTTGAAATTAGATTCAAATCCGGAGCAGTTGTTGAGACATAAATGTTATAACCATCAATATTACTGCTTTCGGATGTGAAATTTTTCGCATCATAAAGTACGAATTTTTCTACTTCATAATTATTTTCGAGATCTATGATTACGTATTTCAATGAGTCGCTTTCGCTTGCCTGATTGAAATGCCACAAGTTTGCTTGATTGGTTGCATCCCCATCAAGCAAATGCAAAGGTTGGCTATAATACTCGCTTGCATCGTAAAAACCAAGTACGGTTTTGCCAACACTTACTACATTCCCTCTATCTACCGGACGTGAAAAAGAACCATAAATATCGAAACCATAAATACGGATCGCGTTTTCGGCATTTCCATTATCAGTTCGTTTACCTCTTGACGCGACAAATTTGACATACCGAGCTTCTTCCGGTATATTAAAGAGGTCTTCTTTCACATCTACACTTTGCTGGTTGGTTTTGTGAATAACCTCTTTCCAATCGCCTTCCGCTGTGCCTGTAACGCTTGTATATATCCAATATTCGGGCACATTACCGTTTCCACTTTCATAAGGAGCCACATCGTGAAACACTGTTTTTGTGATATTGTAGTAATCGGTCAATTCGAATATTACCCAAGGATTCGTACTTTTGTTTTCGCACCATTTGCGCGGACTAAGATAGCTGTAAAGCAAATTAAATGCGCTTTCCGAATCTGTTGCCTGTCCACTGCTGGAGTGAACACGCGCTACTTTTTTACCAATCCCATACGGAGGATAATAAGCAATTCCTTTGCCTTGTGAATAATCCGGAACAGGATCTCCATCAGCAGGATTGGCAGGATCGTAAATAGCAACCCCAACCTTTGAGTCGGCACAACCATAATACAAATACCATTTCTTTTTATAATAAACCAAACCTTCGATAAATACCGTTCCTCTAGTGTATTGACCGCTTTTTTCAAAATTTTCCATTGGCCGGAAAAAAGGTACGTTAGTCCGTTCGAGTAATTTACAAGGATCGTTCAAATCGAAAAGCATTTGTCCCGCACTGTATGTTCCCATGTTGAAACGAGAATCGGCATCGGCATTGGTGGCATTTCTACCATTGTAAAACATCAAAATTCCTTTATCGGTAATAACTGCCGGTGGTCCGCATTCTACCAATGAACTATCAAAATAACCTTTACGAGTATAGGCTAATACCAATAAATTTCCGTTTGTGTCTTCGAGAGGGGTCCAATTTATTAGATCGTTGGAAACTGCCGCACAAGTACGGGATTCGCCCCAATACATAAAATATTGCCAATTTTTACCATTATATTTCACATTCATTTTGGCAATAACTTGTTTTTCGTTTTTTAGTTCTGTAACAATAGAAGAAGATTTGGTCCATGTGTTCAGATATTTTCCACTATAAGCTTGCGCGAAAATAGGGCCGTATTTAGTCCATGTGAGTAAATCAGGTGAAGTAGCTACACATAAACGTGCAGTAGAACGATCATAAGCGGTATAAAACATGACATACATTCCTTCTTCGGTAACAGCTACACGCGGATCTTCGCAACCACCGGGCCATTCATAAGTTTTACTGAAATTGTCGTTGTCTGGATAAAAAACCGGAGCAGAACGTCTTGTCATAGTTATGCCATCGGTAGTTTCGGCCAAAGCTACGCGTGAAACACGTTTGCCAATACCTATCGCCGAATTATCTTCGGCACGGTAGAGCACACATATTTTATCATCTTTTACCACAGCGGCAGGATTGAAAGTGTCGCTTTCTTCCCATTTTACATTGGCTTGATTCATCGGACAAAAGAAAACAGAATTGGCATCAGGCTCAATTACCGGATTTTTACCTTCGGGACGAACAAAACCGCCCATTACCCAATTGGGAAGTTTATTAGCAAGACAGACAAAGTATTCTGCTGTTTTAGGACTGATATTGGTATTGCCGATTTTTCCATTGAGCGCCGCCACTTTTACAAAATATTTTCCTTTCGTTACTGTAGAAGGAATAGTGAAGTTCGCTTGAGCTTTGTCTTGAGAAACAATTGCTTCTATCGCGTCAACGACCGCATTATCATTGCCATCTACCAACGAAATCTGCAATTTTTCTCCATCTTCAAATAAAAACGTGTTGGCAGTAACAGTAATTGTTTTCTGTGTGTTTTCCACTTGGTTGTTCAAGTCCAAATTTACCGAAACGATTTTGCATTTAGAAAAGAAATCTCCTGTTCCCATTTTTACATATTCGACATCGATGTTGCAACGATGATAAGATTCGGCTCCAAAGTATATTCCATTTTGGTCACCGGTAGTAGTAATCGCTATATTTTCGAAGACGGGTTCTTCGACTCCATCAATATAAACATCATATTTTGAATGATTGGCTTGGAAAACAATACGATAAATTTGCCATTCAGAGGTATTTATTTTATACGTATTTGTACCGCCGGCTACTGTAGTGATATATCCTCCGGTTACTCCATCTCCATATTTTAGAAAAATGGGAGCGGCAGTAGATTTACCACCCAACCGGAGCGCAATCTGATTTGCTTCGAAATTACTTCCCTGATCTGCAATGCCGACAGGGTTGACACGCGCCTTAACTTCAATACTGTAAGCCATACCGGAGGTTAAATTAGCAAGTGCCGCCGCGGGTCTCACCCACGCCCACCTGGCAGTTGAGCCTGCATTGGTTTTTGTAAAGTTTACATAACCATTTTGTTGCGTTACAACACTGCCTGCCGAGCCACCTTGGGCTACTGCCCATGCCTGATTGGTAGAAACTCCGTCATTTTGATTGTACGCGGCCATGGATTTGTCGAGAATGTCCCATGTTGGACTGGCAAACAAATTACTGGTCAATAGAATTAATATAATAATAATGTTATTTTTTTTCATGTGTAAATAATTTAGTGAACGAGTAAACAAGCTAAAAATAATTCTTCACTATTTCTTTCTATAAGTTTTATTTTACTAAAATCTTAAATGTTCTTGATGTTTTGTCCTTTAAACTCACTTTAAGCAGGTACATTCCTGAAGAGGCTGGTACCTGAAACATATATTCATTTCCTGAAATGGATTTACGGTAAACTTCATTACCGGCAATGCCGTAAAGCGCCACTTCCGACAAAGATGATCCATCCGCAACGGATGTGACGGATAAATTTTCTCCGGCATACAATACCTGAGTCGAAATGAAAATCAACTCATTGTCTGCTTTCTTGCTAAAAACAGATGGAAGACTGGTTGCTTTATCGGCGGCTTCTTCCAACTTTTTCGTTACGTACGCTCCTTGCAACACTTTACCGGGTTCGTTCGGGTGCAGCCCGTCACTCAAATATGTTGCGCTATTTTCAACTGTTATACCAGATTCGTTATAACTGTCGAAATACGGCACCGACTTTGCATCGCATACTTTTTTTAACACCTCTATTTTTTTCAGATTCTCACCGTTTTTTCCAGCTCTTGTGGACTGCAAAGGCAGCATGACATATATTTTCGCGTCAGGAAATCTTACTTTCAGCGTATCGATACTCCATCTCAATGCGCCAGCCATATTAAACAGGTCAACTTTACTTAAATCATTTCCCTGCAAAGCCGATTCGGCATCTCCCATATTAATGACTTCATCATTGGTTCCATATGCAAAAATTATAACATCAGGAGTCGGCGCCGCTTTTTTATCCAAGTCGATAAAATATTTTTGCAAATGCACTATGGCACAGTTGTTAATCCGTTGTTGATTTTCCAAAACGTTTCCGGCTGCCGGTTCAGAAGTGAGCATTCCTGCAAAATTATTATCATAATAATTTTGTGTCTTTATTGTTTGTCCGGCTACAATTCTTTCCCGCTTGTACCAGACGGCAGCGGAAACGGCTCCATTGTATAAGTTTCCAAAACGCAGATTTTTATATACATGATTTGCCCAACTGTTTGCCGCGGCAGTGATACTGTTACCAAAAGTTGCCAGATTTTTGCCTTCGAAAGCAGAAGTATTGATCAGATATTCCACTTTTTGGGCAGCTATGTTGATGTCTCCTATTTTTCCACCCGAAACAGCAGCTTTTACATAATACTTTCCTCTTGTCAACCCGGCCGGAATGGTAAAGTTAATCATTGCTTTGTTTTGCGATACAACAGCTTCCTCCGCATTAACTATCGTCTTATCATCGCCATCAACAAGCGAAATCAGCAGTTTTTGATTGTCATTGATTTGGATGGTATAAACTGTAGTAACGATTGTCTCCGTTTTATCATTTCCCTGACCTGTGGCACTTAATGCTACCGAAGCTATTTTAGGTTTTGAAAAGAAAGCGCCTGTCCCCATTTTCACGTATTCAACATCAATGTTACAGCGATGATAAGATTCTGCTCCAAAGTAAATCCCATTTTGGTCGGTTGTAGCAATTACCCCTATATTTTCTAAAATAGGTTCTTCCACACCATCAATGTAAACATCATATTTCAAATGGTCGGGATGAAAAACCCAACGGTAAACCTGCCATTCAGATGTGTTCACTGTGTATACGTTCGAAGTACCGCCTGACGTTGCGCTGACAAAGCCACCGGTTATTCCATTACCATATCTGAGAAAAATAGGCGCGGCAGTAAGTTTACCTCCCAACCGGAGCGCAATTTGATTGGCTTCGAAATAACTACCCTCATCAGGGATACCGATAGGGTTAACACGCGCTTTAACTTCAATGCTGTAAGCTGTACCAAGTGTTAAATTGGCAAGGGCTGCTGCAGGTCTTACCCACGCCCACCTTGCACTTGAGGCGGCATTCGTTTTTGTAAAGTTTACATAACCTATTTTCTGCGTTATGACGCTGCCTGCTGAGCCGCTTTGGGCTACCGCCCAAGCCTGATTGTTGGAAGCTCCGTCATTTTGATTGTACGCGGCCATGGATTTGTCGAGAATATCCCATGTTGGATTAGCAAATAAAACATTGCCACAAAATAAGATAAACGCAATTAGAAAGTTTGTTTGTTTCATATATTTAATTTTTATTTTTGCAATTTTCGATCAATTGATGATAATTTTAATAAAGCCCTTTCCTTGCTTTCACTTTGCCCGATTGATGCAATTCTTTTATAATATGCACACCTTTTCCAGGTGTGGTTAATTGCACGCCCTGCATATTGTAATATTTAGTAGAGCTGACAGGGTCGTTGGTAGAAACAACCTCAATGGCACTGTCCTGTCTTATTTCCTTTCCCAGATAGAATTCGGATATCTGTACAGAGTTCAAGGCGGAAGTATCCCAACAATCCGTCGTATTCGCATAAAATTTCAGATATCTGTAAGTTGCCTCCGGAAATGGAATATCAGGAGTTATTAATATCTCCGGTAAGTTATGATCCGGTATAACTACATTAGTAGCAATGGTGGTGAAATTCGTTCCATCGTTACTTCCCGATATTTCGGTAAATTTCCTCCATCTAAGCTCTACTCTCGCGTTTTTTTGGCGTATCCTGAAGTAATTGACAGTCTTAGCTTCTTTCATGTCAATAATGAAATGAGCATAACCACCGTTTGTTACAGGGGGATTGGTAAATCCTCCGTATGTTTTTCCCGGTTTTACTATGCCTAAGAAAGTGGTAGCATCGTTATCTATAAGACCTCCGAGAGAATTGCCTGTTTCGGAAAACATTTTGAGCGGCTCAATAGATACCGTCCAACCCGTACGGGAATAATCTTTATCAGACTCCTCTATTGGTACAGGAAAATACCGTATTTCACCATCAAGTCGCGGATAAGTTTCCCAAATTTCGGGATTAGTGCCTAACCGAGTATCGCCTGTTTCGAGGAGGCGGGTTTTCAGTTTTTGCTGCATCATTTCAAGGATATTCCGGGACGAACTTTCGCCGGATATATCGTTCATACAGGCAGAATCGTCAGTTAAATTGAACAATTCGTATTCTTTGCGTTTGGCGACCGCAGCATTGAAATAAGGTATTACAGAAACATCAGAGTAATTATCTGTCAGATAAGTTTTTGAAGGCGAACCATCTATATCAAAGTAGGCTTTGTGCATTTGATTAAGTACGCCAGTTTCCGACATCGACTGCGGGTCGCCTGCCGGCCAACGTTCAGGATGTAAATTCCACACGAGCAGGTAGTTTTCCCAGCGAACAGTCCGTATCGGATATCCCCAATTGGCATAGCGAGCTGAGGAGTGACGTTCACGTCCGGCATAGACCGCGTTCGACGTATAATCCGCAGGTTTACCTTCCATCAGCGGCAGTAAGCTTTGGCCACTCAGTTCCGACTTTTTCTCTAAAGATGCAGCATCCATCAAGGTCGGGAAAAAATCCACACCGCTGACCAACGCGTCGATTACCTGTGAAGGTTGGATTTTCGCTCCCCAACAGATTGCTAATGGAACATGAACACCCGAATCGTAACAGTTTGCTTTGGCACGCGGGAAAGGCATACCGTTATCAGCAGTTACAATAATAATCGTATTGTCAAATTCCCCGATCCGTACCAGTTCATCGATACAGTTTTTTAGATGTTTATCAAACCATTCGATTTCGACCGCGTAATTGAGCATATCGCTCCTGACTTCGTCGTTTTCCGGTAGATAACCCGGGACGGATGCACTTGAGAGCGATTTTCCATCTTTCGACCATGAGTCTGTCTGGTATGAACGGTGAGGTTCGTTGGTTCCCAGCCAAAAACAGAAAGGTTGCCCTGTCTCGCGTTCGCCAAGAAATTTTTTAAAATTGGCAGTATAATCAATATTGGAAATACCTGAATAGGGCGGAGTTAATTTGATTGTATTATATATAGGTCCCGCCGGATTGTGCGATCTACCCGAAACTTGCCAGTCGCCCGGTCCCCATCCTTTCCCTGTGTAACCAATATGGTAACCAGCCGCATGGAGAACGTCAGGAAAACAAGCGTATTTTGCAGGAAAAGAACTCGCGTGAGTTCCCGCCTCTTCTATTTGCCACGGATACAATCCTGTAAGCATACTCGCTCTTGAGGGACTACTTCCCGGAGAAGTTACATAAGCATTTGTAAAGAGACAGCCTTTGTTTGCCACATAATCGAACGCCGGAGTGGAAACCATTTTAGACCCATAAGCTGATGTATGTGGATAAGACATATCATCCGCTATTACAAACAGCACATTAGGCTTTTGCGCGAAAAGCGAATTTGTAGCGAGCAAAAAAGCTACTGATAAGGGATATTTTTTCATGGCGTTTGAAATAAGTTACAGATTACCAATTACTTCTTCATAAGTAATTGTTCAAAATTAATTCATATTTTGAAATTGTTTAACGTTGAAAACCAAATAATTAAACATTAAACAAATAGATTAAATTTGATGACACACTTACCATAAATTACCAATCGTTCTGTCATCCCGCACTTGATGCGGGATCTTTTATCAAACATTGCTGATTATCAATAGATTGCGGGTCAGGCCCGCAATGACAAGTTAGATTTTTAATTTATTCGGTAAGATAACGGATATTCATATTTTTATTTTACTAAAATTTTAAATGCTTTTGATGTATTGTTATTCAAATTCACAGTCATTACGTATAGGCCGGATGTAGTTGGAGCTTGAAATGTATATTCATTTCCTGAAATAGATTTACGATAAATTTCACGGCCTGCGATATTATAAAGTATCACTTCTGACAAAGTAAATTCATTTGTAAGAGAATTAATGGACAGATTTTGACCCATATTCAAGACATTGGCCGAGATAGATATATCTTCTTTGATAACTTTTTTTTGTATCGAAGAAGATTGACCGGACGATATGGCTTTTTCCAATTTCTTTATTATATATTCAGCATGTACTGTTTGTCCGCTTTCGTTCGGATGCAATCCATCACGTAAATATGTCGCTTGATTTGTAGCTGTAATTCCCGATTCATTGAAACAATCAAAGTACACAACAGACATCGCGTCACATATACCTTTTATTATTTTTATCTTTTTTATATTATCACTATTTTTAGTTCCATCTTTCGCCTGAATAGGAAGCGCTACATATATTACCAAATTTGGGAATCTTGTCCGTAGAGTTTCGATGCTCCATCTTATTGCTCCCGCCATCGTAAACAGATCGACTTCATCTAATGTTTTCGACATCGTTTGCTCTACATTTCCCATTGTCGACGTTGCAAGGTCATTTGTTCCATAAGACAGAATTGCATAATCAGGAGACGCATTAGTTTTTTCAACCAAATATTTTTGGATATGAACTACGGCGCAATTATTGATAATTCGTTGAAATGAAGCACGGTCCACATTGGTCTCATTACTCATGCCTGCAAAGTTAAGATCAGCATAATTTTGTGTCCATATACTATCGCCGTCCTGGGCTAATCTGGCTCGTTGATACCAAATAGCCCCACCGACAGCTCCGTTGTATAAATTAGCAAAACCTAATTTTTGAGATGTTTGATAAGCCCAACTGTTTTGCGCGGCTGTTATACTGTTTCCAAAGGTTATTAGGTTTTTACCTACAAAATGAGAACTTGTAATTAGATATTCTACTTTTTTAGGAGCTACATTGATGTCGCCAATTTTTCCATTAGGCACGGCGACTTTTACAAAATATTCTCCTTTGGGTACTGAAGCCGGAATTATAAAGTTTACTTTAGCTTTGTCTTGTGAAACAACTGCTTCCGTCGCGTTAACCACCATATTATCTTCATCATCGACCAATGAAATCAACAGTTTTTCATTATTAATTAAGGTAGTGTTAACTGTAACGGTAATCGTTTTTGTATTCTTTTCCATGTGGCTGCAAGAACTCAAAGTGAGCGATTCAATTTTAGGCCTTGGAGATGTATCTATTTTTGTAAGACGGAAATAATCCGTTTTGAACCAACCCCAAAAAGCGCCAGCCGCCGCAGCTTTAGTTCCATCGCCTTTTATGTTACCTGTACGAATTCCGATTGTTAATGGAGCATTTTCTTCAATGGTAATATTAACTTCCATTTCCTGTAAGTTCTTTTCTCCATTAGGCCAGTTGGCGAAAGTCGCGGTTTCACCTTCTGTTTTATTTGAAGCATATTGAGTTTCGGTACCATGATATTGAACAGCAATATTGTTGTTGCTTTTCGCGAACAAACGTTGACTTGTTCGTCTTTCACCTACTGCCAAACGGCATTGTACTTTATAGGTACCGGCTGATAATCCGTTAATAGTTTGGTACAATTCGGCAATTCCATCAGGAAGAGTAAACGTATTACTTCCAATCCAACAAATCCAATCGCCATGCATGGTTGTTATTGGATCTGCATCTTTGTTCATCCCTTGAGAATCACTTCCGACAGTAAAAGCGTTTGCAGTACCAAAGCCTTCAATTCCATTACCCATCACCCATTTCCATCCATAAAACTGGTGATTCTGTTCCGTACATTTTGATAATGATGGCCGCCAAGCATTACTTCTCCATCCGTCCATATCCGCGGTAATTGGCACTACATTACAGTTTGCATCTACAGCCAACTCAAAATCATTGTTGACAATTAAATTGGTAAGATCTTCATCCCCGGCAGACACTTTTTGTGCTGTGAAAAAGAAAACAGAAACTAAAGAGAGTATATAGAGTAAATTAATTTTTCTCATCGTATTGTTATTTTACTAAAATTTTAAATGCCTTTGATGTATTGTTATCCAAATTTACAGTCATTACATATAAACCGGATGTAGTTGGCGCCTGAAATGTATATTCATTTCCTGAAATAGATTTACGGGAAACTTCATTACCGGCTATGCCGTAAAGCGCGACTTTTGACAAAGAAGATTTATTTGTGAGGGATTTTACAGATAAATTTTGACCTGTATTCAATATATTGGTAGAAATGGATATTTCTTTCTCAGTAACAACATTCCGAATATCATTAGATTGACTATTGCTCGCTACTTCTTCCAATTTTTTAGTTATGTATTCTCCATGAACCACTTTTCCCGCTTCATTCGGATGAAGTCCATCTCCCATATATGTTGTTAGGTTTTCCATATTAATTCCCGACTCGTAAAAACAATCGAAATAAGGAACCGACCTGGCATCGCATATCTTTTTTATTATCTCCATTTTTTTCAAATTACCGTCATTTTTTCCTTCTCTTGACGATTGTAAGGGTAGCGCTACATATATTTTCGCATTAGGAAATTTTATTTGCAATGTATCTATACTCCATCTTACCGCGCCTGCCATCGTAAATATATTTACCTTGCTTAATTCTTTTTCTTTCAAGGCGTCTTCCGCTGTTCCCATTGTGTAATCGAAAAGTTCGTCATTTGTTCCATACGAAAAAATGATAACATCAGGTGTTGGAGCCGTTTTTTTATCTAATTCAATGAAATATTTTTGTAAATGCACAATAGCGCAGTTATTGATACGCCTTTGGTGTTCCAACACATTTTCGCCTGTTGGCGCGACGCTGCTTATACCCGCGAAATCAGTATCGTAATAATTTTGTGTCCATATTGTTTGACCGGCTACAACCCGTTCCCGTTTGTACCAGATGGCAGCAGATATTGCTCCATTATACAGGTTTGCAAAACGTAGATTTTTTTGTACATGATAAGCCCAACTGTTTGCCGCTGAAGTTATGCTGTTTCCAAAGGTTGCCAGATTTTTTCCTTCAAACGCTGAAACTGTGATTCGATATTCCGCTGTTTGAGGAATCGCGTTAATACCACCTATTTTTCCGTTAGGCGCGGATGCTTTTACGAAGTATTTTCCTCTTGGCAATCCTGCCGGAATGGTAAAATTAGTTACCGCTTTGTTTTGTACAACAGTAGTTTCTATGGCATTAACCACAGTTTTACCTTCGCCGTCAACCAATGAAACCAGTAATTTTTCGTTATCGTTGATCGCTACGGTGTAGACTGTAGCTGTAATTGTTTTTGAATATTCTTCGGCTTGACCTTCAGCGTTTAAAACCACCGATACTATTTTAGGTTTTGAATAGAAAGCGCCTGTACCCATTTTAGCATATTCGATGTCCATATTGCAGCGATGAGTAGATTCGGCTCCCAAACGCAGGATGTTTGTTCCATCCATTGATGTTGTCGGTACATTTTCAAATATAGGGTCTTCGATTTCATCAACATACACATCGTATTTCGAATTATCGGCATGTAAAACAAAGCGGTACACATGCCATTCGGAAGTATTTATTTTGTATTTGTCTTTATCTTCATGGGTTGAGGCTGCCGTAATACAGATGTATCCGTTGTTTTCATCACCATATTTGAGGTGGATAGCCAAGTTTTTTTTGTTCAACCGGGCAGAAATTTGATTTGATTCAAAGTTATCTTTAGTATCAGGATAGGTTGTTTTATTTATTGGATTTACGCGTGCTTTTACCGCGATAGAATAAGCGGTATAGGGAGATAAAGTAAGGGCTTCCGGTATTAAAAACGCATAGTTATTGGTTGCGGCAATATTCGTTTTCGTAATATTTACATGGCTTGCTTCTTGCTTAACGGTTATACCCGATCCACTTTGAGATGTTTTCCATGCTTTGTTGTTGGTATTGCCTCCATTTACATTCCATGCCGACATGGATTTATCTATTATATCCCATGTTTGGGCAGATAGTAAATTGCAAGAAAACAGAATTAATGTAATAATAAAAGTATATTTTTTCATGCGTAATTAATTTATCAGGCGAAGTTTATAAACTCTAACAGGGTTTTGAACCCTGTTAGAGTTAGTATAGATTCAGAATTATTTCACAATTACTTTTAAGACACTTACCTGATTTTCATTTGTCGTTACTTTTACAAAATATAAACCAGAAGTAGCCGGAGTTTGAATTTCACCAAACGAATTATTTATCTTTGTTGAGGATATTCTGTTTCCTGACAAATCAATAATTTCTACCAATAATTTATCCGCGTTTTCAGCGTTAATCGTCAGTTTCTCACCACTTTTCACTACCGAAGGATATATAGATATTCCTTTAGATACAGGCAAGACAACCGAAGTCGGAGTTCCTGGACCTAAATCGCCTGTTCCCATTTTGGCGTATTCAACATCCATGTTGCAACGATCCCATCCTCCTGCACCTAAACTCAAAATATTGGTGCCTGTTGTAGAAGTTGTCGGCTTATCGTCGAATACAATAGTACCATTAACGTAGAGGTCGAATGTTGTACGATCGGCAGATAAAACAAAACGATAAAGATTCCATTCTCCAATATTTACCGCTATTTTTTCTGCTGGGGTTGCAGCAAGAATATTGGAATTCAAAGTAACATATCCATTACCATCGGCATCATACGCGAAATAAAGAGCTGAAGTCGTATTTTCGATCCTTACCGAAAGCCAGTTCATCTCCTTACCGGCTCCGCTTACATCGGGAAATGCTCCTTTATCTATCGGATTTATACGCGCTTTGTATTCGACGGTATAAGGGGTATTTGTTGAGATCAAAATATTTGGGGTAGATAACGTAAGACTATTAGAGTTGGCTGTGCAATACGTTTTTGTCAGATTCACATAACCGTTTTCTTGCGTAAAAGAATAACGATCCGCTCCGCCTGTCAGATTAGATCCTACATAAGATACCCAAGGTTTATCGAGATAATTACCGGCATTCCACGCGGTCATGGTTTTATCCACCATATCCCATTCTGAAGTAGGAGCAATGGTGTACGGAGATGTTTTTGGCGTTACATCAACTCCTCCGACTTGTCCTGTCGCGTTAACTTTAACTTTGTATTGTCCGGCAGGAACATTGGCTGGAATTGTGAGAGTCGCAACTGCCACATTGTTTGCTACAGTTATTGTTTGAGAGGTTACATCCGTTACAGCAATATTGCTCCCATCAACAAGCGAAAACATTACTTGCTCGCCATTCAGCCCAACCGTATTGGCGGTTACTGTAATGTTAGTAACATTGTTACCTTTCATGTGACCTTCGGAACTCAAAATCACCGGATTACTGATTCTCGGTTTGTAATAAAAATCGCCTGTTCCCACTTTCGCATATTCGATATCCATATCACAATAATAATTTGTTTCGGCTCCAAAATATACCCCATTGGATTCAGAGGATTTAGAAGTTATTGCTATATTTTCGAAAATAGGTTCTTCCACACCAGCAACATAAACATCGTATTTTAAATGATCGGCATGAAGAACAAAACGATAAATCTGCCATTCTGATGTGTTTAGAGTATATGCATTTGTACCATTAACTACAGTGGTAACTGATCCGCCAGTTACTCCATTACCATATTTGAGAAAAATAGGCGCGATGAGATTAGAAGACCCTTGCAGTCGAAGCGAAATCTGATTTGCTTCATTAGTACTAGTAGTACCGGAAGCATTTACACGCACTTTCACTTCAACACTGTAAGCTGTACCGGAAGTCAAATTGGCAAATGCTGGATTAGGCTTTAACCATGTCCAGCCAAGAACCCCTGTAACTTTTTTAAAGTTTACATAACCGGTTTCTTGTGTTATTACCCCAGCTGCTTGGGGTTTATACCAAACACCACCGGTGGCACTTGTGTAATCAGGCCCCATAGATTTGTTAAGAATATCCCATGTTTGCGCGGAAACACTTTGCCCTGTAAAAAACAAAGCGATTAAAAACAAAAACATTCCTTGTAAATTTTTCTTTTTCATAAAATAATTTGCATTAAAAAAGTTAATAAAAAATATAACATTAGTTTTTAAAATTCTTAAATAAGTTTTATAATCCGGTGATTGGAATCCATTTTGCCATACTTTTCAATCCGGTGTTGGAGATAGCATCTTCACCACCTAAACTGTCAGATATGGAAAAATTGACGAGTAACTCTCCCGCTTTGATGTTAAGTTTTGAACGCGGGATTGAAATTTCCGCAATATATCCGTAATCTACATCACTGTCATTGGAAATCGAACCTTTGTATGATGTATTTACCGATGCTCCTAAATTGGAACTGATCCAACTGCTATTATAAATTTCAGCGCTTCTTATACCATCATACGCTACTCTTATCTTGCAAGCATCCTTGGCTATAATATTGTTGTCTGTAGCCGGACTCAGACAAATCTCCGCGTAATCTTTTTTATCCATATACCTGTCAAGCACTTCTACCAGAAAATATACATTCTCATTGTCAAAAGCACACCTGAGAGTTGCTTGCGCCTGCGATTTGTCGCCAACAAAAATGGCATGGTCGGTATTCTTCCATTCCGAATTGTTTCCATCTATATTTGCGGTTCGAGATGTAGCCGCAATCCGGTGATTGAGAATAAATTGAGCGAGCATTACCTTTCCGGCATCAGTATTAGGCATAGCTCCTACAAGCCTGTGGTTGTCTATCACCTCCATTGTACCCCAATAACCTTTTCCGGCAAAAGGAGCATAAGTCTCTGTCCTGAAATTACGAGCCTTAGCATCGCCCATTTTCATATAATAGGTAGATGATTTGTTGTATGAAACCACAGTTTCACCCGATGGAAATTGTACGAGATAGGGCGCGCATCCTTCAAACGCCGAATCATTGCGATCGGATGGCCCTTCTTCCGTTACTTTGAGGTGTTTCCATTCTCCGCTTTCGCCTGAATAAGCAAATGAGATATGGTAGCCATTGATGTTGGCCTCTAAAGCTGCAGCAAGTTCATTACTTCCAACAAGTTTGATAACAGACGGCATTTGATTGTTGAAGTAAGTTTTCCCACTTTTTGTATATTTTGTCCGTAATACATAATAGGGTTCACTTCCAAACGAAGGCGTCCATGTTTTCCCGTTATCTTTTGAGACTACCATCGCGGTTCCCGTGTCGGTTGATTCGATATTGGTACGATTGCTGTCGGTAAAATAACATTGAATCTCGCCGGAAGGTAATTCCAACAAATATGGTTCCCAATTAATACCTCTATAAATTTCTATCGGATTGCTCCATGTGACGCCATTATTTGTGCTGCGTTTCATGATGATTCCGGCATCGAGTGGCTTTTCTTTATAGCCAGTATTGGCACGATAAGACGCTACCGCGATAATGTCGCCATTTGAAAGCACCAAGGCATCGCAGTTGGAAAAACGCCGTTCATTTGCTTGCCCATCACTATCGGTAATGCTGTAGTTCTTAAATATTGTTCCTTTGGAGGTCCATGTTTTAAGATCCTGACTGGTTGCATAAGAGCAACTCGCTCCAATCTGATTATTATGGAAGAACATGATGTAACTCCCATTCATCAACCGTTTAACTCGTGGATAATTGGGATTATCTACCCCGATTTCGCTTTTTCCCAAGTCGACATAACTTCTGAAATCCATTTTAAGAGATGAACGGGAAGTGACATCCGCGTGAGAATTAACAGTTGAAGTTCCCTGATTAAGTTCTGCGATAGGTGTAATTTTGAGATTGGCGTTATAACTAATTGTCGTTACCAATATTTCGTCTTTAATAGAAGAATCACTTTTAGACGCCACTGTTATGATAGCAGTTCCTAAAGCAATTGCATTAAGAATACCTTCTTCATTGACTGATACAATAGTCGGTTCAGAAGAATTGTAATCCAATCCATCGTTTGCATTAAGCGGAGTGAGCACTATCTTTGAAAGCAGGTCGTAATTTTCTCCAACCGGTAGAGACATACTTTCCGCGGATAATTCTATTTTGGTAGCTTTAACAATGATTTTCTCGACAACAGTCAATGTAAATTCAACACTTTTTCCTCCCACAGAGATCGTGATCTGAGAAGTTCCCAAGCCTTTAGCTGTTAGCTTCCCTGCATCATTTACTGTAGCAACCTCTACATTAGATGAAAAATATTTTTCAGCTTTGTTGGTTGCATTTTTAGGAGAAATAGTCACTTTAGATGATATATAAAGAGATGAACCAACGCTTAATGTGACCCCATTACTAAGGGTTTCATTCAATGTTATACTTTCGACACTTACTTCTTCCGATTGGTTTTCATTGCAACCTATGGTTAAGATTCCCAGCAAAGAAAACGCTATCAGAAAAGTAAATATTTTATGTTGTATCATAACTGATTGCTTTTGATTTTAATTCAAACCTACTACCATAAGCCACCTAACTATTTATTACCGGCTAAAGCATAAGCACACCACATCATGGCAGCTTGTCCGTGCAGGTCGCCGGTAAGCCTTTGGCGGTCGAGGTAATATTGATAGTCGTTTTTCGCGCCCGTACCTTCACATACATTGCGAATGTTGTAATCTTCGTTCAGATAAGTAAGCAACGAAAGCCAAGCTTTACGGGAAGCCACTCCATAATCTTTTTTATCAAGCCATCCGTTTTTTACCCCTGTAATCATCGCGTAAGTAAACATGGCGGTAGAAGATGTTTCTCTCCATGAATTAGGGTCGTCGATGATTTGTCCCCACATGCCGTCGTATCCTTGGTAACGAAGCAATGTTTCCATCATTTGTTTGTAAGCAGCCTCGATTCTACCTCTATACTGGTTTTTCTTGGGAAGTATTTTCAACATTTCACTCATACCAACAGCCATCCATCCGTTGCCGCGTCCCCAAAAATAGGGAGTATTCGGGGCGTGGTAAAAAAGTCCGTTAGGACGTTGTATACGATCTAAATACAAAACCATTTCCCGAGCCGCGCGATCAATATATTTTTCATCTCCGGTTACTACATAAGCTTGAGCCTGAACGGAAATAATCATAAACATATCATCAATCCAAAGACGAGTTTGCCATGAATGTCCTTCGTTATGCCATTTTTTTTCCTCTTCTTTAGGATTTTCAGGCAATGTCCATTGTCCATCGGCATATTTCATTCCCAAGTCGAAGTATTTTTGTTCTTTATTTCTTTTGTATATTTCTAAAGGTAGCGCTCCAAATACATACCAATCGACCACATTGTGTTCTTTCGGCCGCAAACTGGGGAGTAGATTACTCTGAGTAGTAAATAAAGGTTCGAATCTGTCTATTAATTTATTATACAAAGTATCGTTATTTATTGCTTTTGTAAACCACAAACTGCCCAACCATAAACATACATCAGGATAGGTAATGAAAGTAGTTTCTTTATTTGAATTGATGTAGCCCCAATGCGAGTGAGGTGTTTGAAGGTATCTTTCAGTAAGTTTAATTCCTATTTCTTGAGGTTGACATCCTTTGGGAAAATTTTTCAAATCAGAACTTTGGGAATTAACATTTGATACGATTAAAAATGACAGCAAAATTTGCATTGCTAATACAGAAATTGTTTTCTTCATTGTAAAAAAATTGATATTATTATTGATTAAGTATATAAGTCGAATATTTATTTCACAATAACCTTAAACGGTTCGGAATCTTTTATTTTTACGATATAAAAACCGGGTGTTAAACTGATTTCCTTATTTAAAGTTGACATTTTTACATCTGCTATTTTAACACCTTTGATATTGTAAACCTGATAAGCGTCAGCTCCTTTTATTGTCAATTTACCGTTGTTCACAGACCAAGATACACTACTTAGCGTAGCGTTATTAAATCCGGATGTATTATTTACAGTATAATTAATCGTATAAGTTTTTGTAGTAATACCGTCAAGAGCTGTCACTGTAATTGTAGATACGCCTGATCCTGAACTTACATCTACATCTTCAATACCCGCAATATTTACATCTTGTATTTTACCTGTGGCAATAGGTTTGACAAAATTGGTACCTTTGGGTAAGGTAATATTGTATGTGTATTGGTTTGAAAAGAAATTAAGTTCTCCGGCGCTTAAAGTTATATTCGCAAGAGTCGCATCGCTCGCGACAACAGGGTCTATTTTTGTAAGACGAAAATAATCTAATTTAAACATGGGCGACTTTTGAGTCGATGTAATATCGCCATCTCCTTCTTTATTGCTCGTGCGAATACCTATTTTCAATGATTCATTGCTATTTATGGTAGCGTAAACAACCATTTCTTGGAGATTAGTTTCAGAGAATTCAGAGTATCCGGCAAAGGTATATTCTTCTCCTTGAACCAAATTGGCTTTATAGTGTGACGGATTTCCGAAATATTGCACTTTATTGTTGACAAACAGACGTTGATTATTTTTTTTATCACCTTTACCAACCGCTAATAAGCATTGTACTTTATAGGTTCCGGCAGTCAACTTCGCTTTGTCGATAGTTTGTGAAAATTCAAACTCAGTATAACCTGTTTTATTACCACCAATCCAACAGACCCAGTTTCCGTGCTTGTTTTCTCCGTCAGCATTAATTCCTTGCGATGTGCTGGTTCCCAAAAGTGATTGATTGTGTGTCCAACCATAAAATTGTTTGGAAGAACAAGACGATTTAGACAATCTCCAAGCTGGGATTCCAGAAGTATCCCAACCATTTATCCCCGGCCCAACCTGTACCGGATTACAATTGGCATCGGGCGCCAAGTCAAAATCGTTATTAACAATCAGGTTAGTGCAATTCACATCATTTCCTGTTACAAAATTGATGGTGTAAGTCTTTGTGTTTTTACCATCCATCGATGTTACTGTAATTGTGGAAACTCCTGTACCTGAACTGAGATTCACAGTTTCTTCTGCGTTTACTGTTGTTCCGTAAGAAACTGCCAGTCTTGGAATCACTGTATTTATTCCATTGGGAAGATTACAAGTATATGCTGTTATTTCGGGATTGAAAGCGGGAGTTAACGTGCCATTGTCATAAAAAAGCGAACTTAGCGAGGCTCTCGAATTATTTTCCGTATCGTATAACGCGACAGCGCACCAAAGCAACGCGGCTTGTCCGTGAAGGTCACCTGTAGGGCGACCCCTATCCATATAATATTGTTTGGTATATCCGATGTTTGTTCCGATACAAACTTCCCTTAAAGCCCAATCTTCATTTAAATAACCAACCAATGCCAACCATGCCTTACGCACAACCGGAGCATATTCTTTCGCGTCTAACCAACCGTTTTTCAACCCTATCGCCATCGCGTAAGTAAACATTGCGGAACCTGAAGTTTCAGTCCATGCATCAGATTCGTCAATTAATTGTCGCCATAATCCTTCTTCGTTTTGGTACGACTTCAAGGTTGCCATCATTTTACGGTATTCTTGCATGATTCTTTCCCTATTGGGATTTTCTTCGGGTAAATATGTTAACAAATCGGCAGATCCGGCGGCCATCCATCCATTACCACGACACCAAAAAAACGGAGCGGTTTCGTGATGATAAAACAATCCATTTGGACGTTGTATGGAGTCGAGATAAGCAATCATTTCATGAGCAGCACGATTGATATATTTTTCATTTTTTGAAGCGACATAAGCTTGGCTCTGTATGGCAGTGATCATATACATGTCATCAATCCAAAAACGGGTCTGCCAGGATAATCCTTTGGCCGCTAAATTTCTATATTCAGTTTTGGGATTTTCAGGGAGTACCCATTGGCGATCCGCAAAATCGATTCCTATGTTGTAATAAGTTTTATTTCCTGTTTGCATATACAGTTGAAACGGAACAATTCCAAACACTGTATTGTCCACATGGTTAGGAGTTTGCATCGCTGAGCTATTCTCTCCTAATAGTGGTGTAAAACGATCCTCCAATTGTTGCAACATTTCTTTATCATCGGTCGCGGCTGCAAACCGTAATGCTCCAAACCAGGTACAAGTTTCGGGATAAGCAATCTTGCTTGTACCTTGTTTCGAGGAAAGGTATCGTTGAACAAGTTTTGAGGCGATAAATTCGGGTTCGTATCCTGTTGGAAAATTTTTCAAGTCATACCCCTGCGCACGGGCGCTTGAAATGATTAAAAACAAAAATAATGTTTGTACGATTAAGTTATTAATTGTTTTTTTCATGAAATAATTTATAATGTTAATTAGTTTGTAATATTATTTTTGTTCGATTTTTGAGTATCGTGTTAAATCTAAACTCTAACAGGGTTTAGAACCCTGTTAGAGTTTACTTTGTCAAAAATTACTTTACAATAGCTTTACTTACTTGTCCATTGATTTTAACAATGTACAAACCTGAGGCCAAACCTGTTTTTTTGAATGAATCAACAGCTACAGTTCTTTCTAACAACGATCCGTTGATTGTGTAGATTTCAATAACGGCAGAACCTCCGAATCCAGCTTGGATAGAAGCTATACCTCCTTTAACAATTGTTTTTTGTGAGGAAACAAAATTGATTGAAGTTGGAGTTGCTATAACAGATACATTTTCCTGTACATCGGATTCTGCCACAACAGCCATCGCTCCACTTGCGGTAGGTACAGCTACCGCCACTTTGAAAGCGTAAGTTCCAGCGGTTGAAAGTGTATATTTCGAAGGAGATGAAGGAGTTAATTCTACATAATCTTCATCGCTTTCGCCTTTCGCGTACAAAATGTAACGAGGATTATATACTCCTGTTGAAGTTGGAGTAATTGAAAATTCTTCACTTTTTACGATTTCATCAGGGAGTGTGAAATCAACTGTTTGTGTGTAACCAAATGCTCCGGTCGCCATTTTAACAGATGCGACATCCATATCACAAGTGGCCCAAGATTCAGCTCCTAATTTAATAATACTATTACCAGTTGCCGGCTTAACTGTAGCCACATTCTTATAAACAATCTCACCATCGATATAAACATCATAAGATATTTTATCTGGATTTAAAATAATACGATAATTATGCCAATCTGAAGTATTTAGTGGAATTTCACTCGTTTCTTCAGGTATTATTCCTGTTTGGTGTATATTCGCATAAGCAATAACTCCATCTTTAAGTATGATGGCCATAGTTTCATCAAATAACCGCGCACCTATTTGATTTCCAGTAGCTAAACTACCCGCCGGTATACGCGCTTTTACTTCTAGCGTTTGAGCTCCATCTGTCATTGATACTGCTCCTATTTTATCATTAGCCGTTGAAGGTGTAATCAAATAAAATTGATCTCCTGTGGCAGCATGTGTTGATGTTTTTTGGATGTTTACATAATTTACTCCACTTTCAACATTTTTACTCGCAGTAGCGGTCAGAGTTGAATTCGTACCTTTAGAAACTTGCCATCCGGCTACATCCCAACCTTTACCTCCGTTCCATCCATCAAAATATTTATCAATAACATTCCAAGTTCCGGATTCTGTATTTTTCAGTCTGATATATTCAACATCCATGTGGCAAAAATACGATGTCGAAGTATTGGGAGCTCCCGCACCCACTGCCACTAAATCATTACCTGTTGAACCTGTAGTTACATCTGTCAGATAAGCTGTACCATCAACAAAAACGGTATATTTTTGAGTCGTAGCATTAAATTCAATACGATAGACACGAAACGTAGAAGTAGCTAATTGTCGTGCTGCAGTAGAAGTTGTATTTATTGGATCTGCTTCTAAATCTGCAGCATCATATTCTTTTTTAGCTGCAGGAGAAATATATCCTGCATTTGTTCCTGTAGCTTCAGTTCCATATTTGAGAAAAAATTGAATAGTTTGATTTGCCAACCGCAACTTTACTTCATTACACTCAAAACCTTTATCAGGTGCTGATGCTTGTAATACTGGATTTATTCTCGCCTTTATTTCAAAGACATAGTTGCCATTCGTAGTAGCAGTGCCTACTACGGCCTGAAGGTAACCCGATGCAGAAGTGCCTGTCTTGACTTTTTTAAGTGTTACGAAATTAGGAGATTGAGTCAAAAATTCGAAGTTATTATTCTGAGCCAAAGTTATGCTAGTAGTACCCTTCGTTCCCGCTTTGTTAACATCAATGCGAGTGCCTAATGCCGACGTTTCGAATTGATTATCGTCCCATGCTGCCATGTCTTTGTCAACAATACCCCAGGTGTCTTGTGCCACTAGATTGCTCGTCAGTAAAACAGACACTAAAAGTGTAAAAAGAGTTTTCATTTTTTTCATGATGTTTTCATTTTTTAATTAATAAATAAAATTAATATTATTTCAATTCAATATAAACTACCTCTCCCCTTACCCGTCTACACAAGAGAGGGGTAGTTGTTATTTCACAACAATTTTCGATGTTTCCATCTTGTTTTCGTTTGTTGTTATTTTTACAAAATACAAACCGGGAACAGCAGGGGCTTGAATTTCTCCAACCGAATTATTTATCTTTGTATCAGATATCTTATTTCCGGATATATTGATGATTTCTATGGTTAATTCATCAGCATTCTCTGCTTTGACAGTTAATTTTTCTCCACGTTCGACTACCGAAGGATATATTTGCATATTCTTGGATATAGGAGAAGTCATCGAATTAGGAGTATCAACTTCTTTCGCGTAAGCTATGTTAGCGCCAATACGTCCTCCACATTCAAAGAACATGTATATCTTTCCATTGTCGTCTTTGATAAACATAGGAGCCGCTATACGGGGTGCAGCCAACGGATTACCATTGTCATCTTTATCAATCATCACATCAGAAGCTTTAATGTATTCGCCCCAATGTACTTCCATATCGAATTTCTCGCCCACTTCAACAGCAAAGATGTGTCCTGAACTACCATTACAAATGATAAAAGTCCGTCCATCTACTATCATCAGAGTAGATCCCGCTACGTTATTTTTCCCAAAAGTGGCGGAATAACCGGGAATATTCGCGTTTGGATCTGATGAATAATTCGGTTTAATATTTGTTCCGGGTATCTTTTTATGATCTAAATCAGGGGCGACCAACGCTTTTCTTACATGTGTCCAGTGGATGCCATCTTTTGAGTGCGCCCAATAAATTCTGCGTACCTGAGCCTCCTGATTCATCAACAACATGACATATTTGTTGCCTAATCCGGGAATCGCGTGTTTATAGACTTTGGCATAGCTTGCCTCCGCTCCAATCGTACTGAAATCTTTCGCGTTCGCGACAGTCGCTCCAAAACTCCAGGTTATCAAGTTGTCGCTTGTCGCGTAATGAGTAACAGAGTTCGGACCATGAAAATACATGATGTATTTGTTCAATTCCTCATTCCAGTCCACAAAACAGCCGGAAATGTGCGACGCGGTGTTGACGCTGTTATTTTTTACGGCTTTTGCCCATGCAAGGTCAATTACAGTACCGCGTTCCGTCCATGGTCCTTCAAGAGTGGGAGCTGTAGAAAGATACATTCCACCCGGGTTTTCGTGAGGCGTATAATAAAGATAATACCGGTCTAAAACACTTTGTCCGTTCAGAAATTTTCCATCTGTGGTATGTTCTTTTGTATCGAGGATACACGGCATGATAAATTCTTTCGATGGCCCGATGTATTTGTAGTCTTTTATATCCTTGACAAAACTTACCGGTTTCACTTGCGGAAACATTTTTGTTTCTATGGGAGATACATCCACCACAACATACTGAACACTTACCGGATCAATTGTATCATCACCAATTTTATCATTGGGTACAGCCACTTTTACCGCGTACTTTCCGATCGGAACCGATGCGGGAATAACCAAATTACCTGTTGCCTGTTTATCATTTACTACAGCTATTTCCACTGGGCTTAAGACTTCTGTTCCGGTTTCATCTACTAGCGAAAGCAGCATTTTTTCACCAGTCGCAATTAAACGCGTATTGACTATTACCTGAATTGTCCGTTCATGATTCGCTACATGACTGTCCGAACTTACAACTACAGACGCGATTTGAGGTTTGTTGTTGGCGTTAAAATCCCCAGTACCCATTTTAACGTATTCAATATCCATATTGCAACGATGATTGGTGTGTCCACCTAAGCGCAAAATATTCGTTCCTGTCATCGGACTTGTTTGCGCGTTTTTGAAAACAGGCTTATCGAAACTATCGACATAAACATCGTAAGTTACATTATCTTCATGAAAAACAAAGCGATAGACATGCCATTCGGATGTGTTCAGCATATATTTGTCCACATCTTTATGTATTAATGAGTCTCCAAGAGAAATATACCCTTCTTCTTCATTACCATACTTGGCATAAATAGTCATGTTCTTTTCATTCAACCGCGCCGATATTTGATTCGACTCGAAACCTCCCGTACCTGCTACCGGAGGAGCAATATCAGGAAAAGTGTTTTTATCAATCGGTTTCATACGCGCCTTTACCTCAAACGTATAAGCGGTGTTAGGAGTCAAAGTCATCGCGGGAGGTGTCAAAAAAGCATAATTGTTACCATCAAATGTTCCTGTTTTCAAGATGTTGACATAACCTGTTTCCTGCGTTACCATACCTGAAGTATCGGTAATGCGGCTACCTTTGGTAAGTTCCCATGCTTTATTATTATCAGCGCCGCCGTTAACGTTCCATCCTCTGTTGCTACAATTCCAGTTATTCATGTCTTTATCCAAGATATCCCAAGTTGAAGCGCCTGCCGTTTTCATTTTAACATAATAAACATCCATGTTACAAGATTTAGCGACTCCCGCTCCTACTACAAGAATATTAGGATTGGTATTGGATGTTACTGCCTCAGAGAAAGCCAATTGGTCATCGACGTAAAGATTATACTTGTCATTTTGAATGTACTCGACACGATAAATGTGAGGAACAGTAGGGTCTATTTCGAAATCATTTCCACCGACTGCTTTACCAACATATCCGATTGTTCCATCTCCATAAGAGATAAAAAAATCAATGACACGATTACTCAGTCTCAATCGCACTTCATTTCCATCAGTTTCTCCCTTGTATTGAGGATTTACCTGTAACTTTAATTCAACTGTATAGGATGTGTTTGCTTTGATGGCATTATGAAATGTACCTTCCGCTTTATTGGTTACGTTCGGATTCAAAAAGAAAGTACCGGTACCTGACAATACAGGTTTTTGAAGCCTTACAAAACCGGAATATTGTGTTATGAATGTTTTAAACGCAGCTACGTTGGCGGTTTCGCCCGCGGGAACAGCACCATTAACAGGAACCGTTCCCCATGGATAATTGGTGTCTGTAACAGGATTATCAGTACATACCGACATGTCTTTGTTGAGAATATCCCAAACATTTTGCGCCCATACATTGCCGGTTAGCAAGGTAGAGACAATAAGAGTCAATAATAATTTTGCAATTTTCATCATATTATGTTTTTAGATTGTTGTCTTTTATCTCACAACTATTTTCGAAGTTTTCATCTTGTTTTCGTTTGTTGTTACTTTTACAAAATACAAACCGGAAACAGCAGGAGATTGAACTTCACCTACCGAATTATTTATCTTTGTATCAGATATTTTATTTCCTGATAAATTGAAAATTTCCACCAATAATCCGGACGCGTTTTCGGCGTTAACAGTCATTTTTTTACCTTTTTCAACTACCGAAGGATACGTTTGGATGTCTTTGGATAAAGGCGAAACAAGCGAACTCTGCCCTTGTTCTTCTTTCGCGTAACCTATATTCGCGCCTAAACGGCCTCCCGCTTCAAAAAACATATACCATTTGCCTTTATCATCTTGAATAAAATCAGGAGCGGCAATACGGGTCGCGTTTGTTGCTCCGTTTACTGTGAACATCGCGTCAGTACTTTTTAAGTATTCGCCCCAATGCACTTCCATATCAAAACTTTCACCGACTTCAACCACCAACAGATGATCTGTACAGCCATGTACAAAAACAAAATAACGTCCGTTTTTTTCCATCAGGAAAGGACCCGAAACATTGTTTCCATAGGCTCCAGTACCTCCACCATCGTAATTTGGTTTGATATTTGTTCCCGGTATCTTTTTATAATTCAAATCGGGCGAGATCAACGGTTTGGGTACAGGCGTCCAGTTGATTCCATCTGTTGAGTGTGCCCAATATATTTTACGGATTTGATTTTCCTGATTCATAAGCAACATTACATATTTGTTGCCCAAACCTGGAATTTCATGTTTAAATGTTTTAGCATAACTTGCTTCCGCGCCAATCGGAGAGAACTCATGGGCAAGCAAAATTGTTTTGCCGAAAGTCCAGTTAATCAAATCATCGCTTGTAGCATAATGTGTAGCCTCGTTCGGACCATGAAAATACATAATGTATTTGTCTTGCACTTCGTTCCAAACTACCTGGCAAGCCGAAATATGTTTTTCGTAGCCACCATTAACAATGCTATTTTGCTTTGCCGCCCACTCAAAGTCCATTACTGTACCGGGAGTCATACCTGGTGATCCGGCATATTCTGTCCATGGTCCATCGAGCGTAGGCGCTGTAGATAGGTACATCCCACCGGGATTATCATGAGGCGCATAATAAAGATAATAACGATCTATCGGAGTTTGTCCGTTTTTAAATTTTCCGCCAATCGTATATTTTTTTGAATCAATGATAGAAGGGAAGATAAATTCTGTCTTTGTAGTGCCTGGGGCTTTATAAATATAATCATTTATATCTTTGACAAAACCGACCGGTTTCACTTGCGGAAGCATTTTGGTATCGAGTGGCGAAACGCCTACCACAACGTATTGCCTGCTTTTCGATTTGACGGTTTGTTCTCCGATTTTGTCATTCGGAACGCCAACTGTTATCACATATTTTCCAAGGGGAATCGTCGCGGGAATTGTCAAATCGGCCGTTCCTTTATTAGTGTTTATCAGCATGTCGATAGGGTCGATTAACTTATTTCCTTCTTTGTCGGTAAACGAAGCCGTCAATTTTTCACCATTGAGAATATTAATTGTATTTGCCGTTATACGAATGGTACGCGCGTTATTTGCAACATGGCTGTCCGATGATAAATCCATAGCTGTGATTTTCGGGTTATCGCCGGTAGCAAGGTCACCGGTTCCCAATTTCACATATTCGATATCCATGTTGCAACGCTGCCACGATTCAGCGCCTATTTTAGCGTTGTTTCCGGTCTTGTTGAATAGGGGAGCATCTTCGAAAATAAGTTCGTTATCGACATAAATATCGCATTTCGTGTTATCGGCATTGAAAACCATGCGGTAAATATGCCATTCGGAAGTATTCAGCGTGTATCTGGTTGTGTTACTCAAACCTACTCCCGCTCCGTCTGCAATAGGCGAGGCTATGTATCCGGTATTTTCATTTCCGTGAGCGAGATTGATAGACATTAATTTGTTATTCAACAAGACTCCTATCTGATTCGCTTCATAACTGTTTCCATCGGGGAACTGTTCTTTGTCGATGGCTTGTGTACGTGCTTTTACTTCATAAGTATAGGCAGTATTAGCGGACACAGTTACTGTCGGAGAGATTAAAAAACCATAAGCAGCGCTTCCGGCTGCTTGAGTTTTATTGATATTCACATAACCGTTTTTTTGTGTTACGATACTGGCAGGAATACTCGTAGCTTTCTCCAAAGCCCATGCAGGAGAAGCGTTCCATGCTGTTACGGAAAAATTCCTGTCGAGAATATCCCATGTTTTTGCCGACACAGGGTCTTTAATCTCATACGAAACTGTTTTCGGGGTTATATCCACTCCGTTAATCTGGTTTTGCGCTATAACTTTAATGGAATATTGTCCGTAAGCAAGGTTTGCCGGAATTACAATATTGGTCGCCGCTGTATTATTGTTTACCGTAGCTTCTACAGGAGCTACTATTTCGTTATTATTTTTGTCAACAAGTGAGAAGAAAAGTTTTTCTCCATTACCAAACGAGGTTGTATAAGCGGTTACCGAAACGGTCGTTTGATTTCCACCTACATGATTGTCACGAGATAACAAAACCGAATAAATTTGCGGTTTCGAAAAGAAATCTCCCGTTCCCATTTTTACGTATTCAACATCAATGTTGCAAGAAGTATTACTTTCTGCTCCAAAGTATATCCCGTTTGGATCTTGTTTAGAACCAATCGCTACATTTTCGAAAATAGGATCTTTCACACCGCCAATGTAAACATCGTATTTCGAATGATCGGGATGGAGAACCATGCGATAAACCTGCCATTCGGAAGTGTTTATTGTGTACGACGCGCCTGAGGCCGTTTTAACAGTACCATTACTCGCGTCACCATATTTAAGAAAAATTTGCGTCATGAATTGTTTTCCTGTACCTCCGTTTATCCGGAGCGAAATTTGATTGGCATCATTCGCTTTGACTCGCGCCTTGATCTCAACGCTGTAAGGCTGGTTAGACGTTAAATTGGCAAACGCTGTCGTAGGTTTCAGCCATGCCCATTTGCCACTTTTTGTGAAATTTACATACGTTCCCTCAAGTACATTTACTGTGGTTGTCGCAGAAGCGTCTTTAAGTATACTCCAAGCTCCATCGTAACCATTTCCACCATCCTGATCGTATGTAGCCATATATTTGTCGAGAATATCCCATGTCGGATTGGCAAACAGATTACCGGTAAATAGAATTAATGCAATAATAAAGTTAATTTTTCTCATGATTGTTTTATTTTTACCTCTCCCCTGCCCCCTCTCCCTAAGAGAGCAGGGGGGAAAGATGTTTATTTTACCAAAATTTTAAATATTTCTACTTTGTTTTCGTTTGTTGTTACTTTTACTAAATACAATCCGGAAACAGCAGGCGCTTGAACTTCTCCGAACGAATTATTTATCTTCGTATCAGATATTTTATTTCCGGAAACATTGATGATTTCTACGAATAATCCGGAAACGTTTTCCGCGTTAACTGTCAATCTATTACCACTTTCAACTACCGAAGGATATACTTGGATATCTTTGGATAAAGGCGAAATAATAGAATTCGGATTTTTCTCTTCTTTTGCATAACCAACATTAGCGCCTAAACGGCTACCCGCTTCAAAAAACATATACCATTTTCCGTTATCATCCTGAATAAAATCGGGAGCCGCGGCTCGTGGTACGGCTATCGGCTTACCATTGACATCTGTATCAATGACAACATCGGCGGCTTTCAGGTATTCTCCCCAATGCACTTCCATATCGAAATTTTCTCCTACTTCAACCACAAGCATATTGCCCGAACTACCATGGCAAAATACGAAATAGCGTCCGTTCTTTTCCATAAGGAAAGGTCCTGAAACATTGCTTCCCATCGAACCGGAATAACTGGGTTTAATATTTGTTCCCGGTATCTTTTTATAATCCAGGTTGGGAGAAATCAACGGTTTGGATACGGGCGTCCAGGTCACGCCATCTTTTGAGTGCGCCCAATAAACTTTGCGAATCTGACCTTCCTGATTCATCAACAACATGACATATTTGTTTTCCAAACCTGGAATTTCATGTTTGAATACCTTAGCATAACTTGCTTCTTCTCCGATAGGACTGAATTGTTTTGAATTAATCACACTTGCTCCGAAAGTCCAGTCAACCAGGTTGTCACTATAAGCGTAATGGGAGGTTGAGTTAGGTCCATGAAAATACATAAAGTATTTGTTGTGTACTTCATTCCATACTACCTGACAGGCAGAAATATGTGGTGCGGTATTGATAACATTCCCTTCTACTTTTTTAGCCCATGCCAAATCAATTACCGTGTTGCGTTCTGTCCAAGGCCCATCCAAAGTAGGAGCTGTGGAAAGATACATTCCTCCGGGGTTTTCATGAGGAGCATAATAAAGATAATATCGCGCTAAAGTATCTTGTCCGTTTAGGAATTTTCCGTCAGTGGTATATTTTTTGGCATCAATGATAGATGGGAAGATAAATTCCTTCGATGGCCCGATGTATTTGTAATCCTCGATTTCTCTTACAAAGCCGACAGGTTTCACTTGCGGAAGTATTTTCGTATCAATAGGAGATACATCTACTACAACATATTGAACAGATTGAGATTCAAGTTCTTCATTGCCAATTTTACCATTTGGGGAAGCTATTTTCACAGCATACTTTCCAATCGGAACTGTTGCCGGGATAACGAGATTTGCTTTTGCTGATTTATCGCTGCCGGTTGTTATTTCTATAGGGCTAACGACAACGGTTCCATTTTCATCGACCAATGAAAGCAGAAGTTTCTCTCCGGTAGGAATCAAATCTGTATTGGCTGTAACAGAAACAGTTCGTTCGTGATTTGCCACATGGCTATCCGAACTTAAAACGATTGATGTAATTTTGGGTTGAGTATCCGGATTGAAATCTCCTGTTCCCATTTTGACATATTCGATATCCATGTTGCAACGTTGCCATGATTCTCCACCAAATTTTGGGGTATTACTACCTGTCTTGGTAATGGCTAACACATCCTTAAAAATAGGGGTTTTAATATCATCAAGATAAACATCGTAAGTCAATCTGTTGGCTTTGAGAATGAACCGATAAACATGCCATTCGGCAGTATTCATAGTATACTTTTCACTTACACTGGGATCTACTCCTGTTCCGCTGGTTGTTTGAGGAGTCGCATATCCATTATTTGAATCGCCTGATGCAAGATAAATAGACATAATTTTATTATTTATCTGTATCGCTATTTGGTTTGCCTCAAAACCTCCTTCTACAGCAGTTGTTGGCTTAGGCACATCAGGATATAGTTCTTTATTAATCGCGTTCGCGCGAACCTTAACTTCGAAAGTATATGCTGTATTTTCTTGTATGCTTAAAGCTGACGATATTATAAAACCGTACCTGTTATTATAATGCGCATAATTTTTTGTGATATTCACATAACCAGTTTCTTGTGTTACCGCATTAGTATATCCCGCGGGAATAGATCCCGAACCTTTGCTAAACGACCATCCTCCGGCACTCCACGACTCTGCCATGGATTTATTGAGAATATCCCATGTTTCAACGGCAAACAGATTACTGGTCAATAGAATTAATGTGATAATAAAAGTATATTTTTTCATGATATTTTTTATTTTCGTGAACTTTTTGACTTAATTTTTTATATCATATAACGCGACAGCGCACCAAAGCAACGCGGCTTGTCCGTGAGGATCACCTACAAAACGTTTTCTATCCATGTAATACTCTTTAGAAAATCCGATATTTGTTCCTACACAAACCTCCCGTAATGCCCATTCATCATTTAGATAACCAACTAAGGCTAACCATGCTTTACGTACAACCGGAGCATATTCTTTCGCGTCTAACCATCCGTTTTTCACTCCTATCGCCATCGCGTAAGTAAACATGGCCGAACCTGAAGTTTCTGTCCATGTATCGGATTCATCAATTAACTGTCTCCATAATCCTTCTTCGTTTTGATACGATTTCAATGTAGCCATCATCTTACGGTATTCTTGCAAAATCCGGGCTCTATTGGGATTATTTTCGGGTAAATATGTTAACAAATCGGCCGATCCGGCTGCCATCCACCCATTACCACGGCACCAGAAAAACGGGGCGGTTTCGTGATGATAAAACAATCCGTTCGGACGTTGTATGGAGTCGAGATAAGCAATCATTTCATGAGCAGCGCGATTAATGTATTTTTCATCTTTTGAAGCAACATACGCCTGGCTTTGTATGGCTGTGATCATATACATGTCATCAATCCAATAGCGAGTTTGCCATGTTAATCCTTTAGTTGATAAATCTTTATATTTTTCCACATTTTCAGGTTTCGGATTTTGAGGAACTGTCCATTGACGATCGGCAAAATCAATTCCGATATCGTAATATGTTTTATTTCCTGTTTGCATGTATAATTGCAACGGAACGATCCCAAACACTGTATTATCTACATGGTTAGGAGTTTGCATCGCCGCGCTATTTTCGCCTAAGAGTGGAGTAAAGCGAGCCTCCAGTTGTTGCAACATATTTTTATCGGCAGTAGCGGATGCAAATCTCAGCGCTCCAAACCAGGTACAGGCTTCGGCGTAAAAAATTGGCCTTGTGGCTTGTTTTGAGGAAATGTATCGCTGAACGAGTTTTGAGGCGATAAATTCGGGTTCACTTCCTTTAGGAAATTTTTTCAAATCAGAACCCTTTGCATGGATATTTGAAATTATTAATGTGAAAAATAATATTTGTAGAGTCAGGTAGTAAATTGTTTTTTTCATGAAGTAATTTATGTTAATCAGTTGTATTTTATTTGAACTCTAACAGGGTTCAAAACCCTGTTAGAGTTTTTTTAAGTGTCAAAAAGTGTCAAATTTTATTTTACAACAACTTTAAATGTTTCCGCATTGTTTGTTTTTACAACATATACGCCCGAAACCAAATTAACGGATTCACAACATTTCGCTTCCGCTATTTTCAATCCGTTCACATTATAAACAGCATAAGATTCAATTCCCTTCACGGTCAATTCACCATTGTTTACAGACCAAGTCGCTGTTTGTCCTTTTACTTCTTTTAAGTTTGATGAATCCAATTTTGTAAGGCGGAAATAATCAGTTTTAAACCAACCCCAAAAAGCACCTGCAGCTGCAGCTTTATTTCCATCTCCTTTTATGTTACCTGTACGAATTCCTATAGTTAAAGGATCGTTATCGGCAGCAATATTAATAGTAACTACCATTTCCTGTAAGTTTTTTTCTCCGCTGGGCCAACCTGCAAAAGTAGCAACCTCTCCTTCTGTCTTATTTGAAGCATACTGCGTTTCTGTACCATGATATTGAACAACAATATTGTCATCTCCTGTTTTTGCGAACAAACGTTGACTTGTTCGTCTTTCACCTACTGCCAAACGGCATTGTACTTTATAGGTACCAGCTGATAATCCGTTAATAGTTTGGTAAAATTCGGCAATTCCGTCAGGAAGTGTAAAAGTACTACTACCAATCCAACAAATCCAGTCTCCATGCATTGTTGATATAGGATCAGCATCTTTATTCATTCCTTGAGAATTACTTCCAACAGTAAAAGCACCAGTGGTTCCAAAACCTTCCACTCCGTTACCCATTACCCACTTCCATCCATAAATTTGGTGATTTAAATCCGCGCATGTTGATAATGATGGTCTCCAAGCGTTATTGAGATATCCATCCATGTCGGCCGTAATCGGCACCACATTACAATTGGCATCAACTGCCAATTCAAAATCATTGTTGACAATTTTATTGGTAAGATCAACATCTTCGGCATACACTTTTTGTGCCGATAGAAAAAAAACAAAAACCAAAGATAAACCACAGAGTAAATTAATTTTTCTCATAAAAATTACAATAAAAAAATGTTTATAAAATATTTAACTAACACGTTAATTTTTAAGTTTCAAAAAAAAGACTTTTCTTCATAATGCAAATTTATCAAAGAAGGAACAAGCATTTTTGTACAAAAAACAAAAAATCTTGCATTATTATCCAAGCGAATAAAATCCGAAGTCAAAATATAAAGATTAGACATAAGTACAATGATTTAATAAATTAGTACAAAAATTAACCAAACAAATACTCTTTTAAAAAACAATAGCTACTGTAAATTAATTTATATTTGCAAAAAGAAATGATTAATTAAAAAACCTGTTAATTCTCCGGCAGGTTGAAGTAAAAATAACTAATCGTTAATGTTGCAATCCGGTCTCATGAATAAATTCAATCTCATAAAAAAATATCTTCCCTTTTGTTTATTATCTTTATTCTTAACAGGAAATGCAAACGAAAATCAAAGCCGGTTTACCTTTGAATATATCACAAACAATAATGGATTAACAAATAATACGGTATATGATATTTGCCAGGATAATAAAGGTTTCATGTGGTTTTCTACCGGAATTGGATTAAACCGTTACGATGGACATAACATAAAACAATACCATCATATTCCGGATGACAATCGTTCTTTGCCATCCAATACCGTTGTTTGTCTTGTTTATACTTCCGACAGTATATTATTTGCCGGGACAAATAATGGAATTGCCGTTTATCGTCCTGAAACTGACGATTTTGAGCGGATATTATTCGATAATAAAATACCGGTTTCTTATATTTCCGGAATACGTCAAGGATATGGACAAGAGTTATTGATTACCGCAGGCAATGAAGGCGCTTTTATTTTTAATTATAAGACCAATCATATTTCAAAATTTCAAGTTGATGGTCCTATTTACGGAACTACCATTGATAAACAAGATGCTTATTGGGGGTTTTCGAGATTCAAACTTTACAAATTTGACAGAACAGGAAAATTAATCGCCACTTATCTTTTACCTCCAAAACTTTTTACCTCCGCTATTTCTTACATCACTTCCGATAAACAAGGAAGATTGTGGGTAGGTACATTTAATAATGGACTTTTCACATTCGATTCCGAGAACGATCAATTTATCCAATTCCCTATATGCAAAGACTTTACGATGAGATATATACGTGCTATAGAAGAAAGTGAAAAACCAGGAGAATATTGGATCGGGACTGAAAACGGATTATATATCATTGATATCGAAACAAATAAACGCACACATTACACACAGTCTTTCGACAGTAAACATAAGACAATCAACGACAACGCTATTTATAAAATATATCGCAACAAACAGGGTACTTTTTTTATCGGAACATATTTTGGAGGAGTTAATATCGCTAATAAACATCAAATAGGATTCAACGCCGTATTGCCTGATGACAAACCTAATTATTTGCATGGAAAAGCAATCAGTATGATAGCAAAAGCTCCGGATGGAAATTTGTGGATGGCAACCGAAGACGCGGGAATTGTAATTTTCGATAAAAAAAACTACAGTTTCCGGCATTTGTTGTTTGATGAAAAAGACTCGAATAGTATTCCTACCGATAATGTACATGCCCTGCTTATGGATGATAAATATTGTTGGGCAGGACACTTCATGGGTGGTGTTTCTAAAATTGATATTCGTACCGGAAAAGCGAAGCGATTCGCACAAACGCCGGGTAATCCCAATTCATTAAGCAACAATTTTGTTTTTTCCCTTTATGCCTTATCTCCCGATTCTATTTTAGTAGGCACGCTTTCGGGTGTGGATTTGTTTGACAAACGAAGTGAAACTTTCAGCAGGTTTCGCCCAAATGAATTTGTAAGAAGTTTCATTTACGAAATATTCACAGCTCCCGATGGTAAAATATGGTTTTGTTCGTCTAATCAGGGAATTTATGTTCTTGATAAAACAAAATTAGGCTTAATGACACATTTCCAACCAGGAGATAGTTCAGGCTTAACAAGTAATATCGTCATCAGCCATTGCATTGATTCAAAAAAGCAGATCTGGATTGGAACACGCAATGGAGGATTATTAAAATATATTCCTGAAAAACAGAGCTTTAAAGTCTGTAATCCTGATATGCTTATAGATAATACCATTTATGGCATACTCGAAGATAAGGAAGGTTTCCTTTGGGTTAGCACCAATAAAGGAATTAGCCGGCTTAATTTCAAAGACTCCACATCTGTCCATTTCAATGTAAAACACGGCCTCGCGGACAATCAACATAATTATAAGTCGTATTTCAAAGACAACGACATCATGTATTTTGGCAGTGTGAATGGTTTCACTTGGTTCGACCCTGAAAACATTCTTATTCCTCAAGAAACTCCGTCTGTATATTTTACTAATTTACGTATTTTCAATGAAATTATACGTCCGGATTCTACCGCTATTCTTCAACGACAAATCGACTATACTCAATCATTGACGTTAAAACATAATCAAAATTCATTTACACTTGACTACGCCTCAATTAATTATTTTACAAACGATATTTACTACCAATATTATCTTGAAGGTTTTGATAAAAACTGGTCGCCTCCGACAGACAGGACACAAGCGAATTATACAAATATAGCTCCCGGAAAATATACTTTTCATATCCGTGCCATGAATATGATAAATCATTCGGTCAGCGAAGAACGAATTTTAAATATTACCGTCAAACCTTCACTTTGGGCTTCTTGGTATGCCTATTTATTGTATACTATCGTATCATGGATAATCTGTTATTATATCTATCGCAATTACAGAAACCGGCAACGTGAAAAAATGGCGCTTGCTATCGAGAAAATTGAAAAAGAAAATTTGAAGCTGTTACATCAGCATAAAATGAATTTTTTCACCAATATTTCTCACGAATTCAAAACACCACTCAGTATTATCCTTGCTTCTATTGAAATGCTTGCCAAAAGAGAAGGATCTCAGGAAAACGAGATTCAACAATCAATAAAACGCAGCGCCACCCGTTTGCTTTTTCTTGTAAACCAATTGATGGATTTTCGTAAAATAGAAACCGACCACGCGGTGATGCACATAACAAAAGGGAATATTATCGATTTTTCCAATCAAATTATCGATACTTATCGCCCTTTGCTTGAAAAACAAAATATCAAATTTAATATTAAAGTAAGTTATACCGAATCTGAAATTTTTTTCGACTTCGATAAACTTGAAAAGATAATGACCAACCTCCTAACTAACGCCATTAAATATACTCCTCAAGGCGGAACAATTGATTTTACGTTGGATATAAACAATAATAAAATTCAATTTTCGGTAAAAGACAGTGGAGAAGGTATACCGGAAAAAAATAAAGATAAAATATTTGAAGTCTTTTATAGCGATGGAATTTCAAATGATATCGTAGAAAGTAGCGGAATCGGATTGGCTCTTACCACCAGTTTGGTTAAACTACTTAAAGGCCAAATAACGATTGACAGTGAAATTGGAAAAGGTTCAACATTCAACGTATCATTACCTTATGAGAAAAATATTTCCGCTGTTTCTGTAGTTGAAACCCAAACTATTCATACAACATCGAATGATTTAACGACCTCTACAAACGATACTTTAGTCATTGAAAAAGAAGAAATTATCGAGGATAATAAAGAATATAAACTTGTAATAGCCGAGGATAATAAAGATTTGTTGACTCTGTTGTATAATAATTTTAGAGAAAAATATTACGTTAAATGTTTTGAAAACGGACAAGAAACATGGGAATATATTAATAAAAAAATTCCGGATATACTTATAACGGATATTATGATGCCTGTTATGAGCGGCATAGAGTTATGTCAAAAAATAAAGACAGATGTCAATCTGTGCCATATTCCTATTGTTATGCTTACGGCAAAAGACACGAAAGAAGCAAAATTAGAGGGGCTACAAGTAGGCGCGGACGCATACATTACGAAACCATTTTCGATGATAGAATTGGAAATCCGCCTGACAAACATTCTGAATAATCAGAAGGCATTAAAAAACAGATTAAAAGAATTAGCACGTTTTGAAGGGTTTGAAATTCCGGTTACCAATCACGATCAGGCTTTTGTAGAAAAAGTACTCGCTGTTATTCAAAACAACATGGAAAAAAGCGAATTGGATGTGCAATTTATCACTAATGAACTGAATATCAGCCGTTCAAACTTACACAACAAAATGAAAGCATTAATGAAAATGAATACTTCAGAATTCATTAATACTATACGAATAAATAAAGCCAAAGAATTGATACTTCAAACCGAACTAACTTTTTCCGAAATCGCCTATAAAGTAGGTTATAACGATTCGGCTTATTTCACACGAACTTTTAAGAAATATACGGGGAAAACTCCGAAAGAATACAAACAAGAGATAAAAAACGAATGAGAATGTGAACCGGATTAAATTTAATTTTCAATATAAAAAAGTCAAATATCATGATTACAAAATTTAGATTTACAGTGTTAATAAATATTTTTATTATAATTTTTAATTCCAATAATCTATATTCATCCGAACCCTCCGGAAGCGAACTTCCCGATTGGACATTCGGAAATTTTGTCCGTCCCGAAGGGGTTAATCCTGTTCTTAATCCGGATACGGGATCCATTTTTTTCTGTCCAATGAATAAGGTATTTGTAAAATGGGAAGAAAGTGATGTATTCAATCCCGCCGCCGTTGTCAAAGACGGAAAAATATGTGTCTTATACAGGGCTGAAGATAATTCCGCAAAAGGAATAGGGAAAAGGGTATCCCGGATCGGTTTGGCCGAAAGTTCGGATGGAATAAAAATGAAAAGGCATTCATCTCCTGTATTATATCCCGCGGTTGATAACAACCAACAATATGAATGGCCCGGCGGTTGCGAAGATCCGCGCGTTGCAGTAACAGAAAAAGGAATGTATGTGATGTTTTATACAGGATGGAATCGTTCTGTAGCTCGTATATGTGTCGCGACATCTAAAGATTTACTTACATGGAAAAAACATGGACCGATTTTCGAGAAAGCTTACGATGGAAAATACAATAATATTTGGAGTAAATCGGCTTCTATTGTTACTGAAATAAAAAAAAATAAGCAAGTTATAGCAAAAATAAACGGGAAATATTTTATGTATTGGGGCGAATATGGAACACATGCCGCGGTTTCTGATGATTTAATAAACTGGACTCCCGTAGAAGATGGAAATGGGAAATTGCTCTTTTTATCAAAAATGAGAACCGGATATTTCGATAGCGCTCTTGTTGAGTGTGGACCTCCCGCGGTAGTTACAGACAAAGGTATCTTATTGTTATACAACGGAAAAAATGCCAACAACAATAATGCCGATCCCCGTTTTACTAAAGGAACATATAGCGCGGGACAAATGCTTTTTGATCTGAACGATCCTTGTAAACTAATAGAACGTTTGGATGTGCCTTTCTTTCGTCCGACAGAAGATTTTGAAAAAAGCGGTCAATATAAAGATGGCACTGTTTTTATAGAAGGTCTTGTTTATTATAAAAAGAAATGGTTTTTGTATTATGGTTGTGCCGATTCTAAAGTCGGAGTCGCCATTTATGACCCTAAAAAATAACTTATGTCAAATACAGAATAATAGGAGTTTATTCCACAGCATACTCAATGTTTAAAATCTTACCTATATCGTTTCTAATAAATATAATTAATTATCAACTAAACACTAACAGAGGTTAAAACTCTGTTAGTGTTATTTATAAAATATGATTATCCGTTATACTACCTAATCATTCTCTCATCTCGCGCTTCATTCAATTCATACAATAGTACATGCTCTACGAGTATATTTTTATTAATTAACGAGAGTTCGATATGAGAAATAATTGTAATATATTGATTTTTAACAAAATAGAATCCGAAGGACTCAAATGTTTATAGATATATTTAGATATGGTAGAATATTCGACCCCTATTGGGGTCGTATAAGTTTTACTCTATAGATTTACTATAAACATATAATCCCTTTGGGATTAATAATCAATAATTTTATTTCGAACTCACGTTAATTAAAATCTTTCGAAAAAGACTGGATCAAGACCGCGATGACAAATTAGTTTTTTATTTGTTAGGTAATATAACGGATACTCATATTATAAAAAATCAAGACGATTTCAATTTCTTAAAATTCCGAACTGAAATGGAAACGGATATTCTTGAAGTCCTGTTGCGCCATTTGCAGCACATAATTGGAGTCGGCAAGAAAAACGTCACGGCCTTCTTTGTCTTTTGCCATATATTGGTATTTACGTTTCTTGAAATTTTCCAATTCTGCGGCATCATCGCTTTCAATCCAACAGGCTTTGAAAAGGTTAATCGGTTCCCATTTACATTGAGCGCCATATTCATGTAATAAACGATATTGGATTACTTCAAACTGGAGTTGTCCGACCGTTCCAATGATTTTTCTTCCGTTGAATTGATTGGTGAATAATTGGGCAACACCTTCGTCCATCAATTGGTCGATACCTTTGTTCAACTGTTTGGTTTTCATCGGGTCAGAATTTTCGATGTATTTGAACATTTCGGGAGAAAAACTGGGCAATCCTTTGAAATGAAGTTCTTCGCCTGAAGTCAATGTATCGCCAATTTTGAAGTTTCCTGTATCCGGCAATCCGATGATGTCGCCGGCAAAAGCCTCATCGACTGTTTCTTTTTTCTGAGCCATGAATGCGGTAGGGGAAGAAAAGCGCATCATCTTTCCGAAACGGACATGTTTGTAGTTGGCATTACGCTCGAATTGTCCCGAACAGATTTTGAGGAAAGCGATACAACTGCGGTGATTCGGATCCATATTGGCGTGAATCTTGAAAATAAATCCTGAAAATGGATCTTTCTCCGGAGTAACCAAGCGTTCTTCGGTTTTTACAGGACGAGGAGAAGGCGCTATGCGCACAAAACAATCCAACAATTCTTTTACTCCAAAGTTATTCAAGGCCGAACCGAAAAATACGGGAGCAATTTCTCCTTTCAAATAAGTATTGACATCAAATTCAGGATAAACGCCTTCGATAAGTTCCAAATCAGCACGTAATTTGTCTGCTAATTTTTCACCGATGAATTTTTCCAATTCCGGACTATTCACATCTTTGAAAGCAACCGATTCCGTAATGGTCTGTTTACTTGGAGTATAGAGGTCTAATTTTTCTTCGTAGATATTATAAACGCCTTTGAAAGTTTGTCCCATGTCAATCGGCCAACTCAAAGGACGTACTTTGATTTTCAATTCCTGTTCCAATTCGTCGAGCAAATCGAACGGGTCTTGTCCATCGCGGTCCATTTTGTTGACAAAAATAATTACCGGCGTATTGCGCATCCGGCAGACTTCCATCAATTTGCGGGTTTGTTGCTCTACCCCTTTGGCAATATCAACAACAATGATAACACTGTCGACAGCAGTCAATGTACGATAAGTATCTTCGGCAAAATCCTGGTGACCGGGAGTGTCGAGAATGTTGATTTTATATCCTTCGTAGTCAAAGCCCATAACAGAAGTGGCAACCGAAATACCTCGCTGCTTTTCGATTTCCATCCAGTCGGATGTCGCTGTTTTTTTGATCTTATTTGACTTAACAGCTCCTGCCACGTGAATGGCTCCACCGAAAAGCAATAATTTTTCTGTTAATGTTGTTTTTCCCGCGTCGGGGTGACTGATGATGGCGAAGGTTCTCCGCCGTTGAATTTCTGAATTTAAATCGGCCATATTATTTTTTGCACGGAGTAAAACGAGTAAATTTCACAGAGTCTCGCAGAGTATTTAAAATCTCCGTGTTACTTCCTGAAATAACTCGTGAGACTCGATGCTTAAATTTTTATTTAGAATGTCTATAATCTTCAGTTCGCCCTTTCAACTTGGACAAATTGCACTTTTCTTATCCCTTTTTTTAATATTATTCCTTCTTTTTCAAAGTATTTTATCCATTCATTTACATCTGTACTCTCAAGATGCATTTTAAGTTTCACTTGATAAAAAAGATTGGATAAATTGTTTTTTGATACAACCGGAATTTTTAATTTCGACTCCAAAAGGCTCAATAAATCTATAAGTGAAATCTGATCGGTTTCCAATTCAAAATCATACAAATTTACAGAAGAAGAGGATGTATGTGGAATATTTTTTACCGGCAAGATATTTCCTCCGATAACAATAGAGTCCAAAATCAGTACTTCAACTTCTTTTTCTACAAAAGAAGATTTCAGATTGAATGAATTATCAAGGTTTTTTCTTAGTAAAGAATGAATATTTCCAAATAAATCAGACGATTTTATATCCACACTATATCGATGATTAGGAGTATGTTTATTGATATAACCTAAACTGTCAGGAAATATGAATCGGTTTTCTCTAAAATTAGGATATGCAACCATGTAAAGTTCCAAGATGTTTTTTCCTGTCATTCCGTATTCATAAAAATTCTCTTTCGTATCATAGAATGAATTTTCTGTATAATGACCTTCAATGATTTTAACATCCCTTTCTGTAACGCGTGTTGTCATCCTATATTTTTCTCCTAATTGAAATCTCCTGATTTCGAAAGAAAATAATACAGTCGAATCTGCTTGATTATTATTTGACCTTGTAGTGTTGGGGACAATCACTTCGGGTAAGTTAATATCATTACCAGAAATTAATTCTTGGATTGTTTTTTCAGATAAATAACCGGGATGAGTATTTGCTTTTTTCATTCCCTTTTTATCAAAAACAACACTATGAGGAATACCTGTATGAGGGAAAATTTCTTTTATTTTTTTTTCTTTATCACATACAAAATGAAATGGAAGTTTTTTCTCGGAAATAATTTTTTTCGATTTTTCTATATCATCACTTGATATGCAAATAATATTCAAATCGTTAGGATATTTTTCATAAAGTCCTTTCAAATGGCTCATGCTATTGATACATGGGGCACACCAATATTCCCAAAATTCTATAATTGTAATTTTTCCTTTACTTGATTTCAAAGGATCGAAATTAACCAATTTTCCTTTTTCAATTTCTTTCAACTTAACACCTGTTAACGCCTGTTGAATGTCTGAATTTTGAGCATTGCCCGAAAATCCAAATAAGAAAACTATAATTACAGTTATTAAAAATTTATTCATTATCTTATTCACTTTTCTTTTTCGGAAATAATTTTTTTAACTCTGATTTAAACTGGTTCATCGAGAAATCTTCATTCAAAACCTTGCCTTCTTTGTCAATAACTACATAGCGGGGTATTCCATTGAACTTAAACAGTTGACGCAGATAATTGTAATCGTCAACAGATAATCGGTAAGTATTGACCAAATTTTGCTCTTTCACAAATTTCTCGTAAGCGTTCAAAGGAGAAGATCTTTCATCCGTAATAAAAATGAAATCGAAATCAGGGTCATTTGTATATTTTTCGCGCGTTTCTTTCATGCTCTTGATTCCTGCTACGCAAGGACCGCAAGTTGTCGCCCAGAAATCTATAAACAATACTTTTCCTTTAAACGGATCGATGATTTTACGAAAAATATCAGTTGCTTTTCCTTCAGGTAAAGAATATGATATATTTCCTGATTCAGGATAGATTTTATTAAACATTCTTTCTGCTTCTGATTTCAAAAATGGATTGGAAATTCCTTGTTCCAACCAAGTCAGAAACGCCCTTGAATCATTTCTATTATCTATAAATTTTAATGAGTATTTCAAACTTCTGACTTTAGCAATTTCATATACTAAAGAAGTAGAAAGATGAAGTACATGAGTTAATATGGAGTCTTGATTCGTATATTCTTCGATTAAATATTCTTTGGATGCTTTTCTCTTGGGCATATATTGTTGAAAATAATTATCCCAATAAGACTGATATTTATTCTGTATATTTTTAAAAGATTTGAACTTATCTTCTATTTTTTCGTATTCTATTTGAGTAGAAATTTTACCATTTAAGCTATTTTGCCATTCAAGTATTTCGATATCCTCTTTGTTTAAAGGCACTTTTTCTTCTTTTAAGTATTGATAAAAAGTTTTTTTAGGAAAAACTGGTTTTGATGTTTTTTTTCTGAATGGTTCACAGTATTCAAAACGATTGATAAATTCGCCAAAACGATCTGAAATTAATAAAGATGGATCATTCATCGGAATTTTTTGCAAGAAATTGTAATAATCAATTGAAACTGGCATTTTTAAGATAGCATTTGATGTATCATTTCTCAATTCACTATTTTTGTATATCACATAATTAAATAGCCAATTGGAATAGTCCAACAATAAATCGTTGTTCAATATGTTTTTAGCTTTCTGACTGATTCCTCTCTTTTCGGCATAATGAGATAAACTGTCTTGATTTTCTTTCAATAATTTTTCCTGAAATTCTTTAAATTCATTGGGAGTTTTTTGTTTTAAATCTTTTTTTAAACTTTGAAATTTGTATTCTTTAGAAGAAAAATTGTATATTTCTTTATTCACATCAGCCAATTCACCCTTGTAATCAATCTGAATTTTATATTCAATATTTCGGAACCGATCAGCTTTTAAGAATTCCTCCCAATCAATAACCATACCTAAGGTTTTGCCTTGTTCGATATAAAAATCAATCAATACATTATTTAGGCTTATATATTTCATTTTAGGATAATTAATCTGCCAATCGGCTTCGAAACGTCCATCGGGATGTACAGTCAAGACTGTCGGAAAATCCTCATTGGTCAATTTATTTCCTGAATAAATCATTCCCGAAGAAAAATCTAAACGTGGATCGTATCCTTTGATATATCCACGAATTCGTGTGGTATCATTTTTGAAAAAAACATCATCAGTAACATATTTTTTATTCAATTCATCATTTATCCATTTTTCCACATTAGCCGGAATTCCTTTCTCTTTTTGATTTTTAGCTTGTTTTTTCTCAAGAGAAATTCCCCAGATATAGGCATTGTCATCTTCTACAAAATAATCTATATCTTTAGTAGATTTATCCAGAGGAGGAAAAATCATCACAAAAGAGGAATCTCCCGAAGCAGGCATATAAGTTTCTTTTCCAAATTTTGTACCTTCAATATCGGTTGGATAATAGCGTTTTCCTGTTTTTGAATCTTGGATAAAATCGGTTTTATCAAACTTAACCCACCAATTTGGAATAAATGTGGAGTGAATATGTAAGCGAGTTTCTTTATCTCCCAGTTCTATCTTGGAAATATTATAAATTCCCGTATTTTTCAATTCATAAACCGGATTTTCAACCACTTTGTTTTTTGCCCAAACAGTTGCAAGCAAAAAAATGAAAGAAAAGAATAAAATTGCTTTTTTCATGGTTGTTTTTCTATAATAGTTTAATACACTCTTTCAAACTTTCCTCCCATTGCGGAACTTGTATGCCAAATGTTTCTTTTATTTTTGTTTTATCTAATACGCTATACATTGGTCGTTTGGCTTTCACCGGATATTGGTCGGTAGTGATCGGACTAACTTTACAAGTTATTATGCCAACCAATTCATGAATTTTCAAAGTAAAATCAAACCATGAGCAAACACCTTCATTGCTGTAATGGTAAATTCCTGCCGGAAAAGACTGATTTTCTTCATCGAAAACAATAATATCCATAATCGCTTTTGCCAAATCGGCGGCATAAGTCGGAGTTCCTGTTTGGTCGGCAACGACATTCAACGCGTCACGCTCTTTTCCCAAACGTATCATTGTTTTTACGAAATTATTTCCGAAAGAAGAATATAACCAAGCTGTGCGAATAACAATACTTTCTTTGCAGTTTTCTAACAAAACTTGTTCTCCTTCCCTTTTACTTTTTCCGTAAACCGATTGTGGATTTGTCGTGTCTGTTTCTTTATATGAGTGAGTTCCGTTTCCATCGAAAACATAATCGGTCGAAACATGAATGATTTTCGCTTTTCCCGAAGCAGCTTCCGCCAAATTTTCAACGGCATCTCGGTTGATTTTATAACATAAATCAATATCGTCTTCAGCTTTATCAACAGCTGTGTAAGCCGCGCAATTTACGACATAATCAATTTTATTCCGAGAAATAAAATCTTCAACTGCTCGTTTGTCGCACAAATCCAATTCCGCAACATCAGTCGGAAAAAACATGAATTGGGAATAAGAAGGAAACAAAACCCTCATTTCGTTTCCGAGCTGTCCGTTAGCGCCGGTGATAAGTATTTTCTTCATTTTATTTAGTTAACGAGTGTACAAGTAGACGAGTTGACGAGTATACAAAATTTCTTGTAACTTCATCTAAATTTTTATAAGTTAACTCGTTTACTTGTCAACTCGTCTACTGAAAAATGTTATTTTTATGCAAAAGTACAACAATTTATTGCTTTTCAATGTATAGAAATACTTTGAAATCACAAAATAAGACTAAAGAAGAGTGTTTTGAGGTGTATAGCGGAATCTACCTAGTATCTCGTCATTCGTCTAAAGTCGGATAAAGTCTCTTGAGTTTGATTCGAGCATTGCCTGTTGTAAACTGCCAATTAATTTGAGCGTTCTTATTATTTCTGGCCGTTTGCCAAGCTTTTACTTGAGTCTTGATTTTTTCTATATCCGGGATTCTTCCTGCCAAGCATTGCCCCATCAACACATTCAATTCTATCTCTACCATATTCAGCCAACTTCCATGCTTGGGCGTATAAATGAATTCAAATCTATCCCAAATTGCTTTTGCCTTTTTTGCGGGAAAAACCTCGTACAGGGATCCCTGTTTATGTGTCTCAAGATTATCCATGACTAATGTTATCTTTTCGGCCTCAGGATATTGCATACTCCATTGCGGACATATTCATAATCATATATTTCTTCGTTCCCGGCTTTCATGGGAATGGGCGTTTTGGTCTCTCCGATCAGTTGTTTGGGGGACTCATCCATACATACAACAGGACGATTTACATCACAAGGGCGTTTGTAAACCTCAAGCACTTTTTCCATATTAGCCACAAAATCATCGTTTTGAAGAGGGGGAATAACCCATCCTTTTTTCTTCCACGGTTTTAACTCGTTTTTTTAAAACGCGGCGAATCGTTTCATGAGAGATACTTTCAATATATTCCAAATCAACAGCCTTGTCGGCAAGCATGCGTAAAGACCAGCGACTAAAGCCTTCGGGGGTTGCACTACAGCTCAAAGCGATCAGTTTGGCTTCCAAATCTCCGCCCACTTTCTTTTCGTATTCTACCCCTTTGGGATGACCTGACAATGCTATTTCAAGACTATCTTCCACAAAACGCTTTTTCACTCGATCAATCTTCTTCATGCTAATTTGACGAGACACTAGCCGGTGTCAGCAATTTTGGAATACAAGCTCCATGCGAAGTTCCTATTTTTATCATCGGAGGAACCGAAACAAGTACCTATAAAACGACAGCGAAATCATTGGCTACGAATACTACAATCTGAATGCTCAAAAACTTTCAGGTAAACCGGCTCACGGCAAATATATCGAAAAAGCAATCAAAGCCGATGATTCGTTCAAAAGTGGGATTTATTGGGTAAAGTTCTAAGTACTAAGTTCAAAATATTGATTCGCTAATTGGCAAATTTGCTAATTAGCGAATCAATTCAATAATCAAGGACAACAAAAAAAAAACCGGCGACTTTCACAAGCGGCCGGATTCCAAAGCAAAGTTTTTTTATTATCACCAAATATAAAATGCGAAACCGGAAGGATTAAGTCCGGCCTCGAAAGATTGTATTTTTTTTCCGGCTGAATCAAATACATATACAGTTCCGTCATTTAGATAATCGGTATCTGAAATGTATACATCTTTTGTCTCCGGATTGACTCCTATCGCATAAGCCGTATTAATTTTTGTTCCATCAGTTATAAGTGAGCCCGACTCCAATTTATCAGTTTTCACATTGAATTTCCCATAAGTTTGTGTAGCGTTCCACTCCGCATCGTAGGTAACGTCATAGAAATAACAATAATCATCTAAAATTGTAAAATTAGTTACATTTACGCCTGCAACAACAGATGCTTCATCTGTATTTGTATTAATTCTATAAAAAGAAGTCCCGGTGTAATTTCCTTTACAATTTACATAAACATCTCCATATTGGTCGGCCTGTACTTTGAACGGATTAACGCCCACAGGAATTTTTGTAGTTTCTTTGAACGTTGCAATATCAATAACAGAAACTGTTTTTCCATTTTCATATCCATTCAAATAATTAAGTCCATCACTGTTGGCTACATATATTTTTCCTTTGGCAATGGCGATTCCTTCGGGATTCGTACCAACTGCAGTCGTTCCTGTTATCGACAATGATGTTGTATCAATCCGAATCACATTGCCATCAAAAGTAGACGCGTATATTTTTCCTCCATAAGATGCCAAATAGCGGGGAGAACGTCCCTCTCCTTTGTCGTCTTTTACTTCTATATTTTTTATATTTCCCCCGGTTTTAGCATCAATCACTTTGACATAACTTGAACCGGAAACAGAAACATATAATTTAGAACCATAAATCAACAAGTCTTGTCCGGTATCTCCGATAAAATCGCCCAATTTATTCGAATTTAATATACTATCTTCCAAATTCACGACTGAAATATCCGATGTATTTGTTTTGGATGAACCTTCATTCAAGATAAAAAGAGTTCTATTTGTTGGAGTTACACCATTTCCTCCTTCATCATCGTCTTCACAAGAAATAAAACCGACTGCCATAAATAGGCAGAAACTCATCATCACGAAATAATTGAAATTCTTCTTCATTATACTTAAATATTTGTTTATAAAAAATCTAACTAATTGTCTAAATCTGAACTCATCTCGACTTTTATGAAACACGGAGTATTTCGTCTCTCATATATGAATTTACTCTGTGAATAATTACTCCGTGCAACTCTGTGTTTAATGTGCCTATGTGGTTCAAAAAACATCTAATACGTAAATTTTAAACCCAATAGAAAAGAGCGTCCGGGCATCGGATATGACCTTACGACCTCATATTGTTCGTTGAAAATATTATTACATTCAAACTGCAAATCGAATTTCATTTTATTATATATCAAAGACTTAGATAAAGAAACGTTTTGTTCTTCATAAGCCTTCATCTTGTATTCCGGACGATTGGTTGACATAAAATATCTACTTCCTGCATACAACATGCTGTAATTAAAGTTAAACCAAGGCATTTGCAGCGACAATACACCGGAACCCGAATGTCGCGGAGTATATGAAATTTGTTGATTGTAGGTCTTTTTGTCTTCCGGATTAGTTTTATTTAATACATTTTGATAAGTATAATTTCCTGAAACCTGCCACAAAAATTTTTCGCCTGTCTGTACGTGAAACTGCAAACGGGTATCAATCCCTTTAGTTTCGACTTTACCTAAATTTTGAACCGACCAAATAAACATACTGCTTTTAGGAATCGCTATAATCTTATTTTCAATGTGATTCAAATATCCATCTACCGAAACAGAAAAAAATGGTAAAATATAACTGAATCGATTCGACCATGAAATTCCTAAATTATATTGATTCGCGTTTTCGGGTTGCAAATTGGAAGAAGAAATAGTAGATGGAGAAAAATACAAATCGGAAAAAGTGGGCAATCGGTACGTATTTTTGTAAAATCCTCTGATATATAACGGCGTATTCGTGAACGGAAGATAAGATATTCCCAAATAAGGAGATAGGCGAAAATCAGCGTTCCTGTCTTCGCCAACTTTCACATCATCATCGACAAAAGTTCCTAAAAAAGAACCGGTTACTACAATTCCTGATTTTTTGTATTTACCTGAAAGTGCTGTTTGCCATATTTTTCTCGAAGGGAAAACGCAGTCATTAAAATTATTCTCAAAATTAGAATAAGAACCATCATTCGCCCATGAAAAAGATAAATCGGGATTGATTTTATACAACAATGTGAGATTTAAATAATATTCTCTTTGGTAATAGATATTTTCTTTTCTACCTTCTAAATTATTGATTTTCTCATAATTAATTTTGGAAAAATCAAATTTAGCATTCGTTTGTATATCGAATTTTGAAGATAAGGATTGAATATATTGTACCTGAGAAAAAATATTTTTATCCCAAGCTCGTTCTGTTCCGTTGTTATGGTTATAAAAAATATCGGGACCCGGAAGCCCTCTTTCCGAATCATATCCATATACTTTGAAGGATAAACTACCTCCGTTTTTAAATTTTCCGAAAAGATTAGCTTCCAGCTTTAGACTCTCAACATCCGAATTATCCCGATTCAAATGTTCTCCCGACTCTGAGACAAAAGGATAATCTCCCGAAGATTTTATGTATACTCCTGATACTTGAGTAGAAAACGTAGAGTTCAATCGTTGTGCGTAGAGAACAGAAGGATTGATATAATTCCATGAACCATATTTCAGTCCGGCATTAATATATGTCAACTTTTCGCTTTCTGTAATATTTTTTTGAGTTTTTATACTCAGAACTCCGACTGACGCTTGCGTCCGGGCAGTTTGAAAAATATCGTCAAATCCTCCGATATTCAAGGAAATAACATCCACATTATCAATCGAAAAACGACCTAAATCTACCTGTCCGGTTTGATAATTAGAAACAGAAAATCCATCATACAAAACTCCGGTATAACCCGCTCCCAAACTACGAACGGAAACCGTTTTCAACCCTCCTACTCCACCATAATCTTTTACTTGTACTCCTGAAAAATATTTTACGACGTCCGAAACTTGTAGCGCGTTGATTTTTGCCAATTCGCTTGCATTCAAAACCTGATTCGGAGACGTGGTATTATTCGATAATTTCTTTTGAGCTCTTACCTCTACTTCATTTAATCGATGAGAATTTATGCTATCATTAGGCAAGTCTTCCGCTTGCATACTTTGTACAAAACAAAATACACAAAAAGAAACAAACAAACGATAATAAAAATTTCTTAAATTGATAAACATAAAACCGTAAAACTTTTAACTCGAAAGTTTTTACAATAATTTATGTCTTGGCAGGTTTTCTGACTTACTCCCGTTTGCACGCCTTCCCGAAGTTAATGGAGAGTGGAGAGTGGAAAATGATTCTCTTGCGAATTTTCATTCTCAATTCTCAATTCTCAATTCTTCAGTGGCTTAAGTTTTGTGCAAACGTTATAAAGAGCTTACAGCAGCGAGACTGTCCCGGACTTTCACCAGGTTCCCTTTTCAATATTCTTTCCGAATAGAAAAAATATCACCAAAACGAGGGCAAAGGTATAACTTTTATTTTACACCACCACAAAAAATATCTAAAAATAAGGATTGCTTATATTTCAATACTATGTGTTACTCTGTAATCTTAAATTTTACATCTCCACATCCCAAATCCCGCACACACGTTCTAACTCTACCAATGCTGCGGCGCAATTAAACAGTGTTTCGTTGTAATTTACTTGAACATCGTTATAAGTTCGTTGAGCATTGAGTAGGTCGAGAATGCTTGTTTCGCCACGTTCGTAGCTATACACTTTCTTTTTGAAGATGGTTTCAGCTTCACTAAGTAAGCCAGTGTTAAATTGTTCTGCCTGACGACAGGTTATTTTGTACTTGTTGTACGCTTGAGCGACTTCCGAACCAATTTGCGACTCAATCGCCTGATATTGCAGTTCGCTTTGCTGCTCTGCCAATTGAGCTGCTTTCAATGCGCCTTTATTGGTATTTGAGAATTTCAGAGGAATGCTGACTCCTGCTGTAATTCCGTAGAATGACGGCGCCGGTGCAATCTCATTCTTCACTTCTGAAGCATAACTTCCGCCCAGGCTGAGTCCCAAATCAATCGCCCGGTTAGCTTTGGCCAGCCGCAGGTTGTTTTGCGAAACTTCTTTAGATTTCAGTGCCGCTTGTAAATCGGCGCGATTGTTTTGTGCTGTCGCAATAAGTGATTGCAAATCAAAAGTTCGTTTTTGGTAAGATAAATTTCCTGCAATCGAATCGGGTATTTCCAGGGTTTTATTTCCCTGAAATAATAACAGTTGAACCAACACTTCCTGCAAATCTCCTTCGCTTGCATACACATCATTCAGCATTGTCGCAGCTTCCAGTTTCGATTGTTGCGCGTCCACCTCCGTGATGGAACCCAAGCGGAAACGTACACTGTCGGCTCGTGCCAATCCAAGCATTTGTTGATACAATGACTTTTGAATTTCGTATGCTCTTTTTTGCTTCAATGCGGTTAAATAAGTGATAGTTGCATCCGCACGCAAATGGCGAAAATAATCTTCCAGTAATGCTCCGGTCATTTCTTTCTCGCTTTGCGCAAGCTGTATCCGTGCTTTACGTTTGCCACCCAATTCCAGTGTATAGCTGAGTTCCGCATCCACACCATAACCCATTTGCAAATCCCAGTTTTGATTATTTCCGTAACTTACCGACAATTCGGGGTCGGGAAAAACCTTAGCCGCTTTTGCATTGGCTTCGGCAATGTCTACATTGTATTTTTCTGCCAAATAACTGACATTTGAATTTTTGACATTCTCCAGATATTGATTGAATGTTAGCACTTGTTTTTCTTGGGCATACAAGCCCCCTAACCCCCAAAGGGGGAATAAAAGCAAACTAATTGTTATTGTTTTTATAATTTGACGATTCATTTTCATGATTTTTTTATAAAACTTATTCTTATATATGTTATCTTAGTACATGACAAAAAATAAATAACTTACAGATATTCAGTAAAATAGTCGCGAATTTATTAGGATAGAACCTTAATAATCATTATCTTAGAGGAAAATATATCAGAATTTACTCCACATTATGACTACTAAGGTT
>JAVBKZ010000003.1:0-81470 GCA_031553755.1 Bacteroidales bacterium | reverse complement strand
TAATTATTTTATATGAGTATCCGTTATTTTACCTAACAAATTAAAAACCTAATTTGTCATTGCGGGCTTGACCCGCAATCTATTGATAATCAGCAATTCATTAAGAGATCCTGAATCAAGTTCAGGATGACAGAGCGATTAGGTAGTATAACGGATACTCATTTTCTTTTTTATATTGCTTTGTGTCTTTCTTTAAAAATGAATTCAATAATACTATTCGTGTTGATTCCATAAAATTAGAATGGTCGCTTGCAATTAATATCGTCCTGTATTCATTTGTTCCTTTAGATACACGAACTTCGTAAAATTCTGTATCTTGAATCTTCTTGACAAATTTTTCACTTACTACTTTTTGTGTTTTAATAATTTGCATTGCATAAGCATATTTGTCTTGTATTTTCACATTTAAACTATTGTAATATAAAGAAAACTCATCAGACAATATTATTTTCCTTATTATATCTTCATTCGTTTCCATCGGCAAAGGTAATGAATTTATTACAATTTCAGTATGTTTTTCTGAAAATTGTATAAAATTGTTTTAGTTAAGTATCTTTTAAAAATTAGTTTGTTTTATCCACTCGAATAAATTGTATGGAAAATATTCACAATTCTTCTTTCAAAAACTGAGCGGTATATCCTTTTTTACATTTGGTCATTTCTTCGGGAGTGCCGGTAAACAAAATTTCGCCGCCACCTTTTCCTCCTTCGGGTCCCATGTCGATAATGTAGTCGGCACATTTGATTACATCTAAGTTGTGTTCGATAATTATCATCGTATTACCTTTATCGACCAATCGGTTGATAACTCCAAGCAAAACCTTGATGTCTTCGAAGTGCAAGCCGGTGGTTGGTTCGTCCAAGACATACAATGTTCTTCCTGTATCACGTTTGGATAATTCGGTAGCTAATTTTACTCGTTGGCTTTCTCCTCCCGAAAGAGTTGTAGAAGATTGTCCCAACCGGATATATCCCAATCCGACATCTTGCAGTACTTTGATTTTATTGAGTATATTAGGAATATTTTCAAAAAATTCAACAGCCATATTGATGGTCATATCCAATACATCTGCAATAGATTTTCCCTTGAATTTCACTTCCAACGTTTCGCGGTTGTATCTTTTTCCTTGGCAATCTTCACAAGGGACTAATACATCGGGAAGAAAATTCATTTCGATGGATTTATATCCGTTTCCTGAGCAAGTTTCACATCTTCCGCCGCTTACGTTGAATGAAAATCGTCCGGGTTTATATCCTCTTATTTTTGATTCGGGAAGTTCTACGAAAAGGTTGCGAATATCCGAAAAAACGCCGGTATATGTGGCCGGATTCGAGCGCGGAGTACGACCAATGGGCGATTGGTCTACATTGACTATTTTATCGATATTTTCAATTCCTTCAATCGAAGTATAATTCAACGGATCTTTGAGCGAATTATATAATTTGGCGCTAATAATCGGTTGCAGCGTTTCATTAATCAAACTCGATTTTCCACTGCCGGAAACTCCTGTAACGCAAATAAATTTTCCTAATGGGAATTCGATGTTTACATTTTTCAGGTTATGTCCGGAAGCGCCTTTCAGGATGATGGATTTTCCGTTGCCTTTTCTTCTGTTTTGGGGTATTTCTATTTTTTCTTTTCCATTCAAATAAGCGGAAGTTAAAGTGTCGGATTTCAGCATTTCTTCGGGAGTTCCGGCAAAAACGACTTTTCCTCCCAATCTTCCGGCGCGAGGGCCAAGGTCTACAATGTAATCGGCGCTTAACATCATGTCTTTATCATGTTCTACCACGATAATCGAATTGCCTGTATCCCGCAGTTGTTTGAGTGAGTCAATCAACCTCACATTGTCTCTTTGATGTAATCCGATACTGGGTTCGTCTAAAATATACAAAACGTTCACCAATTGCGAACCGATTTGCGTAGCGAGCCGGATTCGTTGGCTTTCTCCTCCCGACAAAGAGGTTGAACTTCTATTCAATGACAAATAGTCCAAACCGACATCTAACAAAAAAGAAGTCCGCGTACGGATTTCTTTCAGGATTTCGACCGCGATAAGTTTTTGTTTATCAGATAATTTTCCGTCTAAATGATTAACCCAATCGTAAAATTCGGAAATATCCATTTCGGCCGCATCCGCGATATTTTTTTTATCGATAAGATAATGTAGAGATTCTTTATTCAAGCGTTTTCCTTTACATTCAGGACAAGTATTCGTTGTGATGAATTGTTCCGCCCATTTTTGGGCAGCCGCCGAAGTATCGGATTCTTGTTGCATCGTGATGTATTTAGCTACACCTTCGAATGTCAGGAAGTAATTCGAATTATTTCCCAACGCTTCATTTTTTATTTGAAGCCGTTCTTCCGTTCCATTCAAAATTTCATCGATAGCTTCATCTGGAATATCTTTAATCGGAGTTTTAACCGTAATGCCATATTTTTCGCAAATAGCTTCTACTTGCCAGAAAATCATCGCGCTGCGATATTTTCCCAAAGGAAGAATTCCTCCTTTGAATATGTTGGATTCTTTATCCGGAATTATTTTTTCAATATCAATTTGATTGACATATCCTAAACCTTTGCATTTATGGCATGCTCCATGCGGAGAATTGAATGAAAAATTATGGGGGGCGGGTTCGCTGTACGACAATCCTGTTGAAGGACACATTAATCTACGACTGAAATGCCGGATTTGTTCAGTTTCAAGATCTAAGATAATGATTAATCCATCGCCTTGCCTCATTCCGGTTTTAACGCTATTTTTCAGCCTTTTTTCATCTTTTAGTGAAACTTGAAGTTTATCAATAACAACTTCTACATCATGGTTTTTATACCTGTCGAGTTTCATTCCCGGAATAATTTCCTTGAGTTCTCCATCGATTCTCACGTTGAGAAATCCTTTTTTGCGGAGTTGTTCGAACAGTTCTTTATAATGTCCTTTCCGACCACGGACAACCGGAGCTAACAGGTAAACTTTGCGGTTGTTATATTGTTCTAAAATTAATTCCAGGATTTGTTCTTCGGTATATTTTACCATTTTTTCTCCTGTGTTATAAGAATATGCTTCTCCCGCGCGGGCATATAACAAACGGAGAAAATCGTAAATTTCGGTAGTTGTTCCAACAGTAGAACGAGGACTTCGGTTGGTCGTTTTTTGTTCGATAGATATAACGGGACTCAATCCGGTAATTTTGTCTACATCCGGACGTTCGGGAATCCCGAGGAAAGAACGGGCATAGGATGAAAAAGTTTCGATATACCTTCGCTGTCCTTCGGCAAAGATAGTATCGAAAGCCAATGATGATTTTCCGCTTCCGCTCAATCCGGTAATTACCGTAAATTTATTGCGGGGGATATCTATGTCGATGTTTTTGAGATTATGGACACGAGCGCCTTTGACGCTTATTTGTTCCTGATTTTCCGTTTCTTCAGGTTTCATTTTTTGCATTTTAAGGATGCAAAGGTACGGTTTCTAAATGAAACGGACTTCTTTGAACATGTAATTTTTTTCTTCGCCTTTTTCTGTTCTCAAAACTAAAATCCCATTTTCTTTTACATCTTCGATTTTAGCTTTAAAATATCCTTGATAATCGGCATATAAATGAAATCCTTTTTTTCGGTATAAAGCGTTTTTATAATCAGAACGAATATTTTCACCTCCTTCTTCTTCATAATATTCAAACAAGGTTTTCGCTTTTTTCAAAATAGAATTCAGTAATTCGTCACGGTCGAAATTAATTCCGGTAATCTGTTTCATAGAGATTGGGTTAGGAGCGTCACCTTTGAATATTTCCTGATTTACATTCAAACCGATTCCTACGATAGAACGGGTAATTAATTCTCCCGAAATTTCGTTTTCGATCAAAATACCACAGATTTTTTCATCCTTGTAATAAATATCATTGGGCCATTTGATGGTTATATCGCTAATATATTCATCAAGTGTTTCTTTTATACTTAAAGAAAAAATACAAGAGATAATAAAACTCTCTTCCGCGTGAAGATTTTGAGGATATAAAACGGTGCTGAATATTAAATTTTTTCCGGTTTCTGATTCCCAAGACGCGCCTGATTGTCCTCTTCCTTCGGTTTGTTCTTCGGTTACAATCGTAGTAAACGGTTCAAGAACTTTTTCCGAACATAAATTCTTTAATTCGGAATTGGTAGAGGTTGTAGAATTTAAAAGAATGGTATGCATAATAGATATATTATTTTTGTTTTAACTTCTTCGGTACTTTCTTAACAACTTCCGATACGGAATGTTCAATCCAAAATTGAATATCATCGTCTTTCATGTCTCCGTTTGGATAAATCGTATTCCAATATTTTTTATTGAAATGCCATGCCGCTTCCACGCAGTTATAATGTTCCCGCAATTCAATCGCTTTTTCCGGGTCGCATTTAAGGGAAATACTCAAACGTTCGCTATCTAACGGAATGACAGCAAACATTTTTTCATAAATTTTGAATACAAGTGTTACGTCATCGAAAGGAGTGCATTCTATGGCCCCTTCAATACTTAAACAAAAATCTCTAAGGTCTTCGATGTTCATAAATAATTTTTTGAGAATCTGATTCAGGGAAAACATCAAATATAAGGTTTTCAGTTGAAAATTACAAAATAATTGAGATTTTAGGTGTCTTGAAGAAATTTTGTACCGTCACTTTGAAACAAAAATTAGTGATTTGTACCGTCACTTTGAAACAAAAATTAGCGATTTATACCGTCACTTTGAAACAAAATTTGTACATTTGCAACCGTAAGTCGTTAAAGTATAGATAAAAATGTTTAGAAGGAATACATTGGAACAATTAGGGCGATGGGCCGATAAAGAAAATCGTAAACCATTGATATTACGAGGCGCTCGACAAGTGGGTAAAACAACTCTTATTCACGAATTTTCTCAACGGTTTTCTTCTTATTTATATCTCAATTTAGAAGATCCGATTGCAGCCGCGTTATTTGAATCCAACAAGGATGTTGATTATGTTTTGTCTTCAATTTACCTGTATTGCAACAAACCCAAAGAAAAGGGTAAAACATTGTTGTTTATTGATGAAATTCAAAACTCTCCTAAAGCAGTAGCGTTACTGCGTTATTTTTATGAGGATATTCCTGATTTGTTTGTAATTGGCGCAGGTTCTTTGCTCGAAAGTTTAATAGGAACTCAAATATCTTTTCCTGTGGGAAGAGTAGAATACATGGCAGTTCGTCCTTGTTCTTTTGATGAATTTTTAGGTGCAATAGGAGAAGTTCAGTTATGTAATGCGCTTAAATCGATAGAAATACCAGATGTATTACATGGTAAAACGATGAATTTATTTAACACTTATACCTTGATAGGTGGAATGCCTGAAGTTGTGGCGCATTATGCCAAATACAGAGATTTTATAGCATTGAATGATATTTATGAAACGCTTTTATATGGATATAAAGATGATGTAGAAAAATATGCTCGTAATAAAACGATGAAACAAGTGATTCACTATATTCTTCAGGAAGGATGGGCTTTTGCCGGTCAACGCATATCTCTTGGAAATTTCGCAGGTTCTTCCTATAAAGCTCGTGAAATGGGAGAAGCTTTCCGAACACTTGAAAAAACGATGCTTCTGGAATTGAGTTATCCATCAGTTAGAACAATAGTTCCACTCATTTCAGATTTGAAACGTTCACCTAAATTATTTTGGTTGGATATTGGTTTGGTAAATTATTCTGCCAATATTCAAAAAGAAGTTTTTGGAGCGAAAGATATTTTGGATGCTTGGCGTGGAAATGTTGCGGAACAAATTGTTGCCCAGGAATTGTTGGTGTCTGATAGTAAAATCTCAAATCGAAGGAATTTTTGGGTACGAGACAAAAAAGGAGCGGATGCTGAAATAGATTTTGTTCTCCTTCATAATGGAAATACTATCCCTATTGAAGTGAAATCAGGACATAATGCCAAATTAAAATCCCTCCATATTTTTATGGAAAATACAAATCACAATACCGCAATAAGGATATGGTCAAATCCTTTTTCGATAGACAAAGTAAAAACTTCATCGGGAAAAGAATTTGATTTGTACAATATTCCCTTTTATTATACCGGATTTATTACGAAAATAATAAAGTAAGTCAAAGTAAATATTAGAGTTTCTGTCAATTTAAATACAGGTATATTTTTATTAAAATATTGATAATCAGAGTCTATTAAATAAATTTACTTAAACTCTATTTTACCTGTAAGTATTTACCGGTGGGTAAAAAGCGTCTTCAATATGTTCGATGATGAAGTTCGGACTATATCCGGTGATGGAAATGATGTCGAACCGGGCGGGTAAATCAATATCGAATACTTTGATATAAAAATCTGTAGCAGAGATAATTCTTCTGATTTTATCTTTGTTAACCGCTGTTTCCGGAGTCTCCAAAGGAATACCCGATCGGGTTTTGACTTCCACGACAACTAATTCGTCATCCGTACTTGCTACGATATCTAACTCATAGCGGCCTTTTCTCCAATTTATATGTAAGATTTTGTACCCTTTTTCCCTTAAAAATTCAACGGCGGTTTCTTCTCCGTTTTTTCCAGTTTGGTTATGTTCTGCCATAGTATAAAATAATTTTCACAAATATATGTAATTTCTTTTTTATTCTTTAATAAGGACTTAAATTTGCAAAAATTGTAAAATATTCATTCTCATGTCAGAGCATCTACGGAATCACAAAATCACTTTTATGTTGAATGATGAAGAATATAAAGTGGTATCAAGTTATTTATCTAAATATAAGATTGAAAATCGTTCGAATTGGTGTAGGGAAACGATTATATCTCATATTTTGAAAATGTTAGAGCAAAACCATCCGACGTTGTTCAGCGAAAACGAAATGAGAAGATGAATGAAATATTGAATGACGAATATTATATGAAGCAAGCGCTTGTCGAAGCCTCGTATGCTTATGAAAAAGGAGAAGTGCCCATTGGAGCAATCGTTGTTTGTAAAGGAAGGATCATTGCCCGTGCTCATAATTTAACTGAAACATTAAACGATGTGACTGCTCATGCCGAAATGCAAGCCATAACTGCCGCCGCCTCTGTTCTCGGTGGAAAATATTTGAAAGATTGTACGCTTTATGTAACCGTAGAGCCTTGTCCTATGTGTGCGGGAGCATTAGGATGGTCGCAAATTTCTAAAGTCGTTTATAGTGCGAAAGATGAAAAAAAAGGTTATTCGAAATATGCTCCTGAAGTATTTCATCCTAAAACAGAAGTTGTTTCGGGGTTGATGGAAGAAGAATCAGCATCATTGATAAAGAATTTTTTTAAAGAAAAAAGAAAATGAAACGAATCTTAATAACAGGAGCAAGTGGTTTTATCGGTAGTTTTCTCGTTGAAAAAGCGATTGAATCAGGATGGGAAATCTGGGCGGGGATTCGTAGGACGAGTAATAGGGAATATCTGTCTGATGAAAAAATACATTTTATAGACTTGAATTTTTCGGACAAAGAAATTTTGAAACAACAGATAAAATTGCATACCGGAAAATATGGAAAATGGGACTATGTAGTTCATAATGCGGGGGTTACGAAATGTCTGGATTTGGCCGATTTCGAGAAAGTTAATTATAATTTTACTGTTAATTTTATTAATGCTTTGCGTGAAACAAACAATGTCCCGGAAAAATTTGTTCTGATGAGTAGTTTGAGCGCGCTTAAAGCTGATACTTATTATGGAAGAAGTAAACGGAAGGCTGAACAATATTTAGAATCAATGACCGATTTTCCTTACCTGATTTTTCGTCCGACAGGAGTTTATGGTCCAAGGGAAAAAGATTATTTCATGATGTTGAAAACGGTCAATTCAGGATTAGACGTAAGAGCCGGATTTAAACCGCAATACCTGACTTTTGTTTATGTAACCGATTTGGTCAACGTGATTTTTCTTTCTTTAGGAAGTGACTTGAATAATAAAATTTATGCTGTTTCTGATGATAAAACATATACAGATGAAGAATATGCGAAACTTCTTCAATTACTTTTAAAAAAGAAATTTGTATTAAAAATTAAGATACCATTGTTTTTATTGTATATTGTATCCTGTTTATCTGAGTTTTTCGCGAAAATATCAGGAAAGACATCTACATTAAATCGCGATAAATACAGAATAATGGAACAACGTGATTGGACATGTAATATTCAACCTCTAAAAGATGATTTAGGGTATCATGCCGAATATGATTTAAAACATGGATTGGAAGTTTGCATTGACTGGTATCGAAAAAATAATTGGATTTGAGCCATGCATAAATTTTATTTCACAATCTTCAATTCTTTCAAAAAATTAGGAATACTTTCTTCGAAATTTACGCCAAAACGAATATCCGTTTTTGCTTCGGCTGTTCTTCGAATACTTTCAGTTGTGAAAGAAACTGCTATTCCGGCCGACTGATTCAAATCGAAACCATTTAATATTGCGGAAAGGAGAGCGCTTCCGAAAATATCTCCAGTACCATGAAAATATCCCGGTATCCTGTCGGAAAAAGCATATCCGAAAGTATTTGTCGTTGTATCGTAAGTCGCGGCCCCGAGTTCACTTTCATTAAAAAATACACCGGTCAGGACTACTTTTTTAGGCCCGAGTTTAGTTAAATTTTTCAAAATTTGTTCAATATATTCTTTTGAATAAGGTCCCGGATGATAGCTTTCATTCAGAATCAAACAAGCTTCTGTCATGTTAGGAACGATAATATCTGCTTTTTTACATAATTCAGCCATTCCTTTGGCAAATTCAGGAGTAAATATTTTGTATAATTCTCCGTTATCAGCCATTACGGGATCTACTAAAATGATATTGTCTGTTTTTTTGAATTGATCGAAAAAATCGGAAACAATATCCAATTGTTCAAAAGAACCTAAAAATCCGGAGTAAATTGCGTCGAATTCGAGATTCAAAGATTTCCAATGTTGGGCAAACGGACGTAGATCTTCTGTTAAATCCCTGTAAGTAAATCCTGTAAATCCACCTGTATGAGTAGATAAAACGGCTGTGGGCATAACACTGGTTTCTATTCCGGCCGCGGAAATAATAGGTAAAGCTACGGTAAGTGAACATTTTCCGAATCCGGATATATCGTGGATGGCTGCTACTCTTTTCTGACGTTTCATATATTTATTTGAATTGAAAATAATAACACAAGAGTTGTGTATTTATTATATAAAGAGCTATTGTGTTTTATAGAAATAACCCGAAAAAGTTTAAAAAGTTTATAAAAAATCCTGTTTAATTTTATTAAACAGGATTTATATGTAATACATTTTAGCTGTTGTGATTAATTGCCACCACTACCTCTTCTTCTGTTTTCCATCATTTCTTTCATTTCTTTGATTTTTGTTTTGTAAAGTTCTAATTGCTTAGAAGTTAAAACTTTGGATAGAGCGGTTTCTTTCTCTTTTTCAAGAGCATTCATCGCGTCTCTTACTTTTTCTCTATCTCCTTCGGCAGATTGATATAATACTTGTTGTGTCTTAGTAAATAATAAATTAATAGAATCAATTGGTGTAATTTGTTCTTTTGTCAAATCAAGTTCTTTTGTCATCCATTCTGTCGTTTTTTGCGAACGTTCTTCAATTGTCATGCGTTGTCCTCTTCCTTGAGGAGGTTGAGAAAAAGCAATTCCACAAGAAAGTAAAGAGAAAATAACTAATAATCGGATCTTTTTCATAATCTTTTGAATTTTAATTTATTAAATATCCAAATGTAGAATTTTTCAATTGTTTTAATTTCTCTATTTGGAATCAAACTTTTGACTATAAAAAAATAAAATGGTTTAAATTTGATTATTTTTGCGTTTCTGAACCTCCGATAATATCCAATAATTCGCTGGTAATTGCCTGCTGTCTTTGTTTATTGTACTGGATCGTTAAATCTTCAAGTATTTCGCTTGCGTTATCGGTTGCAATTTGCATCGCCAATGTCCTTGCGGCTTGTTCGGCTGCGGCTGAATCTAAAATGCTTGCATATAGCTTAATCCTCAACGATTTAGGTATTAATGATTCCAAAATCGTAATTTTATCGGGCTCTACAATATAATCCGCGGCAATTGAATTATTATTTGTTTGTTTTACGGATAGTTCAATGGGTAAAAACTGTTCTATTAAAGGAATTTGAGAAGAAGTGCTTTTGAAGTGATTATACAATAGAATAGCTTTGTCGATCCTTTTTTTCCTGAAATCGTTCGACAATAAATCCGCGATTATTTTCGCTCCGTCAAAATTGGGTTTATCCATCAAAGAAGTGTAGCTTCCCTGTACATTTCTTCCCGCTTTTTTACAGGCCTCTTCTACTTTTTTTCCAATGGGATATATGTATATATTTTTCGGATCTACTTGAGAATATTCCTTTATTGTTTGTTCCAATAACCGGATGATATTAGAATTAAACGCGCCGCATAAACTGGAGTTGGAAGATATAACGATGATAGCCAAAGCATTCACTTCTCTTGTTTCCGATAGGGGAGAAACGTATTCTGTTTCGGACGATAAAAAATTATTCAAGATTTCAGTCAAATGCCTTTCGTAAGGCAGGAAATTTTCAATTTGATATTGAGCCTTGCGTAATTTGGCTGATGAAACCATCTTCATAGCAGAGGTAATTTTCTGTGTCGATTTTACCGATGCTATCCTTCCTTTTACTTCTTTTAATGAGGCCATGTTTTTAGTTGAGAGTTGAAAGTTGAGAGCTGAAAATTGAGAGCGTTATTTAATATTTCATTCTCAATTCTCAATTCTCAATTTTCAATTTATTTATACTTTTTAGCAACTTCCAAAGCTGTACTTTTCAATATATCAGCTATCTCATCGTTTAATACACCTTCACGAAGAAGGTCAAGAACTTCTTTTTTATATTTCAATTCGATAACGTCAAGGAATGTTTTTTCAAAATCACGGACTTTATCAACCGGAACTTCACTTAATAATCCTTGTGTTCCGCAATAAATAATAGCGATTTCTTTTTCTACCGGTAACGGTTGATATTGAGGCTGAATTAATAATTCCGAATTTTTCTTACCTTTATCCAAAATCATTTTCGTGACCGGATCCATATCTCCTCCGAATTTACTGAAAGCTTCCAATTCACGGTATTGAGCTTGGTCGGTTTTCAATGTTCCGGCAATTTTCTTCATCGCTTTCACTTGCGCGTTACCACCTACACGAGAAACAGAAATACCGACATTAACGGCAGGGCGGATACCGGCATTGAACAATCCTGTTTCAAGAAAAATTTGTCCGTCGGTAATTGAAATAACATTCGTCGGGATATACGCGGAAACGTCTCCGGCTTGAGTTTCGATGATAGGCAACGCGGTTAAAGAACCTCCTCCTTTGATTTTATCTTTAAGACAATCCGGTAAATCGTTCATTTGACGGGCAACGTTGTCGTTTGCAATAATTTTCGCGGCACGCTCTAATAGACGTGAGTGCAGGTAAAAAATATCTCCGGGGTATGCTTCACGTCCGGAAGGACGTCTTAAAATCAAAGAAACTTCCCGATAAGAAACCGCTTGTTTGGATAAGTCATCATAAACGACCAAAGCATGGCGACCGGTATCTCTGAAATATTCTCCGATAGCGGCTCCTGCGAATGGCGCGTAAAACTGTAAGGCGGCGGGGTCGGAAGCTGTTGCTGATACGACGATTGTATAGTCCATCGCGCCTTTAGCCTGCAATGTGTTGACTATATTCGCGACTGTCGAACCTTTTTGTCCGATGGCTACATATATGCAATAAACAGGTTTTCCTTCTAAAAAATTATTTCTTTGGTTGATGATGGCATCAATCGCGATCGCTGTTTTTCCTGTTTGACGGTCGCCGATAATCAACTCACGTTGTCCGCGTCCGATAGGAATCATAGCGTCAATAGATTTGATACCTGTTTGAAGCGGTTCATTTACAGGTTGACGGAATATTACTCCCGGCGCTTTTCTTTCCAATGGCATTTCAAGCAATTCTCCGGTAATAGCTCCTTTTCCATCAAGAGGTTGTCCGATAGGGTTGATAACCCTTCCTAACAGGCTTTCACCTACCATAATAGACGAAATGCGTCCGGTGCGTTTCACCGTGTCGCCTTCTTCTACTAATTCTGTTGGTCCTAAAAGTACAGCTCCAACATTATCTTCTTCTAAGTTCATGACCACAGCCATTACTCCGGATTCGAATTCAAGAAGTTCTCCCGATTCGGCATTTGTTAATCCGAAAATACGGACAACTCCATCGCTTACCTGTAAAACGGTTCCGATTTCCTCGAATTTTATTTTTGTATCTATTCCTTCGAGCTGCATTTTCAGAACTTCTGAAACTTCGCTTGCTTTAATTTCGGGCATAATTATTAAAACTAAAAACTAATAGTTTAAAACTAAAAATAAAATCTTCTAATTTTTAACTGTTAGTCAATTGTAATTTTATTTTATTCAACTGATTTTTGATACTAGCGTCTAACAGATTCGATTCTATTTGTAAGATAAATCCTCCAATAAGGTTCTCATCTGTTTTTGTTATCAAGTCAACTTTTTGATTGGTACCTGCGGCAATCATATTTTTGAGCTTTTCTTTTTGTTCTTCGGATGCGTTGTCGGTTGTCGTTAAAATGCCGATAACCATACCTTTTTCTTTCCGGTAATATTCCTGATACATCAAAGCGATTGAGAACATATAAGATTCCCTTTGATTTTCTTTGATTGTCTGCAACATTCCCAGGTATGCTTTACTTACTGTTATTCCTCCGGCTGTAATCAACAATTTTTGTTTTTCTTCGGGAGAAACAGTAGGGTTCTGCATTATTTTATTCAAAGATTTGAACGAATAAAAATTACTTATCAAAGATTTCATTTCTTCGTATAAGCGATCTTCTTCCTTCAATTCAGACGCGTAAGCATATAACGCTTTAGCATACCTTGTAGAAATTTTTCCAGTATCCATTCAAATTTTTCATTTCTTCATATCAATTAACAGTTGCTTCATCTAATAGTTTATCAATCAATTCTAATTGCGCGGACTTGTTCTCTAAATTTTTACGGAGAACTTTTTCCGCGATTTCTATTGATAATTCCGCAACTTGTTTCCTTATATCTCTGACTGCCTCTTCTTTTTCTTTGAGTATAACCAATCGGGCATTTTCCATTACTTTACCGGCTTCAATTTCGGCTTGTTGTTTGGCCTCTTTGATTAATTTTTCGCGCATATCAGCACCTTCTTTGAGAAGCAACATTTGTTCGTTACGTGCTTCCGCTAAGATTTTTTCTCCTTCTGATTTGATTGTCGCTAATTTGTTGTTTGCTTCTTCGGCCGATTTCAAAGAATTCTGGATATATTCTTTCCGTTCCTCTACCATTTTTACAATGATAGGAAATCCGAATTTAGCAAGCACAAAAAATACAATCCCGAAGGATATGAGCATCCAAAATAATAAACCGGCATCGGGCGTTAATAATCCCATGAGTTATTTATTTCAAAATAAATCCACAAACTACAATAGCAAACAAAGCGGCGCCTTCTACAAGAGCTGCGGCAATAATCATCGACATACGTATATCTCCTCCTGCTTCGGGTTGTCTTGCGATACCGTCCATTGCAGATTGACCGATTTTACCGATACCGATACCTGCTCCAATAACTGCTAATCCTGCTCCTAAAGCAGCTCCGAATCCTGTTAAACTCGCTCCTGCGGCTGCTTGTAATAATACTGATAATAACATAAACTTATCTTTTAAAATTATTAATTATTTGTTTATTTTTTAATGATTGTTTTTTTCTTCTTTGCTATGAGCGTGATGAGGTTCAACTCTGGATAGGCCAATAAATACGGCCGACAACATCGTAAATACGTAAGCCTGAATGTAAGCGACTAATACTTCCACAAAGCTGATGAATACTGTCAATAAAACGGAAACGATTGTCATTCCTGTATTTAAAGCGGGTCCGAGGTTGACTGTCACAAAAATCAGACATGTTAGACCTAAAACGATGGAGTGTCCTGCCAAAATGTTAGCGAACAAACGAATCATAAGGGCAAACGGCTTTGTAAATACTCCTACCAATTCCAATGCTGGCATAATAGGTGGTATTTTTAACCAAACGGGCACATCTGGCCAAAAAATTTCTTTCCAATATTCTTTGCTTCCGAAAAGATTGACTGTGAAAAAAGTAAATAGAGCCAAAACCAAAGTGACGGCTATGTTTCCGGTCAGGTTAGCTCCTCCGGGAAAAATAGGAATTAATCCTAATAAATTGTTTATAAATATAAAGAAAAATGCAGTCAGAAGATAGGGAGCATAGCGTTTGTAATCTTTACCGACACAAGGTTTAATCAGTTCGTCATTGACATTCATAATAAACATTTCCATGAAACCGATAAAACCTTTAGGCGCTCTGTGCGCTCTTTCCGATTGTTGTTTTTTATACCAATTCGCTACGCTTAAAATTAAGATAACCAATAGTATGCAGCTGAAAAGCAACGAACAAACGTTTTTTGTGATTGATATGTCTAAAGGACGGACTTCTTCTCCGGAAGTATTTATTTCTACTATTTTTCCTTGAAGGTCTCCTTCTTTTGCAATATGGAATCCTTCATAAGATTCAGTTCCGTGGTGAAAATGAGATGAAAGAAAAACGTGCCATCCACTTTCTTTCCCTTTTACGATAACCGGCAACGGAATTGAAATGTGTTTTTCTCCAATGTTGGTAATATGCCATTCGTAAGAATCGGCAAGGTGTTCCAATATCAGTTCCCTGACATTGATTTCCTTATCTTCGGCCTGAGTGTTTGTAGACGCGTTGGTAACTTGTATTCCTAATAGAAGGAACAAAAGCAAACATTTGATAATATTTTTAACTAAATTGTTCATCATTTTGTGTTATTGCCGGCTTTTAACCTTTTTTCCACACGAGAAAAGAAAAGCGTATCGAACAAGAGAAACAGAAAGTAGAAGAAAACAAAAACGAGTACGAAACTGCGTATTCCTTCTTTATTATTTATGGCGTATATACCGACAAAGGCTAAAGAAGATAGTATTTTTACAACTTTAAGCAGTAGATACAAATTTGCCAATTTTCTTTGTCCTAATTTTTTACTCGCTGAATCAACGATGCAAATAACAAGCGATTCGAATAAAAATAGAAAAGAAAGAATTCCGACATACCATTGCGGATAATAATCCTGCAAATAGTAATATAACAGAGCGCCAATACCGGCACCAGTTATCAAAGAGAATGATAACAAGTAAGTCAGGTATTTAATTCTGAAAGAATTCATAATAATATCATTATTCTATACAAACGGATACAATGTTGTTTTTTGCTTCAATAAATCCTCCGTTAATTTCTAATTCAATGTCTTTTCCGTTTATCCTGTATGATAAAATTCCTTTATTTAAAGAAGATATAATCGGAGCATGTTTTTCTAAAATGGTAAAACTACCTGATGTTCCCGGTAATGTAACTAATTCCACATCGCCGGAGAATAATATTTTTTCAGGGGAAATTATTTCAAGTTTCATTTTGTTGAATTGAGAATTGAGAGTTGAGAGTTGAGAGTTAAATTACCTCAGTTTTCCACTCTCAATTCTCCACTCTCCATTATTTAATTTTTCCTCTAAGTTTTTTAGCTTTTTCGATAGCTTCTTCGATTGTACCAACGTTCAGGAATGCCTGTTCAGGTAAATTATCTACTTCGCCGTCAAGTATCATGTTGAATCCTTTGATAGTATCTTCTATCGAAACCATTGCTCCCGGCACGCCGGAAAAAGCTTCTGCCATAAAGAATGGTTGAGAAAGAAAACGTTGCACGCGGCGGGCGCGGTTTACTGCCAATTTGTCTTCTTCTGAAAGTTCTTCCATTCCGAGGATGGCGATAATATCTTGTAATTCTTTATAATGTTGCAAAAGTTGTTTCACGCGTTGAGCGGTGTTGTAGTGCTCTTCGCCGATAATATTGGCGTCAAGTATCCGGGATGAAGAATCTAATGGGTCGACAGCCGGATATATACCTAATTCCGAAATTTTACGATTTAAGACTGTAGTAGCGTCCAAGTGGGAAAATGTAGTGGCCGGGGCGGGGTCTGTTAAGTCGTCAGCGGGAACATATACCGCTTGAACAGAGGTGATAGATCCATCTTTTGTAGATGTGATTCTTTCTTGCATCATCCCCATTTCGGTAGCTAATGTGGGTTGATATCCAACAGCCGAAGGCATACGGCCTAATAGGGCCGATACTTCAGAACCTGCTTGTGTGAAACGGAAGATATTGTCGATGAAGAAAAGGATATCGCGTCCGCTTTCGCCTCCTTGGTCACGGAAAGATTCGGCGATTGTTAAACCCGAAAGAGCTACAGAAGAGCGTGCTCCGGGAGGTTCGTTCATTTGTCCGAATACCAAAGTCGCCTGAGATTTAGCTAATTCATCATAATCGATTTTAGACAAGTCCCATTCTCCTTTTTCCATACTTTCTTTGAATTCTTTTCCATAACGGATAACTCCCGATTCAATCATTTCGCGAAGCAGGTCATTCCCTTCACGGGTACGTTCTCCAACACCGGCAAATACGGAAAATCCGTTGTGCTTTTTAGCGATGTTGTTAATTAATTCCATAATCAATACGGTTTTTCCTACTCCGGCACCTCCGAATAGTCCGATTTTTCCTCCTTTAACGTAAGGAGCTAAAAGGTCGATAACTTTGATTCCGGTAAAGAGAACTTCGGTAGATGTAGATAGTTCTTCAAATTTAGGGGGTTCACGGTGAATGGGTGCCGCGTTTTCTTTGCTAACCGGTTTCATACCGTCGATAGTTTCGCCGATAACGTTCATCAAACGGCCTTTTACCTGGTCTCCGGTAGGCATTGAGATAGGAGAGCCTAAATTTTCGGCTTTCATACCTCGCATTATACCATCTGTCGAATCCATCGCGACTGTGCGAACTGTATTTTCCCCAATATGCTGTTGAACTTCCAGGATGAGGATCCTGTTGTCTTTACGGACTACTTTTAGGGCTTCTCTGATTTTGGGTAGTTCATGTTCTCCTTTGTCATAGGATACGTCCACTACAGGACCGATGATTTGCGATATGTATCCGAGTTTTCCGGGCATAATATATTGATTATTATTGATTTAACCGATTGGTAATTATGGACGATAATTGGCTTGTTTATCATTTTGTAAAAAAGCTTGGCAAAGGTATAATTTCCTGATAATAAATCCAAATTAATAAAAGGATTTAAAAAGAAGAAGGGTTATTGCTCTTGATTCCCCCTTACAATTCACACACATAACAACAACAACACACTTGCTGTAAGCGGGAGTAGCAATAACCCTGAAAGTAACTTTATTGTGTTTTACATACGCATTAAATAATTAACAATAACTGTGCCAAAATATTTGTATGAGAAAATTTTGTTCAAAAAGCGAAAAAAGTATACATTTGTAAAAATGTTGTCTATTGTAGGGAAAGTATTTATGCGATTTTTTTACACAAAATTACTGACACGATTAATTTTCTTATTCCTTCTTGTAACGGTCCCTTTTAATCTTTGGGCTGATTGGTATCCAAAGGTGCTCAATTATACCCGTTCTAATTATTCTTCAGGACCACAAAATTGGAGCATTTCGCAATCGTCGAATACCTGGATATATTTTGGAAACAGTTACGGGATGCTTGAATTTGATGGATCGGATTGGACAACTTATCCGGTTACAAATAATACCTGTGTCCGTTCTTTACTCCAGTATGATAATAAAATATTTGCCGGAGCGGAAAATGAATTTGGTTATTTTGATATCTCTTCATCGGGTTCTCTCGCGTATCATTCTCTCAATAATATTGCTCCAAATATACATTATGGAAACGTATGGAAAATACATCGGATAGATAACGTTTTATATTTTCAGGGGGAAAGCGTTATATTAAAATACGTCGAAGGGAAAATTGAGGTTTTAGACCTCAAAGAGAAGATAGAATACAGTGCGGTCGTTAAAAATGTTTTATGGGTGGCAACTTCTCATAATGTATATTATCTGATGGGAGATGTGTTCGTAAAACACGATAGTCCGCTGTTGAAAGGAAAACAAGTTGTTGGTATTCTTCCATATTCCCAATCGCAAGATTTATTTGTTACGGCTTTTGACGGATTATATCTTTCGAAAGAAAAAGATATAATTCCTTTCAAAACGAATATTGATGGAATGTTATCTACATTACAGGTGTTTTGCGCCACCATTAATAATAAATATATCGCGATAGGAACTGTTCAAAAAGGATTATTAGTGATAGATTACGCAGGAAATATATACACACAGTTAAATGTATATAGCGGATTATTGAATAATACGATCCTGTCAATGGCTTTTGATGTTGATAATAATCTGTGGTTAGGTCTGGATGAAGGTATTAGTTATGTCGCCCTTAATTTTCCGGTTACAAATCTTTATAGTACTTCTAATTTTTATGGAAAAGGGACTGCTTCTTATCTGAAGGGAGACAATATGTATTTAGGTACAAATCAGGGTTTGATGCTGAAAAAATGGCCGATTGAAGTTGGCGAAAAACCGGTTGTTCTGGACAGAATTCCTCGTTTGTCGGGTCAGGTTTGGGATTTGACTGAAATAGATGGCGATTTATTTTGCTCTCACAATACAGGGATATATATTGTAGAAGGCAATAATGTTACTCCTGTTCACGGAACAAAAGGAACGTGGGCTGTAAAGCCGTATTTTCAGAAAAAAGATACCGTTTTAGCGGGCACTTATTCCGGATTTCAATTATTGAAAAAAGAAAAAGGGAAATGGGAAGTTTTATATCACATAAAAGGTTTTGAAGATCCGGTCGCGAATTTTGAATGTGATGAAAAATACCTCTGGAAAAGCGATGCCCAAAGAGGTATCATACGTTTAAGGTTGAATCAAAGAGGGGATAGCATTATAGAAAATATTTGTTATGGAATGAATAAGGGATTACCTTCCGATAAATACAACGGCATATATTATTTGGATGGAAAAATTGTTATCGCCACACAACGAGGAATTTTTAAATATGATTCCGTAAGAGATTCTATGGTAATTGATGACAAAATGACTTCTATTTTAGGAGGAGTGAGACCTTATACTTCGTTAAAGCAAAATAAAAAATCAAATACTTATTGGTTTGTTAACAATTGGGCTGTCGGATATTCCCGCTTAAATCCTGAAACAAATAAATATGAGTCGGATATTTCGACCGGACAATATTTCAGGCGGTTGCTGTTTGGCGGATTTGAACACATTAATCCGATTGATGAAAATTGTACGTTAATTGGCACAGACGATGGCTTTTCATGGATGAATCCTCGATCGACCTCGATAAAACGTAAACCATATTTAAATATAAGGCGACTTTGGTTGCGTTCGGAAATTGATTCTCTGATTTTTAGGGATAATTATAAAAAAACGGTTGTCATACCTGAAATTTCTTATCAATTCAATTCATTGAGGTTTGAATTCAATACAACTACGTATGATTTTAATCCGAATGTATTGTATTCGTATAAATTGAGTAATTACGATCAGGATTGGAGTCAGTATTCATCATTGAAAACAAAAGAATACACCAAACTTGGCGAAGGAAAATACACCTTTTGTGTAAGATCTATTAATAATTATTCTCAAGAACCAGTTTACGCGGAGTATTCATTCGTTATATTACCTCCTTGGTATCGGACTAATTGGGCGTATTTGATGTATGTGATTGTGTGGTTGATTTTAATTTTTATTATGTTTAAGTACTTTAATTATCGATGGGAAAAGGGCAAGCGACATATTGTTTATGAAAAAGATGCTCAAATTCTCAGGCAGGAAGAAGAGTTTCGCCAACAAACAATGGAACAAGAACAGGAGATTTTGCGGCTGAAACAGGAGCGATTGGAAAACGAACTCAGGTTGAAATCGAATGAATTGGCAAGTACGATTATGATTGTCAAAGACAAAAATGAAATATTTTCATATATAAACGATGAATTGAATAAAATTCATGAAGAAATTAAATCGATAGAAACTAAAAAGAACATTCGAAAGTTACAACTCAAAATCAATCAGAGTGTGGAACGCGATGATTATTGGAAAAAATTTGAGGAAAATTTTGATTTGGTTCACGACAATTTTTTCAAAAATCTGAAAGAAGATTATCCTTACCTTACTAATAACGAACGAAAACTATGCGCGTTTCTTAAAATGAACCTATCTTCAAAAGAAATTGCAGAACTGACAAACATTTCGGTCCGTAGTGTCGAATTAAATCGTTACCGGTTGAGAAAGAGATTGGGCATGGACCGTGATGATAGTCTGAATGAGTGGCTGCAAAAGTATTGATCTAAATGTTATCCTAATATTTTTTATACATTCTTATTATAATTTTTCACTACTAAATTTTCTGATTTAAGAAAATTTAGTAGTGAATTTTTATTTCCTATCCGTTGCTTTTCTGCTGTTTTAATTCTGTTGAAATTTTAAGTTTGGTTTTGAAAATTAAAAACTAATCTATTGTTTTATAGTTGTTTGTGATTGATTGATGTAGTTGTGATGTAGTTATTTGTAAGTCTTTGATGTGTTTTTGTAAGGGCGAAAAATTTGAATATGGGGATGGATGGAGCCTAACTTTGTGATAAAGAATTTTTAATATCGTGAAAATGAAGAATACCGTGTTAAACAAAAAAATGAACAATTATTATTGTCATTTATTAAAATCAATCTTTAAAATCAATGCTGTATGAAGAAAGTATTATTTCTTTTCTTAATGTTGGTTTTTACGGCAGGTGTATTTGCTCAAAATGAGGTTGTCGTAACTGGAGTTATTACTTCAAAAGAAGGTGAAGAACCGCTTATTGGAGTTAGTGTTTTTGAAAAAGGAACCAATAGAGGTACTATCACAGATGTAGATGGTAAATATTCTATCAAAGTTCCGGTCAATACCAAGCTTACATTTTCATATATGGGGTATTTTCCTCAGGATATGGTTGTAAAAAAAACGGGAAAAATCGATGTTGTTTTAAAAGCCAATGAAACTCTGTTGGAAGAAGTAGTCGCTGTTGGCTATGGTTCTATAAAAAGGAGCGATATAACAGGAGCGGTAGGTTCGGTTTCCGGAGAAAAACTGAAGGTGGCTCCTGTTGCTAAAATCGATCAAGCCTTACAAGGACGTATGGCAGGGGTAACCGTTAACTCTAATTCAGGTCAACCGGGAGCTGATGCCTCAATTCGAATCAGAGGGATAGGTACCGTAAATAATTCTAATCCGATTTATGTTGTAGATGGAGTAATCACAGATAATATCAATTTTTTAAGTTCGAGTGATGTCGCGTCATTAGAAGTCTTGAAAGATGCTTCCGCATGTGCTATTTATGGTTCTCGTGGGGCAAACGGAGTTATCTTGATTACAACTAAAAAAGGAGATAAAACAGGAAAATCCAATATTACTTTTGAAGCGTATGCCGGTACTCAAAACAGGTGGAAGGACTTAGATGTAATGAAGCGAGATGAGTTTGCAAACATGAAAGCTACTTTTTCTAATACGAAAAAAGAATTGGATGATAATGGCTTGAATGAATGGATACGGTCTAATTTCACACCTAATAATGATACATTTTATCCCAGAATTATGTCGGATACAGAACCTGATGGAATGGATTATACGAAAATTGATACAGATTGGCAAGATGAAGTGTTTGTAAAAGACGCGATGATTCAGAACTATTATTTTTCTATAGATGGTGGAAATGAAAAAGCCAATTATATGTTTAGTACCAACTATTTCGACCAAGAAGGTACATTGATCGGATCTTTTTATGATCGTTTGACATTGCGTGTCAATACTTCTTTTCAGGTAAGAAAATGGTTGAAAATAGGAGAAAACCTTTCTTTTTCAAATTCTCATAACAGAAATATTCAAGGAAATGGGAATACGGCTCTGATTTCAAGCGCGATGTCTATGGCTCCTTGGGATCCTGTGAAATATCCTGAAGGAACTTATAGCAATTATACCAAAAGAGTACCTAAAAAGGATATGAGTGGACAATATTCTACGCCTTCTTTATTCAGAAATGTAGTCCATCCTTATAACCAAGTGTTTAATTCTCATCCGAATAATAATAATGATGATTGGGTAGGAGATGTTTTTGCTGAAATTACTCCGCTTAAAGGGCTTGTTTTGCGTGGAGACGTTAGCATGAAGTTATGGAATGGAATGAACAGGACATTTACTCCGGTGTTGAATGTAATTTATAATTCAATAAGTAAAAATGGCGTGTCGGCTTCCATGTCGCGTAGTCAGCAATTAACCTATGAAGGAACAGCTACTTATAATACTCTTTTAGCTAAAAAACATGACATTACCGCAATGTTTGGAGCTACTGCCGAGAAATTCAATTATTATTCAGTGAATGCCAGTGGTTCGGAACTCGTTAATACAGACGAAAGAAATTGGTATGTAAGTAATGCTCCAAGTACAATTCGTCAAAATGAAGATGGAAGTTATTATTCTACAAGATCGGGAGGTGATGATGTAAGTACCAAAAGAATGTCTTCATATTTCGGTCGTTTACATTATGTATTTGACAATAAATATTTGTTGACCGCAAACTTCCGTGTAGATGGGTCTTCTTATTTAACACCGGGACATTATTGGAAATTTTATCCTTCCGTAGCAGGCGCTTGGAAAATCAATGAAGAAGAATTTTTCAAATCTTTATCGAGCAGCGTTGACTTTTTGAAATTAAGAGTAGCATGGGGTAGATTGGGAAATGAACGCTCTTTATCGGCGACTTCCGCTGTAGAAAATGTTTGGACTGGAACTTCTTGGATGGTTGGATATCCTTACGGTAACCCCAATGCTCTTTCTGCCGGATTATCAATGGGTAGCTATCCTCCTGTGATTGAATGGGAATATACGGAACAAGCAGATCTCGGATTGGATTTTGGTTTATTCAATGGCTTATTGCATGGAACGGTAGACATTTTCCAAAGAACGACGAATGGTATGCACATGACTATTCAACCTCCCGCGCATGTAGGTTTCCGTTATGCGCCTACGGGAAATGCCGCTACTGTAAGAAATCAAGGTATTGAATTTAGTTTGGAACATAAAAATAAAATAGGAGGATTCTATTACAGTGTAGGAGGAAATATTTCATTTATAAACAATGAATTAACGAAATTGAACGGAGGAGAACCTTTATGGAATGATTTTATTTTGAGTACCGAAGGTTATGCCTTGAATACGATATGGGCGAGAGTTTATGATGGCGTATTCCAATCTCAGGAAGAAGTTGACGCTCACGTTACAATGGTTGACAATGGATCAGGACAAAAAGTTCCGAAAGTGATACAACCTAATGCAAAACCCGGAGACGCGCGTTATTTGGATTTGAATGGAGATGGACAAATTACTGATTTGGATAGAACCGATGTAGGAAATCCGTTCCCGACTACCACTTATGGATTCAATATTACTGCTGAATATAAAGGTTTCGACTTACAAATGTTTTTTCAAGGAGTAGCAGGAAATGAAATTTATAATGGTCTGAGACAGAAGAAATTGGAATTTGACGGTTCTGAATCAGTGTTAAGTACGGATATGCGTAATGTATATTTCCCCGGACAAGACGCTAATAATCCTTCTCACCTGATTAACATCATACCCGGTTCAAATGGGTCAATTCCTAACCCGCTTGGAAGTACAGATAATAAATTGCCATCAAGCCGGTTTGTGGAAGACGCTTCTTACCTCCGGTTGAAAAACATGCAAATAGGTTATACCATTCCTAAAAGTTTAACAGGAAAAATCGGTGTAGAGCGTTTGAGATTCTATGTTGGAGGAAGTAATTTATTAACTTTTACCAAATACAAAGGATTTGATCCTGAAGTTGGCGATAACGGAAGAGATTATGGGAACTTCCCTCAAGCCCGCACATTGCTTTTGGGACTGAATATGAACTTTTAACTAATAAGAATTATGAAAACAACAAAATATAGTATTTTATTTTTTGTCGCAACCTTATTAAGCGTATTCGTTTCTTGCGATGATTATCTAAATATAGAGCAACCGGGTGTTACTTTAGCTAAAGACGCGTTCAACACCTCTACAGATGCGATAGCGTCCGCGACCGCTGCTTATGCTCCATTACAATGGGAGTATCAAAATAATGGAGGAGGTTTCTTTCCTGAATGGTTTATTGGAGATGTTTGTTCTGACGACGCGTTAAAAGGTGGCGAGGGTGTAAGTGCAATGGAGGCTTTATACGATATGGAGAACTTCAAAACTCGTTCGGATAACAATAGTTTATTGTGGTTTTATAGAGTGCAGTACATGGGTATTTTCAGATGTAATTTTGTATTTGCCAATGTTCCTCAAATGAAAGCTGAAGCATTTGAAAGTAATCCGAGTGTACAAAACCGTGTCATTGGAGAAGCCTTGTTCCTTCGCGCGTTTTATTACTTCCGTTTAGTGCGCGTATTTGGCGGTGTGCCATTAGTAAATGAAGTTATAAAATATCAATCAGACTGGAAACAACCCCGTGCAACAGCGAATGACATTTATAATTCCATATATAATGATTTATTACAGGCGATTCAATATTTGCCCGAAAAAAGCGAGTACGCGGCTGAAGATTTAGGACGCGCGACTAAAGGCGCGGCGCGGGCTTTATTGGTGAAAGCGTATATGAATAATCATTTATATGATTTGGCGAAATTGCAGGCCGATTCCATAATCAGGTTAGCTCCTAAGGCTCCTCAATATTCTTTAAAAAGTAATTATAGCGATATTTTCACAATCGAAGGAGAAAATAATTCAGAATCTATTTTTGAAACACAATTCATAGGAGAAAGCACCTCTGACGCATGGAATGGCGCCGGTTTTTCAAGAGGGACATTAACCCCTACGATGACGCGTCCGCGATGGGCAAGTGAAGAAGGATGGGGATATAACAGACCTACTCAAGAACTGTATGACGAATTTGAATCAGGAGACCCAAGGCGCGATGTGACTATTTACACACCTACTACCAGTCAGGTAGAAGCCAGCGATAATAATACGCAAAATGTCTATGTGTATATGGGAAACAGGTATACTTCGAGAAAATATTCCATGATGAATAACGATACAACCTGGATTAAATTAGGTCATTCAACCCGAGGTGGAATAAATAGAAAAGAAATTCGTTACTCCGATCTTTTGTTAATGTATGCGGAAGCTTGTTGTTTGGCTCAAAACAAAGACTATAGCCAAGCAAAGTGGGCTTTAGAAGAAGTGAGGAAAAGAGCGAGAGGATCACAAGCTATTCTTCCTGCATTCCCGAATTACAGAGGATATCAAGATACTCCCGAAGATTTATACAAAGCGATTCAACATGAACGCCGCGTTGAATTGGCAATGGAAGGTCATCGTTGGTTCGACTTAATCCGTTGGGGTATCGCTGCTGAAACGATGAATGCTTACAGAGCAGAAAATCAAATTAATCATCCTCTGATAGCAAAGGAAATGGATCCTTTCGTAAAAGGAAAACACGAATTATTTCCGATTCCGATTCAGGAACGCGACTTAAACAGTCCGATGCCTCAAAATCCGGGATACGACGGAGTTCCTGTTCAATAAAAAAATAAAGAGTGCCTGATGAAGGTATCGGGCGCTCTTCAAATTCTAAATTATAATTCAATTTTATTTATTAATTCAATTTAAAAAATTTAAGTATCATGAAAAGAATTTTTACATTGACATGCATGATTGCATCGATTGCTGTTTTTGGGTTCAATGCCTATGCGAAATTAGATCTTTCTACAATTGAAAAAATTATTCCGATTTACATGAACCAGTTGGTAATGGAAGATAATGATCTGGATACGAAAATTGTTCAGGATTTGCGTATCAATGATAATGCACTAAAACTTTGGTTATGGGACAATACTTATTCCGCACCGGCTGCGACAGGAAAAGGTTTTTATGACAACATCGGAGGTTATTTGAATCTTAATGTGATAGCTGGTTGGTCTGGTCTTGGTTTTTGCGCGGTAGACGCTCCTACAACAGGAGCTCCATTAAAAGTAGATTTTACTAAGTTGATTTCTGAAGGCTGGTATTTTCACGGCGCTTTCAAATCAACATCTAATACGCGTGCGCACCATGTTTATTTTTGTGGAACAAATGAAGCTCACGCGCATTTCTCTGTAGGTGTTGGTACTGCTTCAGATGATAAGACAGGTAAAGTATATCCTAATGTAACTCCAAATTGGAGTACAACAGGATGGAACGAAGTAAATCTTCCTGTGTCTTCTTTCGAAGGTTTTTCAGCACGTGATGTATTTGGCGGTAATTATTTTTGTGTATTAAGTGGCGCTCAACCGATGGACTTCGCGTTAGATGCAATATTCTTCTATAAAACTAAAAATAATGGAATTAAATCATCTAAAGCAGATGCATTGGAGGTTGTTGTAAGGGATTCAGAAATTGAAATTTTAAATACGAATTCTCCCGCTTATTTATATAATTTATCAGGAGCAAATGTAGGATCCAGTGTTGATAATATAATTTCTACAACAGGCTTAGTTAAAGGTGTGTATGTAGTAAAATCTGAAGGAGCTGTTGCTAAAGTGATAATCAAATAAAGATTGTCTTTTCATGGAGGGTGTCTGAAATGTTTAATTAGACAGACTTTTTAGACATCCTCCTTTTTCACTTTTCCAAATTTAATATTGAAAACAAAGCAAACATGAAATACACAATTACTTCATTTACCATTCTCGTATGTTTTTTGTTTAGTATTTCTTTTTCCCATGCTCAAACAAAAAGCTTCAAACGGGGAGTTGGTTATAATGTTCTTTATGATGCAGACTTAGATGCGTTGAGAGCCGGTCTTGCTTGGGGATATAATTGGGGACATACAGGTTCGGGAAATGATGCAGGGTTTAAAAAAAATGGAGTAGAATTTGTTCCCATGGTATGGAACGGTAATTATACCAAAGAAAAACTCCGTAATTTTATAATAAATCATCCTGAAACAAAATATATCTTAGCTTTTAATGAACCGAACTTTACGGACCAAGCTAATATGACACCAGAAAAGGCGGCTGAAAGGTGGCCCGAAATGCAAGAAGTTGCCGATGAATTTGGTTTAACGATTGTGGGACCTGCCCTTAACTTTAGTAATAATCCTCCTTATCAAGATCCTTTCAAATGGTATGACGAGTTCTTTTCTTTATGTAAAGACTGTCGCGTAGATCATATTGCGGTACATCTCTATATGGGTTCTGCCGGATCCATTGCTTCTAATATTGAAAAATATAAAAAATATGGTAAACCCATTTGGTTGACAGAATTTTGTGCTTGGGAAACTGGTACAACACAAAATTCTCAAAAGAAATTTTTAGTAGAAACCTTAGATTATTTAGAAAAAGAACCTATGGTGTATCGGTATGCTTGGTTTAAGGAGCGTGGTTGGGATGGAAAGTATCCTTACATGCAACTATTGAGCCCAAGATACGAAGGAGTATTAATTGAATTGGGAAAAATATTCACACACATGTCTTCTTATGACGATAATTTTTATTTTTCATTAGACCAAAGGATATCAAATGCTCATTATATAAGAATGTCTGGAATTCATTTGGAAGAAACGACTGATGAATCAGGACATATTAATCTGTCGGATTTTGATGTAAAAGACTGGGTGGAGTATAATGTGAATGTTCCGGAAGACGGGGAATATAATCTATTTTTTAGAGTTTGCGCTGAATACAATGATGATTCTCAGTTGAGAGTTTCTGTCAATCAAGAAGTTTTGACATCTTATTTGTTTGAGAAAAAAGGAGTTGGAAATTGGAATACTCAACAATGCAAAGTCAATCTAAAAGCAGGAAAACAAAAAATTCGTCTTGATTATGCAAAAGGAGGACTTAAAATGAATTGGTGGGCAATTTCTAAATCCGCTAATGCTCCTTCTTCCGTTGAAACGACTGCCATAGATAAAGTAGCTATTTTCCCTAATCCTGTAAAAGACATGCTTTATCTTCAATTACCGGCAGATAATTCAGAAGTTTCCTTATATGATGTTTGCGGAAAACTTGTTTACTCCGGAAAAAATGTGACTTCCATAGACATGAATTCTTTCAATTCAGGATTGTATATTCTTGATGTAAGATATGGAAACGGAGGAAGAGCAATCGAAAAAATTTTGAAAGAAAATAATTAACAACTTATCATGAAGCGTATATTCCTCATCATATTAATATTTGCGGGATTTGTTTGTTCTGTATATTCTCAAACACGAAGTCCTAAACGTGGTGTTAGTTTTAACTTTACTAATAACGCCGATTTGAAAGCCTTGCAACCCGGAACTTCTTGGTTTTATAATTGGGGAACTACGCCTAATAATGTTGTTGATACTTATTATAATGTTTACGGATACGAATTTTGTCCGATGACATGGAATGGAAACTGGAATTCTGATGCTATCAGAAATTATGTGAAAGATCATCCTGATTGTAAATATATCCTGGCCTTTAATGAACCGAATTTCAAAGAACAAGCTAATTTGACTCCTCGTCAGGCTGCCGATAAATGGCCTACATTGAAAGAATTAGCAAAAGAATTGAACTTGAAAATAATTTCTCCGGCTTGCAACTACAGTTCTTGGTCTCAATATGGAACTCCGGCCAAATGGTTTGATGAATTTTTTAGTTATATTGATATTGACGATGTCGATGGTATCGCTATTCATAGTTATATGGGATGGGCATCGGCGACAAAAGGATATGTTCAGGAATACATAAAAAAATACAATAAGCCGGTGTGGCTCACAGAATTTTGCGCTTGGGATAACTTCACTCAAAACCAGGGAGGAACAGCGTTGGTACAACGTAAAGAAATGATTGATTTGCTCGATTACCTCGAAACAGATCCTATGGTAGCGCGGTATGCGTGGTTTATTCCCCGCCGGAGCGAATATACCAAACCATCATATCCTTATATGGAGTTATTGACTAATACCAATGGCACGGAAAGAGGTGTTCTGACTGAAACCGGTATGGTTTGGACATATATGTCTTCTTACGATAGTCGCTTTTATCACAACGTAGACGCTTGTATAGAAGCAGAGCATTATATTTCCAAAACAAAAGGCATATATATGGAACAAACTTCCGATGAAGCCGGTGTTATCAATATGTATGATTTTTCAGAAGAAAAAGAATTAAGTTATAACGTAGATATTCCGAGTGCAGGAGATTATACCTTTCGTTTTCGTATTTTTTCAAATACTGATGCGGCGTTGAATGTTACATCATTGAAAGAAACTGTTTCGATACAAATCCCATCATCTTCAAATACTTGGGAAAACCGGGAATTTAATGTGAATCTCAATGCGGGAAAACAAACCATTAACTTAAAGGTAACTTCAGGAAATTTAAAACTTAATTATTTTGTAATTACCAACAATGGAGCGGTTCCCCAGCCGACTCCTAATCCGGAAGGTGTGACCCCTCCTTATCCGGAGCCGGTTGGAAACAATTGGGCATTAAATAAACCTGCAGAATCTTCATCTGTGAATGACTTGCAACCGGTTGAATATCTTACAGACGGAAAAGCTAATACACGTTGGGAAAGCAAGCATAAAGAAGACAATAAAACTGTAACAGTCGACTTGGAATCGGTAATAAAATTAACAGATATCATTGTCAATTGGGAAGGCGCTTATGCTTCACAATACAATGTTGAAGTATCAACGGATAAATCTTCGTGGACACAAGTTTTTGCCACAACATCAGGTTCTGCCGGAGAGGAAAGAATTATTATCAATAATGTCGATGCCCGCTATGTCAGGATAAATTGTATAAAGAGAGGAAGCGCCTATGGATTCTCTATTTATAGTGTAGATGTTTACGGAAAAGTGGCAAGTTATATTGATGTTGTTCAAGCCCGGAAATCTTATGTATTCCCAAATCCGGTAACAGATATATTATACTTGCAATCGTCTGAAATTGTAGAGAAAATTATTTTGTCGGATGTAAATGGTAGAAAATTATTTGAAAGTAAAAATGTGGATTTTATCAACATGAGTAGCTATGCTTCCGGTATATATATCCTAACACTTCAATTCTCAGACGGAGTTGTAAAGAATCATGAAATAATAAGGAAATAATTAAAAAATCCATGAAAAAACACCTAATAATAACACTTATACTTGGTTTTGTCTTTCAGTTTTCTTATTCGGAAGATAAAGTGTCGGATGAATATAAATTAGTATGGGAGGATAATTTCGATTCGGCGACATTAAATAAAGATATTTGGAAAATAGAGATAGACGGCAATGGCAGCGGAAATAATGAATTGCAGTATTACAGGGAAGAAAATATATCTTTAGGAAAAGAACCTATTTCCGGACTTGGAAGTTTGATTCTTACCGCGAAACTGGAAGATTTTGGAGGAAAAAAATGTACTTCCGGAAGATTGAAAACTCAGGGAAACATGGAATTTCAATACGGAAAGATAGAAGGCCGCATTAAATTACCTAAAACAGCCAATGGTTTATGGCCGGCATTTTGGATGATGGGAGGCGATTATCCTACCGTCGGTTGGCCAAAATGTGGCGAAATTGACATTCTTGAAACAGGCAACGCCAACGGAATAAAAAACAGCACACAGGAATATTATTTTAACGGATGGTTTCATTGGGGAGAAAGTTGGAATGGAGGGGCTTATCCGAATTGGGGAAAAGCGCGCACCAATGAATACAGTATTCAGGATGATTTCCATTTATATACGCTGATTTGGTCTAAAGATAAGATATCCATGTACCTTGATTTGGATAAAAATCCGGATAAAGAACCATACCTCGAAATGGGAATAAATGGAGGAACTGATCCCGGACAGGTCGGACGGTATTTCCATAAACCATATTATGTGATTCTGAATCTTGCGATAGGAGGCAATTTTACAGGTATTACGGGAAATAGCAACATAAGCAAAATCACGGCATTTTTTAAAGACGAAGATGAAGAGCCTAAAATGTATGTAGATTATGTTAAGGTATATCAAAAGGGAGAGGAAGGAGAAAAATATACAGGACCATTACCTGCCGGAATCGAAAAAATATCAATTCCCAAGTTTCATGTTTATGTTGATTCTGAGAACGGATATGTAAACGCTGAAGGAAACGATATTCCTGAACAAATGACTTTGTACAATCTCGTAGGACAAAAAACAATCGAATCTCGTCAAGTTAACCGGATGAATATTTCTTCTTTACCAAAAGGTAATTACATCTTAAAATTAAAAACAAAAAACGGAAACGAAGAATCTGTAAAAATAAATATACAATAAACATCAAATAATAATTTCAAAAAGATATGGGTACGAAATGCAAAGCTCTTTTTGTGGGAATATTGTCGTTATTAGTTTTAACGGCTTGTTCATCTGTAAATAAAAATTCAGAAGAGGTAAAGATAAATGAACTTTTATCTAAAATGACCTTGGAAGAAAAAATCGGACAACTCAATAATCTTACAGGTGAAGGTTTTTCAGATAATATGGTCGAACAAATTAAACTCGGAAAAGTAGGTTCAATATTAAATGAAGTAGATTCGGAGACAATCAATAAACTTCAAAAAGTAGCGGTTGAGGAAAGCAGATTAAAAATTCCACTCATATTCGCGAGAGATGTAATACACGGTTTTAAAACAATCTTTCCGGTTCCATTGGCACAAGCTGCAAGTTGGAATCCCGAAATAGTAGAAATAGGAGGACGCGTAGCCGCTATAGAAGCTACGTCTGTGGGTATTCGATGGACTTTTGCTCCAATGATTGACATTTCGAGAGATGCTCGTTGGGGTAGAATTGTTGAAAGCTTAGGTGAAGATCCTTTCTTAGCTTCGGTTTTAGGTCAAGCGATGATTAAAGGCTTTCAAGGAGACAGCCTGAATAATCCGACTTCGATGCTTGCTTGCGCGAAACACTTTGTAGGATATGGAGCTGTGGAAGCTGGACGCGATTACAACACTTCGGTTATTTCTATGGAACAGTTGAGAAATATTTATTTACCTCCGTTCAAAGCTGCCATCGATGCTGGAGTTCAAACCTTTATGACCTCTTTCAACGAAATAAATGGAATACCGAGTTCAGGAAATCCATTCCTGACAAAAACAATTTTGAGAGAAGAATGGAAATTTGATGGAGCGGTAGTCAGCGATTGGGCTTCTATGGCGGAAATGATTCCGCATGGTTATTGTAAAGATAATTATGAAGCTGCCGAAAAAGGATTAATGTCAGGTATTGACATTGATATGATGGGACATGTTTTTTTACCTAATCTGGAAAAATTATTAAAAGATGGAAAAATAAAGGAATCGGATATCGACAATGCCGTAAAAAACATATTGCGATTGAAATTCCGCTTAGGATTGTTTGAAAATCCGTATGCTTCTAATCCTTCATCACATGGATTCTACACAGTTGATAATTTGGCAAAAGCCAAAGAAGCCGCGACTCAAAGCTGTGTCTTGTTGAAAAATGAAAATAACATTCTTCCGTTAACCGAAAACATAAAAAGTATCGCGATAATAGGCCCTATGGCAGATGCTCCTCACGATCAGATGGGAACATGGGTATTCGATGGTGAAAAAAAATGTACGGTAACTCCGTTAACCGCTTTGAAAGAAAGCTATGGAAATAAGATTAAAATTAATTACGTAAAAACGCTTGATTATAGTAGAGATACAAATAAGGCTGCTTTTGGACAAGCATTGAATGCCGCGAAAACGAGTGACGTAGTCTTGTTTTTTGCAGGAGAAGAATCCATTTTGTCGGGAGAAGCGCATTGCCTCGCGGATATTTCATTGCAAGGAGCGCAAAAAGAATTATTGGCGGAATTGAAAAAAGCGGGAAAACCCATCGTATTGATTATGATGGCCGGAAGACCTGTTGAAATATACAAAGAATTACCTTTAGTTGACGCGTTTTTATATGCTTGGCATCCGGGAACAATGGGAGGGCCTGCTATTGCTGATCTGTTGTTTGGAAAAGCAGTTCCTTCAGGAAAACTTCCGGTTACTTATCCTAAAATGGTGGGACAAATTCCTATTTATTACAATCACAAACAAACAGGAAGACCAGCAGGAGATAAATTGATGTTGTTGAACGACATACCGTTGGAAGCAGGGCAAGTTTCATTGGGTTGTACAAGTTATCATTTGGATGCCGGAAAAAAACCGCTCTATCCTTTCGGATATGGTTTGTCGTACACCACTTTTGAATATTCGGATATGAAACTTTCTAAAAATGAAATAGGAACTAAAGATTCTTTAGAAGTTTCATGTACAATTAAAAATACAGGAAATGTAGAGGCTGTTGAAACGGTACAGCTATACATCAGGGATTTATTCGCGTCAGTGACTCGTCCGGTAAAAGAATTGAAAGATTTCAAGAGAATTACATTAAAACCGGGAGAATCTCAAGACGTCAAATTTGTTTTGAAACCCGAACAACTGTCATTTTGGAATAATGCAGGTCAATTGTTGTTGGAACCCGGTGAATTCAAAGTTTGGATATCGAAAAACAGTGAGGAAGGATTGGAGAGTAAGTTCGTGTTGAAATAGAGTAGATTAGGTTGAAAACTTGGTTCCGGCGTGATCCTCAAGATTAGCCGGAATCTCGTTGGAATTTTTTTAGAAAGGGAACAGTAAAAAATCTTACAACTCATGACTCATAACATAACATAAAATGAAATTGAGATTTTTACATACAATCATATTCTCTACGATTATATTCGTAAACATATCTTTTGGGAATACTTATCAGGTTCCGCAAAATAACCGGATAGTTTATAATTTGAATTACGACTGGAAATTCAATAAAGCAGATGTCGTGAATTCTCAAGCAATCACATTCAATGATGTTTCGTGGAAAACAGTTAGTTTGCCTCACACTTACAATGATATCGATCACTTTGATACTTGGGTAACAGGTAGTGGCGATTACGGTTGGGCCGGAAAAACATGGTATAGAAAACGTTTCAAATTAGACGTTTCCATGACAGGTCGAAAAGTGATGGTTGAATTTGAAGGCATTCGTCAGGCTGGTGAGTTTTATATCAATGGAACTTATGTTGGTCGCCATGAAAACGGAGTGGGACCATGTGGTATTGATATTTCAAATTATGTCAATTTTGGTAATGCTGAAAATATATTAGCCGTAAAAGTTGATAATACATTGGGTTATAAAGAAGTCGAAAGTGGATTTAATTTTGTATGGAACACTACTCCTTTCAATCCTGTTTATGGAGGAATTGTGAGCAATGTAAAACTGCATATAATGGACAAACTCTATCAAACTTTGCCGTTATACAGCAACATGAAAACTTCCGGAACCTATGTTTACGCGAAAAATATTGATCTTTCAGCTAAGACTGCTGAAATCATGATTGAATCGGAAGTCAAAAATACTTATGAACAAGCAAAAACAGTAGACTTTACTGTAGTTATTGTTGATTGTGACGGAAAAGAGGTCGGTAAGAATACATTTAAATCTAATACATTAAACGCGGAAGAAACCAAGATCTTGAAAACTGCTGTACAATTGTCAGGTGTCAAATTCTGGTCTCCCGACTATCCTAATTTATACAAAGTATATTCACAATTAGCGGTAGATAATAATGTTATAGATGTTTGTGAAATACCATTAGGCGTAAGGAAAGTCGAATTTAATGCAGCTCAAGGTTTAACTATCAACGGACGTTTTCTCTATTTAGACGGATATGCTCCTCGTACTACGATGGAATGGGTAAACGTAGGAATGGTTCCGGATTGGATGGGAGAATATGATTTTCTGTTGATAAAAGAAAGTAACGGAAATTTTATTCGTCCGATGCATGTTGCCCCAAGACAACGCGATGTAGAAGCAGCCGATAAATTCGGTGTAATTTACGCGTGCCCTGCCGGAGACGCGGAAGGAGATAACGAAGGTCGCCAGTGGGAACAACGGGTAGAATTAATGCGAGACGTAACAATCTATTTCAGAAATAATCCTTCCGTAGTGTTTTGGGAAGGAGGAAATCAACACATAGTCCCCGAACATATGCAAGATATGTTGAATGTCCGCAAACAATGGGATCCTCACGGAGGACGTTTCAGCGGAACTCGTTCTACTGCTACCGACTTGCTTGGTATTGCAGAATATGGATCTACAATGGATGGAGTAGGAGGTTCTTCTGCCATTCCCATTTGGGACGCTGAATACGCGAGAGCCGAATCTCCGCGCCGTGTTTGGGATAAATATTCTCCACCAAACTTCGGATATAAAAATATAGCCTATCCAAGCGATAATTATACTATTGTAGAATATCCAGAAAATGATTTCAGGTTAAATAGTTCCGAAGATTTGGCGATGAATAACGTCAGAAAATATTACGACCGTTGGTCGAGAAGGGGAGGACAAGGTTTGAAAGAAATCATGGTAGGAGGAGCTAAAATTATTTTTGCAGACGGAATCAGTCATGGGAGAATGGAAAAGACCGAATTAGCGAGAGTTACCGGATCTTTGGATGCGGCGCGTTTGCCTAAACAGTCTTTTTATGCATTGAAAGCTGCTCAAAGCGACACTTCTGAATTGCATATTGTAGGACATTGGTCATATCCTGTTGGAACAAAGAAAACAATGTATGTGGTTTCTAATATGGACGAAGTGGCTCTTGCAGTTTACAATACACAAGGTTCGTTGGTGAAAAATTATGGTAAAGGTACACGAGCTTATCAATTCGAATTTTCGTTTCCCGATGTAACCTGGGTACAAGGAAAAGTAGTAGCTACAGGATATAAAAACGGAGTAGCGGTAAAGACAAAAGAAATCGTTTCGGCAGGAACTCCCACGAAATTGAGATTGACTCCTGTTCTTGGACCTGACGGTTTTATCGCCGATGGTTCAGACGTTGCTATGTTTGATGTGGAAGTAACCGATGATAATGGTGTCAGGGTTCCAACCGATGAACGTAGGGTTGATTTTACCTATTCAGGAGAAGGAATTTATTTAGGAGGTTATAACAGTGGCATACAATACAGTATCTTTAAAGATACGCTTTTAACAGAATGTGGTATCAACCGTGTTTTTGTGCGTGCTACAAGAACAGCAGGCGATTTTACTCTAAGTATAACTTCCAAAGGATTAACTTCCGCGTCATCAACTATTACGTCTAAATCATTTAATTTGGAAAATGGGTTGACTGCGCAAATGCCTCAAAATTATACGATTAAAACAGGAGAAGCTCCTATTATTCCTGAATTCAGGTTTCAAAATGTAGCCAACGCGGAATTAAATACCGAAATCACTTCGGCTATTACCACTGTGATGGGATTGGAAACTTCCAAAACAATTAAAATAGTCAATCAAAGCGCGTCTGCCACAGCGTCTTATTCCATTAATGGAGGCGCGTTTGTTACTACGGAATTTTCTATCGCGAATGGTGACCAAATAAGAGTGAAAATGAAATCCGATACACAATATCAAACAGTTCGTTTTGTAACTTTTGAAATTGATGGAGTACAGGAGATGTTCACAATAACTACCAAAAAAGAACCACCCGCGTCTACTTTGCCTAATTTGGCATTAAATAAATCGGTTACGGCATCTTCCGAGCAAGCTAATAATGAAATAACAAAAATAAATGATGGAAACGCGACTTCTACACGTTGGGCGGCAGCTAATGGAACCAATCCTCAATCATTTACGGTAGACTTACAAAATCCGTATGATGTAGCAAGGATAGAAATTGTTCCTTATGCTTCAAGGGCATTTCAATTCAAAGTAGAAGGCTCTTTGAATAACAGTGAATTTTTCCTTTTAACAGATCAAAGTAAAAATACAGTAGGAGGAACAATTATTCCGGTAGATTTTGAAGTAAAAAAAGCGCGTTATTTGAGAGTAACAATTTCTGCGGGAGGATGGTCGTCTATTTATGAATTTCGCGCGTTTGAGTCGCCTAAGAAAACAACTCCCGACCAATTTCAAATTTTATCAAAAACAGGACTTGGTTTATTTTCTATGGCGATATCCGAACCTTTTATTGTAACCGGATTAGAAGACAAATCAGAAATTTCATTGTCAGATGCGACAGAAGTAGCAGCTTATTCCGTCAATGGTAGTTTATTTACTTCAGATCCTTCGTATGTAAATAACAACGATGAAATACGCGTACAATTAGGAACCGGTTCTCAATACAATACCACTTACAGTGTGAAAGTAAGTATCGGAGGTATTTTCGACTATTTCAGGGTAACAACCGGCGATCAACCGAATCGCGTCAATACCATAGATAAAAATAAAAACTTGATTATTTATCCCAATCCGGCAACCGATCATATTGTGATTGGAAGTCCGTATACGGATGTTGCAAATATTGAAATTTATACAATTTCGGGATTATTGGTAAAAAAAGAAATACTTGAATCCGGCAACGGAAGAATCGAACTTTCAGATTTGAAATCCGGATTATACATTATTAAATACAGCAATCATACATATATACAATACAAACAAATCATTTTGAAATAAATGAAAAACATATCAATTAACTTTTATTAATCTATTAAAAATTTATGAGCATGAAAAAAATTAACTTATTAAGCATCGTCACAGTAATAATGTTGCTGTGGAGTATGAATATGAATGCGCAAATGGAAGTGGGCACCTTTACCGAGTTTGATGCCGCATTGACTACTTTGAAAGGAACTCCCGGTGGAGGTTCTATACTTCTAAAAAACAATATCACAATTGATATTGCAAAAGACGATGTATATTCTTTGTCTTCTATTGCAGGTAATCCTATAACTATTCAAACAGATACATTTACGATTACTGCAAACGGAAACAATGCTGGTTTAGATATCGCATCGACAAATGCAATACTGGAAGTCGGCGATAATATGAAAATTACCGGAGGTGCAACTCTATTAACTCCTTTAGGAAGGGCTACTATTAAAGTTATTGGAGGAGAAATAGCATGTGTCGCTGTTGAATTTGACAGGACAACAAATTTACTTGTTCCGGCAGCCATTTATTCCACAGGAGGAGGCCGAATTTGGGTTACAGATGGTATTGTAAGTGTTTTTGTTCCTGCAGGATTGGCTGCTAACAAAGTAAATGCTAACCCATTTGCGATATATGTAAATAACTATATGGACCTAACCATTGAAGGTGGTACTATATCTGGAGGAGGAAAAGCAGGTGTTAGAACAATACGGGTAGGAACAAATAGTACAGCAAATATTAGTGGAGCAAGTATTTCAATTGATGATTTAGGTGGTATAGCTGTGTTATGTAATGGTAGCTCAATAATGAAGATAGGAAGCAATACCGCAGTAACAGCTTCCGGATCATCTACGGCGTTGAATAGCGATGGAGCTTCTACTGCATTGGTTATTAATCGAAATGCTTCAAATGTAACAATAATTGCTACGGCAGGTAAATCGTATGTTTCCAGCACTTCCGGCGGTTTGTTTGATTTACGAGATTTAGCTCTTGTAATTACTCCATCAGTTGCTGATCCCGGATTTTATACTTTTCCAACTCCAAGTACCGTGGCTGTAACAGCTACAGGTGCAAGTGCCACAGAGGCTCCCCCTTATTTTTATTATAATATTGGTAATTCTCCTGTTGCATCACCAACATCAGTAAGCGGTAATCAGGTAGCAGGTGCTTCTTCTACTATAGGAATTAATTTTACAGATACTTACTTGAAAATACGTTTAGGAAAAGGTAACTGGATTGACGATGTTGAAATTCCATTACATTATAAAGTAACGACTGTTTCTTCAACTGTGTATGTCGCTGGTTTTAACCAATTAGTGGCTGCTTATGAAGCTTCTCAAACAGGAAATCCTAGAACAACCAATATAGAATTATCTGATACAGTCTTGATGAAAAATACTTCATTTTCAATGATTCCTGCAGCAAATTATCCTGTTGTTTTGAATACGGGGGGAAAATACATAGAATTAAACGGAACATCAAATACAAGCCATGTATATCAATTCGGAGGAAGTTTAACTGTAAGTGGAGCATCTAATGCCAATGGGTTGTTTTTTGTTAATGGTTCTTCTTTAATCGAATTTACCGGAGGGTCATATACAGTAAACGGAAATGGAGTTATTTTCCAAACTAATACGGGGGGAACAGGTAAAACTACTGGTATTTTAAGACTTTCGAATGCGTCATTTGAAGCGAACGGAACAACTAATGCAGCAGGTATTATAAAATTCAATTCTAGTGATTATAAAGAATTTACAGCTACAAATTGCAATTTTAAAGTGAGTTCTGCAGGCGTTTCATTTTATTATAAGGGAGCAACGACTCTAGCTAATGGTTATGGTAAATTTGAAATAAATGGAGGCAGCCTTAATAACTTAGGAACCGGAGACGCATTTGTTTTAGGTTCAGGAAATCAACCGATGACAGTTACAATCAATGGATTAAATCTTACAATGGCTTCAGGAAATGTCTTTGGAAATTATGTAGGAAGTAAAACAATGACAGTTGTTATTAAAGATTTGCAAATAACGGGTAATGCTTCTGTCGCAAAACCGGGAACAGGAGGAGATGCCGCTACTAACAAATTCTACGACTTCCGTTCCTTCTCTATTAATCCGACACCGGGAGCGGGAGCTATTGCTTCAGCTACAAACGTAACTTTAGCCTCTGTAGACGCGGGAACCGGAGTTGACGCTACCGGCGCGATAGTTCGTTATACTACAGACGGATCAGAACCAACGGCCACAAGTTCGCAATATTTGGCAGCCGTATCAGTAATTCCTAATCAAACAATCAAGGTGGCAGTTGAAAAAGATGGATTTATTGGTAAATCTTATTCGTTTGCATACCCGCTTGCTACCAATATTGAAAAAGCGGCTATCGATGCTTCAATAGCATATATTTCAGGTAACACATTATACTTACCCGAAGTAAATCAGTCGGTACAAATCTTTAATATCAGTGGTCAACTTATATTAAATACATCTGCAAACGGTTGTACAATTGATGTATCTGATTTGAATAAAGGAATTTATATTGTGAAAGTTGGAAAATCAGCTTTCAAAGTGGCTAAATAAAATAAACATCTTTTTCTCCCTCTCTCTTCGGAGAGAGGTGAGGAAGAGGTAACTACTAATCTATAAAAACTAAATTAACATGAACACGAAAAATTTACTTTTTGTATTGGCAATGATTCTGAGTTTTTCATTTGCCTCTAATGTGATGGCTTTGATTCCTGACCATGGTTCGATGGTGGGAACTGGCTTAACAGTATATAATACAGGTACTAATGCGGTCGATAATGCTTATTCGATTAATTATAAATTTGTTACAATTGGAAGTAAGCCTTATGTTTGGGTGAAAAATACCGGTACTCAAAATCTCTCTAATACTAATTATGGAATTCAACTTCGTTTTTGGACTACCCCTACAAACTATGCTCCTACTCCTAGTGCGGGTACTGGTAAGCAAGAATATTGTTTTGCCGGCGCTGCAAACAGAATTCCTTCAACCGGAGATTTCAAAGAAAGTATTGGTGGAGGAGCTGCAGGTTGGTCGCAAGGTGGTACAGGTTGGACTACTCAATCTTATATAACTATCTATTTTTTCCAAAATAGAGAGACTAATTCTATAGCATATAATAAAACGGCTAAGAATTCGACTGTCGTGGGTGATGTTACTGCTCCGGCAAAACCAACTTATACAATGGGTACCATTGCCGAAACAGCAGCAGCTTTCACATTGGCTTCTTCCGACGCGAATGATTTTTTCTATTATATCAAAGATGAAGCACATGGAATAGAACAGGTTTCTTTCTTGAGCAATGTATCGTTATCGGGACTGAATCCTAATACAACGTACAATCTCAAGGTAACAGCTGTCGATTTCTCAGGAAATGAAAGCGCGGAAGAAACAGTTACTTTTACTACTTCTGGTTTTTACAACATTACTTCGGGAGAAACTCCCGATATCCGTTTTGTATTCAAAAGTACAACTTCTGTATTGGAATATTACTATGAATACAAAGATCCTACTAAAACTTTCCGTGAAGCATCATTAAAAATTACTCCTGCCGGAGGAACTCAATTTGAAGTGAAACCAACTGTAAGTCCTGATGGAAAGTATTGTTATGGAACAACTAATAACGCGACTATTAACAACAAGATATTGAACATGACATTGGGTTATTTCCAATTTAAAGAACCGATTAATTGGGACGAATATGTTGTTAATATTGTAAATTGTACGGTAGGAGGCAATACAAAACCTATTATGCACAAAATGGCGGATGTGATTGCTCCCGCTGAATTGGAAGCGGTAGCTCCGGTATTGACTTCCGCTACACTTGTTGAAGTAACAGATGCTTATATTCATATTAATTTACAAGGAAGTGACAACAGCGGTGTTGTATATTATGAAATAGCAGGAGCCGAAGGTGGAACAATAAACGCATTCCGCACAGGAGATTATTATCTGACCAATATTCTTCCGGGAAAAGTATATACCCTCACAATCACAGCAAAGGATTTGTCGGGAAATGCAAGCGCTCCTCAAACTTTAGTTACAGTAAATGATGATGCTGTTAAATTATCTGCTCCGACAGGGTTGCAACTTAGCGCGGATAAAAAGACGCTGACTTTTAATCCGGTAGCCAATGCGAAAACTCATCAATTGGAAGTCTATGATGGTGTAAATTTGATATATAAACAAGATAATTTTCAATCGGGTGACGCTTTGAAATATATCCTTGTCGGAAATTATACCATTCATCTTAAAGCGCTTGGAAATTTCATTGATTATACCGATTCTGATGTAGCTGAAATTGCTTGGAATGTTACTGCAAGCAATGTTAATTTAACGACAGATGCTCAATATTGCAACTATCAGTTTAACCCTGCTGCCGGACAAAATTGCATTGCGGGTGATCAAGATGCCGTTTATCTTACATGGCAAACCGATGTTGACGGAAATATCATTATATCAATAGCTCCACATTTTTTAGTAAACGGTACAGATAATCAAACAGAATTCAGAGGAAACGGAATCAATACACCTGCAAATATTACAGTTAACGGAGACCCAAATACTGCTAATAAATATTTTACCGTGTCTTTGATCAAAGAAGATAATTTGAACAAAAAAATAAAACTAACTAAAACAGTTGGGGCAACAATTCCTGTAGGAAGTCAAATCGCATATACAACTGGCTATATTGTATACAAAACAGTAGTGGACGCGGCTACCAATACTGCTTTAGCATTGGGAGGTGCATTACACGATCTATACCCAAATACTCCTTATGTGGCAATCAATCCTTATATTTATGGTTCTACTTGTTCCGGTATAGGAACTTCTGTTTACAGTCCGAAAGCTCAATCCATTGCAATCAAACAAAGTGGTAATGTAATTAATGTTATATCCGAGAACGCGATTGCGAAAATCAGCGCGTATTCTGTTAATGGTCAATTAATCAATACATCAAACACCAATTCGATCACATTGAATTCCGGATTTTATATATTGAATGTAAAAGATATTAACGGAAATACTTCTCAATTGAAAGTAATTATAAAATAAAAAACACGATGGATAGTGGGTTGTGTATTTTAACCAACAACCCGCTATCTTTTATTAATTAACAACATACTAATTTATTAAATTATGAAACAGAAAAATTTACTAATGGCATTGGTCATGGTGATGGGATTATTTTGGGGTAATAACGTAAACGCGATAGCGCCCGGAACTTTATCTGAAGTTTGTGGTTGGGAATTTAAACCAAATGGTACTGCCAATGTTCCTGCTGCACCATCAACTGCTGGATTTGTGCTTTTTACATGGGAAACACTTACCAATGGAAATGTCGAAATTCGTATTGCTCCGCATCCTGATAATGCAGAGACAGCTACACCTTATGGATGTTATAGAGGATCGAATGGTTTAGCAACAGGAGGTTTTTCGCTTGGTGGAGGATTGACTTTTGCAAACTATTTTACAAAATCGTTGAGTTCCGATAAAAAAAGAGTAATACTTACTCCTACGCAAGTGGTTCCAGAAGGAACGATTATCAAGTTTAATGGGATGTGTGAATATAAAACAAACAATGAAAATACAACAGATAATGGAAATGACTTTTATCCAAATATAACTTTCCCGGATTATACTTATGGTACAAATTGTACAGGAGTATATGTTACAAAACTTGCAGTGCCAACAAATGTGAGCGTCAATGCAAGTAATGTTTTGACTTTTACTGAAGTAGCCAATGCAACAGGATATGTTGTAACAATAACAATCAATAGTGTTGTTATAAAAACATTGAACATTGTAGGTAGCGGTGAAGTTATTTCTGCACCTCTTAATGGAAATGCTTCTGTAGCAGTTGTTGCTTCTGATAATACAGGTACTTATGCTAATTCAGATATGTCTACACCTGTAAGTTGGACGGTAACTAATCCAGACCAACCCAATTTGCCTGTTTCTGTATATTGTGGAACAACTATAACAGGGAATGTAGGATCTGCTAATTTTTCAGTAGAAACTCAGGTAAATGGAGATATATGGGTAACAATTAATGGCGATACATATCGAGGTAATGGGGTACAAGTTGGTGGATTTACAGTTGCAGGAATCAGTGGTGCAAACGTTCTTGATAAAGTTAGTACGGCTACAGCAAATCCTCAGGTTTTTCGTCCGAAAACGGGTATAACTATACCGAAAGGTACTTTGATTAGTTATAATGGAACTATTGAGTGGACTGCTGGAGGAGGATATGGAACGAAGCAATTTTTTACAAATTATGTTTATGGAACATCTTGTTCCGATTCGGAAAAACCGGTGATAGCATCAGCGAATATTACGGGAGATAATAAAGCATGGGGTGTAAGTGTTAGTATAAATGCTACAGACAATATTGGTGTTACTCAAATTAAATTAGTTGATGTGGCAAATTCTTATGAAAAAATTATTCCTTCAACAACTCAAAACGGAACAGCGACTTATCTTTTTAATGGATTGCAAGGCAGCGCCACCTATAATTTTTCTGTTATAGCTATTGATTTGGCAGGAAATGAATCCACAGCTTTTGCTTTACCGGCTTACACTACTTTGGCAATGCCAAATATTGTTTTATCAAGTAATAGTTTGTCTTTTACTCCTACTACAGGAACACAAAAGATAACTCTTTCCGGTACAAATATCTCTTCCGATCTTACATTGACAGCTCCTTTCGGCTACACTATTTCTCCCTCAACGATTTCGCCTGTGGGTGGTACTATCGCAGATACGGAATTAACTGTTGAATGGATTACCGGTTTGGGAAATAATATTGTAATCACAGGCAGCGGCTTAGAGCATCCTACGACAATTTCTTTGACATCTGGTGCCGAATTTTCCGAATATTGCAGTTATGTTATTACACAAGGAGGAGGAGCACAATTAACGACTCCTGCTTTATTAAATATAAGTTTAAGTGCGGACAAAACGGTTCTTACCTATAAAATTGCTCCTTATGACATAACAGGTAATGCGACATGGAATGGAGGATCATTGGGCGCGAATAAATTTTTATTAAATGGAGTTGCCGCGAATCCAACACGTACTTCAGTTGATAGTCATACAATCACACTTACATTCGGATCTCCTTTAGCAAACGGAGATGTGATAAGTTACACAGCAGGGGCAACGTTGATTTGGACTACGACAGGCTATACCAATTATGGAAATAATGGTAACTGTTATATAGATGGATGGAATAAAACTTATACTGTAGGCGCGGCTAATTGTGATTGTGTAGATACTCCTACCCGTATTATTACTCCCGTTACCGGCAAAGATTTATTAAAAGTTCAATACTTTACGATAGACGGAAGGGAAGTGGCTAACCCTGCTTCCGGTTTATATATAGTGAAAAAAATCTATGACGATAATTCAGTAAAAACGGAAAAAATGTTTGTCAAATAAAACAAACTTCTTATCAGGATGAGGCTCTTGGGTGGGTCTCATCTTACAAAAAGATTTAACTTTAAAGAATTTATATCATGAAACGAAAATTGTTATTTACTACATTACTCATTGTTACTTGCTTTTTAATACCGGGAAAAGCAATGTCCGTCGAACTGAATTATGGTTCGATGTCAAAGAAAAGTGTTCAGTTATATACTCAGGTGGCGGGCGCTCCCGTTAATACAAACTCTCCAGTCGATGGAACTGTCGATTTTAAGTTGGTTACTGTCGGACAAAGAACATGGGCTTATGTGAAATACAACGGAACAACACTCAATGTATTAGGCGATGAATGGGCTTCTCAATTACGTTGTTGGGGCGCCGGTTTTAATATTGAAGCTAAAGACCAGGAAAACAATCTGATGATTCGTCCGTCTAATAAAATTTCTTACGGAACGAATTCAAAAAAAATTCCGACAGAAAATCCATTCTTAATCAGTATTTATCAATGTCTTACCGGCTATGTTTATGGCGAAACGGAACGTTTTTCCTATAATCCTACCATCGCGAACAGCGCGCATCCAAATGACAAACAAGCTCCTGTGTTGACATGTACAAATACAACCGAAAATTTAAGTCTTAAACTCACATTGTCCGCTACAGATGATTCGGGAGATTATTTCTACTACATTATTGATGACGCGAATGAAATCAATGATGTCGTTATGCAGGATGGCGCTTTTATCAGAACATTAAAACCTGAAACAGTTTATGATATTAAAGTATACGCGATTGACTTTTCCGGAAATCAAAGCGAACCTAAAAGCATACAGTTTACTACCGGAAAAGCGAAAGATGTTAGCGGAACTCCTTCCGAATTTTGTACTACTTTAATAGGTACAACTGCCGAACAGCATGCTTATCTTACTATGGAAACAGACAGCGAGGGAAAAATACTCATGAGTATCGCGCCTTATGACGGAGACAATAACACTTCATTCAGAAATAATGGTTATAACGATGCCCGTGTTGCTTCCATAACAGTGAATGGAGATCCTAATACTTCATATAAATATTTTACAAGGTCAATCAACGCGGCGAAAACTCAAATTACGTTCACTCCTGTATATGGAATGATGAATCCCGGAGATGTGATTGTGATGAATCAGGCGATTGAATATAAAACTTCCAAAAATACCAATTTATATCCGACATTAAAATTTACTTATACATACGGAACAAATTGTTCAAAAGCAACTCTTGTTTCCACATCCGTAGGTTCAATTAAATTTAATCCTTACAGTGGAGTACAATCGTTTACCGTATCGGGTGTAAATATCAATGGAGATTTAGCCATTGAAGCTCCCAGAGGATTAGAAGTTTCTCCTCAAACAATAACTCCTGATATAGAGGGCAATATTACCAATGTGAAGGTTACAATTACATGGAAAGAAGGATGTTCGAGTGGCGCTATCAAAATTAAAGGAGGAGGGTTAGTAACGCCCGGTTCTGTGAATGTGACTTCGGAAGATTTTTCAGAATATTGTAATCGCATGATATCTCAGGCGGATAATGGAACAAATCCCGCGTATATGACAGTATCCTTGTCGGAAGATAAGAAAGAGTTGATATTCGACATCGCTCCGGTAGCCGGACAAATAGCGACATGGAATGATAACTCTATACCCGCTGTTGGTATTTTGCTGAACGGAACGGCTCCTTCCTCCCAAATTGTAAGAACCAAAACGAATGAAAGAATTACGATTGATTTCGCCGAACCGTTATCCAATGGAGATAAAATAACTTTTGGAAATCCGATTGCATGGACATTGAAAAACGCTACAACCGGAGCGAATATCAATGCCAATGTTTATACAAACACTTCGAAAGTTTATACAGTAGGTTTAGGTTGTGATTTGTCGGCAACGCCTATTGTTCCTCCCACGATTTCTTCTGTAAATGTGACTTCAGATAACATCACTTCAAAAACAGCCAAAATAACAATAGTGACAACTCAAGGTGATTTTCCTGTAACTAAAATCAGAATCAGGGAAGCAGCAGGAAAAATAGCGGATATTGTCGCTAACAAATCAGTCGATAATACATACACGATTTTAGGTCTATCTCCCGAAACTGCGTATTCGTTTGAAATTGTAGCGATTGACACTAAAGGTGTTGAATCGGAAATATATTCTCCTAAATTAGAATTTACAACAAAAACTCCCGCCGCTTTTGAAAGTGTTGTTGCCGGAGTTGCCAATGGTTTGGCATTCGAATTGGATAACGAGGGAACAATGATGAAAGTAAAAGTTCATCTGACCAACGGACACGGAATTGTTGACGGATCTTTCAAAGTAGTAAAAAGAGGAGGAGAATTTCCTGCTGAAGATACGATGCCGGGAGCTTTCAAGTTAGCGACTCAAAGTTGGGGCAACGGAGAAACTTCGATTGATAAAACTTTTAACCTCAGTTTGAATAATGTAGCGAAGGTTGGAGATATTGTAGCGATTCGCATGGGTTATTTGCAAGGACCGGTAGCCGCGAATGATTGGGCTGCTTATGGAAACTACAAAGCGAATATTGATAAAACCGATTCAGGAGAAGATATTCATTATTTATTGAAAGGATCTACCGGAATAGAAAAAACATCTTCTCATGGAATTTCAATCAATAAAGAAGAAAATATTATACGGATTAATGCTGAAAACGAAATCGCTCAAGCGTACTTGTATACAATCGGCGGACAACTTGTAGCATCCGGAACAACTGAAATTTCGATTTCTTCATTATCTAAAGGAATCTATATTTTAAATGTGAAGGATACTGAAGGGAATACGGTTACATTTAAAGTAATAAAATAATATGAGCATCCGTTTTTTACCTAACAAATTAAAACCCTAATTTGTCATTGCGGGCTTGACCCGCAATCTATTGATAATCAGTGATGATTCATAAAAGATCCCGCATCAAGTGCGGGATGACAGAGGAATTAGGTAGTATAACGGATAATCATATAAACAAATTAAATCATGAAAAACATCAAATATTATTTGCTGTTACTGGTATGTTATTGCTTCATACAAGGAACAAAGGCACATACCAAAGCGACAGGGATTAAACAGGAAGGGAACAATATTGTCCTGAATTTTACTACTCTGAAATCTTCAGGTATTGATGGCGAATATATCATTAAAAGGTCGGTCGGAAGATATGGTAATTATGAAACGATAGGAACAACAACTTCAACTACTTTTACCGATGAAAATATTACCGGCAGTCCATATAACTATTACTACAAAATAGTAAACGCGAAAGAAGAAGTCGTTGCTTCGCTTGCGTTAGACATCGAACTGTTTGGCCCTAATCTTTACATCTATAATCCTACTGACAATATGGCCGCGCTTTCGAAAGAAATCAATGATTTGCATGAATCCATGTTTCGTCAGGAATTCAGTAAAAATCGTTATGCTTTCTTTTTCAAACCGGGAGATTATACAAAAAGTGAATTTCTAAAAATTTCTTACTATATGCATATCGGAGGATTGGGAAAAACTCCTTACGAAGTAAAATTGAATAATGTAATTACTCCGGCTCCTCTCTCTAACAATAACGCGACCTGTACGTTTTGGCGTTCGGCCGAAAATTTTTCCATTATTGGTCAGGATTGGATGGATCCTTGGGCATCTTTCATGTGGGCGGTATCTCAAGCCGCGCCTATCCGCAGGATTTATTCACAACGTAACGGTTATTACCAATGGCAATATGATGGATGGTGTAGTGGAGGATTTACTGCGGATTGTTATTTTGATAACGCGCGTTCGGGTTCTTATTCTCAACAACAATGGTACACACGTAATTCTTATATAGGAAAAGGTTCTCAGGGATATAGTTCCGGAGGTTGGAATGTATGCTATCAGGGAGTAGAATTTGGTTTAAGTGTGAATATGGCCAATCACAGCGATAATTGGAGTCGCAGTGGAGAAAATCAATGGAACAATGTAAGTCGTGTAGAAACAACTCCTGCTATCAGGGAAAAACCATTTTTATTTTTAGGAGATGATGGAAAATACAAAGTATTCAAACCCGATTTGAGAGAACCCGATTCGAAAGGAGTTTCCTGGAAAAAAGATAATATGGGAAATGGTACGGTTTATGATTTGTTAGAAGATTTTTATGTCGTTAAACCCGGCGCTACAGCCCAAACGATGAATCAACAATTAGAATCAGGAAAACATTTATTCATCACTCCCGGTATTTATGAATTATCAGAGCCGCTTCATGTAAAAAAAGAAAATTCGATTATACTTGGAACAGGTTACGCGACATTGATACCTGCTTCGGGAAATACGACAGCAGCCATTGTTATTGATGATGTGGAAGGCGTAACAATCGCGAGTTTACTATTTGACGCCCAATATAATTCAAGAACTTTATTGGAAGTCGGTTCTAAAGGATCTGATAAAAACCACAGTGAAAACCCTTCCTTGTTAGCTGATTTGTTTTTCCGTGTTGGAGGAACTCGCGCCGATAATGTGAATGTAGATGTCGCGTTAGAAATCAATAGCTCCGATGTGATTGGCGATCATTTTTGGATTTGGCGGGCAGACCATGGTTCCGGTGTTGGGTGGACAAAAAATACATCTAAAAATGGATTGGTTGTCAACGGACATTATGTAACTATTTACGGATTGTTTAACGAACATTTCCAAGAGCATCAAACGCTTTGGAACGGAGAAAAAGGACGCGTGTATTTCTATCAATGCGAATCCCCTTATGATGTCCTCAATCAAAATGATTACATGAGCCACAATGGTACGGTAAGAGGATATGCCGCGTATAAAGTCGCGGATCATGTACAATGGCACGAGGCTTCGATGCTCGGAATATATGATGTATTTATCAATACCAACGGAGCGGATGTCGCGATAGAAAGTTCGGTCGAAGTTCCGGAACGAACAGGAGTGAAAGTACACCATGCTTGCAATGTGAGTATTTCAGTGCCGGGGCTTCGCGGAATACAGTCGGTTGTTAATGGTTTGGTAAGAAGCACTTTCAATACCCAAGTTGGAAGAAGGTATCAGATTGTTGATTTTTCAGGAATAGAAGTTTCCGTACCATTTGAAAGAGGACAAACAGCCATAAAGCAAATAACGGATAAACAAAAAGAAATTTCCGTATCTCCCAATCCGGTAGTTGATTATTTGATTGTCAATTCTGACGATTACGATATTTCTGTTGTTATTTCGGATATGAGCGGACGGAAAATACATGAACAAAAAGGTATTCTTCCTATTGATATGAAATCTTGTCCTAAAGGATTTTATATAGTTAAAATGACAACTTCGGAAGGAGTTACTTCTACAAAAAAAATATTGAAAGCTTAAATTATCAACATTGTTATGAAAAATAAAGTAGTAATATTATCCGTTTTTTTATTCAGTTTTATCGCTATAAACGCGCAAACTACAAAAGGCTTAGAGCCTTTGATTCAACATGTTTACGGACGTAATTATGAATTGTTGAATGGCAAATGGAATTATTTGATTGATCAGTTGGAAACCGGATATTATGATTATCGCCGTCAACCAACACACACAGGATTTTTTAAGGATATTCAGGTCGATAATATTACTACTTACAAAGAATATGATTTCGATCTGTCTCCCGTAATGAACATTCCCGGAGATTGGAATACTCAGGAGAGGGATTTGTTTTATTACGAAGGAACGTCGTGGTTTCGACGAAATTTTATTTATAATCCAACATCGGATAAACAAGCCTTTTTATATTTTGGAGCAATCAATTATGACGCTAAAATATATTTGAACGGAGAAAAAGTAGGAGAACACATCGGAGGATATACTCCGTTTAATTTCAATGTAGATCGTTTAATTAAAAAAGGAAAAAATACATTGATTGTTAAGGTTGATAATAAAAGATCTCCAGACGCGGTACCTACGGTAAATTTCGACTGGTTCAATTATGGAGGAATCAATCGGGATGTGCTGCTAATTGAACTTCCTAAAACACATATCCGTACATGGAATTTGCAATTGAAAAAAAATTCCGCAACAGAAATGTTTGCTCAAATACAGTTGGACGGAACGCAATTGAAACAAAAAATAACAGTGGAAATTCCCGAATTGAAACTGAAAAAAGAAATAACCACAGATGAAAAAGGAGCAGCGTCTTTCGAAGTTACAGTTAAACCACAACTTTGGTCTCCGGCGCAACCTAAATTATATGATGTATCAATTACTTCTGAAACAGATAAAATAAATGACCAAATCGGATTTCGGACTATTGAAACTCGCGGACGTGAAATTTTATTGAACGGAAAACCCATTTTCCTCAAAGGAATATCCATACACGAAGAAGCTCCTTTCCGTTCCGGACGAATTTATTCGGTAGAAGAAGATCGTACTTTGTTGAATTGGGCGAAAGAATTAGGTTGTAACTATGTACGTTTGGCTCATTATCCTCACAACGAACAAATGGTTCGTGAAGCCGAACGGATGGGATTGATGGTCTGGTCTGAAATTCCTGTTTACTGGACAATTAAATGGGAGAATGAAGCCACTTATCAAAACGCCCAAAATCAATTGTCGGAAATGATTGAACGAGATAAAAACCGTGCGAACGTAATTATTTGGTCTATAGCCAATGAAACGCCGCATGGAGACGCGAGAGATAAATTTTTATCCGAATTATCAACTTTTGCAAGAAGTAAAGACAATACCCGCCTTATCAGTATGGCTATGGAACGTTCTGACAAATCTCGTGAAATTTTATCCGTAAAAGATAAAATGAGTGAATTCGTAGATATTATCAGTTTCAATCAATATGTAGGATGGTATGATGGAATCAATGAAAAAATAGACCGTGTTCGTTGGGAAATAGATTATGAAAAACCCGTAATCATCAGCGAATTTGGAGGAGGCGCACCTTTCGGAAGACATGGTGACAAATCAGAAATATGGACAGAAGAATATCAGGCGGATTTATACGCTAAAACATTGAAGATGATTGATGAAAGAATGACTAAAGTTTCGGGAATTTCTCCCTGGATATTGATGGATTTCCGTTCTCCACGTCGTTTATTACCTCAGGTACAAGATGGTTTCAACCGCAAAGGCGTGATTTCTGATAAAGGACAAAAGAAACAATCTTTTTATATATTACAAAAATGGTATAACGGGAAATAATTCTCAACTCTCAATTCTCAATTATGAAACATCTTATATCAACCCTGTTTTTTTGCTTATTTTCTGCTTTTTGTTTGAATGCGCAACAAGTTATTCAGATGGGAAAAGGCAGTTATGCCCAACATCCTCCGGACTCAGTAGTTTATGAAGATGGTTATTTTGCCGCTCCCTATAATTGGTTTGAACAAGCGTGGCCGGAATTAAATCTGCATGAAAATGCCCGCAATAAACCTATTCCAACCAATGATTGGTGGACTGAATTTATTTTCAGAGGATTAGGAAGAGTTCAACCAGAATATCATAAACCTCCGGTTACGGTTACGACAACAGGGAATCGTTTCGGATGCGAAGCTTGGGCTTATCCACAAATGATTACGGCTTCTGCCGAAGGATTCAATATTTTCTATCCCAAAGGATTTAGCGGAGGAGGAATGGTTAAAGGCAATCCGTTGAAAATTAACGCGACTATAACTTTGCAGGCGAATGATGAAAATGTATTGTTTACCGATTTTGAAAGTTCTTCCTGGCCGGTTGGTTGGACCGTATCGAATAATACGCAGAATATACCGGGGCCAATGGCAACTTCTGAAATTACACAATCACCTAAACCATCGGGTTATGTAGGAAATCGTTTTGTAAATACATACAAAGGAGATGGGGCGCAAATAACGCTTGTTTCTCCCAAATTTACAATCGAAAAAGATTATATCCGATTGTATGTTGGCGGAGGAAATTATCCTGACGCGGCTTATGTTGGGTTGTTTATTAACGGAACTCGGGTAAAATCTGAAACAGGAAATCAGGGAGCGAGCATAACTCAGAGAACTTGGAATGTAACGGAATATAAAGGACAACAAGCTGAAATTCGCATTGTAGATGCCACCGGAGGAGGTTGGGGATTCATTATGTGTGATGAAATTATTTTCACAAACAGCCAGTTCGGAGGTTCGGGATATACGCCCGAATTCAAAACAACCAGTGCTAAGGTATATGACTGGACTGATTTAGGTTTTACGTTGAGAAGCGAAAATGCCGGAAAATATATGGACGCGACTATGATACACGGAGTTCCGTTCGTATATGTTGAAATGAAAGATTTATATCCTATCATAACGCCGGGAGGCGTTGCCGTTGTTTATGACCTCTCCGGGAATAAAATAACAGATTTTCCTGTTTCAGTCAATGCTTTTTCCATTGAATATGATAATAGGGTATTTGGCGTACATGCCCCTTTAGGCAGTAAAATCCACCAATCTAAAGGAGGCGATTTTCAAATAGAAACTCCCGCGGGAAAACGTTATGTAGTTGTATCCGCGCTTCCGGATAAATCATTTTTATCTACTTACGATCAATATGCGCGAAATAAACCCGGCAATATTATTTTCGATTATGAATATAAAGTAGCGGAAGGAAAAATAGTTACTACGTTCAATATGGATGCCCGGAATTTAGAAACGGGAGCTGTCAATCAGGAAGTATTGATGAGTTTTCTTCCTCACCATTATCGCAATACTACTCAAAATTTTACTTTTATCAATGGTGCTGAATATCAGATGTTTATTGGTAAAATGAAGACCGCGGCCGAAAAATCATTTTCCATCAGTTATAATTTTGGAGGAATACCTCCTTATATGCCCGAACCGCTCAATATGACGGAAGAACGTAAATCTATGATGAATTCATTATTAGATTATTCTTCTACGCATTTTGGTAGAAATGGAAATACTTATGCCAAAGGATTAGGAGAACAAACGACCATGATGTTGATGTCTAAATGTTTGGAACATAAAGGATTTGATTTATTCAGAAAAGGATTGAAAACAGAACTTACGGACTGGTTTACTTTCGATGAATCGGAAAAAATAAAGAAATCTTATTATTTTGCCGAATATCCGAAATATGGAGCCGTTATCGGATTTCCTCCGGGATATGGATCTCAGGGATTTAATGATTTACATTTTCATAATGGCTATTTTACCGTAGGAGCTGCTCGCTTAATGATGGTCGATAACGAATTCAAACGTGATTTCGCGGAAATGACAAAATTAGTTACGAAAACTTATGCCAATTGGGATCATTATAAAAACGAAAATGACAAATACATTCCATTTTTAAGGACATTTGATCCTTATTTGGGACACTCTTTTGCCGGAGGAACAGGCGACGGAGGAGGTAATAATCAAGAATCGACATCAGAAGCCATTAATTCATGGTTTGGTATTTACCTGATGGGAGTAGAATTAAACGAAAAAAAAATCATTGATACCGGCGCGATGGGTTATTTGCTCGAAAACCTTACAGCCGGAGAATATTGGTTGGACATGTATAAAGAAAATTTTCCTTCTACGTATGGCCGTCAATATGTGGGTATTTTAAGAACAGATAATTTGGCTTGGGCTACTTATTTCGCGGGAGATCCGGCTTGGGTATTGGGAATTCAAGCTTGTCCGGTCGATTTTTATTATAGGGATTTTTGTATAAACCCCGAACGCATGAAAGAAATAAACACAGCTATGTTTCATGACCGAACAACTTTCATATATGATGGACTTCCGATGCACACGAATGACGATCCTTATGATAATATCAAAACAATGGGGCCCTATTTAGGAGGTTATCATCTGAACATCATGAACTATATCAATCCTGAAACAGCAGCTCAATGGGTCGATGATTTTTGCAGGCTTCCGGATAAAGCCGGACAAGATTGGCGAAATCATTTGAATACAACTACCAATTATTATATGAGCAATGCCATGATTACCTACGGTAATCCGGCTCCGGGATATCACACAAGTATTCCTTCCGGTGCTGTATATCAAAATGCTAAAGGAGAACTGACTTATTTGTTATACAATGCAACTGATGCTGACGTAGATGTTGATATTTACAGGAATGGAACAAAAATAGAAACCATTAAAGTAGGAGCAAAGGTTTATTATAACTCCAAATTGTCGGGAGGAATTAAGCCGAAAGTAACAATAACATCTCACCAAAGTGATGGAAAATTAGCGTTAAATAGCGCAACAAAATTAACTGCCATAGCTTCTGATAAAGATGGAAGGGTTTTGTGGGTAAAATTTTATATAGACAATGAACTCGTTGGAACTTCTTATGCCGAACCTTATGAAATTTTTACTACCGTTACTTCTTTAGGTGCAAAAGTATTGAAAGCTGTCGCCTTCGACAATGAAGGAAACGAAAGCGAACCTTCGATAGTTAATTTAAACGTGGTAGAACAAAAGCCTTATAACAACCGTCAACCTTGGGCAATTCCAAACGAAACTATTTATGCGGTTCAGTTTGACGATGGAGGCCCCGAAGTGGCTTGCCATGACAATGAATTGGAGATGAAAGGAGGAACAAACTACAGGCCGGATACTGGAGTTGAAACCGAAGGTACTTCCAATATTGCCAATAGTAATATTGGATGGACAAATACCGGAGAATGGTTTGAATATACAATCAATGTTCAGACAGACGGTGTGTATGCCATGAATGCTAACTTAGGATCAAATGCGGGAGGCGCGTTGAGAATTTTTATTGATGATAGAGATATGACGGGAGCTGTTACCGTACCAAAAGGAACAGGTTGGACCCGATTTGACATGTTTGTTGCCAATATTTCCATGAAACAAGGAAAACATGTTATGCGCGTCATGATTGATAAGACAGGAGCAAACCTAAATTCATTTAAATTTACATTAACTACCGATGTTATGCCTTCAGAAGTGAATGCCGGAGAAGATCAGGTTATTTTATACCCTGAAAATACGTCAACGACATTAACCGCGACTCCGGTAACTTATGGAACGGCTACCATTACAAAATATGAATGGAGACAAACAGATGCTAATGCATTTGTAACAATAGTTTCTCCCGATCAGGCAACGACTGTTGTTTCCGGTCTACAGTTAGGAACTTATACTTTTGATTGTACAATAACAGATAGTAATGAAAAAACGGCTACAGATCAAGTTGTTATAGTTGTTCGTCCGGATAATTTTTCTCCGATGGCCATTCCTGGAAATGACAGGTCTGTCAATGTTGGAAGTGAATTAATTCTTGATGGAAGCAAATCGGTAGATTCTGATGGTACTATTGTAAAATATGAATGGAAACAAATAGATGCCAATACTTCTGTTATAATTTCTAATTCATCGAGCGCGATAACTTCTGTAACCGGACTGGAAACAGGAAAACTCTATATTTTCCAATTAACAGTTACAGATAATAAAGGTGCGACTACATCTTCTAATCTCAGAATTTCAGTGCTTGGCGGAACGTATATCAATAAAATCAGTGACAATCAGATTTCGATATATCCGAATCCGTTTGTCGACCAATTGATTGTTCAAACCGAAGGTCAATTTGAGAAATTAAGATTACATTCGGTTACCGGTAATATTGTATTGGACGAAAATATACAAGGACAACTTGTTTATAGCCTGAATACATCAAGATTAAAACAAGGATATTATATCCTTTCTCTCATTTCAAAATCAGGAATTGTTTCCAGAAGAGTAGTAAAGAAATGAAATTTTTAATTCTCATAAAGAAAAATACTATAACCTAAAATATAATGAATAAAAAATCAATTCTGTTTTTAACAGTAATTATTTGTTTGTGTCAATATTCCTTTGCCCAGACATTGGTTAGTCAGGGAAAAACAGCATGGGCATCATCTGTAAATGGAGGAGAAGTTGCTTCAAAAGGAAATGATGGAACTGCAAATACACGTTGGGAAAGTCTGCATAAAACAGATCCGGGCTGGTGGGCCGTTGATTTGGGAAAAGAATATCATATATCTCGTGTTGAAATAGATTGGGAAACAGCTTGCGCTAAAGAATTTACCATTCAGGTATCAAACGATAGGGAATTTAATACATTCACGGAAATTGCGCACGTAAAAGATGTTCCAACCGGAAAACATACAGATGTTGTTCCTACGGATTTGAATATAAAAGGGCGTTATGTGCGTGTATATGGTATTTCCCGTAATACAGGATACGGATATTCTTTTTATGAATGTCGTATTTATGGATTAGAGCAATTAACTTCTGTTGATGTTAAGTTTGAAGTTCCTTATGTTCAATATCTTAAAGTTAAGTTAACTCCAATAGACCAGAATGAACAAAGCGAATTAATTATACAAAATAAAGATGAAATTTTTAACTTGAGATATAATGAATTAACTCCTTTAAAAATGGATTTAATGGATTTTCGAGGTGATTTTACAATTGATTTTTGGTCACTTAAACAAGGTTCAACTACAGATACAATCAAAGGAATTCCCTTGAATCTCACAGTTTATAAAGACATGGTAATTCATGTCAAGTTGACTCCTAAAATCACATTTGGAAATCAATCTCCTGTGGCTGATGCCGGACAAGATGTTACATTGTATGCTCCTCAAAGCAGTACGGAATTAGACGGTTCGAGAAGTCAGGATAGAGATGGGATTATTAAAAGTTATAAATGGACACAAGTAACCGGGCCGAATCAGGCAATTATCAGTTCTCCTGATAACGCTAAAACGGAAGTGTCCGGATTGAGTATCGGTACTTATAAATTTAAATTGACGGTAGTCGATGATTCTTTAGCTGTTGGTACGGACGATGTGTTGGTAACTATAAATCCTCCGGAGCAAGTCGATTTTAATTTATTGACTCCAGGCAATAAAACTATGATAACAAATACCCGTAAACCGACTTTAACTTGGGAGTCTTGTGAAAATGTTGTCAAATATGAAATATATCTCAATATAACGAGAAATGACTATGAATGGCACACTTCAGGTAATTTACTCGACAGGTATACTAAAGTAGGAGAATCTACAACCAACTCTTTTACTTTAACAAATGATTTGGTCGATCGTTGGACTTACAAATGGTATGTGATAGCTATAACGACTTCAGGAATGAAATATTCCGGCAAACAACAGTTTGGTTTGTATATTCCATCGATGGAAACAGAAAATGACGGAATCAATATTATAGGTGGTTGTCGGGACATGAATAAAAACGGAACGATCGAACCTTTTGAAGATTGGCATTTGACACCTGAAGAGCGTTTAGCCGATTTAATGAGCCGTTTGACAACCGAAGAGAAATTTTGCCAGTTATATTATGGAGGTAATGATAATCCTTTAGATGGATTTGCGTTTTCTTATGGTGTTGAAAGTGGCATGAGGTACAGTCAATATGCAGCTGCCAAAACACGGATGGGAATTCCTATCGCGTTTTTAGGAGATAAGATGCATGGATGGAAAACAATTTATCCTACACAATTAGGATTGGCAGCTACCCGTGATATGGATTTGGTTTATCAATGTGGCAATTTACACCGGATTGAACAGAAATCATTTGGCTTTACAGGAACTTTAGCTCCATTGGCGGAAGTAAGCACAAAAGTTCTTTATCCTCGTATTCAGGAAGGAGCCGGAGAAAATGCCGATGAAGTGGCCGCTAGTATTCGCGCGATTGTTTGCGGAATGCAAGGAGGCCCGGAAATCAATCCTCATTCCATGATGATTACGGTAAAACACTGGCCAAGTCAGGGTGCAGGAGGAGAAGGTCCTACCCAATATGATGAAGTGACAATTAAATACCACATGAAACCCTGGCACGCTACAGTCGATGCGAATGCGGCTTCCGTAATGCCAGGTTATAGTTCTTCTCCTTTATTAGATCCTTCGGGAGAAGGGTCTAATACAAGTAAAAAAATTATTGATTACTTGAGAAATGAAATTAAATTCAAAGGATTCATTGTAACCGACTGGTTAGGTGCTAATACAAATCAATCAATCAGAAGCATTGGAGCCGGTATTGATGTATTAGGAGGAGCACCTTCTGCTCCTACAAGCATAGATGATTTGATAGCATCGGTAGGGATTGATCGCATTAATGAGGCTGCTACAAGAGTGTTAGATACGAAAATACGCTTAGGAATGTTTGAAAATCCGTATGGAGACCCTACTTGTAAATGGACAAACGCGGAGCATCATCCTATTGTATTGAATGCCGCCCGGAAATCAATTACTCTATTGAAAAATAACAAATTATTACCGTTGAAACTAAATACAAATGATGAAATTATTGTTGGAGGACCAAGAGCTACATGGAAAGGTCAGAATGACGATCCTAACGTGATTTGGCAATCTATTTATTATGACAATAAACAGGTGAAAAATTATTTACAAGCGATAACAGAGAGAGCGACGAAGAATAATATTAAAGTTTTTCAGGATGACAGCACAAACCCTAAAGTGGCAGTTGTTGTAATCGGTGAAGAGTCGTATACGCACGGGACTCAATGGGCGGATAAAAATCCAAACATACCCGATGATCAGTTGGAAGTTATCCGTAAATTTTATGACGCGGGAGTAAAAGTAATTACGGTTGTTATTTTACCTCGTCCTTATGTATTGACTCCTGTTGTAGAAATGTCGGATGCCGTTTTAGCAGTTTACAGAGGAGGAAATGGAATTGCTCAAGCGGTGGCCGAATGTATTTTCGGAGATTTTGCTCCAAGTGGTAAACTTCCATTCCAAATGCCTCGTTCGCAAGATCAAGTAGGAACAGATAACACGAAAAATCAAATTGAAAAATGGGAATTGCCTTATGATATTGGAGCGACGGATTCGGAAAGATCTTTAATCCGCAATTATATCGCGCAAGATTTACCGGTTCCTCCGATATTTGGAGATCCATTGTTTCAATACGGACACGGTATTATGAATTTTGGAATTGATACACCTCAGGAAATAGAATATTTATCCGAGAAAACAGAAAATATACAAGTTTATCCGAATCCTATTAAAGATGAATTTGTTGTTAATATCTATGATTATAAGCAATTTATATCTTTGAAAATCGTTGATGTAACCGGAAAAACAATCAAAGAAGAAATGATAGTTTCGACAGAAACTTATATTAATCTTTCAGGTTGTCAATCAGGAGTGTATTTGATGCAAGTGTATGGTAACAAAAACTCTAAAGTTTTGAAACTTATAAAAGAATAATTTTATGTGTAATAAGTTGTTTTTCTTGATTTTATCCATATCATATTTTTCTTTTCAGTTGTATGGAGAAGAAATTTCTCCTGAAAATAATTCTTCTATTGTTAAACCGATAGAAAATGATAACTCTGTCAATAAATTTGCGGTAAAAAATGAAAGTGGGAAATTAAAATTCTATTTGAATAATGAAGAGTTCTATATCAATGGAATTGGAGGAAGAAGCCAACTTGATTTGGCGAAATCATTAGGTGCGAACGCGTTTCGTATTTGGGATACAGATGTGAAAAAACTTTCTAAAGAATTGGATGCGGCAAGAAAAAACAACATGTACGCATTGACTGGAATTTGGTTATCTCACCATGCTGATGATTATTTAGACGAAACATATAAAAATAAACAAAGAAACAAACTTCAATCATTATTAGACGCGTATAAAAATCATCCCAATATAATGGCATGGGCATTAGGAAATGAAATAAATCTGGAAGGCGCAGATACAAAAGAGGCTTGGGAATTTGTAAATGAATTGGCGGTTATGATAAAAAAACAAGACAGTAATCATCCGGTTATGAGTGTAATTTCATATTCTGAAACTGCTTTAAATAATATTGCGAAATATGCTCCCGATTTAGATTTGATAGGTATAAATGCCTATGGAGCAATTTATAATCTAAAAGAAATGGTTGCCAAATCGCAATATGAAGGAGTTTATGCAGTTACCGAATGGGGACCAAGCGGACATTGGGAAACAAAGGAAACTGAATGGGGAGCGCCGATTGAACAAACGAGTGAAGAAAAAAGAATAGAATATGAAAAACGTTATCAAACTTGCATTAAAGATGATGACAGATGTTTAGGCTCATTTGTATTTCTTTGGGGGCAGAAACAAGAAAGAACACCTACTTGGTATGGTATGTTTGTTGAAAGTGATGTGGAGGAATTACCTCTAAGAAGAGAAATTTGTCCTACGGTAGAAGTAATGGAAAAAGCATGGAAAGGTACAGTATCTATCGAACGAGCTCCGGTTGTAAAAGGAATAATTTTGAAAGAAAAAGATGTAAACAGCCAAATGATATTCAAACCAAATGTACAGATTTTAGCATTTGTTGATGCGTTCGACCCGAAAAATTACGAATTAACCTATGTGTGGGAAATGCTCGAAGAAGCCACCGTACTTGGAAATGGAGGATCGTATGAACCTCGACCAAAAAGAATAGGAAAAGTGATAACAGGAAAACAACAGGAACAACAAATCACAATTCCGGTAAAACAAGGAAATTATCGATTATATGTGTACGTCTTGAATGGAAAAGGCATGGTTGGAACTTCCAATATACCATTCAGGGTAACAAACTAAAACATCATCCCGATAGAAAAGCTCAGGATATTTTCATTTTTTCTGATAGTAATCACGTTTGAAACTTCTTCTGTATTGGGAAAATTGAAAGTGTTTTCACTTTTGACAAAATTCATTTCATACCTGAAATCAAAATGAAGGAACGAAATATTAGCCGAAATTCCGGTAAGTAGGTTCAGCCCGAAAACCGGATTTTTGTCTTCAAAAATAATTTCGTTAGTGGTGTATTTCGTATTAAAATCATACCTTAAATTAGGGCCTGCATATATGTTAAAAAGGAAAATATCTTCTTTAATAGCGTTGTATCCTATCAACATGGCTGAAGATAAAGATTGTGTTTTAATTTGCAGGCCTGTATTTTGCGGATTGGATTGATCTGAGGATTGAGGTAAACCTACAACAACCATTTCACGAAGATAAGCATATCCGATATCGGGTTGGATAAATAGATTTTCGAAGTTAATTCGCCCGAATACCGCGCTTTGAAAACCTACTTCATTTTTAAATATTGCCGACTCTGTCTTTGTTCCGTTGATACTAATTTCTTGATTGTCTGAATTTTTAGCATCCAGGCCAATTCTAAATCCCCAATTAAGTATATTATCAATATTATTGAACTTCTTCAATTGAGCACAAGCGTCATTGAATTGTAGTAAACAAAATATGAGTATGAAGAAGTATTTATACATAATTTTTTCCGTGGAAATATTTATTTTTTCTTCCGGACAGTCCATCCGAATTTACCGATAATTTTTCCGAGTTCGTAATAATTTCCGTGTGAGTAGGCTAATAATCCTGCTTTGGTCATGTCGAAAGCTCCTGTTTGGGTATCGATATATCTCTCATCGGCCAAAACATTCACAACTTCGGCAATGAACATATCGTGTGAACCCAAAGGGATAATTTGTGTGACCTTGCATTCTATTGATAAAGGAGATTCTTCAATATAAGGGGCTTTGACTATGGTAGATTTTCCGGGCGTTAATTTCATTTCTTTAAATTTGTTGAATTCTTTGCCCGATTTCACGCCGCACCAATCTGTCGCGAATGCAAGTTCTTTACTCGTAAGATTGATAACGAATTCTTTATTTTTTTTAATGATTTCGTAAGAATGTCGTTCGGGACGAATTGAAATATAACACATTGCCGGACTGGAACAAACGGTCCCTACCCAACTAACAGTCAGTATATTATATTCTTCTGTTTCCGAACCGCAACTGATCATTACGGCAGGAAGAGGATAAATCATTGTTCCCGGTTTCCAGTTTTGTTTCATATTTTTTAGTTGACGAGTTAACGAGTAAACAAGTAAACGAGTTTTTTATTTTGTCGTCAGTCTTTAATCTTTAATCTTCTCATAAAAGTTCAATATCTTCTTTTCCGATTTTCATTTCGCAATATTTGCATTTAAGCGTTACGTTTTCTTTATCAATGACAAAAAAACGAGTATGCATAGGTTCATTGTTCGTAATACATTTGGGGTTATTACATCTGACTAAACCTTTCAATTCATCGGGAAGACTGACTTGTTTTTTTTCGAACACTTCATAATCGCGTATGATGTTGAGATTTACTTTGGGGGCGATCAAAGAAATCCGGTTAATTTCGTCTTCTTCGAAAAATTTGTCGGATATTTTGATGATTCCTTTGGTCCCCATCACTTTACTATCCAAATTATATCCGATGGTAACACGGTTTTTCAATTTTTCAATACCTAATATACTAACCACTTTAAATAATTGGTCGGAAGGTATATGATCGATAGCGGTTCCATTTTCTAATGCCGCTACTTGTAATTCTTTTTTCTTAGCCATAATGATAAGTGTAATTTTTAAGTATTAAGTATGAACCGAAAATTAAATTAAAGAATTATTTCCCGCTGATCTCGCTGAATAATGCGGATTGGGAATATTTAAATATAAAAAATCTGCGTATTCTGCGGGATAAATAATATAAACAACGAATACTTAAGTTATAAACTTTAAATTAATCTGTTTCAATACCCAAAACTTCACAAATAATAGCCTGACGGGCAAAAACTCCGTTTTTAGCTTGTTCTATGTAATATGCTTTAGGATTATCATCCACGTCATACGCGATTTCATTCACACGGGGTAAAGGATGAAGAATACGTAAATTTTCTTTACTATCTTTCAACATATTGTTGCGCAAGATATATACATTTTTGACTTTTTCGTACTCTATTAAATCAGTAAAACGTTCCCTTTGTACGCGAGTCATGTAAAGAATATCTGAACGATTGATTACTTCGGCCGAAAAATCAGAATATTCGTAATATTTGATTCCCTTTTCTTCACAAAAAGTTTTGTAGATGTCCGGAATTTTGAGTTCTTCGGGAGCGACAAAATGAAATGTCGGATTGAAATGCGACATTCCGTTGATGAGCGAATGGACCGTTCTTCCGTATTTCAGGTCGCCAACCATCGTAATGTTGAGATTTTCCAGGGTTCCTTGCGTTTTATAAATCGAATAGATATCAAGCATCGTTTGTGAAGGATGTTGGTTAGCCCCGTCGCCGGCATTGATAATAGGAACATCGGTCACTTCCGAAGCATAACGAGCCGCGCCTTCCAAGTGATGCCTCATAATAATCAGGTCGGCATAATTGCTAACCATCAGGATAGTATCTTTCAATGTTTCGCCTTTCGACGAACTGGTTGTCGCCGCGTCTGAAAAACCGATAATCCGACCTCTTAAACGGTTAACGGCAGTTTCAAAACTCAAGCGTGTACGAGTTGAGGGTTCAAAAAAAAGGGTAGCGCAAACTTTCCCTTTTAACAACTTCTGATTTGGATTTTTTTCAAAATATTCAGCCTTTTGGATAAGCCTGAGAATATCATCCTTAGAGCAATCTGCAATAGATACTAAGCTGTTTGATTTCATATAGTTTATTTCTTTGCAACAAATGTAATGAATTTTTTGAAAAAAACAGTTTGTTTAATATTCTTTATTTATGCCTTGCTCCCGGTGTATCAGCTTTATTTTTACAGGATATTTTTTTGATAAATAATCAGCCAGATGTTGTGCCGAATAAACTGAACGGTGTTGTCCGCCGGTGCAACCGAAGGCTAACATCAGGTTGGTAAAATTTCTTTCGATATAACGTTCGACGTGTTTGTCGGCTATGGTACGGATGTTTTTCAAAAAATCAATAATTTCTCCGTCTTTTTCTAAAAAATCTTTGACAGGTTGGTCTAATCCGGTTAATGGTTTGTATTCATCGTATTTGCCCGGATTATGAATTGCCCGGCAATCGAATATGTATCCTCCTCCGTTTCCGGATTCATCTTCGGGAATTCCTTTTTTATAAGAAAAACTGTAAATAGTAATTTGTAAATTATTTTCTTTATCCCAGGAAGTTCCCTTTAGGGGATTTAGGGGTAATAATAATTCATTTAATATTTTTTGCAAATAAGGAAACTCAATGAAATCGTTTTGCAATAATTCTTTCAGGTTGTTTAATGCGAAAGGAATACTTTCGATGAAGTGTTTCTTTTTTTCGATATTTCCCCTGAATCCGTAAGCGCCTAATACTTGCAGTGTGCGGAATAATACAAAATATTTTAGTCTTTTTTTGAACGAATCTTTATTTATTTCGGGTTGATGTTTTTTTAACGCGTTTAAATAAACATCCAACAATTCTTCACGCAATGTTTCCGGAAAATTGGCTTTGGCCTGCCATAAAAAAGATGAAACATCATAATAAACAGGCCCTTTTCTTCCTCCTTGAAAGTCGATGAAAAACGGCTCGTTATCATGTATCATTACATTGCGTGACTGAAAATCGCGATAAAGAAATGTATCGGATTTATCTTGCAACAGTATTTCCGCGAATTGCTCGAAATCATCTTCCAGTAGATTTTCCTGAAATTCGATTCCCGATGTTTTTAAGTAATAATATTTGAAATAATTTAAATCCCAAAATATGGTTCTTTTGTCGAAAGATTCTTGCGGATAACATACCGAAAAATCCAAATTATCGGCTCCTTTGAATTGAAAATCAGGAAGAAGGGAAATTGTTTTTTTTAATAAATTGATTTCTTTTTCTGAAAAATTTCCAGTATTTCTTCCTTCCGAAATGAAATCAAAAAGGCTGGTATTTCCCAAGTCTTTTTGTAAATAATACATTAAATCTGAGGTATGAAAAATGATTTCAGGAACAGGTAAGTTTTGTTCCGAAAAATGACGGCACAATGTGATAAACGCTTTGTTTTCATCAAAAGAAGTTCCTTCTACACCGATCAAAGATGTTTCGCCGTGTGATAACCGAAAATATTTGCGATTGGAACCCGAACCTGATAATTGAATAATTTTTTCCGGTTGTTTGCCTATATATTCTTGAAATAACAGAATCAGTTCTTCCATTGCTTATTGATAAATCTTATAATTTCGCCAATCCATAAAACTCCGGATGTGGAACCGATGATTATGAGCCAATCTTTGGGAGTGATAGGGGCTGTGCGGAAAACATCTCCACCGAATTGCACAATCAAAAATTGTCCGACAAGAATGATGAGCGCGGCGATGATAAATCCAAATGATTGAGTGATTCCGAAAAATGCGGAACGTCCTGTCGCGTATGCTTTGGCGTTGAACATATTCCAAAATTGCAACATAACGAATATCGTGAAGAAGCATGAAAGGTTGTAACGGCTTATTTCTCCGTCTTCACCCCTGAAATTAAACATGAGAATGAGGAGTAAAATCACGAATGATAATCCGGTGAACAGGATGTTGAAACGCATTATTTGTGTGATGATAAAATCGTCGTTTTTGCGTGGTTTGGCTTTCATCACTCCTGAATCGGGTGGAAGGGAAGCCAAAGCGGCTGCGGCGAAAGTGTCCATGATGAGATTTACCCATAACATTTGAGTAACTGTCAGCGGTAGTTGATGCCCTAATATCGACCCCAAAAATACGATGATCATCGCGGCGACATTGATTGTTAACTGGAATAAAATGAAACGTTGTATATTTTTATACAACGATCTTCCCCACATGACGGCTGTCGCTATGCTGTTGAAAGAATCATCCAACAAAGTGATGTCGCTCGCTTCTTTCGCAACGGAAGTTCCGCTACCCATCGATAAACCTACTTGTGCGTAATTCAAGGCGGGAGCATCGTTTGTTCCGTCTCCTGTTACGGCAACGACTTCATTGTTTTTTTGCAATAATTGCACCAGCCTTTGTTTGTCGGTCGGACGGGCGCGACACATGATTTTCAATTCCCTGACGCGATTGAAAGCTTCTTCTTCAGGAAGAGCTTCGAAATCAGGACCGGTAATGATGTTTATTTCCGAATCTTCCGGTTTCCAGATACCTATTTGTCGTCCGATTTCTTTGGCTGTTCCCGGAGTATCTCCTGTTACGATTTTTACTTTGATTCCGGCTTCTATACATTTGTTTACAGCTTCCGGAACATCTTCTCTCACTGGGTCGGAAATGGCGACAATACCCAAAAATGTGAGGCCTTTTTCTGCCTGAAACTTAATGTCGGAAGTGTCGTTTATATCAATTTCTTTGTATGCGAATCCAAGTGTACGCATTGCCTGATTCTGATATTGTAATAATTGGCTGTCGATTTCCGGCTTGAATTTTTCAATAGGATGAAGTCCATCGGCAGATAACAGGTTTTTACATTTTCCGAGTATGATTTCAGGCGCTCCTTTTACATAAAGAATGCGTTTTCCTGGCATCGCGGATGAATCGACCGCTGTTGCCATGAACTTTCTTTCTGTACTGAAAGTCAGTAATTCAACCACTTTGGTGAATTTTCTTATATCCAAATAATTGATTTTATTGTCATTCAACCAAAGTAAAAGGGCGGCTTCGGTAGGATTTCCCAACGCTTTGATTTTTTTAGAATCGGAATAATCAAGAAAAGCTGTGGAATTGATAGCTACTCCTTCGATGATTAGTTTGCTTATTTCATCGTTTTCGAGTTGTTGTTGTTTTAATCCGTAAAAATTGGTTTGGTTGATTCTCATTTGGTTTTGAGTCAATGTCCCGGTTTTGTCTGTGCAAATAACGGTAGCTGCTCCCATTGTTTCGCAAGCGTGCATTTTCCGTACCAGATTGTTGGTTTTCAACATGCGGCGCATACTTAAAGCCAAACTCAACGTAACACTCATCGGTAGTCCTTCGGGAACGGCAACTACAATTAGAGTGACTGCGATCATGAAATATTCAAGGATTCTTTCCGCGTCTTTCATCGGAATCCATGATTCTGCATTGAAAGGATTTGTACCTCTGAAAAATCCTAATAAACAAACAAGAGCGAATGTTAAGATCCCGATGGAAATCCATTTCAACCAACTACCTTCGGTTATGTATTTGGGTGCGATAAATTTACTTCCTGACAGATTGATGCCATCATAAATGATAGGCAGCCATACTTTAGAAGTCGTAATTAAAAAAGCAAGTATAATTCCTAATAATAAACCTAATTGTCCGGCAGTATAAGTTGGACCTTCGAAGAAAATATCTTTAAAGAAGAGGGTCGAAAAAGTTAAAGTCGCCAACGCGAATCCTATTATTCCGATAAATTTTGCCAGTTTGTCTAACTGTTTATTTAATGGAGTTTCTTCAGTACTGGTTTCAGTTGCTTCCCTCGCCACTTTTCCGAATTCGGTCGCATCGCCGATGGAGGTAACTTCGGCCGAACAATGTCCGTCAATTACAGTTGTTCCCCGATAAATCATATTCGATGGATAAGTGGAGTCTTCATGAAAAGATTGTGGATTCGTTGTTTTGGAAATACTTAGTTCTCCTGTCAGGCACGATTCGTTTACTAATAAAGAAATAGCGTTTATTAATTTTGCATCTGCCGGTATTTCCTCTCCGGTTTCAAGTAATATAATGTCTCCTACTACAATTTCTTTTTTAGGGACTTCGCTTATGTTTCCGTTTCGGATAACTTTTACTAACGTATCGTCATTTACCTGATTGAGAATATCAAACTTTCTGTTAGCATCGGTTTCGAACCAAAACGCTACTCCGACAGATAAAAATATGGCACAAAAAATACCGATTGTTTCCGCGTATTCTTTGTGAACAAATGAAACAATCAGGGAAAGAAAAGCGGCAATTAATAAAATGCGGATAATCGGATCTTTGAATTTTTCCAAAAAAAGTTTCCAAAGTGAATCCCTTTTAGGGGGAGAAAGCAGATTTTCTCCATACTTTTCACGGCTTGCCAGTACTTCTTCATTGGTTAATCCTATTAATTGATTATTATTTTCCATTAAAATTTATTTTTTTGATTTGAGATATTCTATTCGGGTTTTTATTTTCAAAGTTTCTTTTTTCAAATGTTCGATGTCGGAAAGAATAGTTGCCAATTCGTTTATTTCCACAATGGCTGTTTTATCAGCTTGCGACATTTGTATGCTATAGGGTGTTTTACTTCCCAAATATTCTACTTTTAGATTTTCTTTATAATTGTTACAAATGAATTGTATAACTCCGGAGTCTTTGCCTTTTGAGTAAGTAACAATTTCGGTAGTCATACCTAAATTTTGAAAAGAATAATTCAGACCGCCATCTTTAGGAATACTTTCGGTTTCGGTATAATTTCCCGTCTTATCGGATACTTTAATTTTTATATGATTGATGGATTTGTTTCCGTAATAAACACTGGCAATATACATTTCTCCCAATTCGTCTACCCCGCACCGGATGTATGATTTTTCTACGATATTTTCGGATTTCTGTTGTTTGGTTACGAATTTTCCGATATCGTCATATTCTTTATCTTTTTCGAAGATAAAGTTTTTTTTGAGGGAATCCGCTTTCGATTGACATACGATAAACATGCTGTCGCAATAAGCCAAGTTTCGTTCTTGTTCTTCAAGTTCGACCTTGCGCATTAATTGTAAGCCATTTCTCAAGGTTTTGACTTCTTTCGGGTATACTTTTTTTAAACTATCCAACATTATTTTAGCGGAAGCGTATTCTTTCGATTCATAAAAACCTTCAGCTTGTTTCAGCATCGTTTCGGCATTTTCTTTGTCTTTGTTACAGGCTGTTAGTACAATAAATAAACAAAGGAAATAAAAGTATTGTTTCATTGATTTTTAATTTTAAAGCACAAAATCGCATGGGAATTCGCAAAGATAGCATATTTATACGCATCTTGAATCTCCAATGAAAAAAATCTGAAATTTCCGTATATTCCGTGTTTTCTGTGTACTATTTGACTTTTGAAACAGCTTGTTTAAAATCATTGTTCACTGTTTCTTCACTTCGAAAGTAGTGAATCTCTTATCATCACATTCATGCTTCCACTGGAAGGCCGACCATAGTCGCCGATCGCTATCTTGCCTCCACTTGCATAATTAGTAAAATTGGGACCAAAAACTTGTAATGTTATCGCGTTGTCCGGATCATAATTATTGGGGTAATAAAACTCACCGACAATAACCCGGCCTGTTGATTGAACCTTAACTTGTGCATTTACTCCAATGTAGAAAAAGAAAAAAACTAAAAAAGAGATAGTAAAATTTTTGTTTTCATAACTAAAATAATTCAAAAGGTGATTGTTGTGATTAATTGAAAAAGGGTACTTAAAATTTGTTATAAAGTTAGCGTAATTTTTTCGGAATTTTTATTTCTTTTGGAAAAAAGTGATTATATTTCTGTTTTTATATGGTTGATTACGAGCATCAACCTTAAGTTTAATCCCAATAGAAAAACGATGTATTGTCAAAAAATAGTACCTTTGTTGTCATGGAAATTACGAAAGATGATATTTTAATCAAACTTCAAGGGAAGGCTTTTGAAATTATCTCAGAATCTGCTGATGAATTAGGTGTAGAATCTTATGTGATAGGAGGATACGTAAGGGATATTTTTCTAAACAGACCATCGAAAGATGTGGATGTGGTTTGTGTGGGGAGTGGAATCGAATTGGCGGCGCTTGTCGCTTCCCGGTTAGGCAAAAAAGCTCATTTATCCGTCTTTAAAAATTTTGGCACGGCTCAGGTAAAATATAACGATTTAGAACTTGAATTTGTAGGAGCGAGGAAAGAATCGTACATGCGGGATTCGAGAAAACCTATTGTCGAAGACGGAACATTGGAAGATGACCAGAACCGTCGTGATTTTACAATAAACGCTTTGGCATTATGCCTGAATAAGAATCGTTTCGGAGAATTGATCGATCCTTTCGGTGGATTGAAAGATATGGATGATTTGTGTATCCGTACTCCTTTGAATCCGGATATAACGTTTAGCGATGATCCGTTGCGGATGATGAGAGGAATCAGGTTTGCTTCTCAGCTTGGTTTTTTTATTAATCCCGAAACGTTCGACGCGATATCCCGCAATAAAGAAAGAATCAATATTATTTCGAAAGAGAGGATTGTTGATGAATTAAATAAAATAGTACTTTCTCCCAAACCTTCCGTTGGTTTTGAATTGTTGGATAAAACCGGATTGTTGGAAATCATATTTCCCGAACTTGTGGCGTTGAAAGGAGCGGAAACAAAAGAAGGAATCGGGCATAAGGATAATTTTAGCCATACGTTGAAAGTATTGGATAATTTAGCAAGAAACACGAATGATTTATGGTTGCGTTGGGCGGCTATTTTTCATGATATAGGAAAACCGGCGACAAAAAAATTTGAACCTAAGCTTGGATGGACATTTCATAACCATAATTTTATCGGCTCTAAAATTTTGCCGAATATTTTTCGAAAAATGAAATTTCCTCAAAATGAAAAGATGAAATATGTGCAAAAATTAGTTTTGTTGCACATGCGTCCGATTATTTTGGCGGAAGAAGAAGTGACCGATTCAGCGGTTCGCCGCCTTTTGTTCGAAGCGGGCGATGATATTGACGATTTAATGTTGCTTTGTGAAGCTGACATAACATCAAAAAATCCGGAAAAAGTAAAAAAATACTTGCGAAATTTTCAGTTAGTTCGTCAAAAATTGAAAATTATAGAAGAAAAAGACCGTGTACGTAATTTTCAACCACCAATAGACGGAATCGAAATAATGAAGATATTTAATCTTCCGGCGAGTCAAATTGTTGGTGAATTGAAATCGGCAATCAAAGACGCGATTTTGGACGGAATAATACCGAATGAATATGACGCAGCCTATCAATACCTGATGAAAGTAGCGGAAGAAAAGATAAAAGATAAAAACTAATATCGTTTATTTTTAGGCAGATCGAAGCTAATTTTATTTTTAAAATGTATTTTTTTTCTTCTTTTTTCTTTTCCTGTAAAATACAAAAATAACATATAACGCAATAAGAGCGCCGATGATTAGATAATCATCTTCTATCGGAGTATATTCGAGATTTCCTCCAACATCGGAAGGTAAAGCCGGGGCATAAAATTTGTTATTCCGGATTTCGGACGTAGGACTATATTCATATAAAATGGGTGGCGCGGTAGTGTACGTAGCGCCTTCTTCAAATGGAGAATACTGATTATCTTCATTTGAAAATGGCTGTGCGAAAGTGATTTTTAAACACAGAACCATTATTAAAAGTAAAATGAATCGTTTCATCATTTTTGTTGATTTATAAAATCACTTTGGTAGTGTATATTTGTCCATCCTTTGTAATTCGCACCAGATAATGACCTCTGTCTTGTACGGAGAAAATATATTTCTCATCCGACGAGGAAGCTCTTTCTCTCAATTTTCCTGAAATATCCATGACGGATAATTCGGCGTTTCCACTCAAATTTTCAGCGATGATTTGTCCGTTTTTTACGTAAACAACAGGCAAATTTTTATCGATATTTTTAATTGCCGTGTTTGATTCGGAAACCAATTTGAATCGGTTTTCCACGTTTCCTTTGTCAATGTTGAATGTATAATTATCTCCTTCCGAGAGTAATATTTTTGTACTTCCATCTATTAAATATACATTACCCGGCATGTTTTTCATCTCCCTGATATGGAATGTGTAATTTCCTTGTTTTTCGGCTTTTACACCTACGGGAACGGAAAACTTAGCAGCATTATTTCCGGGAACCAAAATCGCCATGGGTTGACCCATTCCGTCAGGGAAATAAATGTCGGAAGAAGAGGAACTCATCAACGGAACATCCAATCCCCAATCCATCGTCGGAGTCGCTTTTTCGGAAAATGTCAAAACTGTTTCACTTTTTATTTGGTCATTACTTAGTAAATCGATACGAACCAACTGATTATCCTGAGCAGACGCTGAACGCAAAAACAGGTTGTCGAATGAAAATGTTCCATTTATGTTTTTGGGAGAAGTATCTCCTTGTTTTATTTGTACATAGAATGGACTTAGTGCCGGAAGCCGATAGTTAGCCTCTCCTTCTCCGGGGAAATAACTCAAAAATCCATCACCAGTTACAGTTCCCAATGTTACTCCCAATAGGTTTTTATACGTATAACCGCTGTCGTCTTTGTTGCGAACGGCTATCACTCCCATATCATCACCGGGAACAAATGATTTGCTGTAGAGATTTCCTACCAGGTTCCATCCCGAATGGTAACTCGCGACTAACGTTTGTGTTTCGGCGTCAGCAGCGTCAATAGACTCAGGAACCGGTTTTCCCAAATATTTCGCGGCGGCCTGATATTGGTCTAAACGTTGGCATTTTGTCCAAGTCACAACGGCTGATTTTTGTCCGTTAGAGAATGTAGATTCGGGTTGAGAAATTTGCATATAAAGGTCTCTTGCCGTATTGGAATTGTCGAAAATAGTAGCGATAAATCCGTTTACATTGCTTCCTGTTTTTGCCCACGCCGTTCCAGCTTGTCCAAATTCTGGTTTTGTATTTGCCCTAAGGCTTTCGTTATAAGAATATATGTAAAGATTATTTCCCGCGGCGTTTTCTTTCGCAGTAAACTTGTCGGAAGGAGTGCTTGCTGTGTATAATAATTTATCAACGGTTTGATCGGGAGAAAAACTTATCGCTTCGGGAGCGCTCAACCACGACCATTTACTATCATCCATTACATGGTGATATAAACTCATGAAATTTGTTCCTTTTGAAAGTACCGCGCCATTCTCTAATGCGAAAATCCCACAAGTTTCATAGTCTTTTTCTATAACTAAGCGAGGTCCATAAACCGCTGAGGTTGCATTTGAAGTTATATTCGACATGTCAAGAAAAGTTCCTGTTCCGTCAATAAGGAAATCGGCATCTTTATCAACAACGATGAATCCGGCACTCATTTTTCCGGCAGTAACACTTCCTGTAGGAGTAACGGAATTATTAAGGACAACACTTTCGGGAGATCCAGTCCCGGTACCTTTTTTGATGAAAAGGCCGCCACCGCCTGCTGTATTTCCACCGTTAATATTTCCTTCCGATATATACCTGTTGTTTCTAAAATGATTAATTCCGGTTCCGTCAACAATGGCTAATAATTTATAATCATCAACACGCGAGCCAGTTGTATATGGTTGGGAAAAGTTGTAGTTCTGTACCATCCTGTAAGTTTCCATATTAATAGTGTCGCCATTCAATCCGTCAAATGACCAACTACCGAAACGTAGTCCATTAGATGTGTTTAATGTAACTTCCCATTTTGGGGTATCTTCTGATTGTAGAAATATTTGTCCTGAAGTTCCATTTATTTTTTCAGGGCCCGGATATGTCGAATATGTATTTTCACTCAAATCACTGAATGCGTAATCGTTGTTCCATTTTCCTGAAAAAACAGCATTGTTCCAATCAATTCCGGAATTGACAGCATCGTTTATATTCACTTGCAAGACAATTGAGTTTACGTTAAATTCCGAAGTGTTTTTATTGGCGTCAATCACAATTCCCATCAATGTTTCCGCATCAGGATTAAATCCGGATAACGATAAGGTTCTATTAAAATGGGCGTTTTGTATTTCCGAATTATCCAATTGCAAAGATTGCAGGTAAGATATGGAAGTAGCGTCTGTTTCCTTTTTGTTATCCGATTTGTAAAATTCGACAACCGATCCTGATACCAATCCGGTAGGAACGGCTGCGACAATATCAAAGCTGTTAGCTCCTTTATTAACCGGATAAACCAACATCATTTTACCAATACCTAAATTTCCTAATGAAGATAAATTGGCATCAAGGGCTTCTTTCCGTGGAGAATTTTGTCCTGTGTTAATACTTTTCGTATTACGTCCGAATGTATTTTGGGTTATTTCGATTTGTTTCACATTGGGTGTGACATTTATTCCATAGTTGTTTCCCTGGATAATGTTTTTTTCTACTTTTAATCCTATAATAGGCTGATCCGACCATTCATTATGAAAACCGATACCATGCGAATTTACACTAAAAATATTATCATAACCATTTTCCCCAATCTCTCCTTTATTATCCTGAATTGTATTTAATTGAATTGTTCCTGTACCGTAGAAATAATTTCCAACAGTAATGACAGAGCCACTTCGTACTTGATATAAAGGAGATTCTTTAGTTCCGGTATTTATTCCATATCCGGCGAGATTTCCTTTGAAAGTATTATTAACAATGTTCACATTTCCTGTAGCGTATATTGCTGCGCCAGAAGCGGTTCCCTGATATGCCCAGTTATTTGTGAACGTATTTCCGTATCCCGGACCGGCAACATCGCCTACATTCAGAACACCTCCACGGCAATATATAGCGCCGCCATTTCCATAAGCAGTCCCGTGATTGTCGCCTATCGCCCAGTTTTCATTGAATAAATTACTCCAAACTATCAGATTCGAAGGCATTATTCCATGGATCGCCGCGCCTTGGGATGCCCTGTTGAATTGAAATTCGGAATTACGGACATCTAATACTCCGGAGTTTGTGGCGATAAGGCCGCCATTTCCGTCAGAAACCTGATTGTCTAAAGAAATAGCGCTGCCAATACCTCCGTAATTATACAAAAAGCGGGAATTAGTGATCGTTCCTGTTTCGTTTGTATCTAACCTTAAGTAAATTCCGGCTCCATCCGAACTGTTATTTTGATGAAAATACGCATTATTCACTGTTAAATTATTGGAACAAAAAATAGCTCCACCCATCGAACCTGAATGATTATTGTGGAAAGTAGCATTTTCAATTTGAGGCTGTAAAGCCGGTAGATTAATTGTAACTACTCCTTGACTGAAAATAGCACCGCCTAATCCCGCGTTTACTGTTACACCTTCTTCATTTACAGCTTCATACGATGCGCCATTGGCATAAAAACGAGTCAAATCTCCGGGAGCATCCGCAATCTGAAGTTTTCCGATTTCGGATTGAATATAGACTGCTCCCCCTTGGGTGGCTTCGTTGTATTCAAAACGGGCGTTTTTTAATGTCAACGTACAAGGCACTGCTGTTTCTTCTGTATCTTCACTGAGTTTACTTACAACAGTGATGGCTCCACCTCCAAGTCCTTCTACGTTTTCAACGGGATGTGTTTGTGTATTCCTATAAAAGGCGGCGTTTGTAACATTTACCTCTTTCGATTTGTAGGTATACAAAGCGCCTCCTCCCCACCCCGCGGTATTATCCGTAAATAAAGCCAAATTTCCTTCTCCTCCATCAACGGTTACATCTACACCTAACGCGCAAAGGAAACCTCCATTACCTGTAGTGGCTTTATTTTGGTCAAATACACTGATTTTTCCTGATGGCCCTTTTCCATGAATATTTACTTTTTTAGCTGCTTTTTGAGCCAAAATGGCTCCTCCGTCTTTAGCTACATTATTACGGAAAATTCCATATACATCCAAATCATAGGGTGCGTTGGATGAATTGACATAATAAATCGCGCCTCCGGCCGAACTGGCAGTATTGTTTGTAAAAACACAATTTTCATCCATAATTAATGTGCCTTGTTGACTGACGGCGCCTCCGTAACCTCCGTTTTCATCCTTATAACTGGCGCTATTTCCGCTGAATGTACAATTAGCAAGGTGTATGGAAGCGCCGGTAGTAGCATCCGTACCTGTATTTGTGGCCGCGGTAACTGCTCCTCCTGAAATAGCTTTATTGCTATTGAATGTCGCGTTCTTCAAATCTAAAAGTTTATATGCATACGCTTGATTTGTACTGTGTAAAATCGCTCCCCCGCCGGGAACTCCATTTTCGGGGACAATATCAGTTTGAGTTACCGTATTGGCGGTAAAAACTAATGATAAAGGATTTTTTACATCAACCTGACTTCCGTATGAATAAATAGCGCCTCCTCCTTTCAATGCTGAATTTCTTAGAAATACGGCCTCACATCCATCTTCTATAATTAATTTAGAGGTATGTACACAAATAGCTCCTCCAAAATCGGAGGATTTATTATCTTGAAAAAAAACGCGGTTTCTGAATGTAACGTCTCCTCCGTATGACATGACTGCGCCACCGGGATGCATTTCGGCAGTTGTTTGGTTATTAATGAAATTTACATTATCCAATATCAAATGACTTCGATTATAAATGGCAGCACCTTCATATCCTGTTTCAAAATCTTTGATGGTTATATTTTTAAAAATAATTTGTTCACTGCCGGATGCTAACTCTGTAGAAAATCCTTGAATAAGTCCTCCAAATCGCCTTATGACTACGCTACAAGCTCCATCTATCGTTAAATTTTTGGTGCGCGATTTTATAGGCAAGCAAGTAAATGAATCGCTTATTCCGTTAACCGGCTCCACCAAAACATCATTTACTCCCGGTGCAAAAACAATTAATATTTCTTGATTTAAATTAGCATTGGCTACTTGTATGGCTTTAGATAATGATCCGGCAGTATTATTTCCATCTAAAGCAGGCGAATAAGTGTTTACCGTATATGTAATATCCTGCGCGGATATATTTTTTCCTGTTGTGAGTAAAAAACAAATCAGGAATAATTTCAAAATGTGTTGTATATTTTCTTTCATAGTTTTATCATTTTTTCAATTACTTAATTTATACAAATAAAATTCATAGCTCACTGTTCCTTGTTCTAAACGGCTGATAATTGCTTGCAAATTCAACAAATGCCATCCGGCATCCGCTATATAACTTGCAATATCTTTGCTACTTGGCTTGAAACTAACCGAAGACGCGCTTTCGGCTTGTTTTTTTCCTAAATCCTGATAAGACGGATCTGAAGACATTGTAAAAAAGTAACCTACGGCCACATCCCAAAAACTATTGGAGGCAGCCGACATTGTCCAATCGGGATTGTTCCATCCGGTCATCGCATCGTTAATTAAATTACGACTATAATTGGCTGCTTCCGAATCAAAATCAGTATCGACTCCAAATAATGACGGCCAAATCATCGGAGTAAAAGCATACATGTTTTTAGCCGAAAGAAAACCATCACAACTTCCTACTCCATATAATTTGAAATCCAGATAACTGGCTGGAGTTTTGTTTAAAGGATACATTTTCCAATCGTTTATGGCTGTTTTTATTCCTGCCGACATGTTTATAGCATCTGTAGTGATAGTGGCCGACGCGTTATTATAGATATTTTCTTCAATCTTGGCAAAAGCGTCTAATCCCAAAAATACTTCTACATTATCCATTGTATATTGGATCGCATACGATCTTTTCGCGATAGTGAGGTTATATGCGGTGAGAAGATCGCTTTTAATAAATTTGACAAAATTTTCCAATTTCGTTTGATAACCCGAAGTTTGAAACCAAGCCTTGGGATTCGCGGATCCAAGTTCGACTTTTTTCAGATAATAACGATATGCTAATAAGAAAAACAAAGCGGGATCGCTATCTTCGGCGTCTATTTGGTTGCAATAAATGGACGTGGGCATTTTATCGGCCGGAGGACATGTAGTTTGAATATTTCCTGTAATATCATAATAATAATTTACGATATACGCCGGATCTGTAGATTGTAAAGGATATCCTTGAGTTATCTTATCCATATACCAAGTCATCCAGTTTTCAACAGCTTGCATATATTGGTCATTGTCGGTTTCAGACATTGTTAATAATGAAATGCAAGCGATATGTGTAAAATAAGGTTCTACCATATACATCATGGTGTCTTTTCCTTCCACTTGATCATAGTATGCGGCATTAGGACTTTTGCGAAAAGCGCCTGCCGCGGGAGTCCCCTGAGGATATTGTAAACTCAATATAAATTTTGCTACACTGTCGCGTGCATTTGTATATTCGGAAAGTGTCGCGGCTGAAATATTTCCCTCGATAAGAAATGAAGCAAAAAAGAGAATTAAGATTCTGAACTTTGTCTTTTTTTTCATGTTAATGTGTTGTGTTTATTATTAAATTTCTTTACTATGTAATCAAATTTAATGCCTTAACATACTTATTTTAAGATAAGTAAACTGATTTTAACGCAAAAATAAATATTTAAATCTATAATCTTTGTGTATTTTTTACATCTTTAACGAATATGAACATTTATTAAGTTAATTTTATTATTTCGGAATATGAATTAATTTTGAACAATCACTTTACTATCCGATTCGCAACGGATAATGGAAGAAATTTCAACAAATTCGATTTTTTCGGCTACTGCAAGGGCTATTTGTTTTTCTGAAAATGTACGTTTCAAATTATCAAGTAAATGTAACATCCGGATATTTTCCTGTTTTTCCGGCAATTTTGATTTGCGCTTTTTGTACGGATTTGGCTAATTCTAACGGATCGATCGGTTTGAGGATATAATCCAAAGCGGCAAATTTGATGGCTTTGATACCATAATGATCATAGGCTGTAACAAAGATTACTTCATTGACTTTTCATTCCGGAAATATTGTCTTCATTCAATTGACTTTGTTTATAAGTATAATATGTTTGAATAAAACCCTCGAAATAAGATGGTTGATACATATAATCGGTAAACGGAAAAACAGAAGTGAAACGCTCATCATTCCACAAAATCAGGAATGGATTTGTTTTCATATACATGTGTGCATTGATACAAACAGCCATATAGGCATATTTTTGCGCTAATTTGTATGAATGAATCCAGTAAGGAGACATGAGGGATTCGTGTTTTTCCCAAAGCGACCGAAAAGTAGAATCGGATTTTGCTAAGATAACATTAGCCTGTTCTGAAGTAGCAATAGTTCGTTCAAAACATGATTAAAGTGTTGGTTTCCAGGAAAATAAGTTGAATTTTGTTTGGAAAAAACCGCAGGAATTCGTACCTTTAAAGCATTGATTACCAATCGAATGCTTCGATATGACTCCTGCGATTTATACCCAATATAGTGAGATTGTTCATGCGGCTTTAACAAGTGCGAAGTTACAAATAACTAAAAGCAGACGCAAATTTATGCTTGAAATCTTTCTACTCTACTTGAGTATTCCCTCACGGATCAACTTCCTGCAATTAGGAAGGTATAGCCGTCATGGGGAGCAATATTTCCGTAGGCAGTTTGAACAGGGATTTGACTTCTTCTCTTTCAATCGATCCCTTTGCCCATCTTTTGTTGGGTCCCGTATAGCAATAGCTTTCGATCCGAGCTTTATTCCCAAGTCGGGGAAACATACACCCGGCATCGGTTATTTCTGGTCGGGCTGTGCATCCAAATCATTGAAGGGACTTGAGATATTGGGTATCTCCATTGTTGATGCTGACAGCCGGACAAGTTTTCATTTGGAAGCCGTACAGACACCCCCAACAGATACTTTGCAGGATAATGAATTGACTTTGTTGGATTGGTATAGTGCCGTTCTCAAAAAACAATTAGAAAAGATCCGTTCCCTGACCCGTTACACAGTGGCAGATGCTTTCTTTTCCAAACTATCTTTTGTCGAATCCATTACCGGAATGGACCTGCATCTTGTCAGCCGCTTGCGGGACGATGCCGATCTGAGGTATATTCACCATGGAACAACTCCCGGAAAAAGAGGAAGGCCTCGTAAGCATGGAGAAAAAGTGGAACTCAACGAGCTTGACTTGGAGTATTTCAGTGTACTGGAAAATGAACGGGGAATCAAGGCCTGGTTTGCCACCGTTTACTGCAAATCGCTTAAACGGAATGTATTAATCGTAGTTGAAGAATTTGTCATTAAAAACAAAACTTCCCGTCGAATCTTATTTTCAACAGATACCCTCCAACCTCCAATAGATGTGCAGGATATTTATCATACCCGATTTCAGATGGAATTCGGATTTCGGGATGCGAAACAATTTACAGGATTGGAAAATGCGCAATCAAGGAGCACGAATAAGCTATACTTTCACTTTAATACGGCTCTTACGGCTGTCAACATCGCCAAAGTGATGCAACTTAAAGATGAGTCCAGAAGAGAATATCCGTTTTCAATCTCACACTATAAAGTGCTGTTTCATAATGCATTGCTGTTAATCCGATTTTTTGATAAGTTCGGCATTTCCCCGAACAAGCCCAAAAATCAACAAATTTTCAAAGAACTCTTATTATTTGGCGCTAAAGCCGCGTAAATAATTACTAATTTTGAACGAACTATTGTTTTGTAGAAACATACAAAATATTTTGTCGAAGAATATATTTTTCTTCAGTCATTCCATAAACAGCAACAGCAGTAAGAATAAATAAAAATAGGATTTTTTTCATTTTATCGTGTTTTTTTAATTTGGTCACAAAGTACGTAAAAATATGTGTAATTCGTGAATAAAATGTAGATTTGAATTTTAAGGAGGTAATCGTATTGGTAGTTTTTCATCATTTCAATTTCTAAATTAATTCAATTTAGACCCTCTTTCAAAATTTTCTTCAGCGGCATAAAAAATCTTTCTAATAGGGATATATCTTCCGTAATTATATCGGCTTGGGCTTCCATTTCGGGAAGAAAAGGAAGTGATTTCTTGTATGTTGTGGTTAATCCATCGGGTAAACTGATTTCAACGACATAACCACTTCCGGTGTTCTCCTTCGAGGGAACCAGTGATATATTCCTGACAATTCCTTTCACCATACCGAACTCATTGTCGGGAAAACTGTTGAACCGGATATTCACTT
>JAVBKZ010000099.1:0-4605 GCA_031553755.1 Bacteroidales bacterium | reverse complement strand
AAGTTAATCGCTTCTTTTCCATTATTAAGATGAATGTTAGCCCCTTGAGGAGAAGTAATAATACGTTCTTGTTTATAAAGTCCGGATGATTTAATTTCATCTAATTGAGATGAAAGATGTTGTATGTAATCCATGTTTTTTATTATTCGTAATTAATAATTAAATAAGTGTTCTTTGTTTTTTCGATTTGAATTTTTTAACGCATCAGTACTAATTTATACATAAAGAACGAAAAAATCAAGAATATAGTATTGTAAGAATAACTCATTAATTTTGAAATTGTGCATTAATTATTAAACGACGTATTGTTAATATCGCGTCATAATACTTTCCGTTCTTCAATAAACTTCTACTAAATTAGCGAAAAAATGAACAAAAATTACATAACCTAAAATCAGAGATAAGAATAAAGTTACAATTAACTTTCCTTGAGTTATTTTTTTTAAGGAAATAAATTTTGAATTAATTTTAATCTGATTGGTCGTTAATTTTTTTATTCCGGAGAAAGATAAAACAAATATAGACGTTATTATAATGGATATGGTTATTAACAAAAACATACCCAAGACCATTTCTGTATTTACTTGCTTAAAATAACGTCCATACAATACAAAAATACCAAAAGCTATTCCTGTCAATGACAAAAAAGTAGTTTTGTTACTCGCCTTTTTTGAAAGGCCGTTGCGAGTAAATTTTTTTAGGTTTCTTGTTTGTGTGTTCATGGTATTAAAATTTATTTATTGGTTATTTCCTTGAATTTGAGGTTTTCTCTTTTTGATTTCTTTGTGTTTATTTTATGTTTGAATTTAGTATTAATGATTTGAATAATCATATTAATATTTAAAATTAACATATTAATATTTGAAATTTAAGCATTTGATAATTAGCCTATTAAGAAAATATTTTCTTAATGAGCTAAAAGGTCGATCTTAATGATATTTTTCAGGACGGTTTTTAGAGAAAAATAATCATTTTTCGGCATAATGAAACAATGTAATTGAAGTAATCGTATCTTTGCACTCCAAGTAGTAAAAATAAAAATCAACATGAAAATTTTTTTTAAGAAAGCGCTGCCTCATATTGGCGCTCTGTTCTTTTTCCTGATCATCGTAATAATTTATTTTTTCCCAGTATTTGAAGGAAAAGTATTACAACAACATGACGTTTCTCAATTTGAAGGAATGGCACAAGAGGTGCTTGAATATGGAGAAAAAACCGGATGGACAGGTTCTATGTTTTCGGGAATGCCTACTTATCAGATTACAGGTTATGAAAAAGGAATTAATTTTATCGATAAAATAAAAGTAGGATTGATGAGCGTGATGGACCCCAATAGCGCGGGCCCGATATTTTGGCTTTTAATAACATCTTACATCATGTTCCTCTTCTTCGGAACAAATGTTTTTATTGCGATATTAGGTTCCATTGCCATTGCTTTATCTTCTTACAATATAATCATTATAGAAGCCGGACATATCAATAAACTTTGGGCATTGGCATTTACGCCATTGTTGTTAGCCGGTTTCATAGGAACTATTCAAAAAAAATATGCTTGGGGATTTTTATTGTTTACTTTTGGTTTAGTATTTCAATTATTGGCCAACCATTTTCAGATAACGTATTATACAGGTTTGTTTTGTATTATAATGTTTATCGGGTTTTTATTTTCTTGTCTCAAAGAAAAATCATACAAACATTTATTAAATACTTCAGGAATTTTTCTTTTAGGAATTATTTTTTCTTTGGGTGTAAATATCAACAATCTTTATTTGACGAATGAACTTGCTCAGGAAAGTATTCGCGGGCAATCTGAATTGACATCTACGGAATCAAGCGTTCAAGAACCTGTTTCTTCCGGGCTTGATAAGGATTACGCGTTTTCTTTCAGTTATGGAAAAGCGGAAACACTTACTTTGTTGATTCCTAACTTAATGGGAGGAGAATCGGGAGGTTATTTAGGTGAAGATTCTCATCTTTATAAAACATTGAAAGCTCAAGGGGCTCAAGTGGGGAAAACAGTACAAACATATACTTACTGGGGAACTCAACCTTTCACGTCCGGACCGGTGTATTTCGGAGCTATTATCTGCTTGCTCTTTGTATTTTCATTTTTTGTTGTGACAAACAAATCTAAATGGTGGATGCTTGGAGCTTGTATATTTTTCATTTTCCTGTCGTGGGGAAGGAATTTTGAGTCATTCAATGATTTCATGTTTTACCATTTTCCATATTATAATAAATTCCGGACGGTTTCGATGGCTTTAGTTATTCCGGGAATTATTTTCCCGATATTATCCGTGATGGCTCTGACTGAAATTATTAAAGGAAATATTAACAAAGAAACATTACAAAAGTCATTAATTTACTCGGTTTCGATAGTTGGAGGCATCTGTCTCATTTTATGGTTGATTCCGGACACGTTTTTCAATTTCCAGTCTTTGATGGACGCGAATACAGGAATGCCCGATTGGTATCTTAGCGCTTTGATGGAAGACCGTAAAGCGCTTTTACAGTCAGACGCGTTCAGGTCGTTGGTATATGTTTTGTTGGCTTCCGCTCTGATTTATTGGTTTGTAAAATCGAAAAATCAACAAAAAACAGGAATACAGATATCAATACTTATAACAATACTTGTTTTGTGTGATTTATGGCAAATAGACAAACGTTATCTTAATTCGGATAAATTTATGTCAAAGAGAACGTATAAAGAACAACGTATAAAGAAATCAGTAGCCGATGAAGAAATATTGAAAGATAAAACTCAATCATACAGGGTGTTGAATTTGAATAACCCGTTTAATGAAACGTCTACTTCTTATTTTCATAAATCCATCGGAGGATATCATGCCGCTAAATTAAGAAGGTATCAGGAATTAATTGAGCACCAAATTACGAAAGAAATGGGATATATCACAGATGCTTTCAGGAATAATCCTACACAAGCAGGAATTGTAGAAGCTTTAAGCCATTGTTCTTCTTTGAATATGCTAAATACCAAATATATTATTTACAATCCTGAACAATCTCCAATTATCAATCCTTATCACGATGGCAATGCTTGGTTTGTAGATTCTTTTTATTTTGTGAATAATGCCAACGAAGAAATGGCGGCGTTAAACAGTTTGAATCCATTAAAAACAGCCGTCTTGGATAAAAAATTTGAGTCCGATTTGAAAGGATTTAATTTTGCTCCCGACTCGACCGCTTCTATTGAACTTATTAAATATACTCCTGATAAATTAGAATATAAATCATCTTCTCAAAAAGACGGATTGATTGTCTTCTCTGAAATTTATTATCCACACGGATGGAAAGCGTATGTTGATGGAAAACAGGTGACTATTAGTCGCGCGGATTGGATATTGAGAACTATTCCGGTAGGAGCGGGGCAGCATGAAATCGTAATGGAATTTGACCATGATGGAGTGAAAATCTGTGGAATTATAATCACAACGTTTTCCGGTTTATTAATACTGATTTTTGTCCTATTAATAGGATTGTCATTGTACAAATCAATTAGAGAAGACAAAAAGGATAGAGAATGAAATTTTCTGTTGTTGTTTGTACCTATAATCGAGCGAAATATCTTTTAGATACGCTCGAAAGTGCGGTAAATCAAAATTATCCTAAAGATGATTACGAAATTATCGTGGTAGATAACAATAGTGTGGATGATACGGAAAAAGTTTGTAATGAATTTTTGGAAAATCATCCCGAGTCGAAGTTTCATTATTTTTTGGAAACCAGGCAAGGAGTATCTTTTTCCCGCAATAGAGGCGTTGAAGAAGCTCAGGGCGAATTTATCGTATTTTTAGATGATGACGAAACCATTTCTTCTGATTACTTGAATAACCTGAATAATTTTTTCAACGAATATAAAGACGCTTCTTTGTGCGCGGGTCCGGTAGTGCCTGTTTTTGAAACTATTCCTCCCGATTGGTTGTCGCCATTTATTTCAAGGGCGCTTACCGGTTTTTTCGACAAAGGAAGTAAAATCAAAATCCTGACAAAAGACAAAGATTGTCCCGGTACCGGCCATGCGACTTTTAGAAGAAAGTTATTTACTCAAATAGGAGGTTTTAATCCCGAATTAGGACGCAAAGGCTCTTCATTATTGGGAGCCGAAGACAAAGACTTTTTTCTTCGGTTGAGAAATAAAAATATACAGTGTTATTACCTTCCATCAGCTATTATATATCACCATATTCCGGCCTATAAACTATCCGATGAGTTTTTTGATAAAATGACTTATTCCATTGGAGTCAGTGAAAAAATCCGTACACTTTCTATTTCCCGTTTCGCATATTTTTGCAAATTATTTTTAAATGAAGGTATGAAATGGGCCGCTTCTTTTCTGTTGTTTTTCTATTATCTTTTGATAAGATGTGATTATCCCAAAGCAAAAAAAATAATCAGGTTCAGATGCAATATAACCAAAGGGTTGGTTTTTCCTGACCGCGAATTCTATAATACTCCCAAAAATTTGGACAGAAAAAAAGAGAATTATATTTGTGCCAAATAAAAAAAACATGAATAGAAAAAGTCGCAGAAAATTCAGTTCCGAATTTAAGGCCAAAGTAGCCTTTGAATCAATGCAAGAGCGAG